>NZ_WBXN01000004.1:4223870-4889555 GCF_008973465.1 Streptomyces sp. SS1-1 | reverse complement strand
GGACGGAAGTTTCTGCCCTTCGTCCGGATCGTGAGACATCTATTTCATTTGTACCGGGGTGGGTGACGGGAGATCTTCCACCCCGGTGTCCATGGCCGTCGCTGGGCTCCGGCCGTGGATCAGCCGACGTCGAGCCGCAGGAGGTCCTCCTCCGTCTCCCGCCGCACGATCTCCCGGGAGGCGCCGTCGCGCACGGCGACGACCGGCGGCCGCAGCACGTGGTTGTAGTTGCTGGCCATGGAACGGCAGTACGCGCCGGTGGCCGGTACGGCGATGAGGTCGCCCGGAGCCAGGTCGGCCGGCAGGAACGCGTCCTTCACGACGATGTCCCCGCTCTCACAGTGCTTGCCGACGACCCGGGCGAGCATGGGCTCGGCGTCGGAGGTCCGGGACACCAGGGCGACGCTGTACTCGGCGTCGTACAGCGCGGTGCGGATGTTGTCGGACATGCCGCCGTCGACGGAGACGTACGTGCGCAGCCCGTCGAGGGGCTTGACGGTCCCGACCTCGTAGAGCGTGAAGGCGGTCGGCCCGACGATGGCCCGCCCGGGCTCGACGGAGATGCGCGGCGTGCGCAGCCGGGCGCTCTCACACTCACGGGTGACGATCTCCGTCAGCGCCTTGGCGATCTCATGCGGCTCGCGCGGGTCGTCGTCACTGGTGTAGGCGATCCCGAGCCCGCCCCCGAGATCGACCTCGGGCAGCTCGACCCCGTGCTCGTCCCGGATGTCCTTGAGCAGCCCGACGACGCGGTGCGCGGCGACCTCGAACCCGGACATGTCGAAGATCTGCGACCCGATGTGGGAGTGGATCCCGATGAGCTCGAGACCGTCGAGCTGCAACGCCCGCCGCACGGCCTCGGCGGCCTGCCCGCCGGCCAGCGGGATGCCGAACTTCTGGTCCTCGTGCGCGGTGGCGATGAACTCGTGGGTGTGCGCCTCGACGCCGACGGTGATACGGATCTGCACCCGCTGGCGCCGGCCCAGCTCCTGCGCGATGTGGGCGACGCGGACGATCTCCTGGAACGAGTCGAGGACGATCCGCCCCACACCGGCCTCGACGGCGCGCCGGATCTCGCCCGTGGACTTGTTGTTCCCGTGGAAGGCGATCCGCTCGGCGGGCATCCCGGCCGACAGCGCGGTGGCGAGCTCGCCGCCGGAGCACACGTCGAGGTTGAGCCCCTCCTCGTGCAGCCACCGCACGACGGCACGGGAGAGGAACGCCTTGCCCGCGTAGAAGACGTCGGCGTCCTGCCCGAAGGCCTCGCGCCAGGCGCGGGCGCGGGCCCGGAAGTCGGCCTCGTCGAGGACGTAGGCGGGGGTGCCGTGCTGTTCGGCGAGGGTCTGCACGTCGACCCCGCCGACGGTGACGACACCGTCGTCGCCCCGGGCGACGGTCCGGGCCCACACCTTGGGGTCGAGGGCGTTGAGGTCCGTGGGCGGGCCCGAGTAGTGCCCCTCGGGGAGGACGTCGGCGTGACGGGGCCCGGCGGGGTGTGCGGAACGGCTCATGACTCTTGTCGGCTTCCTCAGAGATGTTCGGGTGCGTCGATGCCGAGCAGGGACAGGCCACCGGCCAGCACCGCCCCGGCGGCTTCGGCGAGCGCGAGCCGGGCACGGTGGGTGGCCGAGGGTTTCTCCGCCCCGCGCGGCAGCACCGCGGGCAGCAGGGGCAGCACGGCATCGGCGACGCTGACGAGGTGCCGGGCAAGACGATCGGGGGCACGGTGGGCGGCGGCTTGGGCCAGGACGCGGGGGTGGTCGGCGAGGATGGGGTGGAGGGGGTGGGGGGTGGCCGTGTGGTCCCTCGAGCCCGGCTCGGCCGGGGTACCGGCGGGCGGGGTGAGGGTGCCCCCCGGCCGGGCGGAACCGCCGTCGGACTCGACCGCACTGGCCCCGATCGCACTGGCCCCGATCGCACCGGGCTCGGCACGGAATCCCAGGTCGGCGGCGTTACGGCTGACGGCCCGGATGCGGGCGTGCGCGTAACGGACACGGAAGAGGGGGTTGCCCTCACGCTGGACGAGATGCTCGTCGGAGATACGGGGCCGGTCGTGGGCGGCAGGGTGAAGCAGAGCCCACCGACCGGCGTCACGACCGAGACGGAGGGGGGAGGCGGGGGCGGGAACGGGCTGAATGACATGAACCCCCGAGGAGGCCCCCCCACGAGGCGCTCCCTCACCCATCCCGTGGCCCATCCCGCCACCCATGCCGCCGTCAGGCACCCCCAGCACGGTCACCCACTCCCCCGCGGGCGCGCCACCTTCACAGTTGGTACGTACGTCCACCCCCTGGGACCGCAGCAACCGGCCGACGACATCCATGACGACGACGGCCCGGACCTCGCGGGGGGCGTGCAGATGGGCGACCTCACCAGTGGCCCGCTCCACGAACCCGTACCGGGGACCGCGTCGCAGGATGCGGGCGACGAGATCGACGCCGGCGGAATCTCCGAGGGAGATGTTGAGAAACCCGGGCCCGGTGACGACGACGTCCCGCACACCGTCACTGGCGGCGAGCCGGGTGCGCAGGATCTCGGCCACCGTCAGGGGCGGCTGCCCGGCGGGCCGGGCGAGCTGAAGGGCGACGTTGGTGGCGTAGTCACCACAGCCACCGGGCCCGGGAGGGGCGACCTTGACCCGCTCCGGCACGGCGACGTCCAGAACCCCGTCATCGACAGCACGACGCACCGCGCCCAGCACGGTACGGGAGAGCTCGACGGGGGTCACGGGTCAAGCGTATGGGAGGAGGGGGGTGGGGGTGCGAGTGGGTTTGGGCGGGGTGGGGGTGTGGTGCGGCACGGTGCGCACAAAGGGCCACCCCCCTCGGAAGGAACGGGCCGGGCGAGTCGGACCCTCAAACCCTGACGCCGGCCCCCAGCCCCCCACCGACCCGCCGCTCCCCTTCCAACAACCGCCGCACGACACTCACCAGTTCGGCGGGCTCGAAGGGCTTGGGCAGAAAGGCGTCGACCCCGACCTCGAGCCCGCTCTCGATCTCGTACTGCGTACACGCACTGATGATCGCGAGGGGAAGGTCACGGGTACGGCTGTCGCCACGGAGCCGCGCGGCGGTGCGCAGCCCGTCGAGGCGGGGCATGACGACGTCGAGGGTGATCACGTCGGGCCGCACCTGATGGACCACTTCAAGACACTCGGCACCATCGGCCGCGGTCACGACCTCGATGCCCTCCAGCTCGAGATTGACCCTGATCAACTGCCGGATGACCTTGTTGTCGTCCACAACAAGCACCCGGCCGGACGCGCCTGGCACAACTCGAGAGTAGGTCCGGACCGGCCACCGCGTCCGGGTTTTCCCGACTTCCACCCCCTGCGGGGGACCCACCCCAGCTCGCACGGGGTGCCAGACCCCGGGAAACCCGTTCATGAACACCCCACCGGAGCTGGTAGTGTTCTACCCGTCGCCGCGAGCAACGCGACCGACACGCCCCCGTAGCTCAGGGGATAGAGCAACGGCCTCCGGAGCCGTGTGCGCAGGTTCGAATCCTGCCGGGGGCACTCGCCGGTCAGTCAGCAGGAACCAGGCTCTGACCAGGACGAATGCCGACATGAGAGAGCGGGAGTCAGTCTCACTGACTCCCGCTCTCTCGCACTGTCTCTCAGGGTTCGCGACACACCTCCGACACACCGGAGGGCCGTCCAGTCCGTCCAGGAGGTTGGCGGGTGCAGATCACGGCAACGGAGTTTCGAGCGACGGCGCTCCCCCAGCCGCTACGGTTCCCTCCGCCTTACGCCGACAGGACGACCAACCCTTCTGGGTACTCCTACTGGTGGCAGCTTCTTAAGATCGTGTTCGACCTTCCAGACCCCCGCCGCTTCCCCTCAGTGAGCGGCTTTTCCGCTGATGAACTCGCGGTAATCAAGCGATACATCGCTTGCTGCGAGGAACTGTCGGAGTCAACGGTTCTCAGCAGCCGCGGGGGAATCAGGTTGAGCGTCCAGCGCGCACCGGACGGAAGCCAGAAAGAGAAGCTAACCGCCGAGTTTCCTCCCCGTGAAGCGATCCGAGGAACTACCGTTCTATGGCGGCAGCTGTACAGCAACGAGGAACGGGCAAGCTACACGAAGGTACGCAAAATCATTGGGCGCCGCATTCACGACACCGTTGATTCTGAGCGCGACCGCCGCGACGAAGTACAGCGCCGTTGGAACGGGGCTCACGGGCAGTTGCGCGCCTACCTCCTGACCTTCCTGGCAGACCGCACCGTGTGCGAGGCCCGAGGCTGGAGTACGGATATGCTCCCCAACGCTGATGTGAAGCCGGAAGCGTTGGTGAGGCTTTTCCAGTACGGTGACCTTATCCATTGGGGCGAAGGAGCGGAAGAACTCAGCCATCTCTCCAACGACGAGTTCAATCACGCTTGGAACACGCTGCGCTACCTAGAGATAGTCATCCAGCTCAGTCATTTCTACCTGGGTTATTCCTTGCTGGCCAAGGCGGCAATATCGCAGTCGACATAGGTGAAGGGGCAAACCGAGAATGGTCTGCCCCTTCACCCATGTCGCACCTAAATTACGTCGCCTTCTTCCTCAAGCGCTCTGGCAATTCGCAAGTTCGCGGCTTCCTCGTGTCCGTCGATGCAGCCGTGATACCGACGATGGATCACCTCCGGGGAGTTTCCGACTCTCCGGGCAACTTCGGCGATCGGCACACCCGCGTTCAACCACCGCGTGATGCACGCGTGCCGCAGGTCGTACGGGCGGCCGGCCAAGGGCGACTTGACGCGCTCTGGGGGCAACGCATACGCCCGCGCCTCCTCCCACACCCGCCAGTAGGTGGAAGAGCCAACCACTCCCCCGCGTTCGTTGCCGAACACGCGCCCTTCCCTGGCCGTCCCGAACTCCTTCAGGTGGGCCTGGAGGATAGCGACCAAGACGGGCGGGATGGGCACCGGGCGGTCGCTGGTCGCCTCCCGCGCCTTCAGGCCGCGGCGGTCATGCCGCTCGCCTGAGTCGGTCCACTGCTTGCCGGAGACAGGGCGTGTCTCCCGCAGCGTGAGCGTGCCCCAACCCGTCTCCGGCAGGTGGCAGTCAGACCGCCTCAGCCCGACCGCCTCAGCGGGCCGCAGGCCCGCGTAGTACAGGACCGCGTAGAAAGCCGCCAGGCGCCGCCCGCGGCAGCGATCCCATGACCCGACGTAGGAGACTGCGGTGAGCAGCTGCCGGGCCTGTACGGCGTTCACGAGGACGCGGCGGTCCACCACCTCATTGGAGCCGACGTGCTTCCGGCGAGCACGCTGAAGCGGGTTCTCCGGAAGCTCCCCCACGACCACGGCGTGTTCGAGAGCGGTGTTCAGAGCGCGGCGCCGCCGCTTGTAGGTGTCGCCCGCAGCCGGAGCGCCATCCAGCTTGTAGCTGAGGCGGTACAGCACATCCTCGAACACCTCGGGGTCGGCCAGATCACCCAACGGCCGGTCGGTCGTCGTGACCCAATCGTACGCGGCCTTGAGTTCGGCCGGCGGGTCCTCCCCCGCGTTCGCGGGCACGATCCCCCACCGGAAGGCCAGCCGAAGGGACTCGTCGCCGGGAGCGTCGTCTCCACGCTTGACCATGGCGAGCGTCACAGCCGCAAGACCGTCCGCCATGCCCTCACGGGTCTTGGCCGCAGCCGTACGCCACCGCCCGGCCACGTACTTCCGGCAGAACTCGAACCACCGCACTGGCGGTTCGGCGTCTGCTGCCTCGGCAGCTTCAGCCGCCGCGCGTACCTCGGACTCAGGCAGTCCCGATTCGATCTCGAACGCTTCACCACGCCGGTTCATGGCCTGCCACAGCTCGGACCGTCGGCTCTCCGCGAGAGCCAACGTGGTGAACGTGTCGCCGTGCACTCGCCCTGCGACCACCCACCGGAGGCGCCACGGGCGGGACTTGCGCCCGGTCTTGGTCACCTTCCACAGCTTGACGTCGAAGGAGTAGCCCGGCCGGGCCGACCCGCGAGGGCGCCCGGCCGGGGTGTCGTTCTCGGTGCTCACGCAGCGTCCTCCCGCTCCGCAAGCCAACGCTCGTACTCCGACCGCCGGATCCGCACGTCGCCGTTCGGGAGCTTGATCGCGCGGGGCCCCTTCCCGAGCTGGCGCCACCGGTAGAAGGTCGACGGAGCGACCTTCAGATCAGCGATGACCTCCTTGACGGTCATCTTCTCGTCCCGCGTACGGGCGCTCATTTCGCCATCCCTTCGGCTTCGTCCGCACCGGACAGGTCGGACAGCTCCAATTCCGACTGTCCGGGGTGTTCGTGCTGGTCAGACGGGACAACCGGACAGCCGGACAGTGCGGACACCTCTTGGGCGCCCTGCGTCCGGGTTTCGGTGTCCGGGTAGTACCGGCCGCCGGCGTCCTTGGTGAGCTGTCCGGCGTCGGCCATGCGGTTGCAGGTGCGGCGGATCGTGTCGATGTCGACGTGCGGCAGCTCGCCCGCCATGTCCTTCGGCTTGGCGCCGGGGTGGGCGCGGACGTACCGCAGGATCGTGGCGCGGGTGTCGCTGACGGTGTGGTCGGAGACCAGGCCGTCCAACAGGTGCCAGGCGCCGGAGGCGGGTTGGAAGCTGAGGGCGTACTCGGCTTCGTCCACGTCGCGGCCGGTGACGTGCAGGATGCCGTCCGCCTGCCCACGCGCCCGCTTCAGCACGAGCGTGGCGTCCGCGGCTCCGGCGATGCCGTTGGTGCCGGAGACCTCGGTCAGGAAGTCTTCGGAGCCTGCCTTGCGGACGTGGTGCACGAGGACGACGGCCACGCCGTAGTGGTCGGCGAGCCGCTTGGCGTAGCCGACGGCGACATAGTCCGCGTCGTACGCCGACACCCCGGCCGGGGCCTGTCCGCGCATCTTGGCGAACACGTCGATGACGACCATGCGCGCGTCGGGGTTGCGCTCCAGCCACTGGGCGATGGCCTCGGTCCCGCCCTGCGGGAAGGGCGGGCATTCGGTGACCAGGGTCAGACCGGCGGGCGCGGGCTGGCCCCCGAGCAGCTTGCCCATGCGGGTCTGGAGACGGCGCGGGGTGTCTTCCAGGGCGAGGTAGAGCACCGGCCCGCCCTTGACGGGCACGGAGTCGAACGCCTTGCCGCCGGCCGCGACCGACAGCCCCAGTCCGAGGGAGAGCCAGGACTTGCCGACCTTGGGCGGTCCGGCGAGCACGTTGACGCCCTCGGCGAGGATGCCGGGCACGGCCCATTTCGGCTCGGGGAAGTGTGCGGCCATGAGCTGATCGGCCGTCCATGCGGTCCGGGGGCGCTCCCGCTTTGGCGGCGCGATAGGGGCCGTCTCGGGGTCGCTGGGCACGGAGTACAGGTGCAGGGGCGGGATGGGGTTGGCGCTCATGCGGCGACCGTCCGGGGACGACGTGCTCCGGCACGCAGGCCGGAGGCGATGGTCCGCCGTGCCTCACGCTCGCCCTGGCCGACTTGGAGCGCGGCCGTAAGGAGCCAGCCGGTGACGTCGACTTCGCTCAACTCGCCTCCGGCAACGAGCTGTCCAAGGGCGACCGCGGCGATGTAGAGGCTGTTGTTGTGCTCGTGCGGGCCGGAGCCGGTGACCCGCTGCACCTCCCCGTTGATCGCGGAGCGGAGGAAGGCGGTGCGCCGTCCGTGGCCGGTGAGGGCGACCGTGACGGGTGTCTGTGGGGGCAACGGGGCCGGGCGCAGGAGTTCGGCGAGCCAGCCCGGCAGGGGCGCTACGGGGCCGTGGTGGGTGACCTCGTACGGGTGTCCGGCGAAGGTGCTGCCCGCGCCGACCACGAGTCCGCCCCACGCGCGGGTGTCGACTTTCCAGCCCAGCCCACGGGCGCTGTCCCCGGCGGTGTTGCGCAGGGGCTCGCCCTCGGGCGCGAGGAAGTACAGGTGGGTGCCGCCGCTCCACGTGCGCACCGTGTAGGTGTCGGCGGGGAAGGGCTGGCCGTGGCGTTCGCAGAGCACGGTGAGCACGTCGGCGCCGTCGGTGACGCCATGCTCGGCCCAAGCGGCCGGCGGGGTGTCGCCGGGGTGCTTGGGCTTGTCCAGGTCGATGACGACCAGGCCGGACGGGCCGGTGGCGATGCCGACGTTGAAGGCGGCGACGGACCACGCGCGGGTGATGCGGTCCGGGTCGGTGGTGGCGCGGGTCTCCCAGTCGGAGACGGCCGGGCGCTTGTCACCAGGGATCAGAGGGAAGACGCGCCAGTCGCGCGACGCTGCGTCAAGCGCGGCGGTGAGCTGGGCAGAGCCGTCCAGGTGCGGCATGCTGAGGGTTCTCCTGTTCTGTCTGCGGATGGGCAGGGAGAACCGCGGCGGCGGGCGACCTTGCTGGGGAGTCCCGCCGCCGCGGCGTTGCTACTGGTTCTTGGTCCAGTGGGCGTATTCCTGGCGGACGTAGCCGCGCGGGTCGGCGGCGGTGGCCGGGTGCTCCGGCCAGTACGGGGCGCCGTGGTAGTCGCCCTCGCCGTCCCGGTCGTGCTCGATGAGCCGGCGGGCGGCTTCCGTGGCCACCTCGCCGGCGTCACCCGGCGTGCCGTCCTCCTCGGCACGCAGCGCGATGCGGTCCAGCAGCGCGGCTTTGCGCAGCCAGAACTCCCGCCCCAGGTGCTCGCCGAACGGCTTGTCGGCGGCCGTCTGGGCGGTCCATCCGATCTCGCGGATGATGCTCGGGGCGAGCGCGTACGCCTCGTCCGGCGTGGGCCACGGTCCGGGCTCGGGGCGGTGGTCGGCGGTGACGTACAGGCGGGTGCGCTCGCCGCCGCGGGTGGGGTAGGTGCGGACGGCGCCGGCGGCGAACGCGCCGCTGAGTGCGGCGGCGATCCGGCCGGTGTCGACCGGGTCGCAGATGATGCGGATCTCGAACACGTCTCTCCTCTCGGGGTGGTCAGCCGTGGAAGTGGCTGCGCTTGATGACGGCCTTGCGGATGGTGACGGTGCTGCCGCGGGCGCCGGCGACGGCGCGGGCGGGGGCGCGTCAGGCGAGCCCGGCGAGCGCGATCCAGAGCAGGGCGCCGGAGCCGAGTCCGGCGAGCGCGTGGACGGCCTCGCCGATGCCGTAGCCGACGCCGGCCGCCAGGGCGCCGCCGCCGATGCCGGCGCCTATGAAGCGCTGGGCGAGGGGGTCCAGCAGGGGCAGCGGGGTGAGGTCGCGCGGCTCGGGGCGGGCCATCGGGGGCGGGGCGAGGTGCTTGGGCATGGGGACCATGCGCCCGTAGGCGTCGGGCACCCACACCACCGGCCCGCGCTCGGCGGCCAGTTCGACCGCGGCCGGGGCAGGCGCGTACGGCTCGGTGGACACGTCGTGCGCGAGGGCGGGCAGGGGCGGTTCGTTCACAGCGGTACTCCTCACACGTGCTGGATGGCGTCGATGACGGCGACGGCGAGCTGGTTGATGGGCCCGGCGGCGCCGGTGGAGGCGAGGAAGAAACCGAACCCGGCGGCGGTGAACGCGGCGCCATAGCCGAGGGACTTGGAGCGCAGCAGGAAGAACAGGACGAGTCCGAACAGGGCCACGAGCGAGACGGTGACGGCCACGGGCGGAACCTCCCTTTGGCGGGGTGGGCGGGTGGTCAGTGGGTGCCTTCGCGGTAGATCCGCTGGGCTCGGTTGAAGAGCCAGCGGCCGGCGCGTATGCGCTTGCCTGTGGCCCTGCAGCGGCGGCAGCTCTTGCCGCGCTTGGGCCGTCCCTTGCGGTCGGTTTCCATGGCGAAGCCGAAGCCGTTGCACTTGCGGCAGGTGCCGAACGGGCTGGCCGCACACACTCCGACGTAACCGAGCGTGATGACGAACAGGCAGGCGATAGCAAGGGCGATGGGAGTCACGAGAGGCCCTTCCAGGCGGTTTTCGGGGTTTTCGCAGGTGGGGTGCTATGCGCTAGATTGCAGATCAGGAACTGTTCGAGGTGCTAGCGGGGGTGCTACCGGTAGCAGGGCGACGTGCTACCGGTAGCACCGTCCAGGGCTAGGCGGCGCCCCGCTTTTCGTCACGCTCCGCAATCGCCTTCGTGAGGTCGGCGCGGACGATGCCGCGGCGGGTGGTGCGGGTGCCGTCGTCGGTGGTCCCGGCCACGTCGCGGGTCTTGATGCCGTGCGGCTTGAGCGCGCTGGTGACGTTCTCGCCCTTCCAGCCGCCGTAGACCTCCGGCCGCAGCTCGGCGAGCCGGGCGGCGATCCGCTCGTTCCACACCCGCTCTTCCGACGGCGGCACGACCGCGGCGACGTCGGCGAGCAGGTCGTACGAGGGGCCGGTCACGGCCTCGGGGTCTTCTCCGAGCGCGTGGCCGGACAGGGTTCCCTCGGCCTTGCGCAGGGCGTAGGCGCGCTGCGCGATGGCGTGGGTAGCGTGGTCGTCCAGGTAGGCGGTGCGCACCACGACCGGCAGCGCCGTGGCGCCGGCGAGGTAGCCGTTACCGGCGTCGATCTCCGGGCGGAACGAGGTGGCGCGTACGCCGTTCTTGTACGCGGACGTACCGAGGATCATGTCGTTCTCGACCTGCCCGGCGACCTTGAGGGCAAAGCGAATGGACACGTTGCCGCTGATACCGGTCGGGAGCGAGTCCTTGTCCGGGCGCTGCGTGGCCAGGACGAGGATCACGCCCAGGGCGCGACCGAGCTTGATGATGAACTCGGCGTCGTCACCTGCCTGTTTGCCGTACTTGGGGTGCGCGAACAGGTTCTGGCACTCGTCGAACACGCCCACGAGCGGCCACAGCTTGAGCGAGCGCTTGTCGGCGATGGCACGAGTGATGCGCTTGTCCGGGCACAGGTCCCGCGGCAGCTTCTTGATCGCAGCCGCACGGCGCATGACCTCCTCGCGCAACAGCTTCAGGGAGTCGGCCGCGTACTTGATCGAGTCGTCGTCGATGCCGGAGACGAACCGGTGGCTGACGCATTCGAGGGAGTCCAGGTCGCCGGTTCCCTTGTTCTCGTGCAGCCACAGTTCGACGGACGGGTCCATGGCGGCGCCGCAGGCCAGCACGCGCACGGAGGCGGTCTTGCCCTGGCCGGGCAGCGAGCCGATCAGGATGTTGTGCTGGATCATCGGCACCGACTGAGCCCGGCCGCGCGGGTCGATGCCGAACGGGATCCGCTTGAAGATGTCGTGCTTGCGAGCGTTGGCGAGCGGCCACTTGACGAGTCCGGTCTTGGACAGGTCCCGGTCCCCGACCCACAGGATGAGCCGCCCCTCGTGCTCGTTGGGGTCGGCGTCCGGCCACACGCAGCCGAGCGGGCGGCGCAGGCCGGAGGCGAGTCGGGCGCGCCGGTCGGCCACGTCGGCGACGGTCACCCCGAGCGGCAGGTCGATGTCCGCGCGCCAGCCCGGGCCCTCGCGGGTGATCGGGGCTACGAACTTGATGCCGTCCTGGCCCTTGGCCACGGCACTGGCGATCTGGCCGATGCCAATGGACGCCATGGCCTTGACCACGATGTCGCTGGTCAGCTTCTGCACCTCGGTCTTGATGACCGCGCGGGTAGCCAGCGGCGCATCCGCCGGCGCGCCCAGCCAGCCCAGCGTCAGCACGGTGAGCGTGGCGGCGATGACCTGCGTGCGCGGCTCGGCGCCGTAGACCAGGAACAGGCCCATGGCCAGGGCGGCCAGGGCACCGAGGATGGTGAGGAGCATCCGCAGCCGCACCCGCCGGTCGCGCTGCCGCGAGAGCTTCAGGTACAGCTCGGAGTTCTCCCGGCGCGCCTCGGCCTGCCGCAGCGGCTCACCCTCCGCGTCGACGGCCCAGCGGCCCACCCGGGTCAGGGTGTTGGCCAGGCCGCGCGGCGAGCGCCAGATGAGCTTGGGCACGTACAGGAACGGCACGCGGACCGCGTGGAAGGCGATGGTGTGCCAGACGTGCCCGGTCAGCCACCGCATCGCGTCGACGAACTCCGGGCCCGACTTCACCCACGCCGGGAGGACGTCCAGCCGCTTGGAGTCGCGGATGCGATCGATCAGACCGGGGCCCGACTGAGTCGGAGCCGGACGATCGACCAGGGCCGGGCCGGAGTCGCCCGACTCCCCCTCGCTCGGGTCGGCCGACTCGGTCGGCTTCGCGTCGGCCGACCGGTCGGGCCCGGAGTCGGGCGACGCGTCGGACGTGTGGTCGGCCGACTCGGTGCGGGCCGACCGGGCCTTGTCCAGGTCGACCACGTCGCCCGCCGGGTCAGCGGCCATCTCGGCTTCCAGCCGGTTGAAGAGTTCGTTGTCGTCGTCGGGGTGTTTCACTGAGGGTTCCTTCTCTCTGGGAGGATGCGGGGCCCGGCCGCTGCTTTGGTCGGTTTGGGACCGGGCCCCGCACTGAGCGGGTCAGGCAGCGCGCTGTTCCTCGGGGTAGGTGCAGAGGAGGCACATCCCGAGCGAGGTCGGGATGCAGTAGCTGTAGGTGATCCGGCACTTGGGGCAGGTGCGGCGGGCGAGCATCGCCAGGGCGAGCGCACCCCACTTGCGGGAGGTCATCGGCCGGACCGGCTTCGCGCGGTCGACGCGGTAGAGGTAGGCGACCTGCACCCCGGCCTTGCGGCCCCGGTGACGGCGCATCACCTGTGCTGCGACCGGCTGCCCGCCCGGCCGCAGCCCGGCCGCACGCAGCTGCCGGCGAGTGGCGTAGCCGTCCGGGGCAAATCGCCACGGGTACGTGGGGACCCCGAACCGGTCACCAGACGGGTCGAAGCACTTGCTGTAAGCGGACATCAGGCCGCCACCGCTACGACCAGAGCATCGGTCCGGGCTCCGGCGCGGCCGGCGCGCCGCCCGGTGACCGTGGCGAACAGTCGCCCCAACCCGGCGCGGCGGGTACCGACGCGTGCCTGCTTGGCCGCGTACATCGCCTCATCCGCCCGCCGCAGCAGAGCGGACAGGTCGTCGCCGGGGAAGTCCGCAGCGCGCACCCAACCGAGCGAGACCGTGGTGTGTACGTCCGGGTCCTGGCCGTCGACCGGGCGGGCGAGCACGCCATGCAGCACGGCGAGCAGGTCGGAGGCGGTGCCGTGGTCGTCAATCAGGACGGCGGCGAACTCATCGCCTCCGAGCCGCCCGGCCACTCCGGAGCGGCCGACGTGGTAGGCGAGCCGGTCCGCGGTTGCCTTCAACAGCGCGTCCCCGGCCGCATGCCCGAAGGTGTCGTTGATCTGCTTGAAGCGGTCGACGTCGGCCAGCACCACGACGGCCCGCGGGTCCCGCAGCAGAGCCGTGGCGCGACGGGTGAACGCCTCGCGCGTCCGCAGCCCGGTCAGCGGGTCACGGCGGGCTACGTTCAGGCGCCGCCGTAGCCACAGCGTGTGCGCCGTCCAGCCGGAGGCGACCGGCGCCGCCGCGGCCAGCATGGTCAACACGGTGTTCATGCCGCCGCCTCCTCGGTCCCCTCGTCGCCGTCGACGGCGTGCAGGCGGCGCCCCTCGGCTCGCTCGCTCAGCAACAGGTCGCGCAGCACGCGGGAGTTGGCAGCCGAGCAGTGCAGCGTGGTCCGGATGGCTTCCGCGTTGATCGCGTCATCGGCCCAGTCGGCCGTGGCCTCGCGCGCCTCGGCGAGCAGTTCCGCCGGGGTCCGCGGCGCCTTCGCGGTCTTGGCCTTGCCCTTGGTGCCAGCCGGGCGCTTGCGCGGCGTTTTGGGCGCCTCCGACTTCGGCTTCTCCGTCTGCTGCGGCGGCACGGGCGTGACGTCCTCGCTCGCCGGGGCCAGCTCGCCCAGCTTCAGCAGCACGCGCTCCGGGCGCGGGGTCTTTGACCGCCACCGCCGACCGTGCCGCTCGCGCAGCCGGGCGCGGGCCAGCTGCCGCTCACGCTCCCGCTTCAGCGCCTCGGAGTAGGAGGTGATCTCCCACAGCGTCATCCGCCGCCACAGGGCGAACGTCGACAGCGGGGCGAGCATCCAGCGGGAGAACCGCACCTTCTCCATCCGCCGGCCGGTGGCAGCGCCGATCCGGACGGCGTAGACGTGGGCGCCGATCTCGGAGAACACCACCCACAGCAGGGGCATCGTGCCGTGCGCGACCTTGGCCCACAGCGTTTGCCCGGCGGCGACGTTCAGCCCGCACGTGACGAGCGTCAGCGCCCAGGGCACGAACCGCACCCACGCCAACGCCATGTCCATCCGGATCAGCAGCAGGTTGGCCACGGTGAACACCGGAATGGCCACGTCGATGCCGACCGGCAGCATCCACGGCGCGCCGAAGCCCCAACGGGCGGCAGCAGAAGAGACCGCGTCGAACGAGGCGATCAGCCCCAGGGCGCCGACACCGGCCGCGGCCAGCGCGCCCATTCCTGCAAGGCCCATCTCCGGCTTCGTCAGCGGCGGCACCGCCGGCCGTGCCGTCTCGGTTGCGGTCGTCATGCCGCCGCTCCCTTCCGGGAGGACCGGCGGCGCCTCGCCGGGCTCGCCAGTGGGACGACGTTGAACAGCTCCGGGGCGTGCGCCTCGATCACCTCGGCGGCGATGCGGGCCACGTCGTCCGGCAGGTTGCTGTACTCGGGGTCGGCGAGGATGTCGCGCGCCGCGTCCAGACGGGCCGCACGCTCCTCGTCCGTCTCGCCCTCGGCCCCGAGCCAGAGCTCAATCGGGGTGCCAAGGGCCAACTCCACGAAGTCCTCAGCGGACACGGCCTGTTGATGGCCGACGTACGTGCGCATGGTGCTCTCCTGAGTCGAAGTAGCAGGGAGAACCGCGGCGCCGGGCGACCTTGCTGGGGAGTCCCAGCGCCGCGGAGAATTCAGATTGACCTATGTCAATCTGACTGTCAAGAGAGTCGGACGGAGGCGTAGAGATTGACCTAGGTCCAGCTACTCTCAAACCCATGGAGCAGAGTCCAGAAGCGCCCAAGCAGACGCCCACGGCCAAGGAGATCGCCGCGGATTTTCGCGAGAAGATCACGGGCCCGAACCGCGAGTACGATCCGGGAGACCGGCTCCCTGCGGCTCGCAAGCTCGCCAAAGACCTTGGCGTGCAGCTCATGACCGTGCAGAGCGCCTACGGCCAGCTCCGTGACGAGGGACTGGTTCTCACCCAGCAGGGTCGCGGGACGTTCGTCCGAGACCCGTCGGTGCCGCTCGGTACCGAGCCGGGCAGCAGTCCCGCGTTCACCGCACTGGCGGCAGAACTCAGCTCGATTCATGACGCTCTTCGTCTGCTCGGTGAGCGACTGGACCGCCTTGAACAGCTTGTCGGCGACGAGACTCCACCCTCGCCGTAAGTTCGTCCGCTCGCCGCAGCAGTCGTTCGACCGTGGCGCGCGCCTCGCTCAGACTCGCTTCAATCAAGCCAAGTTCCGTGGGAGTCAGGCCTCCCAACTCGCCGCTCCGCTCGTTGATCCCTGACATGCCAATGAGCATGCGACCGGAAACGGAAGAGGACCCGGACAGACTGTCCGGGTCCTCCTTCCTTGCAAGTCATGCAGGTTGACGCCTCGTCACCGAGTGGCTTCCTCCACGGCGTCGAGCACTGCGGCCCACGGGAGTTCGCGTCCCGCCGGCGCTTCCCTCGGTTCGTACAGCGGCCAGACATCCGGGCCGTAGACGACGTGCACTCCCCCGGCCCGAAGGGCGTCGACGTGGCCCTGCCACGCAGGGTGGCGAGCGTGCGCCGCGTTCACCCGGGGGAAGAGGACAACCGGCAGACCGAGGGTGCCGATGGCCTCGCCAACCTGTGTCAGCGCCTGGTTGTCCATAAGGCCGGTCGCGAGCTTGGCGACCGTGTTGGCCGACGCGGGGACGACCACGTAGCAGTCAACCGGCGGATGCGGTCGGTCTCCTCCGGGGAGACGCGGTTCGTCACGCACAGGCAGGCCGGTGAGCTTCTCCAGCCGCTCAACCTCGCCGATCATCCGCAGCCACTTACCTGCGGTCGGCGTGAGAGTGACGGCCACCTGCCATCCTCGGTCCATCGCGGGCTCGACAAGACCGGTGCGCAGAGCCTCAACGCCTCCGGCTGCCGACCCGACCACACCGAGCACCCCGCGCTTGCCTGAACTCACTGCACCGCCCTGCACCGCTGAGCCATCACGAACACCTCGGACGAACGCGAACCGCCGGTCACGGGAGACTGCTTGATCAGGTCCCGCAGCGTCTCGCGCACCCTCGGATTGTTGCGTACGAGCTGCGGCGATGTCCGCTCAGCCGTACGTAGCTCCGCGAACGCTTCATCCCCCTGCCCAGCGAGGGACAGGGCACGGGCGAAGTCGATACGGTGCGAGACGCTGCGCTCCTGCGGCATGTGGTCGACGTTGATCCGGCCGTGTGCCACCACGTACGAGACGTTGTCGAGGTCCAGCTCAATAGACAGGCGATGGAGCAGTACGTTCGTCGGCCCAAATCCGGTCTGCCAGTAGTTCCCATCCGACCCGAGGTCATCCGCGAGTTCTTCGGCGCGGTCCAGTAGCGCCGTTGCGGCGGGCCGGTCCTGATGCCGTGCCGCCGCGACGGCGGCACGCAGGTGGATCATGCCCAGAAGGCTGAGCGCCGCCGGGTTGCTGTCGGTCACCTGAGCCGACAGCCACGTAGCTGCCGTGTTGCCCAGCTCCAGCGCATCGTCATAGCGCCCGTTGGCGAGCAAGGCATGCGTGCCGGATCGCGCAGCCGACGCCAACACGAGCGGGTCGTCCGACTCATCAGCGGCTCGCATCGCGCGCTCGGCAGCAAGCCATGAGATGTCCGACTCGCCGATCTTCGCAAGAGTCGTAGCCGCAAGGTGGTGCGTACGGGCTGACACTGCCCAGCAGTCGCCGTGGTCATCGCCGCGGCGCGCCGCTCGATCCTCCAGTTCCTGTGCGGTCTGAAGAAGCGCCGGCAAGGCTGCGATCACGCTGCCGAGCCGTCCTCCCTGATAGTCGTTCCATGCCTGCTCGACACGCATGGCCACAGGGGCAGGTGTCGGAAGCTGGGTCTCAGCCTCGGGACCGAAGAGCAGACGCGAGAGCCGACGCGGGCTCATGAGGGCATCACGTACGGCGGGGACATCGTCCTGTTGCCGCTCGTCTTCCATGAGCACGGTCTGACCGAGCAGATCCCCGAGAGGCACGCGCAGGGTGCGCGACAGTTCCGCGAGCATGTCGATACGGGGCGGCTTCCGACGTCCCGTCTCGATCTTTGCGAGCCAGTCAGTACTACGACCGACCAGACCGGCCAGCACCTCTTGCGTGTAGCCGCGGCGCTTCCGGTAGAACGCGATGCGCTCGCCGATGCTGAGGTGATCTCCAAGACCACGCATGTGGTGTTGCCTCCCGCTGCCGAGTAGGGGCGTCTTTCACGGTACCGACGCGGCGGGGAAGGGGTAAGTGATCTCAGCCTTTACCGCCAATGACCAGCGTGCGGCACTGAGCAGGAGCGGACCCGGACGGATTGTCCGGGTCCGATGGAACCGCGTTGGGAGGTGTCCGCACTGTCCGGCTGTCCGGTTAGGGCTCTCACCTGCACAAACAGCCCGGACAGCCCTATGTGCAGCTGTCCGGGCTGTCCGGGCACAGAGGCTGCAACATCCGGGGTGTTACAGCCCGTCGGCGAAGCCGACCTCTCTCAGTTGCAATCGCCGAAGGCGATTTCCGTATGCTCCCACACGACTCGCATGGAATGGCATCGGTCGAACTACCACTCGGCGTGATCTCGTCACTTGGCGCGCCGTTCACTATGACGCTCAGACACGAGCTTCGCCGAAGATTGGGAGGGTCTCGCTGGGGATGACTGAAAGGCCCGACGGATGCAATCCAAGATTGCGACCATCCCAGACCAGTCTTCGTCGGGCAAGACATTACCCCGAGACATCGCGGTGTCCAACTTACGCCTAAACGCCTTCTGGAGCCGGACCTTTTCAAGAAGCTCTCCTTGATAGGCATTCTGCTTCTTGGAGTACCCGGTCCACTGCACAGGCGTAAGCGCACCGGAGGGGTCTTTCAATACGTCCTCACCAAAGTACAACTCCAGCGCACCCGCCCTACCATTGACATCAAGTACCTCTTGACCGGTCGGACCAATCGTTGGATACTTTCGCGCGATATCAATATCAGGATAGCGGAGCACCCTAAAACCGGGAGGAAGTGGGGAGCTCAGCGCAGACAAGGCATCCGACGCAGCAGTATCGTTATCAAAGATGGCGATTACCCTGTTTGCAACCCCAGAAGCCGCGAATGACTTCAACGTCCGAATGAGAGCACCAGCTCCCCCCTCGGCGCCAATTCCGAAATCCATGAACTTCAAGAAATCAATGAGGTGCGGGTATATCACACTGAGTGCACCGCTCAGGAAAGCGGCGTCAGTCGAACCCTCCGTCAGCACAATCACGGGGAAGACAGCAACAGTCGCCCCCTGATTTCTCTCCAGTTCGATCTCGCAGAGTCGAGGATCGGGGGAAACGAAACCACGTCCAATAACATCTGCGAGATTCCAAATCACGGGCACGTCATCATCGTATATCTCAATAACGGCCCGGATGACGTAGCGAATGTCAACGGCATAGTCAATCCAGTCCGCGTCAACACCAAAGTCAAAATCACCGGAATCACTCACCGAGGCCTTTGCATCCTCCAGCCAGGCAGTGAAGTCGAACGATTCCGGCCGATAGTCTTCAGAGGTCTCCGCATATCCGTGATTGAAGGCATTGGCAGTTGACGCAATGTCGATACCCAGAAGCTCCAACCGGTCGCGCATCTTGTGCGAGGAGATCACGAAACCATCCAGATCCCCATTTTCATCGCAAATAGCGTCACTTTCGCGAAAGATAGATGCAGCGTCAGGATTGTAACCTTCTCGGAACGACTGGAACCAGGTATCTCCGACACTAAAATGCGAATGAGCGGCCAAAATCCCCCCTATTACGACTTAGGTGTTTATATTAGCACCTCGGCGAGGCGTAGCCAGGCGGAATGCTCGCAACGATCCACCAGGAGCTCCGGACTGAGCGATCATGCAAGCTTCCCCTCTCGCTCCTCTGAAAGCAGGTCAGGGAGCCTCGGCACACGCCTATTGCTGGCCCGATCGCCACCAGTCAACGACACCACGCCGGCGGTCAGCGAACGGTGGCGCTGCACACCTCCGACACAACCAGGGCCACTGCCCAGAAGGGCCAACCTCCCCCCGCAGGTCGGAGCCGGTGTCAGGCCTTAAGAGCACAATCGCTCAGAGAACGCGACTCCCTCGTCCGATCAATGGGGCCCCACCTCTTCTTCCAGGCCGTCCAGCCCGTGACGTACCGGCAGCGGTAGCCCTGGGCCGACTGAGAGGTGGGGAGGTATCACAGCAGATCCGCGCTGCTGGCAGTTCATGAACCTGGGGATCTACACTGGTGCGTCGCTCCTCTTCTCCGTCTCCATCCACCTCGCACGGTGTTGGTCAAATGAGGTGTTCGTGCCACTGATACCCACCGGCTTGCCTGAGTCCCACCGTGCCCTCGCGCAGGAGGCCGCCCGCATCCACGAGAGTGCAATGTGGAGTGCCCAAGGACAGTTCGAGCAGGCGAAGTTGTGGCGCCTCATCAACTTGATGCTCGGCGTACCAGCAGCAGGTATGGCCGCCGTCTCTGGGGGAACTGCGCTCGCTGGTGACGTTGGTATCTGGCCCGGCGTCCTCGCCCTCGCCGCGGCCGCCTTCAGCGCGACGCTGACCACTGTGAATGCCTCGCGCCGTATGACGCAGGCCCAGGCATCG
This sequence comes from Streptomyces sp. SS1-1, assembly GCF_008973465.1. Lineage (NCBI taxonomy): Bacteria > Bacillati > Actinomycetota > Actinomycetes > Kitasatosporales > Streptomycetaceae > Streptomyces > Streptomyces sp. SS1-1. The sequence goes on along the minus strand of NZ_WBXN01000004.1, from coordinate 4,869,971 downwards.
GCGAACGCCTACCTCCAACTACAGACGGCCGCACGACAGTTCCTCGCGATTGACCTAATCGACATGAGTCGTGAGGACGCACGGGACACCCTACGCAACCTCACCAACACCCGAGATGAACTGAATAAGACTGCGGATCCTCCGGGTCGCCTGGCCTACAAGCTGTCCGGCCGGAACATCAACGGTGGCGGCCAGAGCTACGGAGCAGACAGGGAAGAATAGGCATGGCGACAACCATCGTGGGCGCATTCAACGAGTTCAACGACGACAAGGTGAAGCCCTCGACCGCTACGTGGGCCAAAGTGTACGAACGCCGGAATGCTGTCGTGAACGTCATCAAGGCAGCCTTCCCCTCCAGCAACGACATCAGCTACCAGTCACACAGGATCATTGGCTCACTCGGACGCAAAACCGCTTGCAACCCCGTTGATGACATCGACCTGATGGTTCATCTGAGCGTCGACCAAGAGCTGTGGGACCGTAAGTACCGATACAACTCCTCCGATTTCCTATATCGGATTCGTAGGGTTCTTAACGAGAATTCTCCGGTTCGTAAAATCGGCTCTCGCGGTCAGGCCGTCCGATTCTTCTACGCCGACGGTCTGAGTGTTGACGTGGCGCCGGTCGAGAAGTACGACAGCGGAAACTACGCAATTCCTGATGGTAGTGGCAAATGGCTGACCACCAACCCCATCACGCACGAAACGTATCTGGATAAGTGCAATGGCGCCTTGGACGGCGACCTCAAGCGGATCATCAGGTTTGCAAAAAAATGGAACAAAGCGCACAGCTCACGCCTCACCTCTTTCCACCTTGAAATGATGGTCGCCCGGACGTACGCAACCATGGGTAACAACTCTCGGACCGCACTCCGACTGTTTTTCGACTACAATCTTTACAACTTGTCCGTCGACGACCCAGCTGGATTTAGTGGAGACCTTTCTACCTACCTGAACCAAGCTGGCAGAACTGCTGTGAACGACAGTCTTATGAGCGCTCGGGACAGGGCGGACCTCGCTTTGGAAGCTGAAAACCGAGGCGACCACCGTGAGGCCATGCGCCTTTGGCGGATCATCCTCGGCAATGACTTCCCGACCTACGGCTGATCGAGTCTGCTTACTCCCTATGTCTTCATCTAAGTAGACCGTCCGACGCCCGACTGACAGCTAGCGTGCGCGGCAACACAGACCTCCGAGATGACTTCGGGTGGTCAACTGAGATCAATCGGCTGTAACACTCCGGGGGTGGGCTCCTGAGTAACTCAAGCCCCCGGGGTGTCACAGACTGTCCGCAAAGCCGACCTGACAATCAGGCGCAGGAGCCGAAGGCCACTCCTGTACTACTTTGGCCCACTACGTAGCGAGCGCACACAGTTGACTACTCTCATCCGGGACCTCGCGAGGGGCTCGAAACGCTAGGCAGCGTCCGACACACCTCCGACACATTCCGCAGCATCCGGGGACCCCTGGCAGATTCCGCCGCAGGTCAGCGCGGTTGAGGCGAGATCGGCGCAATCACTCCGGAGCCGTGTGCGCAGGTTCGAATCCTGCCGGGGGCACCCTGTATGAGGTGCCCAAAGACCCCGTCACCAGCGGAAACGCTGAGGCCGGGGTCTTCGCGTAGGTGCAGGGGTGTGCCGCGCGGAGCGGGCGTCTGTCGGGGTCTGTGGACGAGGCGTAGACGGGGTCTTGGGGCATCGCCGCAGGTAACTGTTGCTTTTCGATGGACGGCCAGATGATGCTCGTCGCAGCGGTGCGCCTGCCGGCCCCGTTCCCCGGCCACCCCGCCGGCACATGGCAGTCGACTGCTTGGATCAGCGGCATGACTGACTGGTCTCGGCTTCACCACGCCTATGGCACCGCAGAAGACATCCCCCGCCTGCTCGATGGAGCGAGTGCGGACCCGCTGGGCCCCGACTGGGACGAACTGTGGTCCCGGCTGTGCCATCAGGGCACTGTCTACTCGGCGAGCTACGCGGCCCTGCCCTCTCTGACCAGGATGGCGCGGCAATGGCCGCCCCCGTATCGTCAGGCGCCGCTGTATCTGGCCGGCTCGATCATGGCCAGCTCGGACCGGCCCTACGACGGAAGAGATCCCCGGGTGACCTACGCCTCGCAGATATCCGAGCTGATCCGACTGACCGAGGAAGCCCTTCAGGACCCCACACTCGCTGACGCCCCGGGGACTTACATCGACTTGCTGGCCACGCTTCTGAGTCTTCAGGGTGTCGAGGTCTGGGGCGAGGAGCTCGACGGAGTGCACCATGGGGAGTACGAGGTCCCCTGTCCTGCATGCGCCTCAGAGAACTTCATCGTCCTCGGAGAGGACGGCTTCTTCTCCACCATGGACAGCATGTACATGGAGCAGTCCGCGGCGAGAAGGGTACCGCTGCAGCCCCGGTCCCCCGAAGCCCTGTTCGGGCTGGCCCGAACCCTCCACTCGCGCGCGCTCGCGGACGGCCACCCCGGCATCGCGCACAAGTTGACCTACGTCTTCGGCAACGCACAGTGCGCCGAGTGCGACGTGGTCTTCAGTGTCGAGGAAGCCATCACCACCCGATGGGACTGACGAGACCGCGCCCGTTCCCACGGACGGTCTCAGATGACACTGGAGCCCCTGGAAAGACTCCAGGGACTCCAGTGCCGAGGCAGGTGACGTCATTCGTACTCGCGCAACAGGTCCTCGATGCGCCGGTTGGCGACGTTCTGCCGTCCGTCGAGGCACTTCGCGTAGCGGGTCAGCAGGACCTTCACGCTGTTGCCTGCGCGCTCGGCCCCTCGGCCGGGTCGACACCGGCGTTGAGCCACGTCGGTTGCGCCGAGCGTCGAAGGTCATCTCTTACCGCTCGGAGCGGCGCCCGGCAGGACGCCATCAGGCTGTCACGTCTCATGTGTCTGGCTGTCCGGTTGGAACACTGACTTGCACAGACAGAACAGACAGATGGGACAGCGAGATTCGCGGGTGTCTCACCTGTCCTACCGTCCGGCGAAATGCTCGTTCCTCAACGGGTTTCGACGTTCGCGACTCTAGGGTTTCGGGGAGGACACCTGCACTCGTCCCTCTCCGTCGCCGGCCCGGGCGCGTCCGTCACATGCGGGCCAGGATCTCCGCCTTCTTCGTCGTGAACTCCTCGTCCGAGAGGATGCCCGCGTCCCTCAGTTCGGCCAGTTGGCGGAGCTGTTCGACGGGGGTGGTCGTCGGCTGTGGTGCGGAAGCCGGGGCGGGGGCCGACGGTTGCTCGGAGGGGGGATCTTGCCCAGGATCAGGTCCGTGAGCAGGGACTTGATGCGGGGTGCCGCGTCGTGTGGGACGCGGAAGTCGATGTTGTTGCCCGATGCCACGACCACGACCTTGGTGAACATGAAGCCGTCGCGCTTGGTCACCACGCTGGAGATGTTGCGGACCGGGATCGTCTCGGTGCCGGCGTCGGAGCTGCGTACGCCGGTGGCCAGGAGTGAGGCGCCGCCGGTCAGGAAGCCGGCCGTGAGCTTCTTGGCGCTCGTGCCACGAGGGCGTTCTTGCCCTCGATGTGGCTCGTGAGGGGCATCAGCGGGGTGCTGGACATGGGGTGCTCCTGACGTGCGGGACGGCGTGGTACGTGCCGTCTACAACCAGACGCACCGTGGGCAGCGAGGGCTTCAGGTCGGGGCGTCCGTGCGGAGCATCGCCCAGACCGTCTTGCCCGCCGGGGGGCGCCGGGTCCAGCCCCAGTGTTCGGTCAGGGCGTCGATGATGCGCAGGCCGCGGCCGTGTTCGTCGAAGGGGTCGCTGGTGTGGGGGTAGACCGGCGGGCTGTCGCTCGGGTCGATGACCGCGCAGACGAGGTGTGCCGGGCGGCGCAGGCTGAGGCGGAGCCAGATGTCGCCGTCGCCCCCGGTGGGACGGGCGGCGTGCAGGACGGCGTTGGCCAGGAGTTCGGTGACGACCGTGAGCGCGTCGGCGGTGCAGTGGCCGAGGGACCAGTCGTCCAGGGTGCGGCGGACGAGGTCGCGGGCCTGGGCGCAGCCCTGTTCGGCGCCGGTGAGGCGCAGGGCCACGGGGCGGGGGGTCTCCGCGTACGGGGAGGCCGGCCCTGCGGGCGGCAGGGGCGCGATGCGGGGCGCCTGGGTGCCGGAACCGAGGCTTCGTACGGCGTTGCCGAGGGGGCGCGCCGGTCTCGTGGGGGACGCGGCACTGCCGGGCGGTCGGAGGCCTTCGTACGCAGGTAAGGACACAGCGTCTCCCTGATACACGGTCATGACGGGGCGTCTGCACCGCAGTTGACGGCACGGCTATTATCCACGACGAAGGCCTCCTCGTGCAATTTCACGGGAAATTGCGCGTGGAATGTCATCGCAGAGCACGTGGCATGCCCGGGGCCCGGCGAGGCGGAGGGGCGTGCGCGTGGCGGAACGTGAGCAAGGAGAGTGCAGTGCCAACAGCACCGAACGGCGTACGGGCCAGCTCGTTGGGCGTCCGTTGGATCAAGAGCCGGCACAGCAATGCCGAGGGCAACTGCGTCGAAGTGGCGGCTCTGGCCGACGGGCGTGTCGCACTGCGCAACTCCCGCGACCCCGACGGCCCCGCGCTCGTGTACACCCCGGGTGAGATCTCCGCGTTCCTGGCGGGCGCCAAGGACGGTGAGTTCGACCACCTGGCGTGACGACCGACGGTCACCGCTTCGGAGGCACCGGCCGGCACCGGCCGGTCACGGACACCGGCTCCCCTCCGTGAGGGGGGCCGGTCAGAGGGGGCGCCGCGGCTCTTCGGGGGAGGCGGCGGCGCCCCCGCCCGGGGCGTGTCGGCGCCCCGAGTTCCGTGCGCGAAACGGAAGTTGAGGCCGCCACTTCCGACGGGGCCGGGCGGCGGAAGGCGTCGAGATGCGATAATGCAGTCTGTCGTATGCCCGTCTACGGGGAGTCAGGATGTCCTCCGAGTCACCTCGCATTTCCCGCCTCGAGCCGTATCTCAGTCGGACCGAGCCCGCGCCCACCCTGCTGAAGATGCTGGTCGGCGTGCAGCTGGCGGGTATCCGCGAGGACGCCGGGCTCTCCCAGGACCAGGCGGCGCGGGCCGCCGGATTCAGCCCGGCGAAGCTGTCGCGCATCGAGTCGGGCAAGGGCCGCAAGCCGCCCACCGAGGCGGACGTCCGCGCGCTGCTGGAGCTGTACCGCACCGAGGCGTACGAGGCCTCCGTGCTGCTGCAGCTGCTCAAGCGCGCCAACGAGCCCGGATGGTGGCAGCGCTACGACAAGCGGCTGATGCCGGAGTGGTTCGACCGGCTGGTGGGGCTCCAGGAGGCCGCCACCGCCATCCGTACCTTCGAGCTCCAGTACGTGCCCGGTCTGCTGCAGACCGAGGACTACACGCGGGCCGTCGTGGAGCGCGGATTGCCCACGGCCTCCGCGCGCGAGGTGCAGCGGCGGGTGGAGCTGCGCATGCGCCGCCGTGAGCTGCTGCACCGGTCCGACGCGCCCCGGCTGTGGGCGATCGTGGACGAGTCGGTGCTGCTGCGGGTCCTCGGCAGCCCCGCGGTGATGCACGAGCAGCTGGAGTACCTCGTCGAGATGGCGCAGCGGCCCCATGTGACCGTGCAGATCGTGCCGCTGGACGTGACGAACGCGTCCGCGCCCGCCATCCCGATCACCTATCTCCGGTTCGGCGGCGTGGACCTGCCGGACATCGTGTACCTGGAGCACATCAAGAGCGCCGCGTTCCTGGAGGACCAGGACGAGACGGAGGAGTACCGGCTCGCGCTGGACCGCCTGGGCGACGAGGCCCTCGATCCGCGGCAGTCGCTGGAGCGGCTGCGCGAGACGATGAAGCGGTACGCCTGACGCGCCCGTGACACGCGTCCGGGGCTCCCTTGCGAGAGCCCCGGACGGCGGTGCGGTGCGGGCGGCCGCGTTACAGCGGCAGGCGGCCGATGCCGCCGAACTCGATCCACTCCTGCGTCTGCTGACGGGGCGCCACCTCGTTGTCGGGACGCCATGTGGAGACCTCGACCAGGCCGGGCTCCAGGATCTCCAGGCCCTCGAAGTACGCCTCGACGTCCTTCTCCTGGCGCACCTGACCCCAGTGGCCCTGGGTCGCCTGGTCCATGAAGTCGGTGACGAACTTACGGACCTCGGGGTCCTCGCTGACCAGCTGGCACATCAGCATGAAGCTGCCGGGCGCGAGCCGCTCGCGGACGCGGCGGGCCACGGCGAGCGGGCCGTCGGTGTCGCTGTCCGGGATGCAGTGGAACACCGAGTTGAACAGCACGGCGACCGGCTGCGAGAAGTCGATCAGGCGCTTGGTGTCGGGATGGTCGAAGATGCCGTCGGTGTCGCGCATGTCGGCGTGGATGACGGCGGTGCGGTCGTTCTGGTCGAGCAGGGCGCGGCCGTGGACGAGGACCATCGGGTCGTTGTCGACGTAGATGACGCGCGACTCGGGGTCCACCTCCTGCGCGACCTGGTGGACGTTGTTCTGGGTGGGCAGACCGGAGCCGTGGTCCAGGAACTGGCGGATGCCGTACTCACCGGCGAGGGTGCGGACGGCCCGCTGGAGGAAACGCCGGTTGTTCACGGCGAGGGCCCGGGTACTGGGGACGACCTTGTCCAGTTCCTCGCAGGCCGCTCGGTCGGAGGCGTAGTTGTCCTTGCCGCCGAGATAGTGGTCGTACATGCGCGCCGCTGTCGGCACCGCGGCGTCGATCGATGTGGACAGCTTTCCAGGCTCCATCGTTTCCCCCAGTGGCAGGGCCGGCCGAGGAGGATCACCTCGCCGACAACCCATCCTAGGGAGGGGCGAGTTGGTCGGACCAGCCCATCGGGCAAGCCCGTACGGCCACTCCGGCCCTGCGGGGCGGGCACGGAGCCGCGAAATGGAGCAAGGGTGCGAACCGGTCAGCGGGCGGCGGGTGGTCCGGTGACCGCAAACGTTCGTAGGTGTCTACGAGATCGTCGCCGTGACGGCCCGTCGGGTGGACCCGCGGGCCGGTGATCACCGGGTGCCGGGGCGTGCGGGGCGCCTGGTGGGGAGGTTTCTCGGCCGGTTTGCGTGCGCGGGGCGGCGGCGGCCGCCGGGTCGAACTACAGTTCCCGGTCGGGATCCCTATGCGACGGGAGTGCTCAGGTGGCCGTCAGAACATGCCCCGCTCCGGCACGCACCCTCGGGCGCGGGGTGACCTCATGACCGGACTCCCATGGCCAGACTCCTCGTGGCCGGACTCCCGATGACCGGACTCCCCGCGACCGGACTCCCCATGACCGGGGGCGCCTCGTGACCGTGCCCGGCATGCGGACCCGGTGGCTGCGGGGCGTGCGCTCCCCCGGTGCGCGGACGCGTCTGGTGTGCTTCCCGCACGCTGGCGGGGCCGCCGGCTTCTTTCACGGCTGGACGGCGCCGGCCCCGCCCTGGCTCGAGGTGCTGTCGGTGCAGTACCCCGGCCGCCAGGACCGGCTGGACGACCCGTGCCCGGCGACGATGGAGGAGCTGGCCGGCGTGATCGCCGAGGCGCTGCTCCAGGAGGCGGCGGACGGGCTGCCCCTGGCGCTGTTCGGGCACAGCATGGGCTCGGCGGTGGCGTACGAGGTGGCCGGCCGGCTGGAGGACGCGGGCGTCGGCCTGGTCCGGCTCGTGGTGTCGGGGCGGGCGCGACCGCGCGGCCCGCACGAGCTCGCGGCGCGTCCGGCCCCGGACGACGACGAGATCCTGCGGCTCTTGCGCAGGCTCGATCCCGCCGGTGCCGCCGTGTACGACCATCCCGAGCTGCGGCCCGTGATCATGCCGGCGCTGCGCGCGGACTTCCGGCTGCTGGCGGCCCACCGCCCGGCCCCGCTGCGCCGGCTGGCCGTCCCGGTGACCGCCTGCGGCGGGGACCGCGATCCGGTGTGCCCGGTCGAGAACCTGGCGTCCTGGGCGGACGTCACCTCGGGGGACCTGGAGGTGCGGGCCTTCGAGGGCGGTCACTTCTACCTCACCCCGCGCAAGCGGGAGGTGCTGGCCCTGCTCGCCGAGCGGCTGGCCTGAGCGGACGGGACCGGCTCACGCCGACCGTTTCCGGAAGGCCGTCCCACGCCGACCGTTCGCGGAAGGCCGTCCCACGCAGACCATGCCCGGAAGGCCGTCCCGCGCCGGCCGTTCGCGGAAGGCCGTCCCATGCCGGCCGTCTCCGGAAGACCGCCTCACGCCGACCGTTTCCGGGAAGCCGTCTTCTTGGCCGCGGGCTTCCTGGCCGCCGTCGTCTTCGCCGTCGTCTTGGCGGTGCTCTTGGCCGTCGACTTCTTCGCGCCCTGGGCGGACTTGGACGTCGACTTCCTCGCGGAGGACGTGGACGACGTGGACGACGCGGACGACGCGGACGACGCCGACGAGGCCGTCTTCTTCGCGGCGGTCTTCCCGCCGGCCGCGGACTTCTTCCCGGAGGTCTGCTTCGGGGCCGCGCGGGCGGACTTGCGCTGCGGCAGCGTCCGTACCTCCGCCTCCGAGGTCTTCGCCGGCTCCCCCGAGTCGGCCGGTTCCTCGCCCCGCGACTCCTTCGCCGCGCGCACGCTCTTCTCCAGGGCGGCCATCAGGTCGAGGACCTTGCCGGAGCGCGCCGGCTCGGGGGTCTCGGGCGGGGCCTCGCCGGAGACCTTCGCGGCGACCACCTCCTCCAGCGCCTCGCGGTACTCGTCGTGCAGCTCCTCCAGCTCGATCTCGCCGAGGGTGTCCATCAGGGCGTCCGCGAGGTCGAGCTCCTTGTCGTTCACGGTGACGGGTGTGTCCGGTGCGACGCCCTCGGGGGCCCGGACCTCGTCCGGCCACAGCAGACCGTGCATGGCGATGGCGTCGTCGACGACCCGCAGCATGCCGAGCCGCTCCCGGCCGCGCAGGGCGTACTTGGCGATGGCCACCTTCTGGCTGCGCTTGAGCGCCTCGCGCAGCAGGGTGTACGGTTTGGCGGCCTGCGCCCCGCCCGCCGCGAGGTAGTAGGCGGCGTCCATCTGGAGCGGGTCGATCCGGTCGGCCGGGACGAAGGCGACGATCTCGATGGTCCGGGCGGTCGGCAGCGGGAGGTGGGACAGGTCCTCGTCGGTGATCGGGACGATCGTGCCGTCCGCGTCCTCGTACCCCTTGCCGATCTCGGCCTGGCCGACCTCGCGGTCCTCCAGCTCGCAGACCTTGCGGTAGCGGATCCGGCCGCCGTCCTCCGTGTGGATCTGCCGGAACGAGATCGAGCGGTTCTGGGTGGCGTTCACCAGCTTGATGGGGATGCTGACCAGGCCGAACGAGATGGCGCCGTTCCAGATGGATCGCACTTCCGCACCCCTTCGGTCGATACACCGGGCGTTGTGCCAGGATTGTTCCTATATTCATCCGTTTCTCTGGAATCCTCATCGTATGACGCCGATCACAGAGGTGGAGGGGCGACGGCTCGCGCTGAGCAACCTGGAGAAGGTGCTGTATCCGGCGACCGGCTTCACCAAGGGCGAGGTGCTGCACTACTACGCCACCACCGCGCCGGTGCTGCTGCCGCATCTGCGCGACCGGCCGGTGTCGTTCCTGCGCTACCCGGACGGTCCGGACGGACAGCTGTTCTTCGCCAAGAACGTGCCGCCGGGCACCCCCGACTGGGTCACCACCGCCGAGGTGCCCCGCATGGAGGGGCCGGCGCGGATGGTGCTGGTGCAGGATCTGGCGAGTCTGATGTGGGCCGCGAACCTGGTCACCGAGTTCCATACGCCCCAGTGGGTGATCCAGGCGCCCGGTGAGGCGGACCGGCTGGTCTTCGACCTGGACCCCGGGGCGCCCGCCTCGGTGGTCGAGTGCTGCGAGGTCGCCCTGTGGCTGCGGGAGCGGCTGGCCGCCGACGGCATCGAGGCGTACGCCAAGACCTCCGGCTCCAAGGGCCTGCACCTCAGCGCGGCCGTACGGCCGGTGTCGTCCGAGCGGGCCACGGAGTACGCCAAGGAGCTCGCCGTGGAGGCGGAGCGGGCGATGCCCCGGCTGGTCGTGCACCGGATGACGAAGAGCCTGCGGCCAGGCAAGGTCTTCGTCGACTGGAGCCAGAACGCCGCCCGCAAGACGACGGCCGCCCCCTACACCCTGCGCGCCCGCGCCGAGCCCCTGGTGTCGGCGCCGGTCACCTGGGAGGAGGTGGCGGAGTGCAGCTCCCCCCGCTCCCTGGCCTTTCTCGCTCCGGACCTCGCCCCGCGCCTGCAGGACTACGGCGACCTGCTGGCGCCCCTGCTGGATCCGAAGGCCGCGGCCGAGGTGCCCTGACGCCCGCGACCGGGTCGGCCGTACGGCTCCGCGACGGACTACGACTCCGCGACGCCCGTACGGCTCACAGCGCCGCCGTCCACACCGTGCGGTCCCGGGCCAGCGCGAACAGGGCCTCGACGTCCGCCGGCTTCAGCAGCCCGCCCGTCCGCGCGAACCCGGCGATCTCCGTGTCCCGGAGCACCCGTACCTCGCTCGGTGGCGTGGGCACCGCCACCTCGGCCGGGTCGACGAGGACGAGGACCGGGCGGACCTCGGCCGTCAGGGCGTGCGCCGCCCGGCCGGCGTCGGCGCGCAGGCGCCGCAGCAGCGGCTCGGTCGTGCGCCGGCCGAGCGTGACCAGCGGATCGGCGACGGTGACCTTCTGCCGGCGGGCGTACAGGCTGTGCAGGGCGAACAGGCCGCCGGGCCCGATCAGCAGATGGTGGACGCGGTCGCCGCCGGGCAGCGGCACGGAGTGCAGGACGCGCCAGCCGGCGCCGTCCAGGAGGTCCAGCGCCTCGCCGACGGTCCGCTCGGCGGTCAGCGCCCGCCGCCGGGGGTCGGCGCGCAGGCGGTGGGCGGGGCCGGGGTCGCGGTCGAGGGCGACGAGCAGCGCCTCGCCGGGGCGGTTGGGGGCCAGGTCGTCGTCCGGGTGGAGGGCGAGCCGGGCCAGGTCGGCGGGGGTGGGGACCGGGGGCGGGCCCACCGTGACCGGGCCGGTGACGAAGGGGCCGAGGGCCTCCAGCACCTCCTCGCGGTGGTCCCGGACCAGCAGGTTGACGCGGGCCGCCTCCCGGTCGTACCAGGCGATGTTCCGCCCGTCCGGGAGGCAGACGTACAGCTGTTCCTGGCCGTGCCGCCAGGCTGGTACGACGCGCAGTTCGCTCATGGCACCATTACCCCACCGACCATGGGAACAGGCGGGGTGCTGCGCGGGCAAGAACCCGGTTACCTTGGGGAGGAGTTGGGCAGGGCCCCGCGAGGGGCGGCTGGGGAGGCGCCGTTGCGTACCCGCAGGAAGCAACCCGACGTACCCGCTCCGGACAGTCCCTGGAGCGAGATCGTGCCCGGCCTGTGGATGGGCGGGCACCAGTTCCGCGGTCCGGCGGGGCAGCTGGAGTTCGCCGTGGTGCGGGACGAGTTCGACCTCGTCCAGACCTTGCTGCGGCTGCCCGGGCACGGGCCCGACCCGGGCGTGGAGCACCATGTGTGGCCGATCCCGGACGGGCCGCTGGACGGGACGCAGCTCGCGGGCGTGATCCGGCTCGCGGACGCCGTGACGGAGGCGCTGGACGCGGGCCGCAGGGTCCTGGTGCGCTGCTACCACGGTTACAACCGGTCGGGGCTGGTCGTCGCCCAGGCGCTGATCCGCGGCGGGCACTCGGCCGACCGGGCGATCCGGCTGATACGCTCCCGCCGCTCTCCCTGGGCGCTGCACAACGAGCTGTTCGTCGACTACCTCCACGCGGGACTGCCGGTCGCCCGGCTGCTGGAGGAACTCGACGGGTGATCGTGCCGCCCCTCCGACCCCGGGTGCGCAAAAAGGACTTCCGTACGAATACTGTGGACGCGCCCGCCCAGCGCCCGCTCAGCGCCCGCCCTTCCCTGGAGAACCGTGCCCCGCAGCCGCCTCATGCGCCTCGCCGCGCTCGTCGCCGTGCTGTCGGCGGCCGTCGCGGGGTGCGGTGACGCCGGGGAGCTGCGGAGCGCGGGCCCGACCGAGACCGCGGTGGCACCGGACAAGCTGTGGCCGCGGCTGACGCCCGCGTCGAGTCCGGCGTATGTGATCGGCGAGGTGAACCGGGAGGTCGTCAAGGGCCTCACCGTGCCCGGCGGGGACATCCGCGCCGTGGACCCGGTGGACGTCGTGCGCCGGGAGATGGCGAAGAGTCCCGGGGACTACGAGGGCGACAAGGCGCCGTACCGCGAGACCGGGCGGCTGATCGACGACTGCGGTGACGGCGCGGGGCACGGCCGGTGCCCGGTGCTGCGGCCCTACTACCGGGATCTCACCGGTGACGGGCGCGCCGATCTGACGCTGGGCTTCCGGCTGCTGCCGGGCCGGACCACGGCGGTGCGCGTCTACACGGTCGAGAAGGACCGGCTGGTGCAGGTGATGAGCTGGGACGACGCCGTCAGCGGGGTGGAGCTGGCCCGGCGTTCGGTGATCATCCGCTCACCGTCGGAGGTCGCCGGGTACGAGTACCGGCTCCAGTGGACGTGGGAGCCGGACCAGAAGGCGATGCTGCTGACCCACGACGAGATGCTGCGCACCGGGCCGCACCCGACGAAGCCGCCGAAGTCGCCGAAGGCGTCCGTGTCCCCCTCGGCGGGCACCCCGTGAGGCTCTGGCTGCCCCGGTGGGCCGGTCCGCTCGCCGTGCGGGCCGCCGTGTTCATCACGGTGATGTGCTGTGCGCTGGCGGCCCTGCTCGGTGTGCTGGTGCACGTCTCGGTGACCAACCAGACCGTCGGCAAGGCGCGCGACCTGGCGCTGGACCGGCTGGCGGGCGCCACGACGGCGTTCGAGGCCGGGGACAGGCTCGCTCCCGGCGCCGCGGTCGACCCGCCGGGCCTGCCGCGTTCCCTGCGGGACCTGGCGCTGGGCGGCGAGCGGGGCACCGTCGTGGCCCATCACCGGGGGCGCCCCACGATGTGGGCGGCGGGTCCCGTCGACCGGGGCCGGGTCCTCGCCGTCGAGGTGGACTACTCGCAGCAGGCCCGCACGATAGACGGTCTGGACCGGGCGATCCTGTGGTCGTCGGCGCTGGCGATCGGGGTGACGGTGCTGGCGGGCGCGTTCGCGGTGACGCGGGTGACGCGCCGGCTGCACACGACGGCCGGGGTGGCCCGGCGGATCAGCGTCGGCGACCTGGACGCGCGGGTGGGCGACCCCCGGACGAAGGACCCGGACCGGCCGCAGGACGAGGTGGCCGTGGTCGCGGCCGCCCTGGACTCCATGGCGTCCTCGCTCCAGGCCAAGCTGCTGGCCGAGCAGCGCTTCACGGCGGACGTGGCGCACGAGTTGCGCACCCCGCTGACGGGGCTGCACGCGGCGGCCGAGCTGCTGCCGCCGGGACGGCCGACCGAGCTGGTGCGGGACCGGGTGGCGGCGCTGCGGACGCTGACCGAGGACCTGCTGGAGATCTCGCGGCTGGAGTCGGGCCGCGAGCGCTCCGAAGTGGACACGGAGTCGCTGGCCGCGCTGGCCGACCGGGTGGTGCGGGGCGCCGCCGGTGACACGGAGGTCGTCGTGGTGCGGGACGCCGTCGTGGAGACGGACCGGCGGCGGCTGGAGCGGGTGCTGGGGAACCTGGTGGCCAACGCGCACAAGCACGGCCGGGCACCGGTGGTGCTGACGGTCGACGGTCCCGTGGTGACGGTCCGGGACCACGGCGAGGGCTACCCGGACTACCTGGTGGCACACGGCCCCCAGCGCTTCCGCACGGAGGGCGGCACCACGGGCCACGGCCTGGGCCTGACGATCGCCCTCGGCCAGGCAGAGGTCCTGGGCGCCCGCCTGACGTTCACCAACGCGGAGGACGGCGGCGCGGTGGCGCGGTTGGCGCTGCCGTAGGAGCGGCGGGGTGCGACACGGCTGACGTCCGTCGCACTGGCCTCTCCCCCCGGCACGGGCCGCTCGGTTGGCCCATTCAGACGCGCGGCAGCCCCCGGGCCGCTCCTAACGTGGCGATCAGTCAGGTTTTCCTGTCCCGGGGGTTGTCCGGGACTGTCCTCGGAGGTGCCTCATGGCCCTGCGTTCGCGTTTCGCCCTGTCCATAGCCGCCGGTCTGCTGGCCACCGCCGCGGCCGCCACACCCGCCCTGGCCGACGACGAGTGGGGGTCCGGCACCGGCACGGAGTCGCAGGGGGACTGGGGCGGGGCCCAGGGAGTGGGTGGGGACTGGAGCGGCCAGGGCGGGGAGCAGAACGGCCAGGGGGCCTCGCAGGGCGCCTCACAGGGCGCGGCCCAGGGCGACTGGGGTGGCGGTCAGGGCGGGAACCAGCAGTTCACCCGGGGCCGGGTGACCGCCGGCACGTTGCTGCTGCGCAGTGCGCCGAACCGGGGCAGCCAGGTCATCCGTGTCGTGCACCGGGGGGACCGTGTCCGCATCTTCTGCAAGACCCGGGGCGAGAGCGTCCAGGGCAACGGGAACTGGTACCTCCTCGCGGACGGCATCTGGGCCTGGGGCTCGGCGCGCTACATCGACACCTTCGGGCACACGCCGCGCTGGTGCTGAGGCATCAGGCGCGCGAGACGGACTATTTGGGTAGGTTCCGGACATGATCAAGGCCGGAACCTCCCTGGCGGCAGCGGACGCACCCGCTCCCGCCGCACCCCTCCCCCGGCGCCGTGGCATCGAACTGTCCCTCATCGTCGTGGCCGTCCTGCTCAGCGTGTACGGCTACTGCGCGGTCGGCCTCGCCCGGCAGGGCACCGTTCCGCCCGGCGCCGCCGGCTACGGCGCCGGGCTGGGCGTGCTGGCGCTGGTCGCGCATCTGGCCGTACGCCTGCGCGCCCCCGCCGCGGACCCCCTGCTGCTGCCGATCGGCGTCCTGCTCAACGGGCTCGGCCTGGTGCTGATCTACCGGCTCGACCTGGAGACGCCGGGCGACGCGGCGGCGCCCACCCAACTCGTGTGGTCCACGCTGGGGGTGGCCCTGTTCATCGTGGTCGTGCTGCTGCTGCGCGACCACCGGGTGCTCCAGCGGTACGCGTACGTCTGTGTCGTCGCCGCGCTCGCCCTGCTGACCCTGCCGATCCTCTTCCCCTCGGTGAACGGCGCCCGCATCTGGATCCGGATCGCCGGATTCTCCATCCAGCCCGGCGAGTTCGCGAAGGTGCTGCTCGCGGTGTTCTTCGCCGCGTACCTGGCCGCCAACCGCAGCGCGCTGGCGTACACGGGCCGGCGGGTCCTCGGGGTGGAGCGGCTGCAGCTGCCGACCGGGCGGGTCCTCGGCCCCATCGTCGCGATCTGGCTCATCAGCGTGGGCGTGCTCGTCCTCGAACGGGACCTGGGCACCTCGCTGTTGTTCTTCGGGCTGTTCGTGGTGCTGCTGTACGTGGCCACCGGGCGCACCGGCTGGATCGCGGTCGGTCTGCTGCTGGCCGCCCTCGGCGCGGTCGCCGTGGGCCTGCTGGAGCCGCATGTGCACGCGCGGGTGGAGGACTGGCGGCACCCGTTCGCCTCCATCGAGGCGGGTGAGGGCCCCAACCAGCTCTCCCAGTCGCTGTTCGCCTTCGCGGCGGGCGGCACGTTCGGCACCGGGCTCGGCCTCGGCCACTCGATCCTGATCGGCTTCGCGGCCAAGTCGGACTTCATCCTGGCCACCGCCGGGGAGGAGCTGGGCCTGGCCGGGCTGTCCGCGGTCTTCCTGCTGTACGGCCTGCTCGTGGAGCGCGGCTACCGGACGGGCCTCGCGCTGCGCGACCCGTTCGGGCGGCTGCTCGCGGTGGGGCTCGCCTCCATCGTGGCGCTCCAGGTGTTCGTGATCGCGGGCGGGGTGACCGGGCTGATCCCGTTGACCGGCATGGCGATGCCGTTCCTGGCGCAGGGCGGCTCGTCGGTCGTCACCAACTGGGCGATCGTGGCGCTGCTGATCCGGCTGAGCGACCGCGCCCGCAGCCGTCTCGGCGTGCCCCGCGGCGAGGAGGCCGCGGCGCCGGAGACGGGTCGGCACGAGCCCGCGGGGGCCGCCCGATGACCCGGCACATCCGCCGCGCCGCATTCTTCTGCGCGCTGCTGCTGGCCGCGCTGCTGGTCAACGCCGCCCGCGTGCAGGTCGTCGAGGCCCCGTCGTACGGCGACAACATCGCCAACCGGCGCACCACCATCGCCCGGTACGGGCAGCCGCGCGGGAACATCCTGGTCGACGGGGCGCCGGTCACCGGCTCGCAGGACACCGGGGAGCATCTGCGCTACGAGCGGACGTACACGAACGGCCCGATGTACGCCCCGGTGACCGGCTACGCCTCGCAGGTCTACGGCACGACCCTGCTGGAGCACACCGAGGACGGAGTCCTGGCGGGCACCGACCCGCTGCTGTCGCCGTTCCCCCTGTGGGGGGCCGCCGCGCGGGGCCGGTACCCGGGCGGGGACGTGGTCACCACGCTGCGGGCGGCCGCGCAGGAGGCCGCGTACGAGGGGCTGGCGGGCCGCAAGGGGGCGGTCGCGGCGATCGAGCCGTCGACGGGCCGCGTCCTGGCCCTGGTGTCGGCGCCCTCCTACGACCCGTCGGTGCTGTCGGGGAACGGCTCGGCGGTGGCCCGGTCCTGGTCGACGCTGAACCGGGACCCGGACAAGCCGATGCTGAACCGGGCGGTGCGCAAGACGTATCCGCCGGGGTCGACCTTCAAGGTGGTGACGGCCGCCGCCGCCCTGGACGCGGGGGTGGTCGAGGACCTGGACGTCCGCACCCGCACCCCGGACCCGTACACGCTGCCGGGCACCCGGACGAAGCTGACGAACGCGTCCGAGGGCTGCGAGGACGTGCCGCTGCGCAAGGCGTTCGAGTGGTCCTGCAACACGGTGTTCGCGAAGCTCGGCGTCGAGGTGGGCGTGGAGCGGATGGCGGCGACGGCGGGCGCGTTCGGGTTCAACGACCCGGATCTGAAGATCCCCTACTCGGTGGCCCGGTCCACGTTCGACACCCGGGTGGACCGGGCGCAGCTCGCGCTGTCGTCGATCGGGCAGTACAACACGCGGGCCACGCCGTTGCAGATGGCGATGGTGGCGGCGGCCGTGGCCAACGGGGGTCAGGTGCGCTCGCCGTATCTGGTGGAGCGCACGGTGCGGGCGGGCGGGGGCACGGTGGCGGCGGCCGGGTCCCGGCCGATGCGGCAGGCGATGCGGCCCTCGACGGCCGCGAAGCTGCGGGAGCTGATGGTGGACGTGGTGCGGGAGGGCACCGGTACGAACGCCTGGATCCCGGGCGCGACGGTCGGCGGCAAGACCGGCACCGCGCAGCACGGCCTGGGCAACTCCGGGACGCCGTACGCCTGGTTCGTCTCGTGGGCGCAGGGCGACCGCGACGTGGAGCCGAAGGTCGCGGTCGCCGTGGTCGTGGAGGACGCGGACGCGGACCGTGGCGAGATCAGCGGCGGCGGGGACGCGGCGCCGATCGCGCGGGCGGTGATGGAGGCCGTGCTGAAGTCGTCGCCTGAGCCGCGGCGGTGATCCGGGCGGCTCAGTCGCCGCCCGCGCGCACGGCGTCGGTCACCTCGGCGACCCGCTCGCGCTCCTCGCGCGCGAACCGCTCGGCGTCCAGCCGCTCGGCGATCTCCTCGTCCTGGGACATCAGCAGGTCCAGGTTGTGGTCGCCCATCTCCAGGACGCCCATGTCGACGTAGGCCTGCTGGAGGCGTCCGCCCCACAGGCCGATGTCCTTGACGCAGGGCACGATGCGGGAGAACAGCAGCCGGCGGAACAGCTGGAGGAACTCGGAGCGCTCGCTGAGCTCCTCGGCCTCCGCCTTCGGGATGCCGAAGTTCTCCAGGACCTCGACGCCCCGCAGCCGGTCGCGCATGAGGTAGCAGCCCTCGATGACGAACTCCTCGCGTT
This sequence comes from Streptomyces sp. SS1-1, assembly GCF_008973465.1. NCBI lineage: Bacteria > Bacillati > Actinomycetota > Actinomycetes > Kitasatosporales > Streptomycetaceae > Streptomyces > Streptomyces sp. SS1-1. Next base: position 4,852,198 of record NZ_WBXN01000004.1, on the reverse strand, counting down.
CGCGGAGCTCGGCGTCGGTGAGCTGCCGGTAGTGGTCGCGCAGGGCCATCTCTCCCGGTCGTTCATCCGGTCCCAGTGGGGTGTGCCGTACAGGGCCATCGCGTCCTCGGGGGTGCCCAGCGGGTCGTACGGGTCGACCTCCAGGTCCCAGTCGATCCTGCGCTGCCCGTCCCACTGTCTGTCCTTGCCCTTCTGGTAGAGGGCGAGGAGGCGTTCGCGGCCGTCGTCGTACTCCCAGGTGAAGCGGGCCGCGCCGGTCGCCGGTACCTGCCAGAGGGGGTCACCCGGATCGTCGGCGTACACGTCGAATGTCGGCATATGGCGCAGGCTCCTCCTTGGTGGACGCGGGGTCAACAAGTGCGGCACGGGGGATTGACGGGCTTGCTGACAGGCAGTCTCATAAGACCCGTACGATGTGACCACCGGTAACGAGGTGAGGGACCGATGACTGCCCTGACGGAAGCCGAGGCGCTGGACGGACTGCGCGACGCGCTCGGCCTGCTCAAGGACCGCGAACAGGTGGCCGAACGCCTCCTCGCCTCTTCCGCGAAGCACTCCTTCGACCCCGACAAGGAGCTCGACTGGGACGCGCCCTTCGAGGAGGGCAAGTGGTTCTGGCCGCCGGAGCTCGTCTCGCTCTACGACACCCCGATGTGGAAGCGGATGAGCGAGGAGCAGCGCATCGCGCTCTCCCAGCACGAGGCCGCCGCGCTCGCCTCCCTCGGCATCTGGTTCGAGATCATCCTGATGCAGCTGCTGGTCCGGCACATCTACGACAAGTCCGCGACGAGCGCCCACGTGCGGTACGCGCTCACCGAGATCGAGGACGAGTGCCGGCACTCCAAGATGTTCGCGCGCCTGATCTCCCACGGCGGCACGCCCTGGTACCCCGTCAGCCGCGTCCACCAGAACCTGGGCCGGCTGTTCAAGACGATCTCCACCACCCCGGGCTCCTTCACGGCCACCCTGCTCGGCGAGGAGATCCTCGACTGGATGCAGCGCCTGACCTTCCCGGACGAGCGCGTCCAGACCCTCATCCGGGGCGTCACCCGTATCCACGTGGTCGAGGAGGCCCGCCATGTGCGGTACGCCCGTGAGGAGCTGCGCCGGCAGATGATGACGGCGCCGCGGTGGTCGCAGGAGTTCACCCGGGTCACCTCGGGCGAGTTCGCCCGCGTCTTCTCGGTCGCCTTCGTCAACCCGGACGTCTACACCAACGTCGGCCTCGACAAGAAGGAGGCCATGGCGCAGGTGAAGGCCAGCGGCCACCGCCGCGAGGTCATGCAGACCGGCGCCAAGCGGCTGACCGACTTCCTGGACGACATCGGCGTCCTGCGCGGAGTGGGCCGCCGCCTGTGGAAGTCGTCGGGCCTGCTCGCCTAGGCATGGCCCCTGGTCCCTTCCGGCCCGGCGGTTAGGCTTCCTTCCATGCCAGCCGCTCCCGCCTACCGCCGCCTGAGCGTCGAGGAGCGCCGTACCCAGCTCCTCGACGCCGCCCTCGGACTCTTCGCGCACCGCGCCCCCGAGGAGGTCTCCCTCGACGACGTGGCGGAGGCGGCCGGGGTCTCCCGTCCCCTGGTGTACCGGTACTTCCCGGGCGGCAAGCAGCAGCTGTACGAGGCGGCCCTGCGCTCCGCCGCCGAGGAGCTGCGGACCTGCTTCGACGAGCCCCGCGAGGGTCCCCTGGTCCCCCGGCTCGCCCGCGCGCTCGACCGGTACCTCGCCTTCGTCGACCAGCACGACACCGGCTTCAGCGCCCTCCTCCAGGGCGGCAGCGTCGTCGAGACGTCCCGGACGACCGCCATCGTCGACGGGGTGCGCCGCGCCGCCGCCGAGCACATCCTGCGGCATCTGGAGGTCGGCGATCCGGGGCTGCGGCTGCGGATGACCGTCCGCATGTGGATCACGGCCGTGGAGGCGGCCTCCCTCATCTGGCTCGACGAGGGCAAGCAGCCGCCCGTGGCGGAACTGCGCGACTGGCTGGTGGACCAGTTCGTCGCCGTGCTGTCGGTGACCGCCGCCCGGGACCCGCAGACCGCCGCACTGGCCGAGCGCCTCCTGGCGGATGGCTGACACTGGTCCCGTGAAGAGCGAAGACACCCCGTTCGAGGGCGGCCCGATGGACGGCCGCGTGCTGCCGGTGCTGCTGGGGATCACCGGCCACCCGCCGAAGACGTACCGCATCCCCGTCCCGGACCCCGACGGCGGGCCGCCCACGGTCCTCGTCTACCGCCGCGTGCCGCGCGCGCAGGGCGCCCGGCCGGGCCTGTCCCGGCGCTGGAAGTACGCCTACGACCCCGAGGGCGAGCAGGGCCGCCGGCTGAACTGGCCGTGGTCGCGTCCCGGCGACACGCCGCGCGGCACACCGGACGACCCCCACGGGTGACCGGCCTACGCCGAACCGCGCACGTCCCGCGCGCACACCCGGTGCGTCCGCCCGATGCTCTCGGTGCGAGCAGAGACCCTGTCCGCACCGGAGGTGATGTCATGTCAGGAAGGCCGCTGCGTCTGGCGTGCACCGCGGCCGTGCTGTCCGCCGCGCTCCTCGCACCCGGGGCCGCCACGGCGGCCCCCGAACCCCCCGAGCGCACCACGGCCGCCCTCCTGGCGGACCTTCAGAGGCTGTACCGGGAGGCGGAGCGGGCGACCGAGACGTACAACGCCACCGAGGAGAAGCTGGCCGGGCAGCGCGCCGAGGTGGCCCGCCTGGACAAGGCCCTCGCCGCCGCGCGGCTGCGGCTGCACGACAGCCGGGGCGCGGCCGGCCGGCTGGCCCGCCAGCAGTACCAGAACACCACGGCGATCTCCCCGTACGTCCGGCTGCTGCTGGCCCGGGACCCTCAGCACGCCCTGGACCAGGGTCATGTCATCGGGCTGCTGGCCCGCGAGCGCGCCGACACCGTCGGCCGGCTGACCGGCACGGAACGCGCGGCCGACCGGCTGGCCCACGCCGCGCGCGCCGCCCTCGACCGGCAACTCGCCCTCGCCGAACGGCAGAAGAAGGACCGCGACACGGTACGGAAGCGGCTGCGGAAGGTGGAGGAACTCCTCGCCTCCCTCACCGCCGAGCAGCTCGCCGCGCTGGCCGAGCTGGAGGAGAAGGGCGTCACGAAGGCGCAGAAGGACCTGCTGGAGTCGGGCACCCTCGCCGAGGACGACCACAAGCCGTCCGCCCCGGCCCGGCGTGCGATCCGCTTCGCCGAGCGGCAGCTGGGCAAGCCGTACCGGTGGGGCGCCGAGGGCCCGAAGGCGTACGACTGCTCGGGGCTGACCCAGCGGGCCTGGGCGCACGCCGGCACCCGCATCCCCCGTACCAGCCAGGAGCAGTGGGCACGGCTCGAGCGCGTCCCCCTGATCGAACTGCGCCCCGGCGATTTGGTGATCTACTTCCCGGACGCCACGCACGTCGCCCTGTACATCGGCAAGGGCAAGGTGGTCCAGGCCCCGCGTCCCGGCGCGAAGGTCACGATCTCCCCGATCGCCTCCAACCCGGTCCTGGGCGCGGTCCGCCCGGCGCCCAGGACGCGCACGTCAAAGTAGCCGAAGTGGCCTTTTATCGAGCCACCGATGATCGATGATCGACGTCGCCACGATCGGCTCCGGCGTCCTCGCCGCCATCTACGAGCTCGCCGTGCTGATCCCCTCGCTCGCGGTCGCCGTCCGCCGTCCGCACGACACGGACCGCTCCGGCGGGTGGCTGGCGAACAAGTACGGCGAGAACCCGAAGCTGGTCCCGGCCGCGGCCTGATCACCTCACCCTCGCCCACCCGACGGCGGCCCGCCCCCTCCTGGGGGGGCGGGCCGCCGTCGGGTCGTGCCGCGGTCAGGCTCCGGCGAGCGAGCCCAGGTAGGCCTCGGTCTTCTCCGGCTCGTAGAAGAAGTTCTCGAAGTCGGCCGGGTCGTTGAACGCGTTGGCGAAGCGGTCGGCGGCCGGCTGGAGCTCGCCCGCGGCGCCGATGAGGTTCAGGACGTGCTCCGGCGGCGGGGCCAGCATGGCGTTCGTCCACTTGGTGACGTGCTGGGCGGTGGCCCAGTAGCGGTCGAACGTGGCCCGCATCCAGGCCTCGTCGAACTCCTTGTCGCCGTGCTCCAGGATCGACGCGAGGTAGGCGGCCGCGCACTTGGACGCGGAGTTGGAGCCCTGCCCGGTGATGGGGTCGTTGGCCACGACGACGTCCGCGACGCCGAGGACCAGGCCGCCGCCGGGGAGCCGGCCGACGGGGTTGCGGACCGTCGGGGCGTACCGCCCGCTCAGCGTGCCGCCGGCGTCCGTCAGCTCGACCTTGGTGGCGCGGGAGTACTCCCACGGCACGTACCGCTCCATGAGTTCCAGGGTCAGGGAGAGGTGCTCGGCCGGGTCCTTCACGCCGTCGAAGACGTCGAGCGGGCCGCCGGGTATGCCCTCCCAGAACAGGATGTCCGCGCGCCCGGACGTCGTCAGGGTCGGCATGACGAACAGCTCGCCGACGCCGGGGACGAGGTTGCAGCGGACGGCCTCGGTGCCGGGGTGCTCGGGGCGCGGGCCCATGCCGTGCACGTAGGCGACGGCGAGGGCGCGCTGGGGCTCGCTGTACGGGGAGCGCTGCGCGTCCCGGCCGAACATCTGGACGAGCTCGCCCTTGCCCGCGGAGACCAGCACGAGGTCGTAGGTGCGGGAGAAGTAGTCGAGGTCGCCGACGGCCGCGCCGTGGATGACGAGCTGGCCGCCGCGCTGGGCGAAGGTCTCCATCCAGCCGGCCATCTTCACCCGCTGGTCCACGGACTGCGCGAACCCGTCGAGCCGGCCCAGCCAGTCGATCGCGCGGGCCGCCGGGCCCTCGGCCCAGGAGCCGGGGGCGGCGACCGAGACACCGAGTCCTTCGATCTTCGGGGCCTGGGACTCCCAGAAGTTCAGCTGGAGGTCGCGCTCGTGCTGGAGTGCGGTGTGGAACATGCACTGGGTGGACATGACCCGCCCGGAGCGGATCTCGTCCGCGGTCCGGTTGGACATCAGGGTGACCTCGTACCCGTGGGACTGGAGTCCGAGGGCGAGCTGGAGACCGGACTGGCCGGCCCCGACGACGAGTATCTTCCGCATGCGGGTGAGGGCTCCTAACCGCGATTCACTCGGGGGTGACGTCGAGCGCGTGTCCCACCAGGGACAGAAGGGTCTCGATCACCGAGATCCGGCGCCGCGCGTCCATGATCATTACAGGTATGTGCGCGGGGATCGTCAACGCCTCGCGCACGTCCTCCGGTTCGAACCGCTCGCTGCCGTCGAAGTGGTTGACCGCCACGACGTACGGCAGTCCGCAGCTCTCGAAGTAGTCCAGCGCGGGGAAGCAGTCCTTCAGCCGCCGGGTGTCGGCCATGACGACCGCGCCGATCGCGCCGCGCACCAGGTCGTCCCACATGAACCAGAACCGCTGCTGGCCCGGTGTGCCGAACAGGTACAGCACCAGGTCGTCGTCGAGCGTGATCCGCCCGAAGTCCATGGCCACGGTGGTCGTCGACTTGCCGGGCGTGGCGGTGAGGTCGTCGGTCTCCTCGCTCGCCTCGGTCATCAGCGCCTCGGTCTGCAGCGGTGTGATCTCGGAGACCGCGGTGACCAGCGTGGTCTTCCCGACGCCGAACCCGCCGGCCACGACTATCTTCGTGGCGATCGGGGCCCGGGTGCGGTCGGTCTGCCAGGACCTCAGGTCTTCCTCGGTCGTGTCCTCAAAGACGACGGAGTCCACTCAGCACCCTTTCGAGCAGAGCCCGGTCCGGACGGCCGGTGCCATGACCGGTTCCGGTGCCGTACACACGGATCTTTCCCTGGTCCGCCAGGTCGCTGAGGAGCACGCGGACCACGCCGAGCGGCATCTTCAGCAGCGCGGCGATCTCGGCCACCGTACGCATCCGGCGGCACAGTTCGACGATGGCCCGCAGCTCGGGCATCACCTTGGTGCTGAGCGAGCCCTTCGTGAGCTCCTTGCGCTCCTCGGGGGCCTCCAGCGCGGCCACGAAGGTCTCCACCAGGAGGACGTGACCGAAGCGGGTGCGGCCGCCGGTGAGCGAGTACGGCCGCACGCGGGCCGGTTTTCGGTCACCTCCGCGCACGGGGAGCTGTGGCCGGTTCCTCGGGGCGTTGCTCATCGGGTGCTCCCTGCCGACGCGGGCTCCAGCGACTTCCGCAGCTCGCTGCGGAGTTCGGGAGTGAGGACGTGGCCGGCCCGGCCGACGAAGAGCGCCATGTGGTAGGCGACGACACTCATGTCGCAGTCCGCGGAGCCGTGCACACCGAGCAGCGAGCCGTCGCTGATGGACATGACGAAGAGGCTGCCCTCCTCCATCGCGACCATCGTGTGCTTCACCCCGCCGAACTCCATGAGGCGGGCCGCGCCGACGGTGAGGCTGCCGATGCCGGAGACGACGGTGGCGAGGTCGGCGGAGGACCCGCGCGGGCCGGAGCGGTCCGTGGGCCTCGCCTCGCGGGCCTCGTCGTTGCGTGCCTGGTCCGAGGAGAGGAGGAGCAGGCCGTCGGAGGAGACGACGGCGACCGACTGGATACCCGGCACCTCCTCGACCAGATTCGTCAACAACCAGTGCAGGTTGCGGGCTTCACTGCTCAGTCCGAAGGTACTGGGCGCGGTCAACTGCTTGCCTCCTCGACTGTGCCCCCCGTGGCTGCTTCGGATTCGGTGCGCGCCTCGGCGGGCGTGGCCGGTGCCTTGTTCTGTCCGGTGCGTTCGGCGATCTCCGCCTCGACGTCGCGGTAGCCGGCCTCGGCTCCCTTGCGGAAGCCGCCGAGCCGGCGGCGCAGGGCCTCGGCGTCGACCGTGCCGCCGCGCCGCGGTGGCGGGGCGGCCGGTGTGGTGATCCTGGGGGTGCGCTTGGGCAGGCCCTTGTCGGTGACGGGCTCCGTGTCCTCGTCGGCCTCTTCCGCCTGTTCCGCCTGTTCCGCCTGCTCGGCCTCGTCACGGGTGCGCTCGTGGGCGTCGGGGCCGATGGCGTACGGGTCGGGCCGCTCGGGCAGCGACTCCTCGGCCGGGGCGGCGGCGGGCTCCGGGATCAGCAGCTCCATCGTCGTCTCGGACGGCGAGGGCTCGGCCGGTGCCTCCTGCGCGGCGGGCGTCTCATCCCCTGTATCGGGCTCGGCGCCCTCGGCCTCGGACGGCGGCTCCGCCTCCTGCCGCTGGACGGCCTTCTCGGCCAGCTCCACCAGCGGGTCGGCGCCCTTCGGCCGGGCCGGCAGGTGGTTGGAGTTGGCCTCGGCGTCGGCGCCCGGCAGGGAGAAGGTGTGGCTGCCGGCGGGGCGCGGCGCGTCCGTGGGGACCGCGGCGGTGGGGGCGGCGGCCAGCAGGCCCGCGGGCAGGACCGCGACGGCCGCGACGCCGCCCTGCTTCTGCTCGCGCAGCTGGACGCGGACGCCGTGCCGGTGGGCGAGACGGGCGACGACGTACAGGCCGAGGCCCAGGCCGTCCTCGCCCTCCTGGTCGTAGGTGGCCTCGGGGTCGAACTCGGCGAGGCGGGAGTTGAGCCGCGTCAGCCGGTCGCCGGCCATGCCGATGCCCTCGTCCTGCACGGAGAGCATGACCTCGCCGCTCTCCAGCAGCCAGCCGGACACCTCGACGGGCAGGTCGGGCGGCGAGAACGAGGTGGCGTTCTCCATGAGTTCGGCGAGCAGGTGGGAGAGGTCGTCGGCGGCGAACCCCGCCACGTGCGCGTGCGGCGGCAGCGCGGCGATGCGGACCCGCTCGTACCGCTCGATCTCGCTGACGGCGGCGCGGACGACGTCGACCAGCGGCACCGGCCCGGCGTGCTGCTGAACGTGCTCGGTGCCGGCCAGCACGAGGAGGTTCTCGCTGTGCCGGCGCATGACGGTGGCGAAGTGGTCGAGCTTGAACAGGGTGGCGAGGCGCTCGGGGTCCTGCTCGCGCTCCTCCAGACCCTCGATCACGCCGAGCTGGCGCTCCACCAGGCCGAGGGTGCGCAGGGCCAGGTTGACGAAGGTGCCGCCGATGCTGTCGCGCAGGCGCTCCAGCTGGGCGGCGGACTCGGCGAGTTCGCCGCGCAGCTTCTCGCGGGCGTCGGCCATCTTCTGGCGCTGCCCGACGAGGTGCTTGCGGTCGGACTCCAGGGTGGCGATGCGCTCGTGCAGGGCGACGGCGCGGGTGTGCAGCGCGTTGACGGAGTCGACGACCTGGGCGAACTCGTCCTTGCGGCCGGTGAACCGCACGGGTTCCTCGGCGGCCGGGTCGGCGGCGCCCGCGAGCCGGGCGGAGCCGAGCCGCAGCACGGCGAGGGGGCGGGTGAGGCTGCGGGCCATGCCGGTGGCGACGCCCACGGCGAGCAGCATCAGCGCGCCGAGGATCGCGATGTGGATCTCCAGCGCGGTGACGTCGTCGTCGCGGAGCTCCTCCAGGGCCTTGGTACGGCGGTCGTAGAGCGCGGACTCCGCGCCGCGCATCGAGTCGACGCGGGCGGACAGGGCGGCCGAGGCACGGCGGGTGTTCGTGGCCAGGTCGCGGTCGGAGAACGTGGGCTGGTCGGTGAGGGCGGCCAGGTAGCGCTCGGCGGTGTCGACCTCGGGGCCGGTGACGGTGGAGTCGTAGGAGGCGCGCGCGGCCGGGGCGGCGGTGTCGCGGAAGCCGGCGAGGGCCGCGTCGGAACGCAGCCGGGCCTGCTGGGCGGCGGTGGTGAGAGCGTCGCGCTGCTTGGCGTCCGCGTCCGAGGCGGTCTTGCGGGTGGTGGCGACCCCGGTGAGCGGGTCGATCACGGTCTGGGTGGTGGTGGGCACGCTCAGCGCGGCGAGCAGCAGTCCGCGGGCGGCGGCGGCCTGCTGTACGGCGGTGTCCAGTTCGGCGAGCGCGTGGGCGCCGGTGCCGGCGCGGGACGGCATCTCCTCGGCCAGCTGCTCGGCGAGCCGGTGCAGTTCGGTGACGGCGCCCGTGTAGGCGGCGTGCGCCTCCAGGGCGCTGCTCTTGCCGGTGAGCGCGGAGCGGCGCAGGGTGGCGACGCCCTCGAGGTCGTCGCGGAGCCCGGCGGGGAGGTCGGTGTCGGCGCGCAGCTCCTCGACCTGCCGGTCGACCCGGGCGCTGCGCTGTTCGCTGGGCGCCTTGGACTTGGGGCGGCCGGCGGCGATGTAGGAGGTGACCTCGTCGCGCTCGTCGGCGAGGGAGTGCGCGAGGGTGAGCGCGTTCTGGGTCTGCTCGGCGAGCGTCACCGTGCTCTGTGTGTCGTGCAGTTGCCCGGAGGCGGCGACGACCGAGGGGACTCCGGCGCCGGCGATGGCGGCGGCCACGACGGCCACGGCCACGATCAGCCGGTTCCGTACGTGGGTCGGGCGTCCCTTGCCCGCCGGGGCGGGGGCGTCGGCGGTGCCGGGGATGGGCTGGTCGCCTCCTGCGGAGGCCGTCTGCTTGCCTGAGCGACGAGGCCGCGTCTTCTGCACCGGTGCTCGCATTCCTGACTCGTGGTACCCATGGGTCCGGATGACGTGTCGTCAACTGGCGTCGACCGTACGTACACCCCTCCCCCAAGCTCGCGACTGGGTTCGCGCCCGGGGTGGCCCTCACCGGTCCCCGACCCTCCCAGTGCGGGTGGGCGACGGCCGCACATCACCTGAGCCGCCACCCGAAGGAGTGAACCCCGGAGGGGAGTTGGCGGGCAAGTTCCCGTGGCGTGTGCGGACGCCGTGCGCGGTGGGCCGGTTGGACGTCTGCGGCGGGCGGTGGCAGTATTCGCCGCCACGCCTTGCCGGAGTCCAGCATTCCTCCCAAATCAGGCGGGTGACCTGCGCGGCCGTGACGATCCGGCGGGAGTCGCGCCCTCCTGGGAGACCTTGTGAAGGGCTCGTGCAGACTGGCCGGATGCGTACCGAGCTAGTTTCGGAGTCGGGCGATCCGGACCGCGCCAACGAGGACTTCGCGAGTGTCGCCCTGCCCGCTTCGGGGCGGGGCGGGGCCCTCGTCGTCCTGGACGGGGTGACGCCGCCGAGGGACGCGACGGGGTGCCGGCACTCCGTCCACTGGTTCACCGCACGCCTGGGCGGGGCGCTGACCGAACTGACCGTTTCCCTCCCCGATGTTCCGCTCGCGGACGTGCTGGGCCGTGCCATCGCCCGTACGGCCGAGGCCCACGCGGGGACCTGTGACCTTTCTCACCCGCGCACGCCGCAGGCAACCGTCGTCCTCGCGCGGTGGTCCACCGGGGCGGTGGAGTACCTCGTGCTGTCCGACTCGGTGCTCCTCGTGGAGTCGCCCGACGGCACGGTGACGGCCCGTCTGGACGACCGGCTGGCCCGGCTGCCGCGTTCGGCACTGGCGACGGACGCCCACATCGACGCGCATCTGCGCAACAGGGAGGGCGGCTTCTTCACGGCGGCCGCGGACCCGGCGGTGGCGGCGCGCGCGGTGACGGGAACGCTGCCGCGCGGCGGGGTACGGACCCTGGCCGCCCTGTCGGACGGCGCGGCCCGCTGGGTGGAGCGCTTCGGGCAGGGCGACTGGGCGGACTGCCTGGCGCTGATCCGGGAGGAGGGCGCGGGGACGCTGGTGGAGCGGGTCCGGGAGCTGGAACGCGCACACGAGGGCCGCGGCAAGCGGCATGACGATGCGTCGGTGGTGTACGTGGAGCTGTGAGGCGGGACCCGCCGGGGGTTGTCGGGTGGGCGGGCTGCCAGGGGTGCGGGGGTGTGTGGGGCCGCCTGGGCGGGAGCGCCGTTCGGGCCCTGCCGTGATCGCGCGGCTTCCGGTGCGCGGGGGTTGTTCGCGCAGTTCCCCGCGCCCCTTCGCCGCCGGGACCGTGAGGCCCCACCAAGCCGTGATGCCGGCCGGACGGGCAGGGCGCGCCCTAGTCCATGCCTCGGTTCAGCTGGTTCAGGAGGCGGGCCAGTTCGGCCACCTCCTCGCGTTGCCAGTGGGAGAGCTGGGCGACGTAGCGTGCCCGGCGGGCCTCGCGGACCTTGGCGACGCGGCGGCGGCCCTCCTCGGTGAGGTGCACCAGCCAGGCCCGGCCGTCCGCCGGGTCCGGTTCGCGGGCGACGAGTCCCAGGTCCTCCAGGGCGCGCAGCTGGCGCGACATGGTGGCCTTGCCGACGCCGATGAACGCGGCGAGTTCGGTGGCGCGCAGTTGCCCGGACTCGTCCAGCCGGACCAGCAGTCCGTACGCCGCCGACTCCAGGTCCGGGTGGACCTCGCGGGCCATCTCGCCCTGCTTGGCGCGGGCCCGCCGGAAGAGAACCGTCAACTCGCGTTCCAGGTCCAGGAACTCGGGCTGGTCCATACCACCGCGGGCAGCCCCGGGTCCGGGCGCCGTCGCGTCGCCGTTGCCGTCTTCGTGCACGTCAGCCCCTGCCTCGTTTTCCCGGCCCTGAAAGTTTCCGCCAACCGGCGTCATCGCCGCAGCTCCTTCAGTATTTCGCAGGCTTAGACCAACGGCAGCCGCCAGGCCCTCTTCCACCAGCCCGGTCCGCTGCCTAGCGTCGTACGGCGGAGCATGACACTGACATGCTCACGCCACACCCGTGCGCGTTCCCCACCATGCGTCACCGAGCCTTCGGAGGCACGCTATGCCCGTGCACAGACCCGAACAGCGCCACCCCCACAGCCCCCATCCGACCGGACTCCTGCTCACCCTCGTCCTCGCCCTGGCCCTGCTCGTCCTGGCCGCCCAGCCGTCGTCCGCGCGGGACGACGCCACCCCGCCACGCGGCTCCGCGTACATGGGCGTCGGCGTCGCCGCCCACGACGGCACCGACGGCTCTCCCGCCGGCACCCTGGCCGCCCAGACGGAGGGCGTGGACGTCTCCAGCCACCAGGGCAACGTCGCCTGGTCCACCCTCTGGTCCAGCGGCGTCAAGTGGGCCTACGTCAAGGCCACCGAGGGGACGTACTACACCAACCCCTACTTCGCCCAGCAGTACAACGGCTCATACAACGTGGGCATGATCCGCGGCGCGTACCACTTCGCGACGCCGGACACCACCAATGGAGCAACCCAGGCGGACTACTTCGTCGACCACGGCGGCGGCTGGTCCCGCGACGGCCGCACCCTGCCCGGTGTCCTCGACATCGAGTGGAACCCGTACGGCGACGCCTGCTACGGCAAGTCCGCGAGCGCGATGGTCACATGGATCCGCGACTTCGCGAACCGCTACAAGGCCCGCACCGGCCGCGACGCCGTCATCTACACGGCGACGAGCTGGTGGAAGCAGTGCACCGGCAACTCCAGCGCCTTCGCCACGGCCAACCCGCTGTGGATCGCCCGGTACGCGACGGCCGTCGGCGAACTGCCCGCCGGCTGGAGCTACCACACGATGTGGCAGTACACGTCGACCGGCCCGACCGTGGGCGACCACGACCGGTTCAACGGCGCGCTCGACCGGGTCGTGGCCCTGGCCAACGGCTGACCTCCCCCGCACGGCGAAGGCCCGGGCCCCCTTCCGGGGACCCGGGCCCCACCCTGTCCGGCGGCGTCCGTCACGCCGCCGCCGGAACCTCCCGGGCCGCGTCGCTGGTGGCCGGCGACAGGGCCAGTTCCAGGACCTGGCGGACGTCGGTCACGGCGTGGACGTCGAGCTTGTCCAGCACCTCGGCCGGGACGTCGTCCAGGTCGGGCTCGTTCCGCTTGGGGATGATCACGGTCGTGACCCCCGCGCGGTGCGCGGCGAGGAGCTTCTGCTTCACCCCGCCGATGGGCAGCACCCGGCCGGTCAGCGAGACCTCACCGGTCATCGCCACGTCCGTGCGGACCAGCCGCCCGGACAGCAGCGAGGCCAGCGCCGTCGTCATCGTGATGCCCGCGCTCGGGCCGTCCTTCGGCACCGCGCCCGCCGGGAAGTGGATGTGCACGCCCCGGTCCTTCAGGTCGGCGACGGGCAGCTCCAGCTCGGCGCCGTGGCTGCGCAGGAAGCTCAGCGCGATCTGGGCGCTCTCCTTCATCACGTCACCCAGCTGGCCGGTCAGCGTCAGACCCGCCGCGCCCGTCTCCGGGTCGGCCAGCGACGCCTCGACGAACAGGACGTCACCGCCCGCGCCGGTCACCGCGAGTCCGGTCGCCACGCCCGGCACCGCCGTACGGCGCTCGGCCGGGTCCTGCGCCGACTCGGGCACGTGGTGCGGCCGGCCGATCAGCCCGCGCAGCTCGCCCTCGGTGACGGTGAACGGCAGCTCCCGCTCGCCCAGTTCGTGCTGGGCCGCCACCTTGCGCAGCAGCCGCGCGATGGACCGCTCCAGGGTGCGCACGCCCGCCTCACGCGTGTACTCGCCGGCGAGCTTGCGCAGCGCGCCCTCGTCGAGGGTGACCTCGTCCGCGTTCAGTCCCGCCCGCTCCAGCTGGCGCGGGAGCAGGTGGTCGCGGGCGATGACGACCTTCTCGTCCTCGGTGTAGCCGTCGAGGCGGACCAGCTCCATACGGTCGAGCAGGGCCTCCGGGATGGCCTCCAGGACGTTGGCCGTGGCCAGGAACACCACGTCGGACAGGTCGAGCTCGACCTCCAGGTAGTGGTCCCGGAAGGTGTGGTTCTGCGCCGGGTCCAGGACCTCCAGGAGGGCCGCCGCGGGGTCCCCGCGGAAGTCGGAGCCCACCTTGTCGATCTCGTCGAGCAGGACCACCGGGTTCATCGACCCGGCCTCTTTGATCGCCCGCACGATCCGTCCGGGCAGCGCCCCGACGTACGTACGGCGGTGACCGCGGATCTCGGCCTCGTCGCGCACACCGCCGAGGGCGACGCGCACGAACTTGCGGCCCATCGCGTGGGCGACGGACTCGCCCAGCGAGGTCTTGCCGACGCCGGGCGGGCCGACGAGGGCCAGCACGGCACCGCCGCGCCGTCCGCCGACAACACCGAGCCCGCGCTCACCGCGCCGCTTGCGGACCGCCAGGTACTCGGTGATCCGCTCCTTCACGTCGTCCAGACCGGCGTGCTCGGCGTCCAGCACGTCCTTCGCGCCCTGGATGTCGTAGGCGTCCTCGGTGCGCTCGTTCCACGGCAGCTCCAGGACGGTGTCCAGCCAGGTGCGGATCCAGGAGCCCTCGGGCGACTGGTCGGAGGACCGCTCCAGCTTGTCGACCTCCTTGAGGGCGGCCTCGCGGACCTTCTCCGGCAGGTCGGCCGCCTCGACGCGGGCGCGGTAGTCGTCGGACTCCTCGCCGTCCTGCTCGCCGTTCAGCTCGCGCAGCTCCTTGCGGACGGCCTCCAGCTGGCGGCGGAGCAGGAACTCGCGCTGCTGCTTGTCGACGCCCTCCTGGACGTCCTTGGCGATGGTCTCGGCCACGTCCTGCTCGGCGAGGTGGTCGCGCAGCTGCTGCGTGGCGAGCTTCAGCCGGGCCACCGGGTCGGCGGTCTCCAGCAGCTCGACCTTCTGCTCGGTGGTCAGGAAGGGCGAGTACCCGGAGTTGTCGGCGAGCTGCGAGACGTCGTCGATGGCCTGCACCCGGTCCACGACCTGCCAGGCGCCGCGCTTGCGCAGCCAGGCGGTGGCGAGGGCCTTGTACTCCTTCACCAGCTCCGCCACCTGTCCGGGCAGCGGCTCGGGCACGCTCTGGTCGACCGGCGTGCCCTCGACCCACAGCGCCGCACCCGGCCCGGTGGTGCCGGCACCGATGCGCACCCGGCCGCGGCCGCGGATCAGGGCACCGGGGTCACCGTCGGCCAGCCGGCCGACCTGCTCCACGGTGCCGAGCACCCCGGTGCTCGCGTAGGTGCCGTCGATACGCGGCACGAGCAGCACCCGGGGCTTGCCGGGCGTGGACCGCGCGGCGGCCTGGGCGGCCTCCACGGCGGCGCGCACGTCGGCGTCGTTCAAGTCCAGGGGGACCACCATCCCGGGCAGCACGACCTCGTCGTCGAGCGGCAGCACGGGCAGGGTGAGCGATGTGGACGTCGAAGCCATGATCTCCCCTTAGGCAGTCAAGTTGAGTTACGCCGACTCAATGCTTGACGGCCCTTGATTGTTCCCGGCCCGCCGACGCGTTCGCTGACAGCGATCGGCCGGGAACCCGGGGTGCCGGAACCGCCCGGTGTGCAAGGGAGCCGCAGAACTGCCACGGCTATTCCGGCAGCCCCCGGCCGCCGCCGGACTGGCAGGATGGGCCGATGCCCACTTCGTACGACACCCCTGTAGTCCTGGACCGTCGCGAAGGCCCCCACGGGGAGGTGGTGCTGCGGCGGCACGGTGATCTGCTCCAGATCATCGCCAACGGCTGCTTCCTGATGGACACGTCCGACGGCCGCTCGGAGCGGCTGCTGGTCGACGCCGCGCTGGACGCGCTGGGCGACCGTTCACGGCCGCACATCCTGATCGGCGGGCTCGGCGTCGGGTTCTCGCTCGCACACGCGGCGGCCGACCCCCGGCCAGGGAGGATCACCGTCGCGGAGCGCGAGCGCGCGATCATCGACTGGCATCTCGGCGGGCCGCTCTCCGGTCTCTCGGCGGCGGCGCTCGCGGACCCGCGGACGTCGATCCTGGAGACCGACCTCGTCACTCATGTGTATGAGACATCCGCCACGTACGACGCGCTCTGCCTCGACATCGACAACGGGCCCGGCTGGACCGTCACCGAGGACAACGAAGGCCTGTATTCGCCAGGCGGACTGGCCGCGTGCGCAAGGGCGTTGACACCGGGCGGGGTACTGGCCGTATGGTCCGCGCAGCCCTCTCCGGAATTCGAAGAAACCTTGCGCAATGCCGGATTCCAGCAGGTGCGTACCGAAGAGATCCCCGTTGCCCGGGGCGTTCCGGACGTCGTGCACCTCGCCGTCCGACCTGGATAGCCCTGGCACGGTGACTCCCCGTACTCTGCTTTCCTGACGCGGATCATTCAAGCGTCAATCGCAAGCATGCGCAGGCACAGCCAGTAAGCGGGATCACCCCACGGATTCCGGAAAGCAACTTTGGGGCGGGCGATGGAGCAGACACACACCTCCCACAACGGCACGGCGGCGACCCCCGGCGCACAGCGCCGGGTCCTGGTGGTCGAGGACGATCCGACCATCGTGGACGCCATCGCGGCCCGTCTGCGCGCCGAGGGATTCCTCGTGCAGACCGCGGGAGACGGCCCGGCGGCCGTCGACACGGCCGAGGCCTGGCAGCCCGACCTGCTGATCCTCGACATCATGCTGCCGGGCTTCGACGGTCTGGAGGTCTGCCGCCGGGTGCAGGCCCAGCGGCCGGTGCCGGTGATGATGCTGACCGCGCGCGACGACGAGACCGACATGCTGGTCGGGCTCGGTGTCGGCGCCGACGACTACATGACCAAGCCGTTCTCCATGCGGGAGCTGGCGGCCCGTGTGCACGTGCTGTTGCGCCGCGTCGAGCGCGCCGCCCTCGCGGCCACCACGCCGCGCTCGGGCATCCTGCGCCTCGGCGAGCTGGAGATCGACCACGCGCAGCGGCGCGTGCGGGTGCGCAGCGAGGACGTGCACCTCACGCCGACCGAGTTCGATCTGCTGGTGTGCCTGGCGAACACCCCGCGCGCGGTCCTCTCGCGCGAGCAGCTGCTCGCCGAGGTCTGGGACTGGGCGGACGCCTCCGGCACCCGGACCGTCGACAGCCACATCAAGGCGCTGCGGCGGAAGATCGGGGCCGAGCGCATCCGCACGGTGCACGGCGTGGGCTACGCCCTGGAGACGCCGACGCCATGAGCGACGGTCCGGCCGCGCGGAGAGGCCCCGGGGAGCCCTGGGGCGGCGTTCGTCCGTTCTCGATCAAGACCAAGCTGGGCGCGCTCGTCGTCATCGCGGTCCTGATCACCACCGGACTGTCGATGATCGCGGTGCGCACCCAGACGGAGCTGCGCTTCATCACGGTCTTCTCGATGATCGCCACCCTGCTCATCACGCAGTTCGTGGCGCACTCGCTCACCGATCCGCTGGACGAGATGAACACGGTGGCCCGGTCGATCTCCCAGGGCGACTACACGCGCCGGGTCAGTGAGAGCCGCCGTGACGAGCTGGGCGACCTGGCCGGGACGATCAACCTCATGGCCGACGAGCTGGAGGCCCAGGACCAGCAGCGCAAGGAGCTGGTCGCGAACGTCTCGCACGAGTTGCGCACCCCGATCGCGGGCCTGCGCGCGGTCCTGGAGAACGTGGTCGACGGCATCGCCGAGGCGGACCCGGAGACGATGCGCACGGCACTGAAGCAGACCGAGCGCCTGGGCCGGCTCGTGGAGACGCTGCTCGACCTGTCCCGCCTGGACAACGGCGTCGTCCCGCTGCGGATGCGCCGCTTCGAGGTGTGGCCGTATCTGTCCGGGGTGCTGAAGGAGGCCAACATGGTCGCCTCCGCGCGCGCGGGCATGACCTCGGGCTCCGGCAGCCACACCCGTACCGACGTGCATCTGCACCTCGACGTGTCGCCGCCGGAGCTGACCGCGCACGCCGACCCCGAGCGCATCCACCAGGTCGTCGCCAACCTGATCGACAACGCGATCAAGCACAGCCCGCCGCACGGCCGGGTCACGGTCAAGGCGCGCCGCGGGCCGCACCCGGAGTCGCTGGAGCTGGAGGTCCTGGACGAGGGGCCGGGCATCCCGCGCTCGGACTGGCACCGGGTCTTCGAGCGCTTCAACCGGGGCGCGGTGAGCCGGCCGCACGGGCCGGGCAGCGACGGCGGCACGGGTCTGGGGCTCGCGATCGCGCGCTGGGCGGTGGATCTGCACGGCGGCCGGATCGGCGTGGCGGAATCGGATCGGGGTTGCCGGATTCTTGTCACACTTCCAGGGCAGCCGTCCGTACAAAGTTGACGTAAAGTTCGAAGCGGAGCGCCAAGATCCACACGCGTCGTGCCTGACAGGCCGTGTGATCAGGTACAGACCTGCGCCGTCGCAGCGTCAGCTCGCGGCCGCGCCATCCCATTTGCGGGCCGCTGAAGCGGAACCACGCTTGTTTCCCGCCAATTCTGAGCCCGAAACACGCTTCGCGATGTGACTTACACGACGATGACCATGCCCGGCCTGACCTTCCCGCTCGGGGAGGCGTAGCCTTGATTCCCGCTGTCCATCACCTTGTGAAGCGGAAGAGGGCGGTTCTCGCCGTGTCGCCACAGTCCCCCAGTAACGCATCGAGCATCTCGACCGACGCGGACCAAGCGGGCAAGAACCCCGCTGCCGCGTTCGGAGCCAACGAGTGGCTCGTCGACGAGATCTATCAGCAGTACCTCCAGGACCCGAATTCGGTAGACCGCGCCTGGTGGGACTTCTTCGCCGACTACAAGCCGGGGGCTGCCGCCGCCCCGGCTGCGGCGGGTACCGCGGCCGCGGGGGCCGCGGAGACCACCGCTCCCGCCGCCGCGCCGGTCCCGGCTCCCGCCCCGGCCTCGAAGCCGGCTCCGGCCAAGGCCGCCGCGCCTGCCGCGCCCGCCGCTCCGGCGGCTCCGGCGGCGAAGCCCGCTCCGGCCACCAAGCCGGCCCAGCCGAAGAAGGCCGAGCCCGCCGCCGCCTCCGCGGACGGCCCCGAGTTCGTCACGCTGCGCGGCCCCTCCGCCGCCGTCGCGAAGAACATGAACGCCTCGCTGGAGCTGCCGACCGCCACCTCGGTCCGCGCGGTCCCGGTGAAGCTGCTGTTCGACAACCGCATCGTCATCAACAACCACCTCAAGCGGGCCCGGGGCGGGAAGATCTCCTTCACGCACCTGATCGGCTACGCGATGGTGCAGGCCATCAAGGCCATGCCGTCGATGAACTACTCCTTCGCGGAGAAGGACGGCAAGCCCACCCTGGTCAAGCCGGAGCACATCAACCTCGGTCTCGCCATCGACCTGGTCAAGCCCAACGGCGACCGCCAGCTCGTCGTCGCGGCGATCAAGAAGGCCGAGACGCTGAACTTCTTCGAGTTCTGGCAGGCCTACGAGGACATCGTCCGTCGCGCCCGCGACAACAAGCTGACGATGGACGACTTCACCGGTGTCACGGTCTCCCTGACCAACCCCGGCGGCCTCGGCACCGTGCACTCCGTGCCGCGTCTGATGCCCGGCCAGTCGGTGATCATGGGCGTCGGCTCCATGGACTACCCGGCGGAGTTCCAGGGCACCTCCCAGGACACCCTGAACAAGCTCGGCATCTCCAAGGTCATGACGCTCACGTCGACCTACGACCACCGGGTCATCCAGGGCGCCGCCTCCGGCGAGTTCCTGCGCCAGGTCGCGAACCTGCTGCTCGGCGAGAACGGCTTCTACGACGACATCTTCGAGGCCCTGCGCATCCCCTACGAGCCGGTCCGCTGGCTCAAGGACATCGACGCCAGCCACGACGACGACGTCACCAAGGCCGCCCGGGTCTTCGAGCTGATCCACTCCTACCGGGTCCGCGGCCACGTCATGGCCGACACCGACCCGCTGGAGTACCGCCAGCGCAAGCACCCCGACCTGGACATCACCGAGCACGGCCTCACCCTGTGGGACCTGGAGCGCGAGTTCGCCGTCGGCGGCTTCTCCGGCAAGTCCCTGATGAAGCTGCGCGACATCCTCGGCGTGCTCCGCGACTCGTACTGCCGCACCACCGGCATCGAGTTCATGCACATCCAGGACCCCAAGCAGCGCAAGTGGATCCAGGACCGCATCGAGCGCCCGCACACCAAGCCGGAGCGCGAGGAGCAGCTGCGCATCCTGCGCCGGCTGAACGCGGCGGAGGCCTTCGAGACCTTCCTGCAGACCAAGTACGTCGGCCAGAAGCGCTTCTCCCTGGAGGGCGGCGAGTCCGTCATCCCGCTGCTGGACGCGGTCATCGACTCGGCGGCCGAGTCCCGCCTGGACGAGGTCGTCATCGGCATGGCCCACCGCGGCCGGCTGAACGTCCTGGCCAACATCGTCGGCAAGTCGTACGCGCAGATCTTCCGTGAGTTCGAGGGCAACCTCGACCCGAAGTCGATGCACGGCTCCGGCGACGTGAAGTACCACCTGGGCGCCGAGGGCACCTTCACCGGCCTGGACGGCGAGCAGATCAAGGTCTCGCTCACCGCCAACCCCTCCCACCTGGAGGCGGTCGACCCGGTCCTGGAGGGCGTCGCCCGCGCCAAGCAGGACATCATCAACAAGGGCGGCACGGACTTCACCGTCCTGCCGATCGCCCTGCACGGCGACGCGGCCTTCGCGGGCCAGGGTGTCGTGGCCGAGACCCTGAACATGTCGCAGCTGCGCGGCTACCGCACCGGCGGCACCGTGCACGTGGTGATCAACAACCAGGTCGGCTTCACCGCGGCCCCCGAGTCCTCGCGCTCCTCCATGTACGCGACGGACGTGGCCCGCATGATCGAGGCCCCGATCTTCCACGTGAACGGCGACGACCCCGAGGCCGTCGTCCGCGTCGCGCGGCTCGCCTTCGAGTTCCGTCAGGCGTTCAACAAGGACGTCGTGATCGACCTCATCTGCTACCGCCGCCGCGGTCACAACGAGTCGGACAACCCGGCCTTCACCCAGCCGCTGATGTACGACCTGATCGACAAGAAGCGCTCGGTGCGCAAGCTCTACACCGAGTCCCTGATCGGTCGCGGCGACATCACCCTGGAAGAGGCCGAGCAGGCACTGCAGGACTACCAGGGGCAGCTGGAGAAGGTCTTCACGGAGGTCCGCGAGGCCACCTCGCAGCCGTCGACGGCCGCGCCCTCGGACCCGCAGGCCGAGTTCCCGGTCGCCGTGAACACCGCGGTCTCCGCGGAGGTCGTCAAGCGGATCGCCGAGTCCCAGGTCAACATCCCCGACCACATCACCGTCCACCCGCGTCTGCTGCCGCAGCTGCAGCGCCGGGCGTCGATGGTCGAGGACGGCACGATCGACTGGGGCATGGGCGAGACCCTCGCGGTCGGCTCCCTGCTGCTGGAGGGCGTCCCGGTCCGGCTCGCCGGCCAGGACTCGCAGCGCGGCACCTTCGGCCAGCGTCACGCGGTGATCATCGACCGTGAGACGGGCGAGGAGTACACGCCGCTGCAGTACCTCTCCGAGGACCAGGCGCGCCTGAACGTCTACAACTCGCTGCTGTCCGAATACGCGGCCATGGGCTTCGAGTACGGCTACTCACTGGCCCGCCCCGAGGCGCTCGTGATGTGGGAGGCGCAGTTCGGCGACTTCGTCAACGGCGCCCAGACGGTCGTGGACGAGTTCATCTCCTCGGCCGAGCAGAAGTGGGCCCAGACCTCCGGCGTCGTCCTGCTCCTGCCGCACGGCTACGAGGGCCAGGGCCCGGACCACTCCTCGGCCCGCCCGGAGCGCTTCCTCCAGATGTGCGCGCAGAACAACATGACGGTCGCGATGCCGACGTCGCCGTCGAACTACTTCCACCTCCTGCGGTGGCAGGTGCACAACCCGCACCACAAGCCGCTGGTCGTCTTCACGCCGAAGTCGATGCTGCGTCTGAAGGCCGCGGCGGCGAAGGCGGAGGAGTTCACCTCCGGCCAGTTCCAGCCGGTCATCGGTGACGCGTCGGTCGACCCGGCCGCCGTGAATAAGGTCGTCTTCTGCGCCGGCAAGGTCTACTACGACCTGGAGGCGGAGCGGAAGAAGCGCGGCGTCACGGACACGGCGATCATCCGCATCGAGCGCCTGTACCCGCTGCCGGGTACCGAGCTCCAGGCGGAGATCAAGAAGTACCCGAACGCCGAGAAGTACCTGTGGGCCCAGGAGGAGCCGGCGAACCAGGGTGCGTGGCCGTTCATCGCGCTCAACCTGATCGACCACCTGGACCTCGCGGTCGGCGCCGACGTCCCGCACGGCGAGCGCCTGCGCCGGATCTCGCGTCCGCACTCCTCGTCCCCGGCCGTCGGTTCCGCCAAGCGGCACCAGGCCGAGCAGGAGCAGCTGGTGCGTGAGGTCTTCGAGGCCTGATCCCGCGTACGGAAGGCCCGGCTCCGAGTCCCCTCGACTCGGCGCCGGGCCTTCCGGCGTTCTCAGCTGAGGGCGGCCAGGAGCTGGGCCAGGGCCCGGACGGTCGACCGGATCTCCAGCAGGTACGCGGTCGCGCCGGACGGGCGCCGGGCGGGCTCCGGCGCCGGTGACGGTTCGATGCCGACGGTGTCCACCTCCACGGCGAAGGGCAGCTGGAGCATCCGTACGGCGGTGGCGTGCTGGGCGGGGACGTGGAGCGCGGTCGTCACCAGCAGCAGCCGCTCCCCCGGCTCCAGTTCGGCGATCCGTTCGGCGAAGAAGGCGTAGCTGTCCGCGGTGTCCGCGCGGCGGCGCTCCGGCGCGCTCGACGGGGCGGCGACCACCCGGACGGGCAGCCTGCCGGGTGTGCGGTAGGTGCGGACGGCCCAGGTGCCGCCGGGCAGTTCGGACTCCTCGCCCGCCACGGACTCCGGTGTCTGCAGGTTGAACGCGCGGCGCGTGCCGAAGTCGAGCGCCTCGTACTCCTCGCCGAGCTCGGGTGCCCCGGCGAGCGCCGCGAGCTCGAACTCGTCGCCCACGAAGGGGCGGTGGCCGCCGAGCGCGGTGACGGAGCCGGTCGTCACCCGCCCGGTGCGGATCAGGTGGGCGGCGTACGCCGTGCGGGCCAGGCAGGCCCGGATGAGTCCGCCCAGCACCAGGACGTGCTCGTAGTGGCCGTAGCGCAGGCGGGTGCCGCCGCACAGGCCGAGCGCCTCGGCCGCGGCCCGCACGAGCCGCTGCTGCTCGGGCCGCACGGGCAGTTCGTCGGCGAGGTTGCGTTCCCTGCCCCGCCGGGTGTCCCAGCGCAGGGTGAACACGTCGAGGCGGGCCAGCCGCTCCGCCGCGTCGCCCTTCCCGGCCGCGAGGTCGCGGGCCAGCTCGTGGTCCTGTTCGGTGCGGGCGAACGCCTCGACCAGGGCGCGGACCGGCGGGGAGGCCAGCCAGAACTCGATGTCCGCGGCAGGTTCAACTCCCGTGCCGACGAGGGGGACCGGGTCGAAGTGGGTACTCATGTCGTTCCGCCTCCGTGGGGTGGGTCTACCGCGCGCCGTCCCGAGAACTGCCGGGAGGGGGGCAGGGTCACGGAGCCCGCGGGGGCGGCTCCGGCCCGGGACGCAGCCATGGCGGCCAGGACATATCCTCACTGCATGTACTTCACCGACCGAGGCATCGAAGAGCTGGAGAAGCGGCGCGGCGAGGAGGAGATCACCTTCGAGTGGCTGGCCGAGCAGCTGCGCACCTTCGTCGATCTGAACCCCGACTTCGAGGTACCGGTGGAGCGGCTGGCGACGTGGCTGGCCCGGCTGGACGACGAGGACGACGACATCTGAGGACGCCGCCCTCGGGCGTCAGTCCAGCGGCCTGACCGGCGCCCAGGCGAGACCGAGCGCGCCATGGGCCAGCAGGAGCGCGCCCGCGGCCGTCCAGCCGCCGCTGCGGCGGTGCACGCCCCAGGCGGTGAGGGGCAGACCGGCCGCGATCTGGGCCAGGGAGAGCACGCGGCCCCACGGCCCGGCGGTCCACGGCCAGGGGCCGGGACGGTCCTCCTGTGTCCCGTGCCGGTCCGCGCCGTCGCCCTCGGACCGGTTCGCGTCCTGTGCGGGGCGCGTGTGCGGCCAGGCGCGCGCGGTGGCGCACATCAGTTCGGCGCTGTCGCCCGGCGCGAGACCGCCGGGCAGGTCCACGCCCGCGCGCTGGAGGACGGCGAGCAGGCCGCGCAGCCGGGAGCGGGCGTCGGAGGCAGGGTCGGGGCGGGTCAGGTCGTCGAGGGACTGCACGTCGAGCACGGGGTCGAGGCCGAGCCGCCCGGCGAAGGTGTGCATGGCCTCGTCCACTCCCGCCGGGGTGCCGTTGGCGAGCCATTCGTAGCCGACCGGGCGGCGGAAGCCCGAGGCGAGGGAGAACCCGGCGCGTTCGGTGTCCCACCACAGGGCGAGCGCGGGCCAGGGGGCGCCGACGGCCAGGGCGAGCGCCCATCCGGAGAGGACGCGGTCGACGGGCTCACCGCCGTCCTGCCAGGGCCTGCCCTCGGGGACGAGGACGCTCCACCCCTCGCCGGCGGGGGCGATCAGCATGTCCTCGCGCAGCAGCCGGGCCACGGGCGCGACGGCATCGGGTTCCGCCCGGCACAGGAGCAGGGCGCCCGGGGCCGGCTGGGCCTCACGGGCGGACCGGGACTGTTCCGTCGACATGCCTCCCACGCTAGGCCGGATTGTCCGGTCAGCGGGATTTGTGATCACCAGAACGAGTGCCTTGACTTTCCCTGCCCGCGATATATCGTGTTTTACGGAAGACGCGATATGGCGTGTCGTGTTCAGGTCCGGCCCGCGAGCCGCACCCGGTCAGCCAGGAGGTCCGCACCATGCCCGAGTGGTCCGTCACGGAGCCCAGGAAACTCACTTTCGAGGAGCCGGTGCGCGACCTGCACGTCCGCGTCGTCAACGGCACGGTGAACGTCGTGGGCACCGAGGAGGGTTCCGCCCGCCTGGAGGTCTCCGAGCTGGAGGGCCCGCCCCTGGTGGTGACCCAGCGGCACGGCACCCTGACCGTCGCCTACGACGACCTGCCCTGGAAGGGGTTCCTCAAGTGGCTGGACCGCAAGGGCTGGCGCCGCAGCGCGGTGGTCTCCCTGGCGGTACCGGCCGGCACCCGGGTCGAGGTGGGCGTGGTCGGCGCGAGCGCGTTCGTCTCCGGGCTGCGGGGGCCGTCCGTGATCAAGGGCGTCACCGGCGACACGACACTCGTCGGCCTGTCCGGCCCGGTCCGCGCGGACACCGTCTCGGGGAACCTGGAGGCACAGGCCGTCACCGGCGACCTGCGCTTCAACTCGGTCTCCGGCGATCTGACGGTCGTCGAGGGGGCCGGCTCCTCGGTGAAGGCGGACTCGGTCAGCGGGTCCATGATCGTCGACCTCGACCCGGAGGGCCCGACGGACGTCCGGCTCACCAGCGTCTCCGGCGAGATCGCGATACGGCTGCCCGCCCCGGCGGACGCGGACATCGAGGCCAACACCGCGAGCGGCACCATCTCCAACGCCTTCGACGACCTGCGGGTGCACGGCCAGTGGGGCGCCCACAAGATCACCGGACGGCTGGGCGCCGGCACCGGCAAGCTCCGGGCGACGACGGTCTCCGGCTCGATCGCCCTGCTGCGCCGCCCGCCACGCGACGAGGAGCCGTGGGAGGGGCACACCGGCAAGGAGCCGGGCCCCACTCCGGGTGCGGCACCGGGCCCGGTGGACGGTCCGGCGGACGCGGCGGGGGACAATTCCCTCTCCGGCCAGGGCGACGACCCGTCCGGCGCCCCCACACCCCGCCCGGCCGACGGCCCGACCGACAAGAAGGTGCTCTGACATGCCCCCCGTCTTCGCCCACGGCCGTCTCCGCCTGTATCTGCTGAAGCTGCTGGACGAGGCGCCCCGCCACGGCTACGAGGTGATCCGCCTCCTGGAGGAGCGCTTCCAGGGGCTGTACGCGCCGTCCGCCGGCACCGTCTACCCCCGTCTGGCGAAGCTGGAGGCCGAGGGCCTGGTCACCCACACCACCGAGGGCGGCCGCAAGGTATACGCGATCACGGACGCCGGTCGCGCCGAACTGGCCGACCGCAGCGGTGAACTGGCCGACCTGGAGCTGGAGATCCGGGAGTCGGTCGCCGAGCTGGCCGCCGAGATGCAGGCCGATGTGCGCGGCGCGGCCGGGGATCTGCGGCGCGAGATGCGGGCCGCCGCGTCCGAGGCCCGCAAGGGCGGCTCCCGGTCGGAGACCTCCTACGGCGACCATGGGGACGTCGGCGACAAGGAGGCGTGGCGGGCCGCCAAGGAGGAGATGCGCCGGGCCAAGCAGGAGTGGAAGGAGCAGGCCCGCCGCGCCAAGGACGAAAGCCGTCGCGCCCGCGAGGAGGCCCAGCGCGCCCGGCGCCAGGCCAAGGAGGCGCAGGACCGCGCCCGGGCCCAGGCGCAGGAGGAGGTCCAGCGCATCGCCCGCAAGGTCCAGGAGCAGGTGCAGGACCACTTCGCGCGCGGCGACTGGCCGACGGGGCTGCGCGAGGGCCTGACGGAACTGGCCAAGGAGTTCG
The DNA here is from genome assembly GCF_008973465.1 of Streptomyces sp. SS1-1. Taxonomy (NCBI): domain Bacteria; kingdom Bacillati; phylum Actinomycetota; class Actinomycetes; order Kitasatosporales; family Streptomycetaceae; genus Streptomyces; species Streptomyces sp. SS1-1. The sequence goes on along the minus strand of NZ_WBXN01000004.1, from coordinate 4,826,303 downwards.
GCGACTTCGGCAAGGACTACGGCAAGGGGCTCGGCCGGGACTTCGGTTTCGGCCGCCAGGGCGCCTCGTCCCAGGGTTCCGCCTCGAAGGGCGCGTCCTCCCCCGGTGCCGATCCGGCCGGGGACTCCCCCGCCGCCGAGTACACCCGCCCCCCGGAGTTCTCCGAGACCCCGGAGGACTTCCCGGCCGGCTACGAGCCCTCCTGGTCCCATGAGGCCGGCACCGGTGACCCGGTCCGCGATCTGGACCGCCTGCTCGACCGGTTCCGCGACGACATCCGCGACGCGGCCCGCGACCACGGTGTGACACCGGACCAGTTCCGGGACGTCCGCCGCCACTTGTCGACGGCGGCGGCCCACATCGGGGCCGTGCTGCGGGCGCCCAGGTCCTGAGGGAGACCCGGCCTCGGGCGTGCCCCGGCCGGCGGTGGCCTCTCAGCCGGCCTTGGTCTCCGGGCCGCCGTACAGGACCCGGGTGACGGACTCGTGGGTGACGCCGTGGTCGGCGAGGGCCTCGGCGGGCACGCCGGGGCGGCTGGTCAGGGCGAGCAGCAGATGCTCGTCGCCGATGTGACGGTCCCGGCGGGCGACGGCCATGCGCAGCGACCGCGTCAGCACGTCCTTGGCGTCCTTGCTGAACGGGCGGTGCCCTGACCACCCGGTGCCGCTCCGGCGGTCCCCGGCGAGCGCGCCGACGCCGTGCGCCTCCTCGACCCGGGCGACGATCTCCGTGACGTCGATGCCCAGTCCGGCGAGCGCCTCGGTCTCGGCCTGCGAGAGCCCGCCCCGCCGCCGGGCGTCGCCGAGCGCCCGGCGTACGGAGTCGACCCACTCCACACCGCCGAGTGCCGCCAGGGCGAACGACGCCCGGCCGCCCTCCCGGTCGAGCAGGGCGAGGAGCAGATGCTCGGCCCCGACGGCCGGCGCCTTGTCCCGCTCGGCGTGCTCCACCGCGCCCGCCACCACCGCGCGGGCGTCCTTCGTGAACCGCTCGAACATCAACGCCTCCCGTATTTCTTGTGCACGGCCTGCCTGCTGACCCCGAGTTCCGCGGCGATCTCCTGCCACGACCACCCTTGGTTGCGCGCGCTGCGCACCTGCACCGCCTCCAGCTGTTCCAGCAGCCGGCGCAGTGCCGCGACGGCCCGCAGGCCCACGCGTGGATCGCGATCTCCCGCCCGCTCGGCGAGATCCGTTGCCTCGGTCATGCTGTCAATATTGGTTGACAAGCCTCGGCATGTCAACCCCAGTTGACATGCGTCATGCCTGAGGCCCGGGAACGCGAACGGCATGGCACCCAGGCTCAGTTGGTGAGGTTCAGTTGGTGAGGTTCAGTTGGTGAGGTTCAGTTGGTGAGCACGATCTTCCCGAACTGCTCGCCGGACGCCATCCGCTCGAAGCCCTCGCGGGCGCGGTCCATCGGAAGCACCTCGTCGATCACCGGACGCACCCCGGTCGCGGCGCAGAAGGACAGCAGGTCCTCCAACTCGTCCTTCGTGCCCATGGTGGAGCCGACGACCTTCAGCTCCAGGAAGAAGATCCGGGTGAGTTCGGCGTGCGAGGGCCGGTCGCCGCTGGTGGCACCGGAGATGACCAGCGTGCCGCCGGGCTTCAGCGACTTCACGGAGTGCGACCAGGTGGCCGCGCCCACGGTCTCGATCACGGCGTCCACGCGCTGCGGCAGCCGGGCCCCCGACTCCACGGCCTCCACGGCGCCCAGCTCCAGGGCGCGCTTGCGCTTGGCCTCGTCCCTGCTGGTGGCGAAGACGCGCAGCCCCGCCGCCTTGCCGAGGACGATGGCGGCCGTGGCGACACCGCCGCCGGCCCCCTGCACGAGCACCGAGTCGCCGGGCCGTACACCGGCGTTGGTGAACAGCATCCGGTACGCCGTCAGCCAGGCGGTGGGCAGGCAGGCGGCCTCCTCGAAGGAGAGCTCCTTGGGCTTGGGCAGGACGTTCCACGTGGGAACGGCGACCTGCTCGGCGAAGGTGCCCTGGTACCGCTCGGTGAGGATGGACCGGGGCTCGCGGGGGCCGACCCCGTGCCCGCTCTGACCGATGACGGAGTGCAGGACGACCTCGTTGCCGTCCTCGTCGACGCCCGCGGCGTCGCAGCCGAGGATCATCGGCAGCCGCTCCTCGGGGAGGCCCACACCTCGCAGGGACCAGAGGTCGTGATGGTTCAGGGAGGCGGCCCTGACGTCGATGGTGCTCCAGCCGGGGCGGGCCTCGGGGGCCGGGCGGTCCCCCAACTCCAGGCCGGAGAGCGGCTGGTCGCGGTCGATTCGGGCGGCGTAGACGGCGAACATGACCTCGACGATAGGCTCCGCGCCCGGCCGGCGGAACGGTGGGGCGTTGTGAGACACGCCCTCTTGCCAAGCCGCGGAGCACCCCGTGGGCCTTCCGCGCCCGCGGAGCCCCTTCCGCGCGACACGCCGGGCCCGCCCTCCCCGCTCACCCGGACGGACGAGCGGCCGGGTAAAGAGACGGCACGCATCGGCGGGCGGCACAACGAGACGGCACGCACCGGCGGTACGAGCGAACGGCCCCGCCCGGAAGCCGGGCGGGGCCGTCCATGCGACGTCCGGGTCAGCGGCGCGCGACGCCCTCGGCGCGCGCGGCGGCGGCGACGGCCGCGGTGACCGCGGGAGCCACCCGCTCGTCGAACGGGGACGGGATCACGTAGTCGGCGGCGAGGTCGTCACCGACGACACCGGCGAGCGCCTCGGCGGCGGCGATCTTCATGCCCTCGGTGATGCGGGAGGCCCGCACCTGGAGCGCCCCGGCGAAGATGCCCGGGAAGGCCAGCACGTTGTTGATCTGGTTCGGGAAGTCCGACCGGCCCGTGGCGACGACGGCCGCGTACTTGTGCGCGACCTCCGGGTGCACCTCGGGGTTCGGGTTGGCCATGGCGAAGACGAACGCGCCCTCCGCCATGGAGGCGACGGCCTCCTCGGACACCGTGCCGCCGGAGACGCCGATGAAGACGTCCGCGCCGGCCAGCGCCGACTCCAGCGAGCCGGTGAGCCCGGCCTTGTTGGTGAAGCCGGCCACCTCACGCTTGACGTCCGTCAGGTCGGTCCGGTCGGCCGACACGACGCCCTTGCGGTCGGCCACCGCGACATCGCCGATGCCGGCCTCGACCAGCATCCGGGCGATGGCGACCCCGGCCGCGCCGGCGCCGGAGATGACGGCCCGCAGGTCCGCGAGGCCCTTGCCGGTCAGCCGCGCCGCGTTGCGCAGGGCGGCCAGCGTGACGACGGCCGTGCCGTGCTGGTCGTCGTGGAAGACCGGGATGTCGAGACGCTCCTGCAGCCTGCGCTCGATCTCGAAGCACCGGGGCGCCGAGATGTCCTCCAGGTTCACCCCGCCGAAGGACGGCGCGAGGCGCACCACGGTCTCGACGATCTCGTCGACGCCGGTGCAGGCGAGCGCGATCGGGACGGCGTCGACCCCGCCGAACTGCTTGAACAGGATCGCCTTGCCCTCCATCACCGGGAGGGAGGCTTCGGGGCCGATGTCACCGAGCCCCAGCACGGCCGTGCCGTCGGTGACGACGGCGACGACGGACGACTTCCACGTGTAGTCGTTGACGAGGTCCGGCTGCTCGGCGATCGCGCTGCACACTTTCGCGACGCCGGGCGTGTACGCCAGGGACAGGTCGTCCTTGTCGCGGACCGGCACGGTGGCCTGCACGGCCATCTTGCCGCCGCGGTGCAGGGCGAATGCCGGATCGAAGGAATCGAGGGGCTCGACCCCGCCGTCCTGATCGGTATTGCCCCCGCTGCGAGGATTGACGATCTCCGCTGCCACTTTGTCTGACCCCTTAGGTGTTCTGGTTGAGGGTGGGACCACTCCTGGTGAGAAGTGGGCGGGGACGCGCATGGCCCTGCTCGTTGATACGTACGACGTACGACGTACGGCCCATACGCGACGGGCGCGCCGCACACGCGCCCTGAAGCCCCGGATGAGGGGTGTAAAGAACCTTCTTACCGGACGGACCGCGCCGGGACGAGTCCAATACGTGCAAGATCACATGACGCATGGGGAGACTTCCTCACCCATGGATACGAATCGGACACGACGTGAGGACGTCACCGGTGTGAATCGTGCCGAAATGGGCGGACAATCATCACCAAACATTATGAAAGGCCGATGACCCTCACGTACCCCGCACACCACCGGTCCGTATCCCGCGAAACGCCGAAGATCTTCCGGCCGGAAGGATGGATTCCCGCAAGAGGTGCGGTCTGGGTGGACCGGCCCGCGGCGGTTCGGGGGTAACCCGTTATCCGATTTTGACATGGCGGGCGCCCTGAATGGCCCAGTCCGAATGGCAAGATGCCGTAATCACACAGGGTCGCGACACTCGAAGGCGTGTGCTCTCGTCGACCTGAGCAACTCCAGGCCCCTGCCGGTCCACCGGCAGGCGCCCGCCCCATCGGCAACTCCACCCATCCGCCGGAGGAACCCACCATGACCGCACGCACCACCCGTCGTACGACCGCCGCTCGCTCCCGGTTGGCAGTGGTCGGCTCGATCGCGGTCGCAGGCGCACTGATTCTCACCGGTTGCGGTGACCAGACCGACAGCAACTCGGAGAGCTCCGGCTCGAAGAGCGCGGCGCCGCTCGCCGACAAGCTGCCGCAGGCGATCCGCGACAAGGGCGTCATCAAGGTCGGCTCGGACATCGCGTACGCCCCGGTCGAGTTCAAGGACGACTCCGGCAAGACGGTCGGCATCGACCCCGACCTGGCCGCCGCCATGGGCAAGCAGCTCGGCGTGACGTTCCAGTTCGAGAACGGCACCTTCGACAGCCTCATCACCGGTCTGCGTTCCAAGCGCTACGACATCGCCATGTCGGCCATGACGGACACCAAGGACCGCCAGGAGGGCATCGACTCGGACACCGGCAAGAAGGTCGGTGAGGGCGTCGACTTCGTCGACTACTTCACGGCCGGTGTCTCGATCTACACCCAGAAGGGCAAGAACACCGACATCAAGACCTGGTCGGACCTGTGCGGCAAGAAGATCGTCGTGCAGCGCGGCACGGTCTCCGAGGACCTGGCCAAGGCCGAGGCCAAGAAGTGCTCCGGCGGCAAGACCATCACCATCGAGGCCTTCGACAACGACCAGCAGGCCCAGACCCGCCTGCGCGCCGGTGGCGCCGCCGCCGGTTCGTCCGACTTCCCCGTCGCCGCGTACGCCGTGAAGACCTCCGGCGGCGGCAACGACTTCCAGCTGGTCGGCGAGCAGGTCGAGGCCGCCCCGTACGGCATCGCCGTCGCCAAGACCAACACCCAGCTGCGGGACGCCCTCAAGGCCGCCCTCGACGCGATCATCGAGAACGGCGAGTACGAGAAGATCATCAAGAAGTGGGGCGTCGAGGACGGTGCGGTGAAGGAAGCCACCGTCAACGGCGGCAAGTGACCGCGCCGGACAGCGGGCACTGAAAGGCAACACCTGTGACTGACATCGACAAGAAGGACGGGCCGGCGGACACCCCGCCGGCCGGCCCGGAGGCCATCAAGGCCATCCCGGTCCGCCACTACGGACGGTACGTCTCCGCCGTCGTGGCGCTCGCCCTGCTGGCTGCCGTCGTGTACGCGTTCTCCCAGGGCAAGATCAACTGGGGTGCGATCCCGGACTACTTCTTCGACGACCGCATCCTCGACGGCGTCGGCAGGACCCTGCTCCTGACGATCCTGTCCATGGCGATCGGCATCATCGGCGGCGTCCTGCTCGCCGTGATGCGCCTGTCCAAGAACCCCGTGACCTCGTCCATCGCGTGGTTCTACATCTGGTTCTTCCGCGGCACCCCGGTCCTGGTCCAGCTCATCGTCTGGTTCAACCTCGGCCTGGTCTTCGAGTACATCAACCTCGGCCCGTTCTACAAGAACGAGTGGTCCGACTTCATGACGCCGTTCCTGACGGCGCTCCTGGGTCTCGGCCTCAACGAGGCGGCGTACATGGCGGAGATCTGCCGCGCCGGTCTGCTCGCCGTCGACGAGGGCCAGACGGAGGCCTCGCACGCGCTCGGCATGAGCCACGTCAAGACGCTGCGCCGCATCGTCATCCCGCAGGCCATGCGCGTGATCGTGCCGCCGACGGGCAACGAGGTCATCAACATGCTGAAGACGACCTCGCTGGTCTCGGTCGTCCAGTACCCCGAGCTGTTCCGCGCGGCCCAGGACATCGGCCAGACCTCCGGTGCCCCGGCCGAGATGCTGTTCCTCGCCGCCGCCTGGTACCTGCTGCTGACCTCGGTCTTCAGCATCGGCCAGTACTACCTGGAGCGCTACTACGCGCGCGGTTCGAGCCGGTCGCTGCCGGCCACGCCGTTCCAGAAGATCAAGGCGAACCTGCTGTCCCTGTCCAACCGCTCGGCGTCGACGGGAGGCACCGCATGACCGCCATGGTCAAGGCCGAGGGCGTCCACAAGTCCTTCGGCCCGGTAGAGGTCCTCAAGGGCATCGACCTCGAGGTCAAGCAGGGTGAGGTGTTCTGCCTCATCGGTCCCTCGGGTTCCGGCAAGTCGACCTTCCTGCGGTGCATCAACCACCTGGAGAAGATCAACGCCGGACGGCTGTACGTCGACGGCGAGCTGGTCGGCTACCGCCAGAAGGGCGACAAGCTGTACGAGCTCAAGGACAGCGAGGTCGCGCTGAAGCGCCGGGACATCGGCATGGTGTTCCAGCGGTTCAACCTGTTCCCGCACATGACGGCCCTGGAGAACGTCATCGAGGCGCCGATCCAGGTCAAGGGCGTCGCGAAGGGCCAGGCCCGGGAGCGGGCGCGCGAGCTCCTCGACCGGGTCGGTCTGGCCGACAAGGCCGGGAACTACCCCTCGCAGCTCTCCGGCGGCCAGCAGCAGCGCGTGGCGATCGCCCGTGCGCTGGCCATGGACCCAAAGCTGATGCTCTTCGACGAGCCCACCTCGGCGCTCGACCCGGAGCTGGTCGGCGACGTCCTGGACGTCATGCGCGACCTGGCCGAGTCCGGCATGACGATGGTCGTCGTCACGCATGAGATGGGCTTCGCCCGCGAGGTCGGCGACAGCCTGGTCTTCATGGACGGCGGTGTGGTCGTCGAGTCCGGCGATCCGCGGGAGGTCCTGACCAACCCGCAGCACGAGCGGACGCAGGCGTTCCTGTCCAAGGTGCTCTGACACCTGGCAGGCCCGAGAGGGGCGGTACGGATCATCCGTACCGCCCCTCTCGTCATCCGCTACTTCAGCGCCAGCAGCAGCGTGTCCGACGGGGAGCACCAGACCGGCCGGGCCTCCCCGAAGCCGGCCTCGCGCAGGACGCGCGCGTGCCAGGCGGCCGAGGGCATCTCGCCGTCGGCGTGGTCGCCGTAGATCTCGAAGCGGCGGGCCGTCGGCTCGGCGAGGGCCGGGTCCTGGGCCGCCAGCCGCCACCACTCGGACCAGTCGTGGACGCCGTCCGCCCTGGCCGCCTCCATGCGCGCGTGGCGCTGGGCGCGCTCGGCGGCGTTGATCCGGGGCGTCGATTCGTCGATCATGTGGTCCGCGTTCATGAAGACACCGCCGTCACGGACGAGCTCCGCGACCTGACCGTAGAGGGCCACGAGGGGTTCACGGTGCAGCCAGTGCAGGGCCGTGGCGGTCAGGACGGCGTCGTAGGAGTCGTACGGCAGCCGGGCCGGCCAGTCGGGGTCCTTGAGGTCGGCCGTGACGAACGAGATCCGCTCGTCGCCCGCGAAGGTGCCCTCGGCGATGGCGAGGAGCGCCGGGTCGAGGTCGACGCCGGTGCTGGTGGCCTCCGGGAACCGCGCGAGCAGCCGGGCCGAGATACTTCCGGTGCCGCACGCGAGGTCGAGCACGCGCGGGGCGGGGCCGACGAGGGCCTCGACCATGTCCAGCATGATCCGGAAGCGGTCCTCCCGGTCGGGCATGTACCACTCCTGCTGCCGGTCCCAGCTGCGCTGCCAGCCGGCCCAGTCCGCCGTGGCCGTGGTCGCCGTGCTGTCCAGATCCGTCATCGGGCCCCTCCGTCACAGGATTGCGTAATACCCTGGATGCGCGATCGCCCATTACCCGACCGCACGACGACGATAGAACGTCTCCGTAAGGACTACAAGTGGAACTGGCCTATTACTCGGACTACGCCGTACGGCTCGTCAACAGCGAGGACCCGGCCCGGGGCAAGGACTCGCTGACCTCGGTCGAGGCCGTCCGCGACCTCTTCGGCGGCGGCCAGGAGGCGGCCCGCCGCGCCACCGAGGCCGACGTGACCCGCTTCCGCTCGGTCCGCGCACGCCTGCGGTCGGTCTTCGAGGCGGCGGACGAGGGCGACGAGTCCACCGCGGTGAACCTGCTGAACGCCCTGCTCCTGGAGTTCCCGGTGAGCCCGCAGATCTCCGGGCACGACGTCCGGGACGAGGACGGGCGCCCGCTGTGGCACATGCACCTGGCCGACCATCCGTCGAACGCGACCGCCGGTTACGCGGCCATCGCCGCGATGGGCCTGGCGTTCCATCTGACGGAGTACGGCGTCGACCGGCTGGGGCTGTGCGAGGCGTCGCCCTGCCGCAACGCCTACCTGGACACCTCGACCAACCGCTCCCGGCGCTACTGCTCGGACCGCTGCGCGACCCGTGCCAACGTCGCCGCCTACCGGGCCCGCAAGCGCCTGGAGGCCGACCGGTCGGCCAGCACCGGGCGCACCGCCGACAGCGCCCAGCGCAGCACGGCCCACGGGGAGCGCTGACCGGGCTTGCGCGGCCGGACCCGCAGCCGTACACGGCCCAGGATCAGCTCGTCGGGGACGACGCCGTAGTCGGTGCTGTCGCCGCCGGCGAACGCGTTGTCGGCCAGCACCCACCAGCCGCCCTCCCGGCGCTCGGCCGCGCGCTTGACGACGAGCAGGTCCTGCTGGAAGGGATGACGCAGGACGACGATGTCACCGGGACGGGTGCGGCCCCGGTGCGAGACCACGAGCAGATCGCCGTGGTACAGCGTGGGCACCATGGACGGACCGGTCACCTCGGCCCACCCGTAGGGCCGCCCGGCCCGCCCGCGCTCGGTCTCCTGCGACAACTCCGGCATCCCCGGCACCTCCCCGGTACGGTCCTCCACCAGTCTCAGTCTCACCCTGGACTTTTGTCCTAAGCCCACGGGGGCACTCGCGAAATCCGGTCTTGCAGGGAGTAATGTCCCACCTGAGAAGACGATCACGAGGAAGGAATGCTCCATGCTTTCCCGCCTGTTTGCCCCCAAGGTCAAGGTCAGCGCACACTGCGACCTGCCCTGCGGTGTGTACGACCCGGCCCAGGCCCGCATCGAGGCGGAGTCGGTGAAGGCCGTCCAGGAGAAGATGGCCGCCAACGACGACCCGCACTTCCAGGCGCGTGCCACCGTCATCAAGGAGCAGCGCGCCGAGCTGGCCAAGCACCACGTCTCGGTGCTCTGGAGCGACTACTTCAAGCCCCCGCACTTCGAGAAGTACCCGGAGCTGCACCAGCTGGTCAACGACACCCTGAAGGCCCTCTCGGCCGCCAAGGCGTCGACGGACCCGGCGACGGGCCAGAAGGCTCTGGACCACATCGCCCAGATCGACAAGATCTTCTGGGAGACCAAGAAGGCCTGAACCCAGGCCGTTTCGTCGTTCTCCCGACGCCCGAAGGGGCTCGGCCGGTTCGCCGGGCGGGCCCCTTCGGTGTCGGTCGGGGCGGGCCGCCCTCGGCCCGCACGCGTTTCAGCGGCCCCCGGTTCCCTGAAGGGGCCGTGACGGTGTTCACCCGCTGAGAAGTCGTTCTTGATCGACATGACCCCGTAGGTTTTGGCATGTCCACCCCGGTGGGCGAGATGCCGATTCCCGGGGGGAACACGCGTGCCCGAAACGTCCTCGACGGCCGTCATGACGGCGGCGGTCGTGCCCCGCGCGCACGCCCTGGAGCCGGTGCGCCGGCGGTCTCGGCGGTCGTTGCTGTGGGTGGTCCCCGCGGTGTGGACCGTCGCTCTCGGGCTGTGGGGGCTCTCCCGGCAGCAGAGCGTCTGGCGGGACGAGGCCGCGACCTGGCAGGTGGCCCGGCGCTCCAGCGGGGCGATCGCACACATGCTGGAGCACGTCGACGCCGTGCACGGCCTCTACTACCTGCTGATGCACGCCCTGTTCACCTGCTTCGGCGCCGGCACGACCACCCTGCGGCTTCCCTCGGTGCTGGCCATGGCCGTCGCGGCGGCCTGTGTCACCCGGCTCGGGCAGCGGCTCGCCGGGGCCTCGGCGGGGCCGGCCGCCGGGCTGGCCCTCGGGCTGATCCCCGCCGTGCAGTTCCACCTGCAGGAGGGGCGCCCGTACGCCCTCGTGACCGCCGGGGCCGGGGTCGCGACCGTGCTGCTCGTGACCGCCCTGGAAGGGCGTGCCCGGCGCCGGCACTGGATCGCCTACGCGGCCGTGGTCGCCGTGTGCGGGCTGCTGAACTGGCTGGCGCTGCTGGTGCTGCCCGCGCATCTCGTGACCCTGGCGTGGACGCGCACCCCTCGCCGGGTCCTGGCGCGCTGGGCGGGGGCGTCGGCGGTCGCCGTGGCGGCGGTGCTGCCGCTGATCCTGTTCAGCCTCGGGCAGGCCGAACAGGTCTCCTGGATACCGCCGTTGACCTGGCACCAGCTGATCGGCCCCGGGGTCCTCGTCGCGATCGGGGCGCTCGGCGCCCTGGTGGACCGCCCCCGCACCCGGCGTGTGTCGGCGGCGGCGGTGGGGCTTCCACTGCTGGCGGTGCCCCAACTCCTGCTCCTGGGCGTCTCCTTGGTGAAGCCGCTCTTCCTGGACCGCTATGTGCTGTTCTCGATGCTGGGTCTGGCGCTGCTCATCGGCACCGCGCTGGGCGCGGCCGTCCGGGCGCTCCGGCCGCGGCTGCCGCGGGTGTCGGCGGCCCTGGTCCCGGTGGCGGTCGCGGTGGCACTGGTCGCGCTGCTGCCCCAGTCGCTGGCGAAGCGGTCCCCGGCGAGCCGCGTCGACGACGTGCTGGCGGTGGCGGCGGACGTGGGGCGGCTGAAGCGGGGCGGCGACGCCGTAGTGTTCGTGCCGGCGGCCCGGCGGGACACCGCGCTGGTGTCGCCGGCCGCCTTCGCGGGGCTGCGGGACATAGCGCTGGCCCGTGGCCCGGTGGAGTCCGGCACGCTGAAAGGCGAGGAGGCGTCGCCCGCCCGGATACGGTCCGCGATGCTGGCCCAGCGGCGCATCCTGCTCGTCACGGACGCGGCGGCGGTGGCCCGGCCGGTGGCGGGGCGCCGGGACCAGGTCAAGTCGGCCCTGCTGACGCGGTACTTCGGCGTGGTGGCGGACTTACAGGTGCGCGGGCGGCGGGTGACCGTGTACGAGCGGCGGCCGTCCCGGTGAGCGGCGGTTGCCCGGCCTACGATCACCCCATGAGCATCCGCTGGACGTACGCCTTCGTGGACCGGCCCGCCGCCGTCTTCGGACGGGCCCACACCTTCTGGGCGGCGGTGACGGAGAGTGGCCTGTCGGCCTTCCGGGGCGAGCGGGACGAGTTCGTCACCCTGCTGCCGGGCGGCGGGGCGGACCCCTGCGTCAAGGTGCAGGGGGTCGGATCGGGGGCCGGGGGCGCGCATCTCGACTTCGCCGTCGAGGACGTACGGGCGTTCGTGGACGGCGCGTCGGAGCGCGGGGCCGGGCTGGTCGCCGAGCACGACGGGTGGGCCGTGCTGCGCACGCCGGCGGGGCTGTCGTTCTGCGCGGTGCCGTGGGCCGGGGAGGCGGTCCGGCCGCCCGTCGTGGACGGGAGCCGTCTCGACCAGGTCTGCCTGGACGTCCCGCCCTCCGCGTTCGACGCCGAAGTCGCCTTCTTCACCGCGCTGTTGGACGGCTGGGAGTCCCGGCCCGGCTCGCGCCCCGAGTTCCATGTGCTGCGTCCCCCGGCCGGGCTGCCGGTCCGCGTCCTCATCCAGCGGCTCGGCGAGGAGCGCGCGGCCTCGGCCCATCTCGACCTCGCCTGCGCGGATGTGCCGGCGACCCGTGCCCGGCACGAGGAGCTGGGCGCCGTCTTCGTCGCGGAGGGCGCGCACTGGACGGTGATGCGGGACCCGGCGGGTGGCGTCTACTGCCTGACGTCTCGCGATCCGGGCACGGGCGCGCTCAGCGGGACCTGACGAAGCACAGGGTGTCCTCGCCGGGCTCGGGCGGTGTGCACTCAGGCGGGGGCGTGGGGCTGGTCGCGTTCTCCCAGCGGTACGGCCCCGGCGGTCCTGCGGCGTCCCGCAGCCACAGCGTCACGCCGCCCGCGACGGCGGCCAGCACCAGCCAGGCCGCCACGATCCACCGCCATAACCGGCGCCGCCCCGTCACGCCCACCGCTCCACGTCGACCACGGCGCTCACCGGCAGGGGTCCGTACACGTGCGGAAACTCCTCGCCGCCCGGCTTCACGGCTTCGTAGCGCAGCGGCACGTGCAGCCGCTCCGGGTCGACGACCAGCACGACCAGGTCGTCGTGGCCGTCGTAGGAGCCGTAGAGGAAGGCGGCGACCGCCGGGAGCTGGGCACGGGTCGAGCAGTGGATGAAGCCCTCCTCCTGGAGCGTGCGGCCACGAGTGGAGATCTCGTAGGCACCGCGCTCGCGGGCGGCCTCCCAGAGCGAGCGCTCGGTGAGGTGGAGGATGTACGCGTGTTCGGACATGCGGCGAGCCTACGGTCCGGGGTGGACCGGCTTTCCGACGCAGGTCAGGATTCGGTCACGGTGGTCTTCTCGGGCCGGTCGGCGGGGGCGGGATGTCCGGGCGGGGCGGGCCGGTGGTGATGCTGCTCGGCGGCCTCCTCCGATGAGTGCGCCGCGCAGTCCGGGTTCCGGCAGGGGCCGGCGACCCAGGTGGGGACCCACGCGCCCAGCGTCTTGTGACGCCGGACGACCGTTTCGACGGGCTGTCCGCAGGAGGGACAGACGTGCTCTTCGCTGCCCATGTCCCCAGGGTAGGGCGGCTCGGGGCTCAGCGCTTCCTGCTGTACGTACGGACCACGGCTCCGTTGCCGAAGGCGCGGACCTCGTCGAGGGCGAAGTCGGTGACGGAGAAGCCCGAGGCGAACATCGGCATGCCGGTGCCGTAGACGACCGGGTAGCTCTTGACGACCAGTTCGTCGATCTCGTCGAGCAGGGCGCCGGCGAGCTGCGAGCCGCCGCACAGGTAGATGTCCCGTCCGCCCTCCTCGGCCTTCAGCGCCCGGACCCTGCCGACGACGTCGTCCGCGATCAGCTCGACCTCGGGGTCCGGGGACTCGGGCAGGGAGCGCGTCGCGACGTACTGGCGCAGGTGGGCGTAGGGGCTCGTGATGCCCAGCTTCAGCGCCTCGTCGTAGCTGCCGCGGCCCTGGATCACCGTGTCGAACCGCCTGTTCTCCAGATGGTCGAGGCCGAGGGCACGGCGGCCCTGCGTCGGCACCGTCTCCGGGTACTGCTCCGTGAGATACGCCAGGAACTCCTCGTCCACGAAGCGGAACATGTCCGTGGCGTCGCCGGCCGCGTCCCCGATGAAGCCGTCGAGGGAGCAGGCGATGAAGTACGTGAGCTTTCGCAAGCCGGTCTCTTTTCGTAGGCTGACCGCAACCACTTCGGTTCTAGTGCTTCAGTTGTAGTGCTCCACCTGTAGTGGTTACAAGTGCTTTTCCCGTGCTGTTCCGTGAGAGCTTCAAGTGAGGGAGGGGATTCCGCATGGCGGGGAATCCGGAGCGGCGGGCCGCTCTCGTCGACGCGGGCGTCGAGGTGCTGGCGCGCGAGGGGGCGCGGGGGCTGACCTTCCGGGCGGTGGACGCCGAGGCCGGGGTGCCGGTCGGCACCGCCTCCAACTACTTCACCGGGCGCGCGGACCTGCTCCGGCAGATCGACGCCCGGCTGCACACGCGGCTCGCGCCGGACCCGAAGGTGATGGCCGGGCTGCTCGAACGGCCGAAGGACCGCTCGCTCGTCACCGCGTTCATGCACGACCTGATGGGCCGCGCGACCCGCGACCGCACGGGGTATCTGGCGCTGCTGGAGATGCGCCTGGAGGCGTCACGGCGCCCCGAACTGCGCGACGCGTTCACCAAGTCGGTGCGCGGCGACCTCGACGAGGCCCTCGCCTTCCACCGCTCCGCCGGGCTGCCCGGCGGCGACGAGGTCGTCACCGTCCTCTATCTGGCGATGCTGGGCCTGCTCATGGAGCACCTGACCCTGCCGGACGTCCTGGACGGCGTCCTGCCCGGCGTGAGCATCCCGGACGGGCTGGTGGAACGCATCACGGCGACGGTGCTCCCGGAGGAGTAGGCGTGGCCGGCCGGTGGTGGGGCGGCCGGGCTCAGGCCCGCGGCTCGCGCCACATCGGCCACATTCGCGGGCCCTCCGGGAGGTCGAGGGGGCGTCCTTCCAGGGTGAAGCCGAGGCGTTCGTACAGCACACGGCTGCGGGCGCTGCTCGCCTCCAGGTAGGCGCCGAGACCTTCCTGGTCGCAACGGTCGAGGACGGAGGTGATCAGGGCCGTGCCCAGGCCCTGCCCCTGCCGCTCCGGGGCCGCGGCGATCATCCACAGGTACTCGTGGGCCCGCCCGGCCGGATGGACCCCGGCGGTCAGCCGGCCGATCAGTTCGACGCGCTCGTTGTCCGGGTCGACGTCCGCGCGCAGCTGGGCGGGGCCCTCGTCGTCCTGCTCGGGCGCGTCGGCGGGGACGGACATCCACAGCGCGCAGGCCGTGCCGTCCTCGGTGACGTCGATCCGGCCGTGGGCCAGGACGACATCGGTGAACGCGGCCATCAGCTTCGGGTGGGTGGTACGGCGGTGCTCCTCGCCGGGGAAGACCCAGCTGCTGACCGGGTCGTTCTGGAAGGCCGCGTCCAGCAGCCCGACCACCAGCTCCCGGTCCGCCTCGCCCGCCGTCCGGATCGCCACACCCATGAGTCCGCGCCCCTTCGTCTCAACCGGCCTTGATCGTAGGCCGGTTGACCGTGTCCTGCCGCACCGGGGACGACTTTGACGCGATCCGTTCGGCTCACGGAGGCGGACAGGGGGCACCCGCGTACGGAGGCGGGACAGGGGACGGGCCCCGCACACCGTGGGGATGTGCGGGACCCGCCGGGCCGGAGCCAGGAAGGCGCCGTACGGGGTCAGGAGCCGTACGGCCCCGATGGCTCCGGGGTCCTCATGGCCGCGGCGCCCTGCCCGCGGCCCTCGCTCAGGCGCTGCGCCGGGTCACGAACTCGGCCAGCGCCAGCAGTCCCCCCGCCTCCTCCGGGTCGGGCACCGCGCGGGCGAGCGCCTGCACGGCACGGGCCATCCGGTCCGCGGCCTGGGCCTGCGCCCAGTCACGGCCGCCCGCCCGTTCCACGGCGAGCGCGGTGCGCTGAAGGTCCTCCTGGTCGTAGGGCGTCGTGTACAGCTCGGCGAGCTCACGGGCCGCCGGGCCGCCCGAGGTGAGCGCCGCGACGACGGGCAGCGACTTCTTGCGGGCGGCGAGGTCCGCGCCGACCGGTTTGCCGGTGCGGCCCGGGTCTCCCCATATGCCGATCACGTCGTCGATGAGCTGGAACGCGAGCCCGGCCTCGCGGCCGAACGCGTCCAGCGCCCGCACCTCGTCGTCGCCGGCGCCCGCGTACAGCGCCCCGAGCGCGCAGGCGCAGCCGAGGAGCGCGCCGGTCTTGGCCTCGGCCATGGCGAGCACCTCGTCGAGGGAGACCTCGCCGGGGTGCCGCTTCTCCAGCGCGGTGTCGGCGTGCTGGCCTTCGCACAGCTCGACCACGCAGTCGGCGAGCCGGGCCGCGGCCGCGGAGGACGCCGGATGCGGGTCCTCGGCGAGCAGGCGCAGGGCGAGCGCCTGCAGGGCGTCCCCGGCGAGGATCGCGTCGGCGTCGCCGAACACGGTCCACGCGGTGGGCCGGTGCCGGCGGGTGGTGTCCCGGTCCATCACGTCGTCGTGCAACAACGTGAAGTTGTGGACCAGTTCCACCGCGACGGCCGCCCGCAGGGCCGCCGCCCGGGCCCGTGGCCCGCCGAGGGCCGCCGCGGCGGTGAGGACGAGGGCGGGCCGGATGGCCTTGCCCGCGCCGCCCGTCGCCGGATTGCCGTCCGGGTCGGTCCAGCCGAAGTGGTAGAGCGCGATCCGGCGCATGGAGGGCGGCAGCGACTCGATCGCGGCGCGCATCTCGGGGTCGACGGACGCCCGGGTGCCCTGCATGATCGCCGCCGCCTCGGGCGGGTCGGCAGGCCCCGGGCGGCCCTGCGGGCCGGTCAGGGCGGGCCCCCGCCCCTCGGGCGGCTCGGTCGGACGCGGTACCCCGGCGGGGCGGTGCTGTGTCTCCGTCATGAACTCACCCACGGCCTCGCCTCGATGAGTCGGCCCACGGTGGCCCTTCCGCTCCGGCTGGACGCCTACGCGGTGGGTCTACCCACGCGGCGTGCGCGGAACACGGCGTACCGCCGGCGAAGGTCATCGCCAACGGCCGATCTCGACGTTCTCCAGGACGCCGAGGGCGTCCGGGACGAGGACGGCGGCCGAGTAGTACGCCGTCACCAGGTAGTTGATGACGGCCTGTTCGTTGATGCCCATGAAGCGGCACGACAGGCTCGGCTCGATCTCGTCGGGGATGCCCGCCTGCTGGAGCCCGATGACGCCCTGCTCCGCCTCGCCGGTGCGCAGCGCGATGATCGAGGTCGTCCGGGCCTCGGTGACCGGGATCTTGTTGCACGGGTAGATGGGCACGCCCCGCCAGGTCGGGATGCGGTTGCCGCCCATCTCGATGGTCTCCGGGACCAGTCCGCGCTTGTTCAGCTCGCGTCCGAACGCGGAGATCGCGCGCGGGTGGGCGAGGAACATCTTGGTGCCGCGCCGGCGGCTGAGCAGCTCGTCCATGTCGTCGGGGCTGGGCACGCCGTCGTGCGGCTGGAGCCGCTGGTCGTACTCGCAGTTGTGGAGCAGGCCGAACTCGCGGTTGTTGACGAGTTCGTGCTCCTGGCGCTCCTTCAGGGCCTCCACGGTGAGCCGCAGCTGCTGCTCGGTCTGGTTCATCGGCTGGTTGTACAGGTCGGCCACGCGCGTGTGGATGCGCAGCACGGTCTGGGCGATGCTCAGTTCGTACTCGCGGGGCCGGGCCTCGTAGTCCACGAAGGTGTGCGGGATGTCCGGCTCGCCGCTGTGGCCGGCCGCCAGGTCGAGCGCCTTCTCGCCGTACTTGTTGGTGCGCTGCGCGGGGATCGACCGCAGCTGCTCCAGATGCCCCTGGAGGGACTCGGCGCGCTCGGCGATCTGCTGGAAGTCCCGGCGGTCCAGGACCAGGACGGTGCAGGCGGTGGCCGTGCGGGCCGTGTACTCCCAGATGGCGTCGGGGTCGAGCAGCGCCTGCTCGCCGAGGTAGGCGCCGTCGGCGAGGACACCCAGCAGCTCGTCCTCCCCGTAGGGGCCGGTGCCGATCTTCTCCACCCTGCCGTGCGCCAGCAGGTACACCGCGTCGGCCGGGCTGCCGAACGAGGCGATGACCTGGCCGGCCGCGAACTCCCGCTGCGTACAGCGCTGGGCCAGCTCGGAGAGCACGTCCTCGTCCTCGAAGTCCCGCAGCACCGGGAGTTCGCCCAGCTCGGCGGGGATGACCTCGACCCGGTCGCCGGTCTTCACGAACGTGACCCGGCCGTCCCCCACGGCGTACGTCAGCCGCCGGTTCACCCGGTACGTGCCGCCCTGCACATTGACCCAGGGCAGCATGCGCAGCAGCCAGCGGGAGCTGATCTCCTGCATCTGGGGTGCTGACTTGGTCGTGGTGGCCAGGTTCCGTGCGGCCGCCGTGCCGAGGCTCTGCTGCGACTTGGCCTGCTCCGTACGGACCTCTTCGCCTACCGACATATGGAATTGCCCTCCCGGTCGTGCACCGGCGCCGTCGTGGCGCCACGCGTAGCGATCTGCCTGACCAGGCTTTCATCACGGAACGTGTTGGTGCTATTACACGAACGAGGGGGAATGGATCACCGGCGCGCTGGGCAGATGGCGGTCTTCTGTCCATCCGTACCGGCGCCGCGGACTGGCCGAAACGGCTCGCTCACCGTGCGAGCGGGGAGGCGAGAAGGAGTCCTTTCCTCCGTTTCCGGTAAAGCACCGGTACGAGGCGGCCGCATCCGGCGGCCGCCCCACGGCGCGAGGAGGCGTACATGGCCACTCCCATGTCCGCGAGCAGATTCCTGCAGAGGCTGCGCGCGGAGGGCGTGACGGTCGTCGAGGTCGGCGACTGGGAGCACCACAACCGCAACCACAAGGGGCCCTGGGGCCCCGTGCACGGCGTGATGATCCACCACTCGGTGACCAAGGGCAGCGCGCACACCGTGGAGCTGTGCCGCAAGGGCTACGAGGGGCTGCCCGGCCCGCTCTGCCACGGCGTGATCACCAAGGACGGCAAGGTCCACCTGGTCGGCTACGGCCGGGCCAACCACGCCGGGCTCGGGGACGACGACGTGCTGCGCGCGGTCATCGCGGAGAAGGCGCTGCCGCCGGACAACGAGGCCAACACCGACGGCAACCGCCACTTCTACGGCTTCGAGTGCGAGAACCTGGGCGACGGCAAGGACCCCTGGCCCGAGGCGCAGCTGGAGGCGATCGAGCGGGTGTCGGCCGCCATCTGCCGGCATCACGGCTGGAACGAGCGCTCGGTGATCGGGCATCTGGAGTGGCAGCCCGGGAAGGTGGACCCGCGCGGGTTCACGATGGCGTCCCTGCGCGGGCGCATCAAGGAGCGGCTGAAGTAGCGGCGCCGCGCCGGTCACAATGGCCGGGTGACCAGCCGTGACGCCGTGCCCGACCTCGCCGCCCTGGGGCCCCTGCTGCCGTCGCCGCTGTGCGAGTCGGCGGACGGGCGGCTGGAGCGGCGCGGGGTGCGGCTGCTGCTCAAGCGGGACGATCTGATCCACCCGGAGCTGATCGGCAACAAGTGGCGCAAGCTCGCGCCGAACCTGACGGCCGCGGCCGGACGCACGGTCGTCACCTTCGGCGGCGCCTATTCGAATCATCTGCGGGCCACGGCGGCGGCGGGCCGTCTCCTCGGCCTGCCCACGGTCGGCGTGGTGCGCGGCCAGGAGCTGGCGGAACGTCCCCTCAACCCGTCGCTGGCCCGGTGCGTGGCCGACGGGATGCGGCTGCACTTCGTCGACCGGTCGACGTACCGCCGCAAGGGCGACCCCGCGACGCTCGCCGCCGTCCTGCGCGCGGCGGGCGCCCAGGACGCTCATGTGGTCCCGGAGGGCGGCAGCAACGCCCTCGCCGTCCAGGGGTGCCGGGCGCTGGGCGAGGAGCTGCGCGGGCGGGCCGACGTGGTCGCGGTGGCGTGCGGCACGGGCGGGACCCTGGCGGGGCTGGCCGCCGGCCTGGGGCCGGGCGAGCGGGCCCTGGGCGTGCCGGTGCTCAGGGGCGGCTTCCTCGGCGCCGAGGTGCGTGCCCTGCAGTCGGCGGCGTTCGGGGGCCCGCGCGGGGACTGGTCGCTGGAGGAGCGCTTCCACTTCGGCGGGTACGCGCGTACGACGCCCGCTCTGGAGTCTTTCGCGGCCGACTTCGAGGACCGGCACGGGATACCCGTCGAGCGTCTCTATGTCGCCAAAATGCTGTACGCGCTCGTGGCCCTCGCCGAGGAGGGCGCCTTCGCGCGCGGGACGACGGTCGCGGCCGTCGTCACGGGGGCGCCGTTCACCGGGTGAGTCCGGGGCCGGGCGCGGGTCAGTCGGCCTCGCGGTAGGCCGCCGCCTCCTCCAGGTCCAGCCTGCGCAGCAGGGTCCGCAGCATCTCGTCGTCGATGTAGCGGCCGTCGCGCAGCTTGACGAAGACCGCGCGTTCGGCGCCGATCACCTCCCGCGACAGCCGCCGGTAGGTGTCGTCGACGGACTCGCCGGTGATCGGGTTGGCCTGGCCGAGGCGCTCCCAGACGGAGTTGCGCCGGCGTTCCAGGACCGCGCGCAGCCGCTCGACCAGGGGCTCCGGGAGGGCGTTGCGTTCGTCGGCGAGGAGTTCCCGCAGGCGTTCCTCGGCGGCCCGGGACGCCTGTGCCTGGGCGTTGGCCTCGGCGAGGGTCTCGGCCTGGGGGTCGCGCCCGGGCAGCTTCAGCAGGCGGATCAGCGGCGGCAGTGTCACGCCCTGCACGACGAGGGTGCCGATCACCGTGGTGAAGGTCAGGAACAGGATGAGGTTGCGCTCGGGGAACGGCTCGCCCTCCTGCATCGTCAGCGGGATGGAGAACGCGATGGCGAGGGAGACCACGCCCCGCATCCCGGCCCAGGAGATGACGAACGGCGCCTTCCAGGTCGGGTTCTCCTCGCGCTCCCTGATCCGGGCCGAGAGCATCCGCGGCAGGAAGGTCGCCGGATACACCCACAGGAACCGCGAGGCGACGACGACGGCGAACAGGGCGGTCGCGTACCAGGCGGCCGTGGAGCCCTCGAACTCGCCGAGGCCGCGGAGGACCACCGGCAGCTGCAGGCCGATCAGGGCGAACACGGCCGACTCCAGCACGAACGCGACCATCTTCCAGACCGCCTCCTCCTGGAGCCGCGTCGCGAAGTCGACCTCCCACGCGCGGTGCCCGAGGTAGAGCGCGACCACCACGACGGCGAGCACTCCGGAGGCGTGCACCTGCTCGGCGACCGCGTACGCCACGAACGGGGTCAGCAGCGACAGTGTGTTCTGCAGCAGCGCCTCCTTCAGATGGGTGCGCAGCCAGTGGATCGGCACCATCAGCACCAGTCCGGCGACGACGCCCCCGACGGCGGCCAGCAGGAACTCGCGGATGCCGCCGGCCCAGGTGGCGCCCTCGCCGACCGCCGCGGCGACGGCGACCCGGTAGGCGGTGATCGCGGTGGCGTCGTTCACCAGGGACTCGCCCTGGAGGATCGTGGTGATCCGCGACGGCAGGCCCACCCGGCGGGCGACGGCCGTCGCCGCGACCGCGTCGGGCGGCGCCACGACCGCGCCCAGGACCAGCGCCGCGGTCAGCGGGAGCCCGGGGACCAGGAGGTAGGCGGCGTAGCCCACGACGACGGTCGCGAACAGGACGTACCCCACGGACAGCAGCGCCACGGGGCGCAGCTGCGCGCGCAGGTCGAGGTAGGAGCTGTCGGTGGCCGCCGTGTAGAGCAGCGGCGGCAGGATCAGGGGCAGCACGACATGCGGGTCGAGGCGGTAGTCCGGCACGCCCGGCACGTACGACACGAGGAGCCCGGCCGTGACGAGCAGCAGAGGGGCCGGGACGGGGACCCGCCGGGCGAGCGCGGCCACCGCCGCGCTTCCCGCCACCAGCAGCAGCAGCGGCATCACGTCCATGCTTCTCGCCCACCCTCGTCCGTCGCCCACGCTCGCGCGTGCCCGCTCGTATGTCCGCTCGTCGCGTCCGGGGGACGGCGGCCACCCGCGCTCCCCGGCCATGATTTTCGCGCGCGGGGCCCCGCGCGGCCGTCGTAACCTGGCAATCATGAAACAGTGCACGCACGCCGACGGGCTGCCGCACCCGGAACCCGAGCCGCTGAGCGAGACGTGTCCGGAGTGTCTGGCGGAGGGTACGCATCCCGTACAACTCCGGCTCTGCCTCACCTGCGGTCACGTCGGCTGCTGCGACTCCTCCCCCAGCCGGCACGCCACCGCGCACCACAAGGAGACCGGACATCCGGTCATGCGGACCTTCGAGCCGGGGGAGAACTGGCGCTGGTGCTTCGTGGACCACGTTCTCGTGTGACGGGGACGTAGGCTGGACGGCGCCGGAACCGGACGGTTCGACCGTCTGACGTCTGGGTACGTCAAACCGGCGCGCGCTCTTCCCAATTGGGCCCGCAGACCCCCTAGCCACGGAGCGTATCCGTGTGTTTACTATGAGTGACAGCAAGGGGTTGGGGTCCTGGGGACAGGAAACTTCGAAGCGCGGTAGCGTCACCGCTGAACCACAGATCGCGTTACCCCGGGGGGCGACCCTCGGCCCCGAGAAGCTTGTACCACCTTGGAGGTGAGGGTGTCCCAGATCGCAGGCGAGCCCGTGACCCAGGACTTCGTGGAAGTCCGGCTGCCGGCTGCGGGTGCCTACCTGTCGGTGCTGCGTACGGCGACTGCCGGCCTCGCCGCCCGTTTGGACTTCACCCTCGACGAGATCGAGGACCTTCGCATCGCGGTGGACGAGGCCTGCGCGATCCTGCTCCAGCAGGCCGTGCCCGGCTCGGTGCTCAGCTGCGTGTTCCGGCTCGTCGACGACTCGCTGGAGGTCACCGTCTCGGCCCCGACCACGGACGGCCACGCCCCGTCGCGGGACACCTTCGCCTGGACCGTCCTGTCGGCCCTGGCCGGCAAGGTCTCCTCGGCGGTGGACGAGGACAAGACCGTGTCGATCAGCCTCTACAAACAGCGCGGCGCGGGACCCGGGCCGGCGTGAGGGACGGGGACGGGCCGGTGCGGGACGAAGAGCGCGGCACACGGGGGCTGCCGGACGGCACCTCCTTCTGCTCCGACGGAGCCGGGAGCCTGGGGGCGGGCCCGAGCGGCCCGAGCGGTTCCCGCCGCATGGCGGACGGCATCGACGGCATCCCCGAGCAGGCCCGGCCGCACCCGGAGGACGACTCCGTGGCGACCGGCCTCCTGGACGACGGGCGGGGTGACGAGGGTGCCGTGCAGGGTGCGCCCCCGGCCGGGCGCATCGGGGTCTCCCCGGCCCGGCCGGCGGCGAGGGCTCGGGAGAGGGCGACGGGCGGGACGATGAGCGAGCACGAGCGACAGGCCGAGGACCGGGCGGCGGCCGGCGCGCGCGGCGCGCAGGCCACACGCCACGACCCGCAGGACCGCAGCGGGGCGCGCGCCCTGTTCATCGAGCTGCGCGGGCTGCAGGACGGCACCCCGGAGTACGCGGAGCTGCGCAACCGGCTGGTCCGGATGCATCTGCCGCTCGTGGAGCACCTCGCGCGCCGCTTCCGCAACCGCGGCGAGCCCCTCGACGACCTCACCCAGGTCGCCACGATCGGGCTGATCAAGTCGGTCGACCGGTTCGACCCGGACCGCGGCGTGGAGTTCTCGACGTACGCGACGCCGACAGTCGTCGGCGAGATCAAGCGGCACTTCCGCGACAAGGGCTGGGCGGTCCGCGTCCCGCGCAGGCTGCAGGAGCTGCGCCTCGCGCTGACGACGGCCACCGCGGAGCTGTCCCAGCTGCACGGCCGCTCCCCCACGGTCCACGAGCTCGCGGAGAAGCTGGCGATCTCGGAGGAGGAGGTCCTGGAGGGCCTGGAGTCGGCCAACGCCTACTCCACGCTGTCCCTGGACGTCCCCGACACCGACGACGAGTCCCCGGCGGTCGCGGACACCCTGGGCGCGGAGGACGAGGCGCTGGAGGGCGTCGAGTACCGCGAGTCGCTCAAGCCGCTGCTGGAGGACCTCCCGCCGCGCGAGAAGCGGATCCTGCTGCTGCGCTTCTTCGGCAACATGACCCAGTCGCAGATCGCGCAGGAGGTCGGCATCTCCCAGATGCACGTCTCGCGTCTGCTGGCGCGCACGCTGGCGCAGCTGCGGGAGAAGCTCCTCGTGGAGGAGTGACGGCCTCGGCCGGGCGGGCGGTTACCGCTCGCCGGGTTCGGCGCCGGGCCGCCGGATGCCGAGGGCCCGCGTGGTCGACGGGCTGAGCAGGAAGACCAGCGTGGCGATCGCGGCGGCGGCGACGGCGATCCCCACCGGGATGGCGATGCTGTCGGCCTGCAGCAGGCTGTAGGCCACCGGCAGCGCCAGGATCTGGGTGATCACGGACGGTCCCCGGCTCCAGCTGCGCAGGGCGAGCAGTCCGCGCGCGGCGAGCAGCGGCAGCAGGGCGAGGACGACGAGGGTGACACCGAGAGTGACGGCCTGCTGCCGGTCGTCGGGGTCGCCCGTCAGTCCGAGGACCAGCACCCAGACACCGCCGACGGCCAGTCCCAGCCCTTCCAGGGCGGTGAGCACGGCGGCGTAGGTCAGCCGCCGCGGGCGCGGACCGGCGGTTTCCTCGGGAGCGGGGGTCTGCTGCTTGGTCACCCTTGAAGGGTAGCCGTCCGGGCGGAGCCTCTTTCCGGCCGAGGTCCCCTATCTCCCCCGCTTCCCGTGGCGAGGCTCACGCGGGTCGCCACGGTCGATCCCCACCTCGGCCTGTGCCCGGTACCCCCCAGTAGGTACGCTGCCAGTCATGCGTGCACTTCTCGTGGTCAATCCGGCGGCAACCACCACAAGCGCACGTACGCGCGATGTCCTGATCCATGCGCTCGCCAGCGAGATGAAGCTGGAGGCGGTCACCACCGAGTACCGCGGACACGCGCGCGACCTGGGGCGGCAGGCGGCGGACAGCGACGACATCGACCTGGTGGTCGCCCTCGGCGGCGACGGCACGGTGAACGAGGTCGTCAACGGTCTGCTGCACAAGGGCCCCGATCCGGAGAGGCTGCCGCGGCTCGCGGTGGTGCCCGGCGGTTCCACGAACGTCTTCGCCCGCGCCCTCGGGCTGCCCAACGACGCCGTCGAGGCGACCGGCGCCCTGCTGGACGCGCTGCGCGAGGGCAGCGAGCGCACGGTCGGCATGGGGATAGCCGCCGGCACCCCGGGGACCGCCGACGAGGCGGTGCCGGGCCGGTGGTTCACCTTCTGCGCGGGGCTCGGCTTCGACGCGGGGGTCGTCGGCCGGGTCGAGCAGCAGCGCGAACAGGGCCGGAAGTCCACACACGCTCTGTATCTGCGCCAGGTGGCGCGCCAGTTCCTCCAGGAGCCCAACCGCCGGCACGGCACGATCACGCTGGAGCGGCCGGGCGAGGACCCGGTGACCGATTTGGTGCTGTCCATCGTCTGCAACACCGCTCCGTGGACGTATCTGCTCAATCGCCCCGTGTACGCGGCGCCTAAGGCCTCGTTCGATACCGGTCTGGACGTACTCGGTCTCAGCCGGATGTCCACGGTCGCGGTTGCCCGGTATGCGACCCAGTTGCTCACTTCGTCCCCCGAGCGGGGACCCCATGGCAAGCACGCGGTCTCGTTGCACGATCTGGACCGGTTCACCTTGCATTCGAAGGTCCCCCTGCCCCTTCAGATGGACGGCGACCACCTGGGGCTGCGTACGAGCGTGACGTTCACAGGCGTACGCCGTGCACTGCGTGTGATTGTGTGAGCGGAACGGGCGAAAGTCCTTTCACTCGAACGTTTAGGCCAGGATCCACCCCATGGAAGTACGGCTGTGACCTAGTCGACACCGAGGAATCAAAAAAAACTTTCCGGAAGGGGTTGTATCCGCCGCCGAGGTTTGCGAGTCTCTACATGGCGATCGGGACGGCCCGCAAGACCGGCCTCCACTGATCACCAGAATCCCCTTCAACTCACAGGACCCACGCCGGGAAACCTGGCGGTAGGCCCTTCACTTGTTGAGGGATTCGTGAAAGCGTTCACATTCACAAGCAACCCGCATGTAATCAAGGAGAGGTAGCAGCCATGGACTGGCGTCACAACGCCGTTTGCCGCGAGGAAGACCCCGAGCTCTTCTTCCCCATCGGCAACACCGGTCCTGCGCTGCTGCAGATCGAGGAAGCCAAGGCCGTCTGCCGTCGCTGCCCGGTTATCGAGCAGTGCCTGCAGTGGGCGCTCGAGTCCGGTCAGGACTCCGGCGTCTGGGGTGGTCTCAGCGAGGACGAGCGCCGCGCCATGAAGCGCCGCGCCGCCCGCAACCGGGCTCGTCAGGCCTCCGCCTGACACTCCCACCCCGCAGCACAGCCTGAGCTTGGCGGCGCGTACAGCGCGTACGCATCTCCCGCCCCGAGCCGCAGCGCGCAGTACCCCCGATGAGCACTGGCCCCGGACCTTCTGGTCCGGGGCTCTTTGCCGTCCGGAGCCGTCCGCGCTCCCCCGCCGGCCGGGGCTACTTGGTCGCCCGTACCGGGATGTCGAGGATCACCCGGGTGCCCCGCTCCGGGGCGGGGACCATGTCGAACGTGCCGCCCAACTCGCCCTCGACGAGCGTCCGTACGATCTGCAGGCCGAGGTTGCCCGCGGTGTGCGGGTCGAAGCCCGCGGGCAGGCCGACACCGTCGTCCTGGACGGTGACCAGGAGGCGCGCCTGCTTGGTCGTCCCGCCGCGGACGGCCGACACCTCGACGGCGCCGGTGTCGCCGTCGCGGAACCCGTGCTCCAGCGCGTTCTGCAGGACCTCGGTCAGGACCATCGACAGCGGGGTGGCGACCTCGGCGTCCAGGATGCCGAAGCGGCCCGTGCGCCGGCCGGTGACCTTGCCGGGCGAGATCTCGGCGACCATCGCGAGCACCCGGTCGGCGATCTCGTCGAACTCGACGCGCTCGTCCAGGTTCTGGGAGAGCGTCTCGTGCACGATGGCGATCGAGCCGACACGGCGGACCGCCTCCTCCAGGGCCTCCCGGCCGCGGTCGGACTCGATGCGCCGGGCCTGCAGGCGCAGCAGGGCGGCCACCGTCTGAAGGTTGTTCTTGACCCGGTGGTGGATCTCCCGGATCGTCGCGTCCTTGGTGATCAACTCGCGCTCGCGGCGGCGCAGTTCGGTGACGTCCCGGAGCAGCACCAGCGAACCGATGCGGATGCCCTTGGGCTTGAGCGGGATCGCCCGGAACTGGATGACGCCGTCCTCGGACTCGATCTCGAACTCGCGGGGCGCCCAGCCGCTGGCGACCTTGGCGAGCGCCTCGTCCACCGGGCCGTGCGTCGGGGCGAGTTCGGCGGTGGTGCGGCCCAGGTGGTGGCCGACCAGGTCGGCGGCGAGCCCGAGGCGGTGGTAGGCGGACAGCGCGTTCGGGGAGGCGTACTGGACGACGCCGTCGGCGTCCACCCGGATCAGGCCGTCGCCGACCCGCGGTGAGGCGTCCATGTCGACCTGCTGGTTGGCGAACGGGAACGAGCCGGCCGCGATCATCTGCGCGAGGTCCGAGGCGCTCTGCAGATAGGTGAGCTCCAGACGGCTCGGGGTGCGGACGGTGAGCAGGTTGGTGTTGCGGGCGATGACGCCGAGGACGCGGCCCTCCCGGCGGACCGGGATCGACTCGACGCGGACCGGGACCTCCTCGCGCCACTCCGGGTCGCCCTCGCGCACGATGCGGCCCTCGTCGAGCGCGGCGTCCAGCATCGGGCGGCGGCCGCGCGGGACGAGGTGGCCGACCATGTCGTCCTGGTAGGAGGTGGGGCCGGTGTTGGGCCGCATCTGCGCCACGGAGACGTACCGGGTGCCGTCGCTGGTGGGCACCCACAGCACGAGGTCGGCGAAGGAGAGGTCGGAGAGCAGCTGCCACTCCGAGACCAGCAGGTGGAGCCACTCGAGGTCGGTGTCGTCGAGGGCCGTGTGCTGGCGTACGAGTTCGTTCATGGAGGGCACGAGGCCGAGCGTACCTGGGGTTACGGACGGGACCGGCATGCCGCCCTCGGGCAGCCGTACGGCCCCGGAGACACCCGCGGGCCGCGGCGCCTGAGAGGGACCCTCAACCCTCCCGGCACCGCAGCCCGGAGCAATATCGGCCGTGGGGTGTGCGGTCCCGGTCGGCCGAGGATGAGGACCCGGGGCAGTCAGGGCAGAGAGCTCCGGTTCCTCGGTCCGCCTTCCTGTGCGGGGAAGACGGAAGTCGGTGCGTACTTCGTACTACGCACTCCCTGGCATTGTGGACTAGACCACTCGGGTGTGTCCATGCGTGGGAGCTTGTTCGCTGTTGGCGCTTCTGTGCGGGCTCTCGGACCGGCCCGAGCCGGTCGGTCGCCCTGGCATACATCACGCAGCCTAACCCGTGTGGGTTCATGTCGGGGCGGGTCGACCGGGGCAATTCCAGCGGGCGACCGCCGGTTCGTCCCGGCCTGCCCGGTTCGAGTGGTTCGTACCGGGTCACACGGCCTGCGGAAGGGCCCTGAACAGCGGGCCGGAAAGGCGACCCGCGGGCCGCGCTCACCTGGGCCGGAAGGCCCCGCTCTGTTAGATTGGTCTAAACCACATGCTCCCTTCAGGGTGCCCTTCGAGTCCCTCCTGAGATCGGCAGGCCCAGCGTGGAAGTTGTCATCGTTCCGGACGCCCAGGCGGGTGGCGAGCTGATAGCCGAGGCCATGGCCCAGCTGCTCCGACGCAAGCCCGACGCCCTGCTCGGTGTGGCCACCGGGTCGACACCGCTGCCCATCTACACGGCGCTCGCGGCCAAGGTGCGCTCCGGTGCCGTCGACGCCTCACGGGCGCGCGTCGCCCAGCTCGACGAATACGTGGGGCTCCCGGCCGAGCACCCGGAGTCCTACCGCTCGGTGCTGCGCCGCGAGGTGCTGGAGCCGCTGGGCGTCGGCATGGACGCGTTCATGGGCCCGGACGGCACGGCCGAGGACGTGCAGGCCGCGTGCGAGGCGTACGACAAGGCCCTCGCGGCGGCCGGCGGGGTCGACCTCCAGCTGCTCGGGATCGGCACGGACGGGCACATCGGCTTCAACGAGCCGTGTTCCTCGCTGGCCTCGCGGACCCGGATCAAGACGCTCACCGAGCAGACCCGCGTGGACAACGCGCGCTTCTTCGACGGGGACATCGAGCAGGTCCCGCACCACGTGATCACCCAGGGCATCGGGACGATCCTGGAGGCGCGGCACCTGGTGCTGCTGGCCACCGGCGAGGGCAAGGCGGACGCGGTCGCCGCGACCGTCGAGGGACCGGTCGCCGCGATCTGCCCGGCGTCGGCGCTGCAGCTGCACCCGCACGCCACGGTCGTCGTCGACGAGGCCGCCGCCTCGAAGTTGAAGCTGGCGGACTACTTCCGGCACACGTACGCCAACAAGCCCGACTGGCAGGGGATCTGAGTCCCCGCTCCCGCGCACATGACGAAGGCGCCGGCCCCCTGGGAAGGGGGCCGGCGCCTTCGTCGTCGGTACCTAGACGCCCGCGATGACCTCGGCCGCCGCGCGGCCGCAGACGCGGGCCGCGCCGTGGGTGGCGATGTGCAGGGCGCCGCGCGGGGCGGCCTGGGGGACGCCCATCTCGACCACGATCGTGTCGGGGCGGGCCGTGAGCAGGTCGTCCAGGGCCGCCGCCATCCAGGGGTGGCGGTGCTCGTCGCGCACGACCGCCACCAGACGGCTGCCACCCGCCGCCGCCAGCGCCTCGCGGCCGGCGTCCTCGCCCGTGTGGCTGCCCGTGCGGGTGCCGGGGAGCAGGCGGTCCAGGTCCGCCGCCACGCCCCACGGCGTCTCGTCGCCCACGGCGATGTTGGCGACCGGCGTGAAGGCGGCGACATAGGGCGCCTCGGTGAGCGGGGTGAAGGACGCGGCGCCCGTCAGCCGCAGGGCGCGGCGGGCCGCGACCAGGCCGATGTCGGGGCGGGCCTCGACCGGTTCCGCGGTGGCGGTGGCCGTCCAGCGGGCCAGCTCGCGGACGCGTTCGGCGGCCTCCGCGAGCCGGGCCTCGGGGAGCTCGCCCGCGCGGACGGCCGTGACGAGGGCGTCGCGCAGCCGCCGTACCGTCTCGTCGTCGGCGAGGCCGCCGCCCACGCAGATCGCGTCGGCGCCGGCCGCGATCGCGAGGACGCTGCCGCGTTCGATGCCGTAGGTGGCGGAGATGGCCTGCATCTCCATGCCGTCGGTGACGATGAGTCCGGTGTAGCCGAGTTCCCCGCGCAGCAGATCGGTCAGGACGGCGCGGGACAGGGTGGCCGGGCGGTCCGGGTCCAGTGCGGGGACCAGGATGTGCGCGCTCATCATCGCCCGGGTGCCGGCGGCGATCGCCGCGCGGAACGGGGCGAGTTCACGCTCCGTCAGCACCGCGGCGCCGGCGTCGATGCGGGGCAGCGCGTGGTGGGAGTCGACGGCGGTGTCGCCGTGGCCGGGGAAGTGCTTGGTGCAGGCCGCGACGCCCGCCGACTGGAGGCCGGTGACATAGGCGGCGGTGTGCCGGGCGGCCAGGTCGGTGCCGGCGCCGAAGGAGCGCACGCCGATCACCGGGTTGGCCGGGTTGGAGTTGATGTCGGCCGACGGGGCCCAGTTGAGGTTGACCCCGCAGGCGGCGAGGCGGCGGCCCAGCTCGGCGGCGACCTGCCGGGTGAGCTCGACGTCGTCGACGGCGCCGAGGGCGTGGTTGCCGGGGAAGCTGGAGCCGGAGCGCACCTCCAGCCGGGTCACGTCACCGCCTTCCTCGTCGATCGCCACGAGGACGTCGTCGCGCTCGGCGCGCAGCTGGGCGGTGAGGGCCGCCAGTTGCTCGGGCGAGGCGATGTTGCGGCCGAACAGTCCGACGGAGGCGAGGCCCTCCCCGAGCCGGCGCAGCAGCCAGTCCGGGGCGGTGGTGCCGGTGAAGCCCGGCTGGAGGACGGTCAGGGCATCGCGCGTGAGTGTGTCGGTGCCGCTGGCGATTGTCGTCATCGGGTGGCGTTATCCCTTCACGGCGCCGGCCGTCAGGCCGCTGACTGCCCTGCGCTGCAGGAAGACGAAGAGGATCAGGATCGGGATGGCGAAGAGGGAGGACGCCGCCATGGTCGCGCCCCAGTCGTTGCCGAACGCGGTCTGGAAGCTGGACAGCCACAGGGGCAGGGTCTGCGACTCCGCCTCCTTGTTCAGCACCAGGACCAGCGGGAACTCGTTCCACGCGGTGATGAAGCCGAACAGGGACGTGGACATCAGTCCCGGCGCGAGCAGCGGCAGGATGACCTTGAGGAATGCCTGGGAGCGGGTGCAGCCGTCGACCATCGCCGCCTCCTCCAGTTCCCGGGGCACCGCGGCGACGAAGCCGCGCAGCGTCAGGATGGTGAAGGGCAGGATCATCATCATGTAGAAGACCGTCAGCGGCAGCAGGCTGTTCAGCATCGACGCGTCGCGGACGATCATGTACATCGCGATGATCATGACCTCCCAGGGTGCCATCTGGGCCAGCATGAAGCCGATGACGAACCCGCGCCGCCCCTTGAACCGCATCCGGGCGAGGGCGAACGCGCCGGCCAGCGCGACGACGAGGGCGAAGGCGACCGCGCAGACGGTGACGATCAGCGAGTTGCCGACGTAGGTCCAGAAGTGGTCGACGCCCGTGGCCCGCTTGAAGTGCTCGAAGGTGACGTCGGTCGGGAACCAGACCGGGTCCTCGGAGATGATGTCGCCGGTCGGCTTGAACGCCGTGGCGAACATCCAGTACACGGGGAAGACGAAGCCGATGAACAGGATGACGGCCGTGACGTTGGGCCACAGGCGGCCGAAGAGTGAGCGCTTCACAGCTCGTCCTCCTCTTGCTTGAGCACGATCCTGAGGTAGTACGCGGTCAGGCCGAGCAGGATCAGGATGGTCAGGACGGCGATCGCGGCGCCCATGCCGTAGTGCTGGTTGCCGACGCCCTCGATGTAGGCGTAGACGGGCAGGATCTCGGTGAGCCGGTCGGGGCCGCCGCCGTTGATGGTGAAGACCTGCACGAACGCCTTGAAGACCCAGATGACCTCGAGGAAGGTCGTGGCGTAGAGGAAGGGCCGCAGGAACGGCATGGTCACCGTGGTGAAGCTCTTCCACACGCCCGCGCCGTCCAGGGACGCGGCCTCGTACAGCTCGCTGGGGATGGTGGTCGTGGCCGCGTAGAGGTTGATCGCGACGAACGGGATCGACATCCACACGATCAGCAGCGTGACCACGAAGAACGTGGACATCTGGCTGCTGGTCCAGCTGTAGTCGGCCATCGAGTGCCAGCCGAGCTTGTCGAGCACCCAGTTGACGACGCCGAAGCGCTGGGCGAACAGCCACTGGTAGACGGTGCTCGCGGCGACCACGGGCATCGCCCAGGCCAGTACGAGCCCCATCATGAGCGTGAGCCGCATCCGCTTGCCGAGGCGGGCGAGCAGCAGGCCGATCAGCGTGCCCGCGACCATGATCAGGACGACGTTGACCGCCGTGAACAGGATCGAGCGCAGGGTGACGCGCCAGAAGTCCTCGCCGGTGAGGACCTGCTGGTAGTTCTCGACGCCGTTCCACTCGGTGACGTGCTGGATCAGCTGCGCCATGTTGAGGTTCTGGAACGACAGCAGCACGTCCTTCAGCAGCGGCCAGCCGAGCAGCAGCACGGTGGCCGCGCAGGCCGGCAGCAGCAGGAGGTACGGGACGAACGCGCCCGCGCGCTTCCCCGTCGCGGGTCTGCGCCCGCCGGGGCCCGGCGTCGTCTTCGCCACGTCCACCGGACCGGAGGGCGGCCGTTCGGTCTGCACGGTCATGCTCGCGATCTCTCTTCTCGACCTACCGGAACGAGGGTGCGGGGGCGGCCCGAAGGCCGGCCCCCGCACCCGGTGCCCTTACTGCTGCTGCGCGAGGCGCTTGTTGAACTCGTCCTCGACCTGCTTGGCGGCGGCGGCCGGGGACTTGCCGTTCAGCACGGCGGTCATGTACGTCTTCACCGGGTTCGGCGCGTTCTCCACGGCGGCCCACTCGGGGATCAGCGGCGTGGTGCCACCGCCCGCGGCGGCCGGCGCGGCGGCCTCGGCGACCACGTTGCCCTTGAGGTTGCTCTGCAGCGACTCCTTGTTGGGGATGACGCCGTTGAGCTTGGCGAGCTCGCCCTCGTAGGTGTCGGACAGGGCGATCTTCAGGAACTCCTTGGCCAGCTCCTGCTTCTTGCTGCCCGCGGCGACCGCGAGGTTGGAGCCGCCGAGGAAGACGCCCTCGGGCTTGTCGGCCGTGGCACCGGGGATGGTGAAGTAGCCGATCTCCTTCTCGATCTTCGGGTTCGCCTTGGTGGCGATGCCGGCCTCCCAGCCCATGCCGATGAAGGCGCCGACGTTGCCCTTGCCGAAGACCTCGCCCTGCTGCGGGGTGGCCTCGTCCTTGTCCTTGGGGGCCTTGGACAGGGCCTGGAACTTCTTGTAGGTCTCCATCGCGGCGGCGACCTTGGGGTCGGCGAGGTTGGAGACGTACTTGCCGTCCTGCTCCTTCACGAGCTGGACGCCCTCACCGATGGTGAGGCCGACGAAGTGGTACCAGTTCTGGCCGGGCAGGTAGATCGGCTCGGCGTCGGTCTTCTCGCCGATCTGCTTGAGGTCGGCGTAGAACTCGTCGCGGGTCTTGGGCGTGTCCTTGATGCCGGCGTCGGCCCAGATCTTCTTGTTGTAGAGCACGACGCGGTTGGCGAAGTACCAGGGCGCCGCGTACTGCTTGCCCTCGAAGATCGAGGACTCGTTGAGGGACGCCGTCCACTCGCCGCCGATCTCGTTCTTGAGGTCCGCCAGGTCGGCGAGGCCGCCGGTCTTGGCGTACGCCGGGGTCTGGGTGTTGCCGATCTCGAAGACGTCCGGCGGGTTGTCCTCGGAGAGCGCGGTGGTCAGCTTCTGCTGGATGCCGTTCCACTGCTGGATCTCGAACTTGACCTTGGCCTTGGTCTTCTTCTCGAACGCCGCGGCGACGTCCTTCTGCCACTGGTCGGGCGAGGAACCGTCCATCACCCACACCGTCAGCGTCTGGCCCGCGTAGCCGTCCGCCCCGGCCTTTCCGTCGCCGTCGCCGTTGTCGCCCCCGCACGCCGCCAGGGAGATCATCATGCCCGCGACACCGATCGCGGATATCAGCCTGCGCTTCACGCCACCCTCCTCAGGGATGCCACAAACCCCCCTGCCTCCCCGCACTAGCGATGGGCCGGGACCTGGACCAATGGTGTAGACCAGTACCCGGAGCTTGGACCAGACCAGAAGGGGTGTCAAGGGTGGTGGAATACGCTCCGACCAGCCGTTATGCGACCTACATATGCAGGAACCTTTAAGTAAGAAACCCTCGAAAAGGCGATTCACAGCCGCCATCAGTCGCTATACCACTGCATTCTGTGGACTAGACCAAACGGCGCGGCGACGGTATACAGAACAGATCACGGAGCGTACGGGGACAGGCCCCACGCGCGCGTGCCACGATGTGAGCCGCAGCCGGAGCCGGGAAGGCGGAGCATGAGCACCGACGTCAGCAGTGCGGAGAACGAGAGCGGCGTCCCCGTCCGTACCGCCCGCGTGCCCAAGTACTACCGCCTGAAGAAGCACCTCCTCGACATGACGGAGACCCAGGCGCCCGGCACCCCGGTGCCGCCCGAGCGCACGCTCGCCGCCGAGTTCGACACCTCGCGCACGACCGTGCGCCAGGCCCTGCAGGAACTCGTCGTCGAGGGCCGGCTGGAGCGCATCCAGGGCAAGGGCACGTTCGTCGCCAAGCCGAAGGTGTCGCAGGCGCTGCAACTCACCTCGTACACCGAGGACATGCGCGCCCAGGGCCTGGAGCCGACCTCCCAGTTGCTGGACATCGGGTACATCACCGCCGACGACCGCCTGGCCGGCCTGCTCGACATCACGGCCGGCGGCCGGGTGCTGCGCATCGAGCGGCTGCGCATGGCGAACGGCGAGCCGATGGCCATCGAGACCACGCATCTGTCGGCCAAGCGCTTCCCCGCCCTGCGCCGGTCGCTGGTCAAGTACACCTCGCTGTACACCGCCCTCGCCGAGGTCTACGACGTGCACCTCGCCGAGGCCGAGGAGACCATCGAGACCTCCCTGGCCACCCCCCGCGAGGCCGGCCTGCTCGGCACCGACGTGGGCCTGCCGATGCTCATGCTGTCCCGGCACTCCCTGGACCGCACCGGACAGCCGGTGGAGTGGGTGCGCTCGGTCTACCGCGGCGACCGGTACAAGTTCGTCGCGCGACTGAAGCGGCCGCAGGACTGAGGCGTCAACGCCGCTGCTCAGCCGCCCTGTGGCGCGTACACGATTCCTCCACATCCGAACCGTGACCGAGGCCTTCCGCTGCGGTCGCGCCGTCACCTAGATTGCCCGGGCATTTCACAGGCGATCAACAAGGGGACGGAGCCGTCAGATGTCAGATGCCCCAGAAGTGAACAGAGGCGTGGTGACGCCGACCCGGGTGGTCATCGGCCTCTGCCTGGCCGCGCCCTTCGTGGCGATGCTGTGGGTGGGTTCGTACGCCAAGACCGACCCGGAGTTCATCGGCATCCCCTTCTTCTACTGGTACCAGATGCTGTGGGTGCTGCTCTCGACGCTGCTGACCATGACGGCGTACAAGCTGTGGCAGCGTGACCAGCGCGCCCGCGCCCCGCGGAAGGGCGGTGCGGCGGAATGAACGACGGCGTGAACGGCGTCGCGCTCGGCGTCTTCATCTTCTTCTTCCTGGCCGTCACGGTCATGGGGTTCCTGGCCGCGCGCTGGCGCAAGGCCGACAACGAGCACAGCCTCGACGAATGGGGCCTGGGCGGCCGGTCGTTCGGCACCTGGGTGACCTGGTTCCTGCTCGGCGGCGACCTGTACACCGCGTACACCTTCGTGGCGGTCCCGGCGGCGATCTACGCGGCCGGCGCGGCGGGCTTCTTCGCGGTGCCGTACACCATCCTGGTCTACCCGCTGATCTTCACGTTCCTGCCGCGGCTGTGGTCGGTGTCGCACAAGCACGGCTATGTGACGACCTCGGACTTCGTGCGCGGACGGTTCGGCTCCAAGAGCCTGTCGCTGGCCGTGGCGGTCACCGGCATCCTGGCGACGATGCCCTACATCGCGCTCCAGCTGGTCGGCATCCAGGCCGTCCTGGACGTGATGGGCGTCGGCGGCGGCGAGAGCACCAACTGGTTCGTCAAGGACCTGCCGCTGCTCATCGCCTTCGGCGTGCTGGCGGCGTACACCTACTCGTCGGGACTGCGCGCCCCCGCGCTGATCGCCTTCGTGAAGGACACGCTGATCTACATCGTCATCGCGGTGGCGATCATCTACATCCCGATCAAGCTCGGCGGCTTCGACGAGATCTTCGCCAAGGCGGGCGACGCCTTCGCGGAGCCGAACCCGAAGACGGGTGCCCCGCGCGGGGCGCTCACCCCGGGCGACGCGACCCAGTGGACGTACGCCACGCTGGCGCTGGGCTCCGCGCTCGCGCTGTTCATGTACCCGCACTCGATCACCGCGACGCTGTCCTCGCGCAGCCGTGAGGTGATCCGGCGCAACACCACGATCCTGCCGCTGTACTCCCTGATGCTGGGCCTGCTGGCCCTGCTGGGCTTCATGGCGATCGCGGCCGGGATCAAGGTGCAGAACGGGCAGCTGGCGATCCCGCAGCTGTTCGAGGACATGTTCCCGGCCTGGTTCGCGGGCGTGGCCTTCGCGGCCATCGGCATCGGCGCGCTGGTGCCGGCGGCGATCATGTCCATCGCGGCGGCGAACCTGTTCACCCGCAACATCTACAAGGACTTCATCAAGCCGGACGCCACGCCCGCCCAGGAGACCAAGGTCTCCAAGCTGGTGTCGCTGCTGGTGAAGGTGGGCGCGCTGGTCTTCGTCCTCACCATGGACAAGACGGTCGCCATCAACTTCCAGCTGCTGGGCGGAATCTGGATCCTGCAGACCTTCCCGGCCCTGGTCGGCGGCCTGTTCACCCGCTGGTTCCACCGCTGGGCCCTGCTGGCCGGCTGGGCGGTCGGCATGGTCTACGGCACGCTCGCCGCGTACGGGGTGGCGACCCCGGCGCAGAAGCACTTCGGCGGCTCCTCCAAGGAGATCCCGGGCATCGGTGAGATCGGCTACATCGGTCTGACGGCGTTCGTGCTCAACGTGCTGGTCACCGTCGTCCTGACGTTCGTCCTGAAGGCCGCGAAGGCCCCGGACGGCGTCGACGAGACGAAGCCGGAGGACTACACGGCGGACGCGGGCGACCCCGGCGTCCAGGTGGAACTGCCGCCGGCCACGGCGGGCTCGTCCCACTGAACCACCCGTGAGCGGCGGGCCGTCGGAGAGATCCGGCGGCCCGCCGCTGCGTGCGTACGGCACACTCGGCGGTATGGACATCGTGATCCGGCCGGCGGACCCCGGCGAGTACGGCCCTCTGGGCGAGATCACCGCACAGGCCTACCTCCAGGACGGCTTCCTCGACTTCGGCGAGGACGACGCCTACCTCGGCGAGCTGAAGGACGTGGCCAAGCGCGCGGCGGCCGCGCAGGTGCTCGTGGCCGTCGAGCACGGCCGCCTCCTCGGCGGTGTGACCTTCGTCCCCGAGGGCGGCCCGATGGCCGATCTGGCGGGCCCCGGCGAGGCGGAGATCCGTATGCTCGCCGTCGACCGCGCGGCCCGGGGCCGGGGCGCCGGCGAGGCGCTCGTGCGCGCCTGCGTCGACCGCGCCCGCGCCACGGCGGGCTGTGTGCGCGTGGTCCTCTCCTCCCAGCCCACCATGCACAGCGCCCACCGCCTCTACGAGCGGCTGGGCTTCGTCCGTACGCGGGAGCGGGACTGGAACCCGCTGCCGGAGCTCCTCGACCTCACGCTCGTGACCTACGAGTTGACGCTCTGACACCAGTACGCCACAACATCTAGGGGTGGCGCGGCAGGCGAGCACAAGATGTATGCTCATGCTCGCTGTCGCCGCAGGGGAATCCGGTGCGAATCCGGAACTGTCCCGCAACGGTGTACTTGTGCATGTCTCATGCGCTTCGTCAGTCCGAGGACCTGCCGACAGTGCGTCCCGGCCACCCGGCCGGTGCGCTCCGACGTCCGGGCCTCGTGGAATGGGCCGGTGGACGCGACGCCCCGTGCGCTCGTGAGCTGCCCCCTGCCCTCCGCAAGGCCCTGTGCCGAGCGAGGGAGAGCCTCACGTGACGATCGCGCCAGCCGAACCGGCCTCAGCGGCGGCCCAACCGGAGAACGACGGTCCCGGTGCCGCGCTGCTGCGGACCCTGACCGAGCTGACCGCCGACCTCCCCGACGCCGACCCCGGCCGGGTCGCCGCCGCCGCGCTGCGCGGCCGGTCCGCCCGGGCCGACGAGACGGAGTTGCGCGAGCTCGCCACCGAGGCGGCGGCCGGGCTCATCTCCGAGGACCCCGCGTACAGCAGGCTGGCCGCGCGGCTGCTCACCCTCTCCATCGCCGCCGAGGCGGCCTCGCAGGGCGTCACGACCTTCACCGGGTCCGTCGCGACCGGCCACCGCGAGGGCCTGATCGCCGACCGGACCGCCGCGTTCGCCCGCACGCACGCCGCCCGGCTCGACGCGCTCGTCGACCCCGCCGCCGACGACCGGTTCGGCTACTTCGGGCTGCGCACCCTGCACAGCCGCTATCTGCTGCGGCACCCGCACACCCGCAAGGTCATCGAGACGCCCCAGCACTTCCTGCTGCGGGTCGCCGCCGGTCTCGCCGCGGACGACAGCGCGGGGGCGGTGGACGAGGTCGCCGCGCTCTACCGGCTGATGAGCCGCCTGGAGTACCTGCCGTCCTCCCCCACGCTCTTCAACTCCGGCACCCGGCACCCCCAGATGTCGTCCTGCTACCTCCTGGACTCCCCCAAGGACGAACTGGACTCGATCTACGACCGGTACCACCAGGTCGCGCGCCTCTCCAAGCACGCGGGCGGCATCGGTCTGTCGTACTCCCGCGTCCGCGCCCGGGGTTCGCTGATCCGGGGCACCAACGGGCACTCCAACGGCATCGTGCCGTTCCTGAAGACACTGGACGCCTCCGTGGCGGCCGTGAACCAGGGCGGCCGGCGCAAGGGCGCCGCCGCGGTCTACCTGGAGACCTGGCACTCCGACATCGAGGAGTTCCTGGAGCTGCGGGACAACACCGGTGAGGACGCCCGCCGTACGCACAATCTGAACCTCGCGCACTGGGTGCCGGACGAGTTCATGCGCCGGGTCGAGGCCGACGGGACGTGGAGCCTGTTCTCCCCCGCCGACGTGCCCGAACTGGTCGACCTGTGGGGCGAGGAGTTCGACGCCGCCTACCGCGCGGCGGAGCGCGAGGGGCTGGCCCGCAAGACCCTCCCGGCCCGGGAGCTGTACGGCCGCATGATGCGCACCCTCGCGCAGACCGGCAACGGCTGGATGACCTTCAAGGACGCCGCCAACCGCACCGCCAACCAGACCGCCCTGCCCGGCCACGTCGTGCACTCCTCCAACCTGTGCACCGAGATCCTGGAGGTCACGGACGACGGGGAGACGGCGGTCTGCAACCTGGGCTCGGTCAACCTGGGCGCGTTCGTGCGGGACGGCGACATCGACTGGGAGCGCCTGGACGAGACGGTCCGCACGGCCGTCACGTTCCTCGACCGGGTCGTGGACATCAACTTCTACCCGACCGAGCAGGCCGGCCGTTCCAACGCCCGGTGGCGTCCGGTGGGCCTGGGCGCGATGGGCCTGCAGGACGTCTTCTTCCAGCTGCGGCTGCCCTTCGACTCCGCCGAGGCCAAGGCGCTGTCCACCCGGATCGCCGAGCGGATCATGCTCGCCGCGTACGAGGCGTCCGCCGGCCTCGCCGAGCGCGAGGGCCCGGTGCCGGCCTGGGAGAGGACGCGGACCGCGCGGGGTGTGCTGCACCCCGACCACTACGACGTCGAGCCGGCCTGGCCCGAGCGCTGGGCCGCGCTGCGCGAGCGGATCGCCACGACCGGGCTGCGCAACTCGCTGCTGCTGGCGATCGCGCCCACCGCCACGATCGCGTCCATCGCCGGTGTCTACGAGTGCATCGAGCCGCAGGTCTCCAACCTGTTCAAGCGCGAGACGCTGTCCGGCGAGTTCCTCCAGGTCAACTCCTACCTGGTGGAGGAGCTGAAGCGGCTCGGCGTGTGGGACGCCCGCACCCGCGAGGCACTGCGCGAGGCCAACGGCTCGGTGCAGGACTTCGCCTGGATCCCGGCGGACGTACGGGCGCTGTACCGCACGGCCTGGGAGATCCCGCAGCGCGGCCTGATCGACATGGCGGCGGCCCGCACCCCGTTCCTCGACCAGTCGCAGTCCCTGAACCTGTTCCTGGAGACGCCGACCATCGGCAAGCTCTCCTCGATGTACGCGTACGCCTGGAAGCAGGGGCTGAAGACGACGTACTACCTGCGCTCGCGCCCGGCGACCCGGATCGCCCGTGCCGCCCGCGCCACCGTCCCCGTCCAGCAGGTCACCGACCCCGACGCGGTCGCCTGCTCCCTTGAGAACCCCGAGTCCTGCGAGGCCTGCCAGTGATGTCCCGTACCCAGAACCTTCTCGACCCCGGCTTCGAGCTGACCCTGCGCCCCATGCGCTACCCGGACTTCTACGAGCGCTACCGGGACGCCATCAAGAACACCTGGACCGTGGAGGAGGTCGACCTCCACTCGGACGTGGCCGACCTCGCGAAGCTGACCCCGGCCGAACAGCACCTGATCGGACGGCTGGTGGCGTTCTTCGCGACCGGTGACTCGATCGTCGCGAACAACCTGGTGCTGACGCTGTACAAGCACATCAACTCCCCCGAGGCGCGGCTGTACCTCTCGCGCCAGCTGTTCGAGGAGGCCGTGCACGTCCAGTTCTATCTGACGCTGCTCGACACCTACCTCCCCGATCCGGAGGACCGGGCGGCGGCGTTCGCGGCGGTGGAGAACATCCCGTCGATCCGTGAGAAGGCCGAGTTCTGCTTCCGCTGGATGGACTCGGTCGAGAAGCTGGACCGCCTGGAGTCACAGGCCGACCGCCGGCGCTTCCTGCTCAACCTGATCTGCTTCGCGGCCTGCATCGAGGGCCTGTTCTTCTACGGCGCCTTCGCCTACGTCTACTGGTTCCGCAGCCGGGGCCTGCTGCACGGCCTGGCGACCGGCACCAACTGGGTGTTCCGCGACGAGACCATGCACATGTCGTTCGCGTTCGACGTGGTCGACACGGTCCGCAAGGAGGAGCCGGAGCTGTTCGACGACCGGCTCGGCCAGGAGGTCACCGACATGCTGAGGGAGGCCGTCGAGGCCGAGCTGCAGTTCGCGCGCGACCTGTGCGGTGACGGCCTCCCGGGCATGAACACCGACTCGATGCGGCAGTACCTGGAGTGTGTCGCCGACCAGCGGCTGACCCGCCTCGGCTTCGCCCCGGTGTACGGCTCCGAGAACCCCTTCTCCTTCATGGAGCTGCAGGGGGTTCAGGAGTTGACCAACTTCTTCGAGCGGCGCCCCTCGGCGTACCAGGTGGCGGTGGAGGGCACCGTCGACCTGGACGAGGACTTCTGAGTCCGGACCGCGTCGCGCTCCTGGGCCTCCCTGATCTGACGGTCGATACGGCGGTCGTGCACGATCCCGATCACCGAGGGGAGGACCAGGAGGACGAACATCCCGAGCACGACGGCCATGGCGAGCAGTGTCTGTGTCTGTTCCGTAGTCATGACACCACTGTCGCGCCGGACACTCCTGTCGAACAGTGGCAGGACTGCCGTGCACCCTCGATTTACTGCCATCCGCGAGGCACAATGGCAGCATGCTGAAGAACGTGGCGGCCGTCCTGCTCGACGGCGTACACCCCTTCGAACTCGGCGTGGTCTGCGAGGTGTTCGGCATCGACCGCAGCGACGAGGGCCTGCCCACGTACGACTTCGCGGTCGCCTCGGCCGAGGGGCCGACGCTGGGCACCCACGCCGGCGGGCTGACCCTGTCCACGCCGTACGGACTGGAGCGGCTGGAGGAGGCGGACCTGATCGCCGTGCCGGCCGGGAACGACTACCTCACCCGTGACTTCCCGCCCGAGCTGCTGGACGCCCTGGTCAGAGCGGTCGACCGGGGCGCCCGGGTGCTCAGCGTCTGCTCCGGCGTCTTCCTGCTGGGGGCGGCGGGGCTGCTCGACGGGCGGCGGTGCAGCGTGCACTGGCGGCACGCCGAGGAGCTGGCCCGGCGGCACCCCCGCACGACCGTCGAGCCCGACGTCCTGTACGTCGACGAGGGCCCGGTGATCACCAGCGCCGGCACCGCCGCCGGCATCGACGCCTGTCTGCACCTGGTGCGGCAGGAACAGGGCACGGAGATCGCCAACAAGATCGCCCGGCGCATGGTCGTGCCGCCGCACCGGGACGGCGGCCAGGCCCAGTACATCGAGCGGCCGCTGCCCGTCTCCTCGTGCGACACGGTCGGCGAGGTGCTGGCCTGGATGGAACGGCACCTCGACGAGGACCTCACCGTGGAGCAGCTCGCCGAGCGGGCGCTGATGTCCCCGCGGACCTTCGCCCGCCGCTTCCAGCAGGAGACCGGCACCACCCCCTACCGCTGGATCCTGCGGCAACGGGTCCTGCTGGCCCAGCACTTGCTGGAGGCGACGGACGAGACGGTGGACGCGATCGCCGGCCGGACGGGGTTCGGCACGGCGGCCGCGCTGCGCCACCAGTTCGTCCGGGCCCTCGGGACGACCCCGCAGGCGTACCGGCGGACGTTCCAGGGCCCAGAGGCCGCTAGCCGCGGGGCATCGTCCGCAGCCTGAGGTCGTGCGGGTGGAGGGTGATGCCGACCCGGGTGCCGTCCTTGGAGCCGGGGGCCTGCTCGAAGCGGTACGACGTCGCCAGCGACGCCGTGACGAGGGTCAGCAGCGCCATCGAGAAGTGGTCGCTCGGGCACTTGCGGTTGCCGACACCGAACGGGGCCATGGCATGCTTCGGCACCTCCTTCGCCCGCTCCGGGAGCCAGCGGTCCGGGTCGAACCGGAGGTGATCGGCGTACGACCGCGGATCGCGCTGCACCGCGTACGGGCTGTAGACGATGTCGGACCCGGCCGGAATGCGATAGCCACCGAGTTCCGTGTCCGTGACCGCGCGCCGGGTGAGAATCCAGATCGCGGGACGCAGGCGCATTGCCTCCACGACGACATTGTTGGTGTGCCGGAGGCTTCGGACGTCGCCGAATGCCACCGGACGGCCGTCGGTCACGGATTCAACTTCCGCGCGCACCTTGTCGGCGTGTTCCGGGTGCTCGGCGAGCACATGGAGCAGCCACATGATCGTGGACCCCACGGTTTCGGCGCCCGCGGTGAGAATGGCCACGACCTGATCGTGGATCTCCTGCTCCCCAATGGGGTCGCCATTGTCGTCCGTGGCCTCCAGCAATGCCGTCAGCAAATCGTTCGGCTTTTGACCGGAGGCCCGGCGTTCGGCGACGATCTCGTCGACGATGAGATGGAAGTCGGCCAGGGCTCCGTTGAATCGGCGGTTGGCCGGAAGGGGCAGCCTGTAAAGCGGCCCGAGCGGGATCACCATCCGCCGGTACATCCCCCGGAAGAGCGTGTCGAGCGCCGCGGACAGCCGCTCGGCGCGCTCGTCCATGTACGCCCCGCGCAGCAGGCAGCGGGCGGCGACGCGCACGGCGATCCGGAACGCCTCGGTGGTGCAGTCGATGATCTCGCCCGCCGCCCAGCGCCCGGTGAGCGCGTGGGCCTCCTCCTCCATGACCGGCGCGTAGCCGGGGATGGCGTCGAGCCGGAACGCGGGCTGCATGGTGCGGCGCTGCCGGCGGTGGCGCGGGCCGTTCGCGGTGGCCACGCCCTCCTTGCCGAGCAGGTCCTCCAGCGACTCCCACAGCGGCCCGGCGATCTCGAAGTCGGTGCTCAGCGCCAGTGCGCCGGTCAGTCCGGGGGTGGTGACGGCGTACAGCGTCTTCGGGCCGAGCTTGATCCGGACGACGTCGCCGTGGTCGCGCAGCCCGGACATGAAGGCGAGCGGGTCGCGGACCATCCGCCAGGCGTGGCGCAGCACGGGGACGCCGCCGCCGGCGAGGGGCGGCTCGCGCAGCTCGGAGGAGGGACGGGAACCGGTCGTGGGGTGGGTGGACTCGACGGTCATTTCTCACCTGCCGCTTCGTTGCTGACGTACGGGGGCGTGGACCGGTCGTCCCAGCTGTCGACCTTGTACCGGCCGGACTCGTGGTGGAACCAGTAGACGGAGCTGAACCAGTTGCGCATGGCGCCGACGCAGGTGCGCACGGCGGCACCGAGTTCCTTTCCGTGCCGGGTGCCGTCGCAGAGGGAGTCGGCGAGTTCCAGGGCCTCGCGTTCGGCGACGAGGAATTCGGAGACACAGGTGTCGACGCGTCGCCGCATTTCCGCGACAGCCTCCTCCAGGGTCAGCCGTTCATGGGTGACGAGACTGATGCCGAGATTGTGGACCTCGTCGCCCGCGATTTCCTTCGGAAGCGAGCAGAGGTCGTTGTACCAGGCGGCGAAATCCTGGCTCAGTAATGCGGCCCGCGCGTAGGCGGGGTGTTTTCGCACGGGGTCCGGGAGTTCCAGCTGGGCGCTCGGCTCCAGCAGATCGGTCCAGATCTCGTGGGCGAAGGTGAGACGGCGCAGGGCGAGGTATTCCTCGACGGTGGGAATGCGGCCCTCGGTGCGGTTCGTGAATTCCCGGTCGTACGCCTCGATCACCGCGTGGAAGTGGCGGGCGAAGCGGGTGTTCCAGGTGGGGGACAGGAACGAGTAGAGCCGCGTCAGGCTGTCGGCCAGGCCCGCGACCAGCGGATCGGCGTGCCGCAGGTGGCTCTCGGGGGC
Source organism: Streptomyces sp. SS1-1 (assembly GCF_008973465.1). NCBI lineage: Bacteria > Bacillati > Actinomycetota > Actinomycetes > Kitasatosporales > Streptomycetaceae > Streptomyces > Streptomyces sp. SS1-1. The sequence goes on along the minus strand of NZ_WBXN01000004.1, from coordinate 4,782,108 downwards.
GTCGAGGGCGGCGTGCAGCCGCGTCCGCAGGCGCCCCCAGGCGGCAGGGCGGCGGTGGACGATGTCCCGGTCGTGCCGGTCGTCCCAGACGAAGAACCACGCGCTGTAGTCGGCTATCGCCTGCAGGACGTCCTCGGGGGCCTCGGTGTAGTACCCCGCCATGAGGTCCGTGTAGCACAGGCCGTCGGCATGCTCTTCGACCTTGTCGGCCGGCATGAGCCGCTTTTCGAGGAGCCAGGTGCGGGTCTTCTCCTGGAGCCGGGGCCAATAGGGATGGAGTTGCCTGGGAAACGCTTCCTCGATCACCGGAAGAGAGAGCGATGGTGGAACCGGTACCGCCATGGGTGTCGATGTGGTGCCGCGTGAGAAAGCATGCACGAACAAACCCCTCTCAGGCCGCCAGTCGGTCACGCCCTCCACTGCGCCGGGCGTGCACCGTCGTGTATCCCCGCTCTTCCATTCAGCACCACAACTGACCGTTCTGGGAACGGATTTGCATCATTCACTACCCCTACAGGACCGCCGTCCCGCTGTCACCGGGAGAACAGGGTCGAACAGATGACGGACATGCGAACGGCGCCCGCCCGGGACGGAGGTCACGGGGGGCGCCGTACGGAAGGTGCCGGTGGGGCGTGCGGGGCGTCAGTCGTTGGCGACGACGGGGTAGCGCGGCTCGTTCTCGGCCATCTGCCGCAGCGCGTCCTTGCGCTCCCGCTTGGAGAGGCGGTCGATGTAGAGGTAGCCGTACAGATGGTCCGTCTCGTGCTGGAGGCAGCGGGCGAAGTAGCCCGTGCCCCGCACCTTGATCGGGTTGCCCTTCTCGTCCTGGCCGGTCACCTCGGCGTAGTCGGGACGGGCGAGCGGCGCGTACGCGGTCGGCACGGACAGGCAGCCCTCGTTGCTGTCGTCCAGGCGGCGCCGGTCCGCGGGCAGCTCCACGAGCTTGGGGTTGCAGACGACACCGACATGCCGCACGCCGTCGTCGTCCGGGCAGTCGTAGACGAAGACCTTCAGGTCGACGCCGATCTGGTTGGCGGCCAGGCCGACGCCCTCGGCGGTCCGCTGCGAGGCGAACATGTCGTCGACCAGCTTCCGCAGCTCGTCGTCGAACTCGGTGACGTCCTTGCACTCCTTGTGCAGGACCGGGTTGCCGACGACCGTGATGGGCCGGGAGGTGCCGCGCTCGCGGTACGCCTGCTCACGCTCCTCGCAGTCCTCCGAGTCGATGACGAAGCCCTCGTCGTCGACGGGGAGCACGCCCGCGTGCTGCTGTTCGGTGTCCTGCTGGGCCATGACAGACGTAAGCCTTTCCTGCACAAACCGGGGATCGGACGGACGGTGATGCTGATACAGGGTACGGCGAATGCTCAGCAGACCTCTTCGAGATCACGCCAGTCACGGCTGTCCGGGCTGTCCGCGACCCAGCCGTCCAGCAGCCCCCGGACCAGCCCGGCCGGCGCGGCGACCCCGCACTCGCGCTCCGGCACCCACAGCTGCCCGTCGGTGCGGTGCCCGAGCGGACCGGGGTGGCCGGGCTCACTGTGGTCGTGCGGGTCCAGATGCTCCCCGTCGCCCTCGTCGGACGGCATCCGCGACTCGGAGCACATCCGGCACAGCAGCCGCACGGACGACGACCAGTCCTCCGCGGCGAACCCGGCGTCGGCGGCGAGCTGCTCCAGGGCGTCCCGGTCGGCCTCGGTGGCCGCCTCCAGCAGGACCACCCAGGTCGGGACCGGCGAGGGCGCCCACAGCTCGATCTCGTCGAAGACCGGGAAGGAGTGCCCGGACGACGTGGTGCGCTCCCCGTGGGGCACGCCGTCGTGCAGCACGACCTCGCCCCAGCGGCGCCCGGACGACGGCAGCGGGATCGACAGCACCTCGATCCGGGCGGGGTCCAGCCGCCGCCCCCACACGACCTCGGCCTCACCCTCCGGGGAGAGCCGTACGGCCGCGCTGCCCAGGTCCATCCCGGCCGGCTCACCGGACTCGGTGGCCCCGCCGGGCACCCGCAGGCCGTACGCCTGCCAGGCGCGCCGGGCCAGCGGCCAGTCCTGCAGGGCGGTGGCGGCGATGCCGACGTTCCACCAGTCGGGGGCGCCGGTCTCCCGGTCGAGCAGGGCGACGGCCCGCAGCCCGGCGGCGCGGGCCTGCTCCCAGTCGTGCCGGAACTTGTGCAGCAGGGCGAGGTTGAACCAGGACTCGGACAGCCAGGGCTCCAGATCGGCGGCCCGCGTCAGCAGCGCGCCGGCGTCCTCGTACCGGCCGTCGCCGATGAGAGTGAACGCCCGGTCGGTGGCCTGCCGCCAGGAGGCGGAGGGCCGGTGCCGTCCCTTGCCGAAGATCCTCACGATTCCCGCCTGCCAGTTCCGTGGAGTGGGCTGGCTAGTGCTGCCCCCGGACACCCTTTCCTTCGCATCCAACCACGTACGGCTGGAAGGGCGCTCATTACCCATGGGTTACCCAGCCACGGGCATGCTCAGACCGTCCCTGGACAGGACCCGCGCCAGTGATCCGACGACCTCGGGGGCGTACTCCCCCGCCGTCCCCAGGCGCAGCTCCTCCAGGGCTTTCAACGCTCCACCGGGCCCGGCGTCGCGGGCCTTCTCCTCGTAGGCGTTCACCGCGCGCACGATCCGGGCGGCGACCGGTTGCTCGGCGCAGGGGTCCGCCAGGCGCTCGACGACCAGGGCGACCTGCGGGCTCACCCCGGTCTGGCGGACGACGGCCCCGCCGAGCAGCGCGATCCGCCGCTGCTCCTCCGCCGGCAGCCGGGCCGTGGCCCCGGCCGGTACCGGGTCGACCAGGCTGAGCTGTCCGATGTCGTGCATGAGCGCCGCGTACTCCAGGATCGTGAGCTCCGCCTCGGACAGCCCGAGGTCCCGGCCGACCGCCCGGCTGAGGGCGGCCACCCGGCGGGCGTGCCCGGCCGGGGTGTACCCGGCGATCTCGGTGGCCCGGGCGAGGGAGGCGATGGTCTGCCGGTAGGTGGTCCGCACGGCGGCGTACCGGCGGAACGACATCTGGGTGAGCAGCAGCGGCACGGAGAAGACCGGCAGCGCCCACAGCCCGACCACGCCGACGGCGAGCGCCATCACCGCGCCCGTCGCGCAGACCGCCGAGCCGATGCCGAGGGTGGCCCGCAGCTCGTCCCGCAGCAGCGGCCCGAACGGCCAGCCGGTGCGGGAGTGCGCGAGGGCGGCGGCGAGCAGGGCGTCGCAGAGGAAGGTGAGGGTGAGGACCGCCGCGAGGAGCAGGGCGTAGGAGGTGCCCCAGCCGTGCAAGGCGCCCTGGTCGTAGAGGGGGTGCAGACAGACGGCGGCGAAGCCGGTGGTGAGCACGCGCCGCGCGAGGTGGTCCCGCACGGGCCGGCCCTGTGCGATGTGCGGCACGCCGCCGAGCAGCGAGGCGGCGAGGACGACACCGACCACCTGGGTCACCCCGTGGTGGGTGGCCTCCCCGCCCGCCTCCCCGAGCAGCGCGTACGACAGGGCGGCCGCCGCGCCGAGGGGTGCGGTCTCCCGGCCCTCGGCGCCGGGCCTGCGGGTCAGTTCGCCCAGGACGACGAGGGCGCCGAAGGCGAGCGCGGTGGCGCGTTCGTCGAGGCCGTGGCGCAGGCAGTCGAGCAGGGAGAGCCCGGCGAGGAGGGCGGCGCCTGTGTGGACGCAGCCGAGCAGGAGCGGGGGCCGCGGGGCGGTCACCGGTGGGCCCCGGGGGCGCTGGAGACGGGCGGGCGGGGCGGGAGCGGGCCGGTCTCGTCGGCGGTCACCGCGGGGTGCCAGCCGAGGCGGCGGACGGCCCGGACGAGCGCGGTGACCATCCGGGGGTCGAACTGCGAGCCGGCGCACCGCTCCAGCTCCCGCAGCGCGACGGGGACGGGCCGGGCGCGGGAGTAGGACCGGGTGGACGTCATCGCGTCGAAGGCGTCCGCCACGGCCACCACCCGGGCGGGCTCCGGGATCTGGCTGCCCCTCAGCCCGTAGGGGTAGCCGCTGCCGTCGAGGCGCTCGTGATGGTGCAGGACGGCGGCCCGGGCCTCGCCGAGGAAGGAGATGCCGCGGACCATCTCGTGCCCGTACTCGGGGTGCAGCTCGATGATCCGGCGTTCCTCGGGGGTGAGCGGGCCGTCCTTGCGGAGCAGCCGGGTGGGCACGCCCAGTTTGCCGACGTCGTGCAGGATGCCGGCGAAGCGCAGGACCTCCACCCGCTCGTCCCCCAGGCCCAGTTCCCGCGCGATCATCATGGAGGCGTGCCCGACGCGCTCGCTGTGGCCGCGCGTGTAGCCGTCCTTGATGTCGACGGCCTGGACGAGGGCGCGGATGGTCGCCTGATGGGCCGCGTGCTCCCGGTGGTACTGGGCGAACACCCACCACGACACGCACATGGGGAGCAGCACGAGCAGGGCCGCGACCGGGCCGTACGGGCTCTGCCACAGGACGGCCATCATGAGCCCGGCGAGTCCGTGCACGGCGATGGGCGCGAGGGAGCGCGGGAAGAGCCCGCGCCAGGCGCGGCGGGCCGGGACGCGCTCGGCTAGCGCGAGGATGCCGCCGTCGAGCAGGGTGAGGACGAGACAGAAGGCGACGACGGCGGCCCCGGCGGCGGCGAGCGCGCCGGGGAACTCGGCGGCGGTCACGGGACCCGGCTCGCCCAGGGCCGCGTAGACCTCGGCGGCCGCGCGCACGGCGAGCACGAGCTGGGAGGCCCGCCACAGGCGGCGCATCCCGCGCGGCGGGTGTCCGACGGGCCCGAGCAGCGCGCCCGGCACCGCGACGAGCGCGGCGGCGGGCGGCGGCAGCAGGAACGCCCCGGCCAGCAGCACGGGGTAGAAGGTGCCGGACAGACGGCCGCGGGCGGCGACGCGTCCCCCGCCGGCGTAGAGCGCGGCGAGGAGGGCCACCACCCACCACGGCGGACGTGCGGAGGGCACGGGCAGCAGGCAGAGTGCCGCCGCGAGGGCGGCACAGGCGACGTACCCGCGCGCCCGTGCCGGCAAGGTCTCCATGCCCGGCCCCTCCCCCACCGTCACCTGCTCAGCTCACGCGGAGCCTAGGTGGGCCGGGGGGCGGGCGCGGGCGTGTCGCCCGGCATTCGCACGTTCGGGTGACGCGGGAGTCAGGTCTCCTGCGGCGCGGCGGCGACGTCGTGCTCGGGCACGGACTGACCGGAGCGGATCAGGTCGAGCCGGCCCAGCACCTTCGCGCGCAGGTCCGTGGGGACGTCGTCATGGCCGCAGCAGCGCTTGACGAGCTTCTTCACCGCTTCTTCGAGCCCGTACTTCTCCAGGCACGGCGAGCACTCCTGGAAGTGCTGCTTAAACTTGTCGCGGTCGACGTCCGGCATCTCGCTGTCGAGGAACTCGTAGAGGTGGTCGAGTACCTCGGAGCAGTCCGTCTCGTGCGGCTCTCCGCAGCTCATGAGCCCGAGCCTTTCGCTTCGTCCGACTCTCCGGCGCCGGCCGGGACCAGCCCGCGCTCGCGGGCGTAGTCCTCGAGCATGCCGCGCAGTTGACGGCGGCCCCGGTGCAGCCGGGACATCACCGTACCGATGGGTGTCCCCATGATGTCCGCGATCTCCTTGTACGCAAAGCCCTCTACGTCGGCCAGATACACGGCAATGCGGAATTCCTCGGGGATCGCCTGCAGTGCTTCCTTCACGTCCGAGTCCGGCAGGTGGTCGAGCGCCTGCGACTCGGCGGAGCGCAGACCCGTCGACATGTGCGACTCGGCGCGCGCCAGCTGCCAGTCCTCGATCTCCTCGGCCGCGGAGCGCTGGGGTTCGCGCTGCTTCTTGCGGTACGAGTTGATGAAGGTGTTGGTGAGGATCCGGTACAGCCAGGCCTTCAGGTTGGTGCCCTCGCGGAACTGGTGGAAGGACGCGTACGCCTTGGCGTAGGTCTCCTGCACCAGGTCCTCGGCGTCGGCGGGGTTGCGCGTCATGCGCAGGGCGGCCGAGTACATCTGGTCGAGGAATTCCAGCGCGTCCCGCTCGAAGCGCGCGGTGCGCTCCGCGGTCGTCTCCGGGGACGTGCCCACGCCCGTGCCCAGGCCCTCGGGCTGCTCCGCCTGGCCGTTGTCGGTCCCTGCGTCGGTACCGGGAACCGGACCCACCTCCTCAAGATTGCGGGCAGGGCCGAATCCGGCCGTGCCTGAATCGGAGGATAGACGACCTGCCGTGCCTGCCGCCCCTCGAATGGGAGCGGTCTTGGCCGCGTGCAGCACCGTCCAGTCCAGGTCGGCACGGCTGCTGCGACTCGGGCAGAAGGTCGAACCCATGCGGTGGACTTCCTCTCCTACGACGTCGGTGCCGGTGCTCAGCACCGCATGTCCGCCACAACAGAGGCCGGGCCCGCATCATTCCCGAACCTTTACCCCAGTGACCCGGCCCACGCCGCCACGGCGTCCGTGACGAGGGCCACGGCCTCGTCCTGTCCGAGGGGCGCCCGCTTGGGCACGGCGAACCCGTGATCGGCGTGGGGCACCTCGACGAGTTCGTACGGGCCGTCGGGGAACTCCTCCGGCCTGCCGAAGGGGTCGTTGCCGCCCTGGACGACGAGGGTGGGCACCCCGGCGCCGAGCAGTTCGTCCGCCCGGGACTTCTCCGGCTTGCCCGGCGGGTGCAGGGGGAAGCTGAGCGCCAGCACGGCGTGCGCCCCGAGTTCGCGGGCCGTGCGGCAGGCGACGCGGGCGCCCGCGCTGCGCCCGCCCGCGATCACGGGCAGCCCCGGCGCGGCGAGCGCCGGCCACAGCCCCCGCCAGCCGGTGTCCAGGGTCTTCGGCGCGGGCGCCACCTTCTTGCCGGCCACCCGCCAGGGCTGCTCGACGAGGGCGACGCTCACCCCGTGCTCCGGGAGGGTCCGGGCGAGCGCCACGAGGTCGCGGGCGCCGATGCCGCCGCCGGCGCCGTGGCTCACGGCCAGCACGAGCCGGGGCCGGGGCGCCGGGTGCCAGGTGACGCGGGCGTCCCCCGCGTCCGTGGCGATGGTCTCGATGATCTCGGTCGTCACGTCAGAAGAGTGTGCCCTCTTCGGGGCCGTCGAGCTCCTTCAGCAGCTCCGGGCCGTTGTTGCGGACGTTGCTGACGAGGGTGGAGACGGGGTAGGCGCGCATCAGCCCGGACGGCGGCGGCGCGAGCAGGGAGCGCAGCTCCTCCGGGTCCTGGCGGGTGGGGTCCAGCCAGGCGTCCCAGCGGTCGGGGGTGAGCATCAGCGGCATCCGGGGGTGGATGTCGGCCAGGGAGCGGGGGCCCTCCTCGGGCGCCACCGCGAGCGGGGCCGTCTCCGCCTCGGTCGTGATCACCGAGCAGGTCACCCACCAGGCCCGCGGGTGGTCGTCCGGCAGGGTCCGGTCCCGCCAGAACTCGTACAGCCCGGCCATCGCGAAGACGGAGCCGTCGGCGGGGAGCACGAAGTAGGGCTGCTTGCGCGGCCGTTTGCGCTTCCCCTCCTGCTCCAGGTCCAGCTCCTGGCGGCCGGTGACCCACTCGTAGTAGCCGTCGGCGGGGATGACGCAGCGCCGGGAGGTGAAGGCCCGCCGGTACGACGGCTTCTCGTGCACGGTCTCCGCGCGGGCGTTGATCATCTTGAAGGCGGTCTCGGGCGTCTTGGACCAGCTCGGGACCAGTCCCCACTTCAGCGTGCGCAGCTGCCGAACCGGGCGCGGGTCGGCCGCGTCTTTCAGGGGACGGTCGAGGACGACGTGGACCTCCTTCGTCGGGGCCACGTTGTAGTCCGGCTCCAGGGTCTCCTCGGGTTCCCACGTCTCGATCCCGAAGATCGCCGCGAGATCCTCGGGCCCACGACTGGCTGCATACCGTCCGCACATACGTGCCACACTGCCAGATTCCATCCACCCCGAGGGAGCCGACGCCTCACATGGACCGCACCGCATCCGCCTCGCTCGCCTCCCTGTGGGGCGAGGTCTCCGGTACCCAGACCGACCCGGACCTGTGGGTGGTGATCGCCACCCTGGTGGCGGCGCTCGCCGTCGTCGTCCCGCCCGGTCTGTGGCGGCTGTCACGCAACGCGATCACCATCGCCCACGAGGGCGGACACGGACTGGTCGCCCTGCTGACGGGCCGGACACTGACCGGGATACGGCTGCACTCCGACACCAGCGGCCTGACCGTCAGCCGCGGCAAGCCGTACGGCATCGGGATGATCCTCACGGCGGCCGCAGGCTACACGGCCCCGCCGCTGCTGGGGCTCGGCGGGGCCGCGCTGCTGTCCGCGGGGCGTATCACGCTGCTGCTGTGGCTGGCGACGCTGCTGCTGCTGGCGATGCTGGTGATGATCCGCAACGCCTATGGGGCGCTCACCGTGTTCCTCACGGGCGGCACCTTCGTGGTCGTCTCATGGCTCACGGGACCGCAGGTGCAGGCGGCGTTCGCGTACGCGGTGGTGTGGTTCCTCCTGGTGGGCGGTGTCCGGCCGGCCTTCGAGCTGCAGGCGAAGCGCTCGCGCGGCGGGGCCGGCGACTCGGACGCGGACCAGCTGTCGCGGCTCACCCATGTACCGGCGGGGCTGTGGCTGTTCCTGTTCCACGCGGTGTCGCTGTGCGCGCTGCTCGGCGGGGGCCGGTGGCTGCTGGACCTGTGAGGCCGTGCGTCACAGGGCGCGGCCCACGGCGCGGCACCGGCGGGACCGCCTGCTTATAAAGTGGGGCCATGGCCCCGAACGACACATCCACCGCCCTCTGGCCCGCCCCGCACGCGAGCGGAGCCGTCGACGCGACGGTCCACGTGCCGGGGTCCAAGTCGGTCACCAACCGTGCTCTCGTCCTCGCCGCCCTGGCCAGCGAGCCGGGCTGGCTGCGCCGTCCGCTGCGCTCCCGGGACACGCTGCTGATGGCGGGCGCGCTGCGCACGATGGGCGTCGGCATCGAGGAGGGCGTGGGTCCCGAGGGCACCGGCGAGGCGTGGCGGGTGCTTCCCGCGGGGCTGCGCGGCCCGGCCACGGTCGACGTGGGCAACGCCGGCACGGTGATGCGCTTCCTGCCCCCGGTGGCCGCGCTGGCCGACGGCCCGGTCCGCTTCGACGGCGACCCGCGGTCGTACGAGCGTCCGCTGCACGGGGTGATCGACGCGCTGCGCGTCCTCGGTGCGCGGATCGACGACGACGGCCGGGGCGCGCTGCCGCTGACGGTGCACGGCGGGGGTGCGCTGGAGGGCGGCGTGGTGGAGATCGACGCCTCGTCGTCGTCCCAGTTCGTGTCGGCGCTGCTGCTGTCGGGGCCGCGCTTCAACCAGGGCGTCGAGGTCCGGCACACCGGCTCCACGCTGCCGTCGATGCCGCACATCCGGATGACCGTCGACATGCTGCGCGCGGTCGGCGCCCAGGTGGACACCCCGGAGTCGGGCGGCGAGCCGAACGTGTGGCGGGTCACGCCGGGTGCGCTGCTCGGCCGTGATCTGACGATCGAGCCGGACCTGTCCAACGCGCAACCGTTCCTCGCGGCGGCGCTCGTGACCGGCGGCAAGGTCCTGATCCCGGACTGGCCGGCCCGCACCACGCAGCCCGGCGACCGGCTGCGCGAGATCTTCACCGAGATGGGCGGCTCCTGCGAACTCACCGAGTACGGGCTGGTGTTCACCGGTTCGGGTGCGATCCACGGCATCGACGTGGACCTCGGCGAGGTCGGCGAGCTGACCCCGGGCATCGCGGCGGTCGCGGCCCTCGCGGACTCCCCCTCGACGCTGCGCGGGGTGGCGCATCTGCGGCTGCACGAGACGGACCGGCTGGCCGCGCTCACCAAGGAGATCAACGAACTCGGCGGTGACGTCACGGAGACCGCCGACGGCCTGCACATCCGCCCGCGCCCGCTGCACGGCGGGGTCTTCCACACGTACGAGGACCACCGCATGGCGACGGCCGGCGCGGTCATCGGCCTCGCGGTCGAGGGCGTGCTCATCGAGAACGTGGCGACGACGGCGAAGACCCTGCCGGACTTCCCCGATCTGTGGACCGGGATGCTCGGGGCGTAGGGCTCGGGGACACAGCGATGCGCCGCTACGGCAAGCACACCGACGAGGACGACATCCGCACGCGCCCCGGCCGTCGGAACACCCGGCCCCGCACCAACATCCGGCCCAAGCACGAGGACGCCGCCGAGGGCATGGTCCTCACCGTCGACCGGGGCCGGCTGACCTGCCTCGTCGAGGACCGGGTCGTCCTGGCGATGAAGGCACGCGAACTGGGCCGCAAGGCCGCGGTGGTCGGTGACCGGGTGGCCCTCGTCGGTGATCTCTCCGGCAAGAAGGACACCCTCGCGCGGATCGTGCGCATCGAGGAGCGCACCTCGGTGCTGCGCCGGACCGCCGACGACGACGATCCGTTCGAGCGGGTCGTGGTGGCCAACGCCGACCAGCTCGCGATCGTCACCGCCCTTGCCGACCCCGAGCCGCGGCCCCGGCTGATCGACCGCTGTCTGGTGGCGGCGTTCGACGGCGGTCTGGAGCCGCTGCTGGTGCTGACGAAGTCCGATCTGGCGTCACCGGACGAACTGCTGGAGCTGTACGGCGCGTTGGACATCCCGTATGTCGTCACCAACCGTGAGGAGCTGGCCGACGGGGCCGCCGCCGACCGGGTGCGCGAGCATCTGGACGGCAGGGTCACGGCGTTCGTGGGCCACTCCGGCGTCGGCAAGACGACACTGGTGAACGCGCTGGTGCCGGACGACCGCCGGCGGTCGACCGGGCATGTCAACGCGGTGACCGGGCGCGGCCGGCACACCACGACGTCGGCGCTCGCGCTGCCGCTGGGCGGCGCGGACGGCTGGGTGGTGGACACCCCGGGCGTCCGGTCGTTCGGCCTCGCCCACATCGACCCGTCCCGGGTGATCCACGCGTTCCCCGACCTGGAGCCGGGCACCGAGGGATGCCCGCGCGCGTGCAGTCACGACGAGCCCGACTGCGCGCTGGACGCCTGGGTGGCGGAGGGGCACGCCGATCCCGCGCGCCTCTACTCGCTGCGGCGGCTGCTGGCCACGCGGGAGCGCACGGAGGGCGACTGACCTCCGCGTTGTTTGTCCCCCCACGAGTTCGGTAAGGGCATAATCGCACCGAGCGAGCTCCAAGCCTGGCCAAAGGCTGACGATTCTGACGAAGCGGTCACCGAAACACGGCGTACGGGAGGACAGCACATGGCGTGGCTGCTGGTCATCGTGGCGGGGCTGCTCGAAACCGGCTTCGCCGTCTGTCTGAAACTGTCGCACGGCTTCTCGCGGCTGTGGCCGACCGTCGCCTTCTGCATCTTCGCGCTGGGCAGTTTCGGCCTGCTGACGCTGTCCCTGCGGAAGCTGGACGTGGGTCCGGCGTACGCGGTGTGGACGGGCATCGGGGCGGCCGGCACCGCGATCTACGGGATGATCTTCCTCGGCGACATCGTCTCGACGCTGAAGATCGTGTCGATCTCCCTGGTCATCCTGGGAGTGGTCGGCCTCCAGCTCTCCGGATCGGCCCACTAGTACACGCAGTCGCGCTCAGTCCGTCAACTGGCGGTCCAGCGCCTCCCGTACGAGATCGGTGACGCCGTCCTCGCCGGGCGGCGGGGCGGCGACACAGGACAGGGCGAGGCGCAGGGCGAGTTCGCAGCCGCGGGCGAGGCCGGCCCGGTCCGGCGGGGCGGTGCCGGACCCGGCGAGCACCGAGACGGCCCGGTCGCGGACCATGGCCACGAGGTCGCCCGGCGCGGGCAGCGGCCCGTCGGCCCTGCGCTGGGCGGGCACGGCCGAGGAGGACGGCACGGCGGTCAGCGACGGCGACGGCAGGCGCTCGCTCCAGCAGCCGGTGAGCAGGGCGCGGACCAGGGCGTTGTCGCGGGCGAGGCGCGCGGTCCACTCGGCGGTGGCGGTGAGCCGGCCGCAGATGTCGCCGGGGGTGGCGAGGGCGCGTTCGACGCCCGCGAGATAGGTGTCGGCCTCGCGGCGGACGAGTGCGCGGGCGAGCCCCTCCTTGCTGCCGAACTCGTTGTAGAGCGTCTGCCGGGAGACCCCGGCCGTCGCGGCCACGTCAACCATCCGCACGGCTGACCACGGCCGGCGCGCCAGCGCCGAGTGGGCGGCGTCGAGCAGTGAATCCCGCGCTGCAGGCATCATCGCCTCCTGGGGCGAGCGGCTAGCGCCCAGATTTGACGGGTGCGGGGGCACTGTCAAGGGTTCGCGAAGGTGCACGGGGCGCCCTTCGGCCGGGTGTTCGGAACCGTGGAGCGGGCCCGGGTGGCGCGCTGGACCGGGTCCGCGCGGGGGTGTGGTGGCCCCACCCCGATCACGACAGATACGGTTCGTTCCATGCCGGACTACCTCGACGATCTCCGCCTCGCCCACGTCCTCGCTGACGCCGCCGACGCCGCCACCATGGAGCGCTTCAAGGCGCTCGACCTCAAGGTCGAGACCAAGCCGGACATGACGCCGGTGAGCGAGGCGGACCGGGCGGCCGAGGAGCTGATCCGGGGGCAGTTGCAGCGGGCCCGCCCGAGGGACGCGATCCACGGCGAGGAGTACGGCGTCGAGGGCACCGGGCCCCGCCGCTGGGTGATCGACCCGATCGACGGCACCAAGAACTACATCCGCGGCGTCCCCGTGTGGGCGACGCTCATCTCGCTGATGGAGGCGGGCGAGGGCGGCTTCCAGCCGGTCGTCGGTGTCGTGTCCGCGCCCGCGCTCGGCCGCCGCTGGTGGGCCGCCCAGGGGTACGGGGCGTTCAGCGGGCGCAGCCTGTCCACCGCGACCCGGCTGCACGTCTCGCGCGTCTCGAAGCTGTCGGACGCGTCGTTCGCGTACTCCTCGCTCAGCGGCTGGGAGGAGCAGGGCCGCCTGGACGGCTTCCTGGACCTGACCCGCGAGGTGTGGCGCACGCGCGCGTACGGCGACTTCTGGCCGTACATGATGGTCGCCGAGGGTGCGGTGGACCTGTGCGCCGAACCCGAGCTGTCCCTCTGGGACATGGCCGCCACCGCCATCGTCGTGACCGAGGCGGGCGGGACCTTCACCGGCCTCGACGGCCGTCCCGGCCCGCACAGCGGCAACGCCGCGGCCTCGAACGGACTGTTGCACGACGAACTCCTGGGCTACCTCAACGGCCGCTACTGACGGCCCTCTTGTTGACCTCCTCTTTGCCTGTCACTCTGGGGATCCCCCACTTGTGAACTTGTGCATCGCCGACTGGCGCGTCCGGCGCCGGGCAGGAGCGGCGGTGCGGGGGCACTTCAGGAGGTGGCTCCATCCATGCTCGTACGAGACGCCATGAGCACCGTGGTCCTCACCATCGGCCCCACCCACACCCTTCGTCAGGCGGCCGCGCTGATGTCCACCCGCCGGGTGGGCGCGGCCGTCGTCCATGATCCCGACGCGGGCGGCATCGGCATCCTGACCGAACGCGACATCCTCAACTCCGTCGGTCTCGGGCAGAGTCCGGACACCGAGCGGGTCCACGACCACACCACCGACGACGTCGTCTTCGCGACGCCGTCCTGGACGCTGGAGGAGGCCGCCCGCGCGATGGCGCACGGCGGCTTCCGCCATCTGATCGTGCTGGAGGGCGACGAGCCCGTCGGCGTCGTCTCGGTCCGGGACGTCATCCGCTGCTGGGCCCCGGCCCGTCAGCAGGTCCCCGCCTGAGCACACGGGACGGGCCGGGCTCCCCGAGGGAACCCGGCCCGTCCGTCCGGCAGGCGGTCCAGTGCTGGTGATCAGCCGCGCAGTTCCCGCACGGCGGCCTCCAGCCGCTTGCCGAAGTCCTCGTCGGCCTGCCGGAAGTTGTTGATCGCGCGCTCGGCGATGTCGTCGCGCGTCACCCCCGAGATGGCGTTCGCCAGGTTCTTCACCAGGCGCTCCTTCTCGTCCTCCGTCATCAGCCGGTAGAGGTTGCCCGCCTGCACGAAGTCGTTGTCCTCGGCGTGGACGGGCGTGACCGTCTCGCCGGTGACCCCGGAGACGGCGACGGGCTGCCACAGCGGACGGTCCGTCTGGAAGGGGCCGCCGAAGCTGTTCGGCTCGTAGTTCTTCGCGCCCTTGTGGCGGCCGTCGTACAGATGGCCGTCACGGGAGTGGGTGCGTGCCTCGGTGGCGTGCGGGCGGTTCACCGGCAGGTGGTCGGCGTTGATGCCGACGCGGTAGCGGTGGGCGTCGCCGTACGCGAAGAGACGGCCCTGGAGCATCTTGTCCGGGGAGGGACCGATGCCCGGCACGAAGTGGGCGGGGCTGAAGATGGACTGCTCGACCTCGGCGAAGATGTTCTCCGGGTTGCGGTTGAGCTCCAGCTTGCCGAACTCGATCAGCGGGTAGTCCGCGTGCGGCCAGACCTTGGTCAGGTCGAACGGGTTGAAGCGGTAGGTCGCCGCGTCGGCCACCGGCATGACCTGGACGGACACGGTCCAGGACGGGTACTCGCCGCGCTCGATGGCCTCGCGCAGGTCCCGCTGGTGGGAGTCGGGGTCCTTGCCCGCGAGGATCTCGGCCTCCTCGGCGGTCAGGTTCTTGATGCCCTGGTCCGTCTTGAAGTGGTACTTGACCCAGAACGCCTCGCCGGCCTCGTTGGTCCACTGGTAGGTGTGGGAGCCGAAGCCGTCCATGTGGCGGTAGGACGCCGGGATGCCGCGGTCACCGAACAGCCAGGTCACCTGGTGCGTGGACTCGGGCGACAGCCCCCAGAAGTCGAAGACGTTGTCCGCCTCCTGCGAGCCGGTGTACGGGTCGCGCTTCTGGGTGTGGATGAAGTCGGGGAACTTGATCGCGTCCCGGATGAAGAACACCGGGGTGTTGTTGCCGACGAGGTCGTAGTTGCCCTCCTCGGTGTAGAACTTCACCGCGAAGCCGCGCGGGTCGCGCACCGCGTCGGCGGCGCCGAGGTTGCCCGCGACCGTGGAGAAGCGCAGGAAGACCTCGGTCTCCTTGCCCACCTCGGAGAGGAACGCGGCCCGGGTGTACCGCGTGACGTCGGCGGTCACCGTGAAGGTGCCGTACGCGCCGGCGCCGCGGGCGTGCACCACGCGCTCCGGGATGCGCTCGCGGTTGAAGTGGGCCAGCTTCTCGAGCAGGAACTGGTCCTGGACGAGGACCGGGCCGCCGATCCCCGCGGTCTCGCTGTTCTGGTTGTCGGCCACCGGAGCTCCGGCTTCCGTCGTGAGCGGTCCCTGGGTCACGTACGCCTCCTGCTTGGTTCTGGGTGAATCCGGCCGTCCCTGTCCCTTGGCCAAACTCATCGCCGATCCTACAATGGACATTGTCTAAGTCAAGTGAGGCTCCAAAGTCACATCTGTTCAGAAGCTGGTCCTGGTGCTGTTAAGGTGTCTGCCATGAGTGACCTTCTGGAACGGCTGCGTGGACGCGGATGGCGTATGACCGCACAGCGGCGCGTCGTGGCCGAGGTCCTCGCCGGCGAGCACGTCCATCTGACGGCCGACGAGGTGCACGCCCGAGCTGTCGCCAAGCTGCCCGAGATCTCCCGCGCCACCGTCTACAACACGCTGGGTGAGCTGGTCTCGCTCGGCGAGGTGGTCGAGGTCTCCACCGACAAGCGCGCCAAGCGGTACGACCCGAACGCCCACCAGCCGCACCACCACCTGGTGTGCGCGCAGTGCGGCACGATCCGGGACGTCCACCCCACGGGGAACCCGATGGCCGACCTCCCCGACTCCGAGCGCTTCGGCTTCTCGGTCTCCGAGGTCGAGGTCACGTACCGGGGCGTCTGCCCGAACTGCTCGAAGGCCTGACCCGATCGTCCGAAGCCCCGGCGCCCCTGAGGTGCCGGGGCTTCGCGCTGCCCCGCGACCGGGGGATGTACGACAGGGGAAACACCAAGGGCCGGAATCCTGAGGATTCCGGCCCTTGGCCTTGAGTAGCGGGGACAGGATTTGAACCTGCGACCTCTGGGTTATGAGCCCAGCGAGCTACCGAGCTGCTCCACCCCGCGTCGGTGAAATGAACACTACGTCAAGGACGCGGACCGAGGCAAATCACTTCCCGCTCCTCAGGCCGACAGCTCCTCGCGCAGGGCGTCCCGCAGCCGCGCCGCGCGCTGGGCGACCTCCTTCGGGCCGAGGGTCACCGCGCGGTCGGCCCACCGCTGGCCCTCCGCCAGCTCGCCGCGACGCGCGTAGACCAGGGCGAGGCGCAGAGCCGACCGCCCGTGCCCGGCGTCGGCCGCACGGGTCCACCACACCGCGGCCTCGGGCTCGCTGCCCTCCCTGGCCAGCAGCAGGCCGAGGTTGAACGCGCCGTTGCGCGAGCCGGCCTCGGCGGCCCTGCGGTACCACTCGGCCGCCTCCACCACGTCGCCCCGGGCCGCGGCCAGCATGCCGACCCGGACCTGGGCGCGCCGGTGCCCCTGGGTCGCCGCCCGCTCGTACCACTCCTCGCACTCGGTCTTCTCGTGCACGATCTCCCCGAGCTCGTGCGCGGGCTCCGGCGGGCGCCGCGCGTCGAGCAGGGTCGCCAGCCGGTACGCCGCCTCGGCGCTGCCCGCCCCGGCTGCGCAGCGCAGATGCCGCTCGGCCGTGAACTCGTCCCCGTCCCGCAGGCACGCGATGCCGACCTGGAGCGCCGCCTCCGAGTGCCCGGCGGCGGCCGCGCGCTCGTACCACCGCAGCGCGGCCTCCTCCTCACCGCGCCCGGCGTGCAGGATGCCCAGATTGAACGCGGCGTCCACGCTGCCGGCCTCGGCGGCCTTGGAGAACCAGGGCTCGGCGCCCGCCGCGTCCCCGACCTGCAGCAGCAGGATGGCCAGCGCGTTCGCCGCCTCGCGGTGCCCGGCGTAGGCGGCTCTGCGGTACCACTGCTCGGCCTGCGCGGTGCGCTTCTGCTCGGCGCAGAGCAGGCCCAGGTTGTACGCGCCGTTCACATCGCCGGCGTCCATGGCGGCCCGGTACCAGCGCTCGGCGGTCTGTGTCTCCCCGCGCTCGGCGTGCAGCGCGCCCAGCGCGTTGGCCGCGTTGCCGTCGCCGTCCTGGGCGGCGCGCAGCCACCACACGGCGGCGCTCTCGCTGTCCCCGGCGTCGCGCAGCAGGAAGCCCAGCGCGCAGGCGGCCCGCGGCTCGCCGTCCTTGGCGGAGGTCAGGTACCAGCGCCCGGCCTCCTTGAGCTCTCCCCGCCGCTCGAGGATGGCGCCGAGGTGCAGGGCGGCCCGGCGGTGGCCGCGCGCGGCGGCCTGCCGGTACCACTGCTCGGCCTCCTCCGGCGAGGCCTCGTCCGCGGCACCGTCGTCGGGCCCGTCCAGGTCCGTACGGCCGGCCTGCCGGTCGAGCGCGCGGGCCAGCCGGTACGCCGCCTCGCGGTGGCCGCGCTCGGCGGCCGCCCGCATCCAGCGCTCGGCTCCGGGGTCGCTGCGGTGCTCCAGCAGATCGGCGAGCGCGTAGGCGCCGAGCGCGTGCCCCTGCTCGGCGGACTGCCGCAGCCAGTACTCGGCGGCGGGCTCGTCACCGCGCTCGCGGTGGTGCCGGCCGAGGGCGTGCGCGGCGGCGGCCGACCCGGCCACGGCGGCGATCCGCCACCAGCCGGCGGCTTCCTCGGCGTAGCCGCGCTGGTGCAGCAGCACGCCCAGGTTGTTGGCGGCGGCGCGGTCACCCGCGGCGGTGGCCGCGCGCAGATGCGGTTCGGCGCCGTCGAGGTCGCCGCGGCGCAGCAGCATGGCACCGAGGACGCTCATGGCCTCGACCTCGCCGCTCTGCGCGGCGAGCCGGTGGCGCGCCTCCTCGGCGGCCTGCCCCGCCCCGTCGGCGCCCACGGGGCGGACGGGAACCGGGCTGTCGTCGGGCTGTACCAGGTCACTCATCGGCTGCGAGGCGTCCTCCGTCGGCTGCGCCGAATCGCCCACCGACCGTACAAAGTCGGCAGGCTGCACAAACCGCCCTGTCTCCAACAGAGTTGCCTTGTCCCCCATAACGTCCATCGTCGCACCACCTGCAACCTGGGTACACCTGGTATACCGCAGCCAGTGAGGTCACTACAGCGTTTTGTCGACATGCCCACAGAGAGACAAGTCAAACACAAGAGGCCCAACTCACCACGGCGGCGCGTCGATTCCGCTGCCCGGCACATGCGTTCGCACACCAGAAAGGCCCGGATCCGTGAGGATCCGGGCCTTCGGTGTCGGGCGAATAAATCGCCGACTTCAGTAGCGGGGACAGGATTTGAACCTGCGACCTCTGGGTTATGAGCCCAGCGAGCTACCGAGCTGCTCCACCCCGCGCCGTTGTGTTGCAACCGTACCACGGCGCGGGATGGGCCTTTCGCCCAGCTGAGCGTCCCTAGGTGCCGGTGGGACTGCTGCTCGGCTCGGGACTCTTGCTCGGCTTGGCGCTCGCGCCGCCGTCGCCGGCACCGCTCGCGCCCTTGTCCGCGGCGTCCTGGGCGTCCTCGGCCCGCCGCAGCGCGTCCTGCAGGTCCTTCTGCGCCTTGCCGTACGCCTCCCAGTCACCCTTCTTCAGGGCTTCCTGGCCGGCGTCGAACGCCTTCTGGGCGTCGTTCAGCGCGTTCTGGACCGTCGGGTCGCTGGACTTCGGCGGCGGGGTCGTACCGCCGTCGTCGCCCTTGTCCGGCGGCTCGGTGGTCGGGCCCTCGGCTCCGAAGATCTTGTTCAGCGCCTCGTCGAGGGTGTCCTCGAACGCGGTGGCGCCGCCGTAGGACACCAGCACCTTGCGCAGCAGCGGGTACTTCAGCCCGCCACCCCGGACGTAGACCGGCTCGACGTAGAGCAGTCCGCCGTCCAGGGGCACCGCCAGCAGGTTGCCGTACTCGACCTCCGAGTCGCCGCCTCTCAGCAGCCTGATCGTCTCGGCGATGTTCTGCTCGGAGTTGAACTGGCTCTGCACCTGACTGGGGCCGTTTACCGTGGTGTTGGTCGGCAGTTTCAGAATTCTGATCTTGCCGTAGTCACCGGTCCCCGCCTCGGCGTCGACGGCCATGAACGCGCTGAGGTTGTCCCTGCCGTTGGGCGTGAACGTCGTCGTCAGCGAGAACGCCTGCGCCTGCTGGTCGGGCATCTTCATGCTCAGGTAGTACGGCGGCACCGCGCTGCCCGACTTGTTCGTCGGGTCGTCCGGCACCTGCCAGACCTCGCTGCCGCTGAGGAACGTCGTCGCGTCCTTCACGTGGTAGCGGGTGAGCAGTTCACGCTGGACCTTGAACAGGTCCTGCGGGTAGCGCAGATGGGCCATCAGCCCGCTGGAGATCTCGCTCTTGGCCTTCACCGTGCCGGGGAACGCCTTCATCCAGGTCTTCAGGACGGGGTCCTTGGTGTCCCACTGGAAGAGCTTGACCTCGCCGGTGTAGGCGTCGACCGTCGCCTTCACCGAGTTGCGGATGTAGTTGACCTGGTTCTGCTGGGCCACCACCGCGCGGTTGTCGTTGGTGGCGGTCAGCGAGTCGGCCGTGGTGTCGCCCAGGGTCGTACGCGAGGAGTACGGGTAGCCGTTCGTCGTCGTGTACGCGTCGACGATCCACTGGATCCGTCCGTCCACGACCGCCGGGTAGGCGTCGCCGTCGATGGTCAGCCACGGGGCGACCGCCTCGACGCGCTCCTTGGGCGTGCGGTTGTACAGGATGCGCGAGCCCTCGCCGATCGCACCCGAGTACAGGATCTGCGGCTCGCCGAACGCCACGGCGTACGCGGCCCGGTTGACCGGGTTGGAGAGGCTGACCCCGCTGTCGCCCTTGTAGCTGTAGGTCTTCTCACCGCTGTCGTCGGAGTAGTCGATCTCCTTCTGGGGACCGCCGACGATCGAGTACATCGTGGTCTTCTCGCCGTAGTAGACCCGCTGCTCGTACGTGCCCAGGTCGCCCTTGGACGGCAGGTCGGACTCGGTGAACTCCGGACGGCCCTGGGAGTCGGCGCTGGTGCCCTCGGCGGCGACGGCGCCGTAGCCGTGGGTGTACCGGAAGTGGTCGTTGATCCAGTTGCGCTTCGGGATGCCGTTGAGGTTGATCTCGCGCAGACCGATGACCGTGTCCTGGTCCTTGCCGTCCTTGCTGTACCGGTCGACGTCCAGGTTGGTCGGGAACGCGTAGTAGTTCCTGATCTGCTGAAGCTGCTGGAACGTCGGCGAGACGATGTTCGGGTCCATGATCCGGATGCTCGCCGTGGGGCCCACGTCGTCGCGCAGCTTGGTCTTGTCCTCGGTCTGGCTGGTGCCCGGGTACTCGGTCACCTTCGTGCCGTCGATGCCGTAGGCCTCGCGCGTCGCCTTCAGGTTCTTCTCGACGTACGGCGCTTCCTTGGCCTGCTCGTTCGGCTGGACCTGGAACTTCTGCACGATCGCCGGGTACAGGCCGCCGATGAGGATCGCGGACAGCACCATCAGGCCGAAGCCGATCACCGGCAGCTGCCAGGTGCGCCGCCACAGCGTGGCGAAGAACAGCAGGGCGCAGATGACGGCGATGCAGAACAGGATCGTCTTCGCCGGCAGATAGGCGTTGGCGTCGACGTACCGCAGGCCGGTCCAGTTGTCGGTGGCCTTGAAGTCACTCGACTTGACGGCCAGGCCGTACCGGTCGAGCCAGTAGGCGACGGCCTTCAGCGTGACGAAGATGCCGAGGAGGACCGACAGGTGCCCGGTGGCGGCGGCCGTGGCGCGCGCGCCGGGGCTCGTGATGCGCAGCCCGCCGTACAGGTAGTGGGTGAGCGCGGCGGCGATCACGGAGAGGATCACGGCGGCGAAGCCGAAGCCGAGCAGGAACCGGTACCAGGGCAGGTCGAAGGCGTAGAAGCCGACGTCGAGGTGGAACTGGGGGTCCTTCTCGCCGAAGGGCACGCCGTTGACCCACATCAGCCAGGTCCGCCACTGGCTGGAGGCGGAGGCGCCGGCGATCAGGCCGACGAGCGCCGTGATGGCGATCAGCAGCCACTTCTTGTAGGGCGCGATGCCCATGCGGTACCGGTCGAGGTTCTGCTGCTCCATCGACATCGCGCTCAGCGGCGGACGCAGCCGGTGGGCCAGCCAGATGTTGAAGCCGACCGCGAGGGCCATCAGCAGGCCGAAGACGAAGAACAGCCCGATCTTCGTCCAGAGCGTCGTCGTGAACACGGACGAGTAGTTGACCGACCGGTACCAGAGCCAGTCCGTCCAGAACCCCGCGAACATGGTGAAGGCCATGCCGAGGACGGCGAGGACGCCCAGTGTCATGAGCAGGGTCCGGACCCGCCGGGACGGGCGGCCCACTCTCATCCGTGGCCCGGTCGGGCCTCCGCCGCGGTCCGGCATCTGGAAAGCCAAGGTTTCGCACCCCGAAGTTCGCTGTTGGTCTGGGTCAGGCCCGCGTCTTCGTGGACCCTCTGTGGCCCCCCGTGATCGCGGGCCCACACCTATGCAACTTACTCACCCTTTACTCGGTTCCCGATTCCGGCCGGGAACGAGGCAGGATTGTGACCATGTCCAACACTCCCATGGCAGCCAACCCGCTGACCCGGGCCGTTCTCGAGATCGACGAGTACGCCTCCGGACTCGGCTGGGACCAGCCCGCCCGCCTCTTCGCCCTCGTCGACACCGCACGGCTGCGAGCCCAGGAACCCGGCCTCGCCGCCCAGCTCGGCCTGGGGGACGAGCAGGAGTCCACCGGCCTGACCCCGATCGAGCAGGACGAACTTCCAACGGGCCGGCAGCTCGACGAGTTCCTGGGCACGATCGCCTGGCCCGACGCCGTGACCGGCTGCGCGCTCACCGTGGAGCGCCTGATGCTGCCCCCGTCCGCCGAGGCGCAGGTGCCGCAGGGCCTCAGCGACACCGAGCTGACCCGCTGGGTGGCGGAGCACCCCGACCGCCAGGAGGTCCGTATGACCGTGGCGGTGCTGCGCGACGGCAGCCGTGAGTCGGCGCTGCGGCTGCGAGAGAAGGACGCTCCGACGGAGGTCCTGACCGGCTCCGAGCTGGTGCCCGGCCTGGCGCAGGCGCTGGCGGCGACGTTCGAGGACTGAGGACCTCGGGTACGACGGCGGGGGCGCCCCTCGGGTGAGGGGCGCCCCGTGTCGTGTGCCGGGCGGGGTCAGCTCCCGGTGGTGCACTTCGGCAGGGCGGCGGTGTCGCCGGAGCGGATGTCCTTCAGGGCGCCGAGCGCGTCGTCGATGGTGTCGACCTTGACCAGGGTGAGCCCGTCGGGGACGTCCCGGGCGGCGGTGGCGCAGTTGTCGGCGGGGGTGAGGAAGAACTGGGCGCCCTTGTCGCGCGCGCCCACGGTCTTCATCTCGATACCGCCGATGGGCCCGACCTTGCCGTCGTCGTCGATGGTGCCGGTGCCGGCGACGAACTTCCCGCCGGTGAGGCTGCCCGGCGTGAGCTTGTCGTAGAGGCCGAGGGCGAACATCAGGCCCGCGCTCGGGCCGCCGACGTCGGCGAGCTTGATGTCGATGTCGAACGGGAAGGTGTGGTCGGTCCCGGCGGAGATCCCGACGATGGCGCGCTTGGCGCCGCTGTCGTCGGACTCGGCTGTGGTGATCGTCACCTTCTCGGTGCCCTGCGGCGCCCGGTGCTCCTTCTCCGCGGCGGCCTGCTCCTTGGCGGGCACGATCGTGAAGACGACCTCCTGGCCGGGCTTGTGCTTCGTCACCAGCTCGGCCACGTCCCCGGGCTTCTTGACGGCGGTGCCGTCGACGGCCTTGATGACGTCACCGGCGTGCAGCTTGCCCTCGGCCGGGCTGCCCTTGACGACGGTCGAGACGATCACCCAGCTCTTCACCGGGATGTCCAGCGCCTCCAGGGCCGCGACCTTCGCGCTCTCCTGGGACTGGCTGAACTCCTCGGCGTTCTCCTGGGTGGACTCCTCCTCCGTCTTGCCGTCCGGGTAGAGGGTGTCGTGCGGCACGACCTTGTTGTCGTGCGCGAGCCAGCCGTAGACGGCCTCGACGAGGTTCATCCGGTAGTCGGCGCTCGTGACCCGGACGGTGGTCATGTTGAGGTGGCCGGTCGTCGGATACGTCTTGCGCCCGGAGATCTGCAGCACCGGCTCGCCGTCGTGCTCCCCCAGGGTGTTGACCGTGGGGCCCGGGGACATCTCGGCGTACGGCACGCGGATGAAGACTCCCGCGCACAGGAGCGCGATCAGCATCAGGGTGGAGGCGAGCATCGTCGCGGTGCGGCGTGGCATGGCACGACAGTACGTGACAGTGCTGTCAGAGCCCCGTCAGGGCCGGGATCCGGACCGCGCGGGTGCCTCGGGGCGCCGGCGGATCAGGTCCGCGACTGGGGCTTCTCCATGGCCGCGCGGAAGCGCGCGTATCCGTCGAGCTCCGGCCCGTCGCCACGGGTCCTGCGGGTTCTGTTGGCCCAGCTCCCCCACAGCCCCGCGCCGATCGCGGCCCCGAGCGGAATCAGCAACCAGGTGAGCGCCGCCATGCGCGCCTCCCGTCCCCACAGAGCGAACCGCAACTGACTGATCAGCAGATTAACCGCTGGCACTGACAACGCTCATGCCAGGGGTGCGGTTACGCAAGCCGGGTGGGGTGTACGGGTTCCCAGGGGCGTTGCGGCCGGGTCAGCAGGCGCCGACCCACTCCTCGGTGCCGTCGGAGAACTTCTGGTGCTTCCAGATCGGCACCTCGTGCTTGAGGTCGTCGATCAGCTTCCGGCACGCCTCGAACGCCTCGCCGCGGTGGGGGCAGGAGACGGCGACGACGACGGCCAGGTCACCGATCGCGAGGTCGCCGACGCGGTGCACGGCGGCGAGCGCCCGCACCGGGAACTCGGCGACGACCTTCTCGGCGATCCGCCGCATCTCCGCCTCGGCGCTGGGATGGCAGGAGTACGAGAGCGCGTCCACGTCGGCGCCCCCGTCGTGGTCGCGCACGGTGCCCACGAACAGCGCGGTCCCTCCGGCGGCGTCGTCCCCGACGGCCTGGAAGACCTCGTCCACGGAGAGGGCCGTCTCACGGATGCCGATGAGCTTGACCGGGTCCTGAGCGCCCTGCTCACCGGGGTGATCACTGGTAGGTGCCATGCCCCCATCGTGCCCCACGCGCGCGAGGGCGGGGAATAGCGTCATCGCCCGGCACACGCGTGGGGGGCTTTGGAGCCTCCTACAGGCTGCGGAGCCTCCTGCAGACGACACGCGCGGGCGGGGCGGCCCGTCAGATCCGGCGGCGGGCCTTGCGGGCCCTGCGGACCACCGCCGCCGCGCCCAGCAGCGCCACCGTCGCGCCCGCGGCACCCGCGGCCGTCGCGTCCTTGCGGCCCAGACGGCGTCCGGCGACCGTGTGGCGTCCGGAGACCTCGTCCAGCAGTTCCGCGAGGACCTCCTCGTTGGTCCACTGCGGCCGCCACCCCGCGTCGTGGAGCCGGCTGCCGCTGACCACCCACGGGTACATCGTGTACGCGAGGTCGCCGGCCGGGGAGGGCGTCAGGCCGATGCGGTGCAGCCGGGCCGCCGCGCCGAGGGCGACCGCGGACGGCAGCTCCATGCGCCGGATCCCGCTCAGCTCCTCGACCTCCTCCTGTTCCAGCCATCCGTCACAGCCGACGGCCAGTTCCCCGTCGACCTTCTCCAGGACGGCGTACTCCAAGGCGCCGCACAGGTCCTCGACGTGGCAGAACTGCCAGGCGGGCCGGGACCCGGCGACCACGAGCAGCCGGGGCGACTCGAAGTACCTGGTCAGGGCGGTGTCGGTGCCGCCGACCAGGACGGCGGGGCGGACGACGGTGACGTTGAGGCCCGGGTGCGCGCGGGGGGCGCGGCGCGCCAGGCGCTCGATCTCCAGCAGGTCGCCGACGCCGGTGGCCTCGGCGGTCGCCCGCAGCTCGGCGTCCTCCGACAGCGGCAGCTCGTTGTCCGGCAGAGCGCCGTAGACCATGGCGGACGTGCACAGCACCACCCGGTGCACTCCGGCGGCCGCGGCGGCCGTCAGGACGGTCTGCGTCCCCCGAACGTTGTAGGCGGTCCGCGCCGCGGGATCCGTCTCCAGATCGAGGTCGAGCGCCAGGTGCACGACGACGTCGGCGCCGCGCAGTTTGTCCGCGATCGCGGGGTCGCGCACGTCCAGGATGTGCCACTGCGCCGCCGCGCACTCGCCTCGCCGCTCGTCGATGGCGATGACCTGCTTGACCTCCTCGGAGGCGGCGAGCCGCTCCGTGAGCAGGGCGCCGACGCCGGACGCGGCACCGGTGACCGCGACGACGGGACCGCGCACACCGCGCGCGGGAGGGGTTGACGGGTTTCGCGCTGCGCGAACCTGCGGATCGGGGGAACTCACCGGGCGTCTCCAGCGGTTGTCTTCAGTACGAGCGTGAGTGACGCGTACGTACCAGGTGGCATCCATCCTGCCGCAGGCCGAGAGTCGGCGAAGCACCGAGGCCCGATCGGTCACAGGTGTCTACGCTGGGTGGTGTTATCGGGCAGTCGTGCCGCCGGCGCCAGCCGGTGGCCTTACCAGCCGAGGAACCCCGTGAGTGACACCCCATTCGGATTCGGCCTTCCGCCGGAGGAGCCGGACGACGGCGACGAGGGCAAGAAGAAGGACCAGGAGAGCGGTGGTGGTCAGGGACCGTCCAACCCGTTCGGCTTCGGGCTGCCCGGTGCCGGAGGCTTTGGCAGCCCGGGCGCCGACAACCCGTTCGCGGCGATGTTCGGTTCGCTGAGCCCCAACGACCTGGGCGCCGCCTTCCAGCAGCTCGGTCAGATGCTCTCCTACGAGGGCGGCCCGGTGAACTGGGACATGGCCAAGCAGATCGCCCGCCAGACGGTCTCCCAGGGCACGGCGGACGGCACCAAGGACGCGAGCGTCGGCCCGGCCGACCGCAGCGCCGTGCAGGAGGCGGTGCGCCTCGCCGACCTCTGGCTCGACGACGCGACGTCCCTGCCGTCGGGCGCGGGCACCGCCGTCGCCTGGAGCCGCGCGGAGTGGGTCGAGGCGACCCTGCCCGCGTGGAAGGAGCTCGTCGACCCGGTCGCCGAGCGGGTCGGCACCGCCATGGGCGACGTCCTGCCGGAGGAGATGCAGGCCATGGCCGGCCCTCTGATCGGCATGATGCGCTCGATGGGCGGCGCCATGTTCGGCACGCAGATCGGGCAGGCCGTGGGCGTGCTCGCGGGCGAGGTCGTCGGCTCCACCGACATCGGCCTGCCGCTCGGCCCGGCCGGCAAGGCCGCGCTCCTCCCGGTCAACATCGAGTCGTTCGGCAAGGACCTCGGTGTGCCGAAGGAGGAGGTGCGGCTCTATCTGGCGCTGCGCGAGGCCGCCCATCAGCGGCTCTTCGCCCATGTGCCCTGGCTGCGCTCCCACCTGTTCGGCGCCGTCGACGGGTACGCGCGCGGGATCAAGGTCGACACCGCCAAGCTGGAGGACGTCGTCGGCCAGTTCGACCCGCAGAACCCCGAGCAGCTGCAGGACGCCCTCCAGCAGGGCATGTTCCAGCCCGAGGACACCCCGGAGCAGAAGGCCGCCCTGGCCCGTCTGGAGACGGCCCTGGCCCTGGTCGAGGGCTGGGTGGACGCCGTGGTGCACGCGGCCGCGAAGCCCCGTCTGTCGTCCGCGGACGCGCTGCGCGAGACGCTGCGCCGCCGCCGCGCCTCGGGCGGTCCGGCCGAGCAGACGTTCGCCACGCTGATCGGGTTGGAGCTGCGGCCGCGCCGGCTGCGCGACGCCTCCCGGCTGTGGGCGTCGCTCACGGACGCGCGCGGTGTCGACGGCCGGGACGCCCTGTGGCACCACCCGGACATGCTGCCGACGGCCAGTGACCTGGACGACCCGGACGGCTTCGTGCACCGCGAGCAGATCGACTTCTCCGAGCTCGACAAGATGCTCGGCGAGGCGGCGAGCGGCGGCGGCTCCACCGGCAAGCCCGACCTGAGCAAGGGCCCCGAGGGCTCCAAGGACTCCGAGGACGGCCAGGACCGGAAGAAGGACGACGACAGCGAGTGAGCCTGTACGACGACGCGGTCCTGGTGCTCAAGGGGTACGAGGACCAGAGCGAGCTGCGCCAGGTCTACCTCGACCATCTCGCGGCGCACCCCGACGGCCTGTGGAAGTCCTGCTCGGACGGGCACCTCACGGCGAGCGCCCTGGTGGTCGACCCGGCCCGCGGGCGGGTGCTGCTGACGCTGCACCGGAAGCTGCGGATGTGGCTGCAGATGGGCGGCCACTGCGAGCCGGGCGACGCGACTCTGGCGGCGGCGGCCCTGCGCGAGGCCGGCGAGGAGTCCGGCGTCAGCGGCCTGACGCTGCTGCCGGGCGGCCCGGTGCGCCTCGACCGGCATCCCATCCCGGCGCCCTGCACCTGGCACTTGGACGTGCAGTACGCCGTCCTCGCGCCCCCGGACGCCGAGCACGCGATCAGCGACGAGTCCCTGGACGTGCGCTGGTTCGGCTACGACGAGGTGGCGGACGTGGCCGACGAGTCCGTCGTACGGCTGCTGCGGGCGGCCCGCGCACGGCTGTGAGCGCGTGAGCGGGAACGGGTGAGGGGCGACCGCCCTCGGTGGTCGCCCCTCACCCGTTCCCGACCGTCAGCTCCAGACGTTGCCCTGGTTCTGGCCGCGGGCCCCGTGCTGGCCCATGCCGTACTGAGCCGCGAGACCCGAGCCGATCTGGGCGTTCTGCGGCGGCAGCAGCTCGCTGGGCTGCACCAGCGCGAAGCCGGTGCCCATGAAGCTGAGCTCCCAGCCCTCACCGGTGCTGCCGCGGCGCCGCCACACCCCGGAGGAGTGCGTCTGCGCCTGCATCTGCACCCGCAGCCCGGTCGACCAGGCCACGATCGCGTCCGCGTCGCAGTTGACGTACTTGTCGGGCGTCACCTGCATCATCAGCGGCATGCCTGAGGTCATCAGGGCGACCTTGCCGCGGCCGGTGATGTTGAGCTGGTACTTCCCCGAACCGGAGATGCCGTAGAGGCTGTCCACGGCGATCACCTCGTGATGCAGCGTGGAGTCCATCGCCAGCACGTAGCTGCTGTCCACGGTCAGTCCGTCCTGGTCGACGTCGACCAGGTGGACGTGCTGCTTGAGGTTGGCGAGGTAGACGATGCCCTGTCCGTGACAGCGCATGAGGTCCAGGCCCTCACCGGTGACGGCACGCGCGCGTGACTGCTGGTTGCCCTGGAACTCGGCGTCGAACTCAACGAGTCCCTGGTAGGCGACCATCGTGCCCTTGCGGGCCAGGACGTCGTCGTGCCCCTCCAGGGTCACGCGGAGCATCTGCTTGTTCTGCAGACTCCAGCGGTCCTGGGTCTGCTGATCGTTGTAGGCGAAAATCGGGCTCTGCATGGCGTTCTCTGCTCCCCCTCAGCCCCGGACCCGGAGGCGGTCGGTACTGTCCTCGCTCGGCTGGACGACGACGATGCCCTGGCCGGAGAAGGCCATCTGGTAGGCCTCGCCGCTGCCCCGTCCGATCAGGGACTGCGCCTTGAAGCTGCGCTTGCCCTTCACCTTGAGGTTCGGCGACCAGGCGACGAGCGCGTCCGGGTCGACGTACGTCTCGTCCTCGCCGCCGCCGCAGTCGACGACGATCGGCTTGCCCCGGGAGGTCAGCGCGACCCAGCCCTGCCCGGAGATCTTGGTGTTCCACAGGCCCTGCCCGGCGAACTTCGCCAGGCCCTTCACCCGCTCGACACCCCACGTCAGATGCGCGTCGAAGGCGAGGAGGTTGGTGGCGTTGACGGAGATGCCGTCGCCGTTGAGGTTGATCACGACGACGTTGGCGCCGTAGTCGGCGAGGTAGAGCAGTCCGTCGCCGGAGCACTTCATCAGGGGCGCGCCCTCACCGGTGAGCCAGTCCTTGGCGATCTGGCGGACGGCGGGCGGGTTGGGCTCGTACTGGACGAAGCCCTCGTAGGCGACCATCGAGCCCACGCGCGCCATGAGGTCGTGCCCGGTCTGCAGGGCGACCTTGACCATGTGGTTGCCGTGGTTCTCCATGCGGGCGGCGACGGGTGCGGGGGCGTAGCCCGCGAGCGGCTGGTTCATGACGGGCTCTCCCTCAGATCTCGTACGGCTGGACGACGACGAAGCTGCCGGGCGCGGCCCGGAACTGGAGGTTCACGCTCTCGCCGGTGTCGCCCGGGTAGGCGTTGCGGCGCATGCGCACCTGGCTGGAGACGACCACCTGCGCGGCGGCCGACCAGGCGACCACGGCGTTGCAGTCGGCGAACGTCGTGGGCGTCACGGGCAGCACCACGGGGGTGCCGTGCGTCTTGACGACGATCGTGCCGGTGCCGGTGAACTGCATCGTGAACAGCGCGCCGCCGGGGATGCCGTGCCCCTCGATCCGGCGGACCTCGTACTGCAGGGACTCGTCGAAGGCGAGGACGTTCTCCGCGGAGACACAGATGCCGTCGCCCTGGAGTTCGATGGGGTGCAGCATCGTGGAGTCCTCGGCGAGGAACACCTGGCCCTGGCCGGTGCAGCGCATCAGCTGCATCTCCTGGCCGGTCGCGTTGCCCACGAGCCGGCCGGCGAATCCGGCGCCCTTGTAGCTGAAGTCGACCTTGCCCTGGTAGAGCACCATGCTGCCCTGCCGGGCCAGCACGGGCTGGCCGCCGACGCCGAGGTCGACGCGGACCATCTTCTTGTTCTGCTGCGTCCAGCGCTGGCCGGTCGGCGTCTCCTTGAACTGCTGGAGCGCGGCGGCGACACCGGGGGCCTGGGGCGCACCCTGCGGGGCGCCGTGCGGGACCTGGCCGGGGATCTGCCCAGGAACCTGTCCGGGCATCTGTCCGGGGACCTGCCCGTAGGGGGGCTGCTGGCCGTATCCCGGGGGCGGGGCCGGCTGGCCGTAGCCGGGCGGCGGGGGCGGTGCCTGCGGTGCCTGCGGCGCGGCGGGCGGGTAGCCGTAGCCGGGGGGCGGCGGCGCGGTGGGCTGGCCGTAGGGCGCGGGTGCCGGGGCGGGCGGCGGCGGGGCGACGCCGGGCGGTGTCATGGGCGCGACGATCGTCGGCTGGGCGTGCACCGACGGGGCCGGGCCGGGCGGCGGAGGCGTGGCGCCCGGCGGGGGCGCGAAGCCCTGGGCGGCCGGAGCCGGCGCGGGCGGGGCCATGGGCTGCGGGGCGGGGGCCGGAGCACCGGCGGGGGCGCCGAAGGCGGGCGGGGCGGCGGCCTGGGCGGGAGGCGCGAAGCTGGGCGCGCCGGCACCGGCCTGAGGCTGCGGCGCGGCCGCGGGCGTCTCCTCCTCGGCCACCTCGCCGCCGAAGTTCTTGAGCAGCGCCTCGAGGCCGCCGTCGAAGCCCTGGCCGACGGCGGCGAACCGCCACACGTCCTTCAGGTAGAAGTCGCCCAGCATCACGGCGCGCTCGGTGGTGAACTCCGAGCCGTTGAAGGCGTACCGGGCCACCTCCTCGCCGCCCGCGACGATGCGGAGGTAGCCGGGGCCGATCTGCGACATCTGACCGGCGCCGTCGATCGTCGCCGTGAAGGACAGCTTCTGGATCTGCGGGGGGATCTTGTCGAGCGTCACCCGGAACGACTCGGTGTCACCGGCCTGCGCGCCGAGGAGCTGGATGCTCTCCTCAGGGGACTTCGGCTGATTGAAGAAGACGAAGTAACGGTCGTCGGAGAGCCGTTCGTCGGCGTCGAGACCGAAGCAGCTGATGTCGAAGGTCAGCCCTGGGCCACCGATCTGCACGCCTACGTACAGATCCGTGCCCGCCGTGAGGTCACTGATCCTGGCCTTGTGGCCGCGTTGGAATTCCCTGGCCATGCGTAACGACCGTCCCCCATCCCGAAGTGAGTGCGTCGCGACAGGCTAACGGCAAACTCGGACATCGGACGAAGCCGGTACAGACCCGGTACACAACTTCCGCGAGGGCGTCGGAGGCCCCTTCCCGGGACGGCGTGGACGGGAGCGGTCACTCGCCCCGGGCGGCGGGGAGGTGGGGCAGACGCTCGGCGGCGACGACCCCTTCGAGATAGCCCCTGGCCCGTTCGGTGCGCGGATACGCCTCCAGCAGCCGCCAGAAGCGCGGCCCGTGACCGGGGACGAGGAGATGCGCGAGCTCGTGCAGGAGGACGTAGTCCACGACGTACTCGGGCATGCCCTGCAGCCGGTGGGAAAGCCGGATGCTGCCCTCGGCCGGGGTGCACGAACCCCAGCGGGTGTTCTGGTTGGTGACCCAGCGGACCGAGTCCGGCCGGGCCCGTCCGTCCAGATACTGCTCCGACAACCGGGCCGCGCGCGCGGACAGTTCGGCGTCGCCGAGGACCTTCTTGCTCTCCTGGGCGGCCAGCTTGTCGAGCATGACGCGCACCCAGCGCTGCTCCTCCGCCTCGGACATCCGGGCGGGGATGAGCACGATGGTGCGATCGCCCTCGCGGTACGCCGACACCGTCCGGCGACGCCGGGCGCTCCTGCGGACCTCGATCGCGTTCGCCCCCGAGCCGCTCACGGGCGGGCTGGTCGTACTGCGCTGTGGCGTTCCGGCGCGGTGCAGTGGGTCGGCGGACACGCCCCGACGTTACCCGTTGCGCCTGGGGGAAGTCCCGACTCCGGGACGGTTCGATTCCGATCCCTCACCCGGCGTCTGATTTGTACGACGAATATCCACTGCCTGTGGACAACTTTCCGCACCGATCGCCGCGCCGGGGCATGCTGACTGCCGTCGGGAAGCCACGACCGGGCCTCCCGACGGCAGACGGGGACGCATCACGACGACGGCTACGGGGGCCTGTTCATGCACGCTGCAGCTTCGACCGAGACCTGTTTCGGCACCGGCATCGACACCGATGCGGCGATTTCGGCTGATTCGCCCGGTGGTTCGGCGGAGACGGAGGTGACGGCGGACCGGGAGACCGGGGCGGAGCTTCCACGGGCGCCTCTGCTGAAGCCCGCGTTGAGGCGCGGCTGGCGGGACCTCGGCACGGTGCAATTCGGGATGACTCCGGCGCACGCGCTGACGCTGGGGCCGATGGACACCGCGACGGGCAGTTTCCTCGACCTGCTGAACGGCACCCGGGGACCGGAGCTGCTGCGCGAGGAGGGGCGGCGGATGGATCTCCCCGACGGCCATGTCGACGGACTGCTGCGACGGCTCGCGCACGCCGGTCTGCTCGACGACGCCCGGGGCGGCGGGCCCGGGGGCGACTGGCTGCGGCGCAGAAAGGCGGTCCTGGACCGGCTGCGTCCCGACCTGGCGTCGCTGTCCCTGACCACGTCCGAGCCGGGCGAGGCGATCGGCCGGCTCGCAGCCCGCCGCTCCGCGCGCGTGCAGGTGCGGGGCGCGGGCCGGGTGGGCTCGGTGCTGGCCTCGCTGCTGGCGGCGGCCGGGGTCGGCGAGGTGGACGTGCGCGACATCGGGCGAGTCGAGCCGTGGGACGTGACGCCGGGCGGGCTGCCCGCGGAGACGGTCGGCGACCGCCGGGACGACGCCGCCCGCCGGGTCGCGCGCCGGCACGCGCCGCACCGACCGCCGCGCCGCGACGCCCGCTCCCCTCGCGGGCAGGACGCCCACGGCCACTCGCTGGTGATCATCGCCCCGCGCGACGACGTCGGTGTGCACGCCCCGTCCCCGTCCGCGGCGGAACCGCTGATCGACTCCGGTACGCCCCATCTGTACGTCGGCGTAATCGAGGGCACCGGCGTGGTCGGTCCTCTCGTCCTGCCCGGCGAGACGGCCTGCGCCGGATGCCTCGAAGCGGACCGCACGGACCGGGACCCGGTCTGGCCCCGCCTGGTGACCCAGTGGCGGTCGGGCCGGGGGCGGGCCCGGCCGGTGCCGCCCTGTGACGTCGCACTCGCGACGACCGTCGCCGGACTGGCCGCCGCGCACGCGCTGGCCTTCCTCGACGGCCGGATCCCGTCGACGGCGGGCGCACGCTGGGAGGTGTCACTACCCGGTCTGACCTGGCACGCCCGCCCGGTGTGGGCGCATCGTGCCTGCCCATGCGGTGCGGCGGACAAAGGTGAGGAGGAACACCCCTCCGCCGAGGAGGGGTCGCACGAGACAATGGCGGAGGAACGGCCGTCGAAGAAGCCACGCCGCGAGGCGGACACCGCACGGCCGGCTCGGATCTGGAGGGCGCATGTCTGATCTTCCGCGCAAGGCGGTCACCCGCACCGCCAAGCTCGCCGCGCTGCCGCTCGGCTTCGCCGGGCGCGCGACCTGGGGACTCGGCAAGCGGATCGTCGGCGAGTCCGCGGAGATCGTCGGCCGCGAACTGCAGCAGCGGACCGCCGAGCAGCTGTTCAAGGTCCTCGGCGAGCTCAAGGGCGGCGCCATGAAGTTCGGGCAGGCCCTGTCCGTCTTCGAGTCGGCCCTGCCGGAGGAGGTCGCCGGGCCGTACCGGGCGGCCCTCACCAAGCTCCAGGAGGCCGCGCCCCCGATGCCGACCCGCACCGTGCACGCGGTACTGACGGACCGGCTCGGCGAGGACTGGCACGACCTGTTCCTGGAGTTCGAGGACAAGCCGGCCGCCGCCGCGTCGATCGGCCAGGTCCACCGGGGCGTGTGGCACGACGGCCGGGAGGTCGCGGTCAAGGTGCAGTACCCCGGAGCCGGGGAGGCCCTGCTGTCCGACCTGAACCAGCTGAGCCGGTTCGCCCGGCTGCTGGGCCCCCTGATCCCGGGCATGGACATCAAGCCCCTGATCGCGGAGCTGAAGGACCGCGTCTCCGAAGAGCTGGACTACGGTCTGGAGGCGCAGGCACAGCAGGCGCACGCGGAGGAGTTCGCGGACGACCCGGACGTCGTCGTGCCGGAGGTCGTCCACCAGAGCGACGAGGTGCTGATCACGGAGTGGATCGACGGGGTGCCGCTCGCGGAGGTGATCTCCGACGGCACCGAGGAGCAGCGCGACCGCGCCGGTCAGCTCCTGGCCCGGTTCCTCTTCTCCGGCCCGGCCCGCACCGGCCTGCTGCACGCCGACCCCCACCCGGGGAACTTCCGTCTGCTGCCGGGCGGCCCGGAGGGCGAGGACGACTGGCGGCTGGGCGTGCTGGACTTCGGCACCGTCGACCGGCTCCCGGGTGGCCTGCCGACGCCGATCGGGGAGTCCCTGCGGATGACGCTGGACGGTGACGCGGACGCGGTCTACGAGATGCTGTGCGCCGAGGGCTTCGTCAAGGAGACGATCGACCTGGAGCCCGACGCCGTCATGGACTACCTGCTGCCGATCATCGAACCGGCCCAGGTCGAGGAGTTCACCTTCACCCGCGGCTGGATGCGCAGTCAGGCGGCCCGGGTGGCCGACCCCCGCTCCCCCGCCTACCAGCTGGGCAAGCGACTCAACCTGCCCCCCGCCTATCTCCTCATCCACCGGGTGACGCTGAGCACCATCGGCGTGCTGTGCCAGCTGGGCGCGACGGTCCGGCTCCGCCAGGAACTGGAGGAGTGGCTGCCGGGGTTCGCACCGGAAGACCTGACGGACGAAGAGGACTCGGCGGCGGAGGACTCGGCGGCGGAGGCGGCGGAGGCCTGAGCGGCCGGGGCTACCACCAGGCGGAGTCGAGCCGGCCCTCGATCGCGCGAAGGTTCTCTCGCGAGCAGGTGTCGCAGAAGTGGACCCGGACGCCGTTCTCCACGGAGCAGGTCCAGGTGGGTCGCGGTTCCTCGCTACGGGCGCCGCAGCGGGCGCACACCATCGGCTCAGGTCCGGCGTCGGAGCCGCGGTCTCCGTCGCCGCGGGGAGGACTCGTCACCCACCCGACGATAACGCCGGCGCCTGCCGGGTGCCCGGACAACGCACGGCGGGGGCCGCTCCGTTCGTGACGGATCGGCCCCCGCGGGAGTCGGTGCCCTGCCGGTGGGGAGACCCACCGGCCGGCGGCGATTACTGCATGACCGCCATGGCCAGCGCGCGGCGGGCGCGCAGCGAGGCGCGCTCGGCCCGGCGCTGCATCCGGCGAGCGGTCACCAGGCGGACGGCCTGTCGCTCCTGCTGCGCCTGGTGCTGGAGGTCGTGCATATGCGCACGTGCCAGGGCTTCTTGGATGAGTTGCATCTCTCGGTTCCTGTTCTGGCGCGCGGTGGTGGCGCCACTGTTGGTGAAGTCTTCAGGCGCGGTGCCTGCGGTCTCGTCGGTGGACGGCTTCATCGGGGCCTGCTTCTGGGGGTCGTGCGTGAGGGGGCGGTCGATCGTTCCGGTGATGTTCATGCCGTGACCGGGTTCTTGCGCGGGCGGCCACGCGGCCGCTTCCGGGCGACGACGACACCCTGGACGAACAGCTCGCCACCCCAGACGCCCCAGGGCTCACGCCGCTCCTTGGCGCCGGCGAGGCAGGCCTCCATCAGCGGGCAGGTGCGGCAGAGGGACTTGGCGTACTCGACGTCCGCCGGCGACTCGGCGAAGAAGACCTCCGGGTCGTAGGAGCGGCAGGGGACGGGCACGCCGAGGTTCTCGATGGCGTCGTCGAGCGCGGTGAGCGCGGTGAGGGGGATCAAGGTCGGGTCCTCCGTGGAGCCAGGCTTGGGAATCACGTCTGAAGGCGGTACGGACGGGGCGTGCGCTTCGAGTTGCACGGTTCGTCTTCCTCGTCTGTTCGTTCCGGTCCTGTTGGACCGGTTGGCGGCTGGTACCGGGTCTTGCCTGTCCCGAGGCCCCTTCGCTCTGTCGTCCCCTGTGAGAGGACAAACAGAAGGGCCGCGGATCCCGGATGGGGTTCCGCGGCCCTGAAGGCGCCGGCCTGATCAGGCGATCAGGCTGGATCACTCCAGGGTTCTGGCCCACGGAAGGCCCACATCTGGTGGTGCTGCGTCGTCTGCTTCCGGAATCCGGCACCGGTCGCCGTAAAGGCATAGGCCTTCGCCTGTGCCACTACTGCCGCTTCCAGTGCCTTGGTCGGTCGCTCATTGCGCTCGCGGACGGGAAGGCCCGCGAGGGACACGGCGGACGCCGGACGACCGGCACGAATGCCGGACAGACCGGTGCCCAGGTCCGAGGCGCCGAGCATGCACAGGGAGGCGACGACCGAGCGATCGGTCATTTTGGCGGTGCTGATGGAGCTGGCGTTGATGCTGATCACTGGACTCGCCTCCTCTCGGCGTCTCGGGGGACTGGTGTGAACCAGTCCTGCGGGTATGCAAGTACATCACGGATCAGGGGCCTCCGAGAAGGCCTCCGTTCGCGTGGTTAAGAACCTATGGGGATCGCTGGGGCATGCGCAAACTATTTTTGCGACGAGTTCTCCTCAGCCCCCGATCTCGCTCTCCCCGACCTCCTGACCTGCACATATGGCCAGAACATCGGTTCCGTAGCGGTCGAGCTTCCGTTTGAGGAGACCTGGAATACGGGCCAACTCATCCGGACTGCTCGGCTCCGCCTCGGCGATCGCCATCAGGGTCCGGTCCGTGAAGACGCAGAAGTCGGGCTGGCCGCTGCGCCGCGCCTGGTCCGCCCGCCAGTCGCGCAGCCGCTCGTACAAGCCCTCGTTCATGTCGGAGGGGCAGCTCTCGCAGCGCATCAGCTTCATCTCACCGGCGTCGATGAGGGTGCGCCCGCATACCCGGCAGCGGGCCGGGCTGCGCTGCCTGCGTCTCGGGGCGTCCTCACGCCGGCCGGTGTACCCGCGCGTGTAGCCCCGCTCGACGCCGGCGGCACCGCCCCCGGCCGCCGACCGGCCCGCGACGCCCCCGGATCCGGGACGCAACCCGTCCAGGAATCGGCTGGGCCGGCGGTTGGGACGGCCGCCCGGTGCGCGGGTCAGCGCCCAGGAGAGATGGAGGTGGCGCCGGGCGCGGGTGACGCCCACGTACAGCAGGCGCCGCTCCTCCTCGACCTGCTCGTCGGTCTTGGCGTAGGAGATCGGCATCATCCCCTCGGCGACACCGACCAGGAAGACGGCGTCCCACTCCAGGCCCTTCGCCGAGTGCAGCGAGGCGAGGGTGACGCCCTGGACGGTAGGGGCGTGCTGGGCGTTCGCCCGCTCGTCGAGCTCGGCGACCAGGTCGGCGAGGGTGGCGCCGGGCTTGGCCTTGGCGAAGTCCTGCGCGAGGTGGACGAGGGCGGCCAGCGACTCCCAGCGCTCTCTGACGGCACCCGAGCCGGCCGGGGGCTCGGACGTCCAGCCCTCCCCCGACAGCACGGCACGCACCTGCGAGGGCAGGCCCACGGCGTCGTCCAGGAGCGAGTCGTTGCCGCCGAAGCGGGCCGCGCCGCGCAGGGCGACGATCGCCTTGCGCACCTCGGGCCGGTCGAAGAACCGCTCGGCGCCGCGCAGCTGGTAGGGGATGCCCGCGTCGGCGAGGGCCTGCTCATAGGTCTCGGACTGGGAGTTCGTCCGGAACAGGACGGCGATCTCGGCGGCCGGGACACCGGCGTCCATCAGGTCGCGGATGCGCCGGGCGGCGCCCTCGGCCTCGGCCGGTTCGTCGGTGTACTCGGTGTAGACGGGCTCGGGGCCGGGGTCGCGCTGGGAGACCAGTTCCAGCCGGTGGTCGGCGGCGCGGCCGCGGGCCTGGGAGAGCAGACCGTTGGCGAGACGGACGACCTGCGGGGTGGAGCGGTAGTCGCGGACCAGCTTGACGACGGTGGCGCCGGGGTGACGGGTACGGAAGTCGAGCAGATGGTCCGGGGTGGCGCCGGTGAACGAGTAAATCGTCTGGCTGGCGTCCCCCACCACGCAGAGGCTGTCGCGGTCGCCGAGCCACAGCTCCAGCAGGCGCTGCTGGAGGGGGCTGACGTCCTGGTACTCGTCGACCACGAAGTGCTGGTACTGGGAACGCACCTGCTCGGCGATGTCCTGGCGGTCCTGGAGGACGGCGACCGTGAGCAGCAGGACGTCCTCGAAGTCGATGACGGCGCGGTCCCGCTTGAGGTCCTCGTAGACGGTGTAGAGCTGGGCGATCTCCGCCGGGTCGCGGGGGGCCTCCCGGCCGGCCTTGGCGGCGGCGAGCGCGTAGTCGGCGGGGACGGTCTGGGTGACCTTGGACCACTCGATCTCGGCGGTGACGTCCCGCAGCTCGTTGCGGTCGAGGCGGATGCGGCAAGCGGCAGCCGCGTCGGCGACGAGCTGGATCTTGCGGTCGACGAGCCGCGGCATGGAGCCACCGACGGCTTTCGGCCAGAAGTACTGCAGCTGCCGCAGCGC
Organism: Streptomyces sp. SS1-1; assembly: GCF_008973465.1. Taxonomy (NCBI): domain Bacteria; kingdom Bacillati; phylum Actinomycetota; class Actinomycetes; order Kitasatosporales; family Streptomycetaceae; genus Streptomyces; species Streptomyces sp. SS1-1. The sequence goes on along the minus strand of NZ_WBXN01000004.1, from coordinate 4,744,191 downwards.
GGCCGAGTGGAATGTGCGGGCCTGGACGCCGGCGGCGCCGAGCTGGCGCAGCCGCCCGCGCATCTCCCCCGCGGCGCGGGCGGTGAAGGTGACGGCGAGGACGCCGGCGGGCGGGAGGATGCCGGCGCGCACCCCGTAGGCGATGCGGTGGGTGATGGCCCGGGTCTTGCCGGTACCGGCTCCCGCGAGCACGCACACCGGACCGTGCAGGGCGGTCGCCACCTCGCGCTGCTCGGGGTCGAGCCCTTCGAGCACCGCGTCGGGGGAGTCCGGTACCTGCGGGAAGAGGGTGGAGTGCGTTGCTGCTGTCACACGTTCATGCTGCCAGGTCGCCGGAGACGGCCGCGCCGGTTGTCCACAGGCGGGCAGGGATAGTCGTACGAATGCGGCAGGCATCACGTGCCCGGCATACCCCGGGTGGGAATGGAGCGCCGCCGCCGTACGTTCCCCCACCGGACGACCTGATCCCCGAGCCATCCGAGGAGCGCGCGAGACATGCAGGGCACTGTGACGATGTACAGCACCACCTGGTGCGGCTACTGCCAGCGGCTGAAGAAGCAGCTGGACCGCGAGGGCATCGCGTACACCGAGATCAACATCGAGCAGGACCCCGAGTCCGCCGCGTTCGTCGAGAAGGCCAATGGCGGAAATCAGACTGTGCCGACCATGCTGTTCGCGGACGGTTCGACGCTGACGAACCCGTCGCTGGCGCAGGTGAAGCAGAAGATCGCCGTCTGAGACACCCCTCAGCCAGAGCTGCGAAGAGGGTGGCGGCCCCTGACCGGGCCGCCACCCTCTTCGTCTGCGTCCGTGCGCTTCCGCGCGGGTCAGACGCCGCGCGTCGGCAGCTGCTTGCCGTACCAGAGCTCGATCAGCCGGGCCGCGATCGAGATGCCGTAGGGCGGCAGGACCTCGCCCGACTCGAAGGCCGCGCGCAGGTCGTCCCGGGAGAACCAGCGGGCCTCGTGGATCTCGTCGCCGTCGACCTGGATGTCGAAGGAGGTGGCACGGGCCATGAAGCCGAGCATGAGGCTGGACGGGAAGGGCCAGGGCTGGCTGGCCACGTACTCGACCTCGCCGACGGTGATGCCGGCCTCCTCGAAGACCTCGCGCCGCACGGCCTGCTCGATGGACTCCCCCGGCTCGACGAAGCCCGCGAGCGTGGAGAAGCGGCCCTCGGGCCAGTGCACCTGGCGGCCGAGGAGGATGCGGTCCTCCTCGTCGGTGACGGCCATGATCACGGCTGGGTCGGTGCGCGGGTAGTGCTCGGCGCCGCAGGCGGGGCAGCGGCGGATGTGCCCGGCGGCGGCGATGACGGTGCGCTCCCCGCAGCGGGAGCAGAAGCGGTGGGTGCGCTGCCAGTTCTCCAGGCCGACGGCGTGCACCATCAGGCCCGCGTCGCGCGGCGACAGCAGCAGTCCGGCCTCGCGCAGGCCCGCCGGTCGCGCGGACTGGTCGATACGGCCGGGCAGGGCGTCCTTCTGCAGGGCGAAGTAGCTGACGCCGTCCTCGTCGATGCCGAGGAAGTAGCGGTGCGCCTCGGTGAGGGGTGCCTCGAACGAGGGGGTCATGACGAGTTCGGTACGTCCGTCCGGTGCCTCGTCGATCAGGACCTGGCCTCCGGAGACCACGAAGCAGCGGGTCGTGGGGTGACTCCACGCCGCCGCGAGCCAGGCCTCGTCGAGCCGGTGGTGGGCGGCGCGGTCGATGCCGCTCGGGGCGGTGAGCGAGACGGGTCGGTCGGCGGTGTGGTCGGTCGAGGTGGTCACGGGTGCTTCCAACTCCCCCAGTGGAACGGTGTGCTTCGGCGGGTGGATCGGCGGGACGTGGGACAGGAGGTGACCGGGGGCGGCAGCGCGCGGCGCTGTGAGGCGGCGTCTCCAGTGTGCCGCGCGCGAGGCCGCTCCAGGTGGGGCGGTGCGTCAGGGCGCATGACGCCAGTGCGCGGCGAGGTCGCCCCAGAGGTGGGCGGTGGTCTCGACGCCCTTGAGGAGCAGGTCGAGCTCGACCTTCTCGTTCGGGGCGTGCCAGCCGTCGGAAGGGACGGAGATGCCGAGGAAGAGGACGGGCGCGCCGAGCACGTCCTGAAGGTCGGCGGCAGGCCCGGAGCCGCCCTCACGTGTGAAGCGGACGGGCTTCTCGAAGGCGCGGCCCATGGCGCGGACCACGGACTGGAGCGCCGGGTGGTCGAGCGGCGTCAGGCACGGGCGGGTGGCCCCGCTGAAGGTGATCTCGCAGCGGATCCCCGCGGGCACCTGCTCGGCTGCCCACGCGCGGACGGCCTTCTCGATGTGGTCCGGGTCCTGTCCGGCGACCAGCCGGAAGGACAGCTTCACCATGGCGGACGACGGGATGATCGTCTTGCTGCCGGGGCCCTGGTAGCCCCCGCCGATCCCGTTGACCTCGGCGGTGGGGCGGGCCCAGACGCGTTCGAGCGTGGTGTGGCCGGCCTCGCCGTGGGTGGCGTGCGATCTGGCGGTGCGCAGCCATCGCGCCTCGTCGAACGGCAGCTCGGCGAAGAGTTCGCGCTCGCGGTCGGTGAGCTCGACGACCCCGTCGTAGAAGCCGGGGATCGCCACGCGCGCGTGGTCGTCGTGGAGGGCGGCGACCAGGCGGGCGACGGTGGTCGCCGGGTTCGGGACGGCGCCGCCGAACGAGCCGGAGTGGATGTCCTGGTCGGGGCCGTACAGGCGGATCTCGCACTCGGCGAGGCCGCGCATGCCCGTGCACACGGTGGGGGTGTCCTCGGCCCACATGCCTGTGTCGGAGACGATCACGGCGTCGGCGGCGAGCCGGTCGGCGCGCTCCTCGGCCAGGGCACGGAAGTGCGGGGAGCCGGACTCCTCCTCGCCCTCGATCAGCAGCTTGAGGTTGACGGCGGGGGCGGTACGCCCGGTCGTGGCGAGGTGGGCCCGGACGCCGAGTGTGTGGAAGAACACCTGGCCCTTGTCGTCGGCGGCCCCGCGCGCGTACAGCCGTCCGTCGCGGACGACGGGCTCGAAGGGCTCGCTGTCCCAGCCGTCCTCGCGGGCGGCGGGCTGCACGTCGTGGTGCCCGTAGACGAGGACCGTCGGCGCCTCGGGGTCGCCGGAGGGCCAGTGCGCGAAGACGGCGGGCGCGCCGGGCGTGGGCCAGACCTCGACCGTCGGGAAGCCGGTCTCCAGCAGCTTGGCGGCGAGCCAGTCGGCGCTGCGGCGGACGTCGGGCGCGTGTGCGGGCTGAGCCGAGACGGACGGGATGCGCAGCCATTCCGCGAGATCGTCGAGGAAGGCGGTGCTGTGCTGTTCGATGTACGTACGGACAGCGTCGTCCGGGGTCTGGCTCATACTCCCGAGCCTATCGGCCTGAGCCGACATCCTGATTGGGCGGTTCCTCACACTCCGTCTCCCCGGCGGGCTCGCCGGTGAGCAGGCGTTCCAGCGCCGAGCGGTCCGGCAGGCCGTCCGGGCGTACGACCTCGCCGCTGCGGACGTACAGGAAGACGGCGTCGACCGACTCCAGCGGGACGCCCTGCTGCTCGGCCCAGGCGAGCCGGTACAGGGCGAGCTGGAGGGGGTCGGCGGTGCGGGCGCGGTTGGTCTTCCAGTCGACGATCTCGTACGTCACCCCGTCGCCCTCGCCGTTGCGGTACAGGGCGTCGATACGACCGCGCACGACCCGGCCGGCGATCGCGAGCTGGAACGGGGCCTCCACCCGGTACGGCGTGCGGTGCGCGTACTCCGTGCGCTCGAAGGCCTCTTTGAGGGCCTCCAGGTCGCGTTCGTCGGCGATCTCCGCCTCGCTGCCGGGCAGCTCGTCGGGCTCCAGCATCGGCAGCGTCAACTCTTCGAAGCGGGCTTCCACCCATGCGTGGAACCGGGTGCCTCGGCGTGCGGCGGGTTGTGGGGGGCGCGGCATGGGGCGCGCGAGTTCCTGCGCGAACCCGTCGGGGTCGGCGGCCAGCCGCATCAGCTGGGACGCGGTCAGGGACGCGGGCAGTGGTACGTCCGTGACGCTCGCGCGGGCGCGCAGCAGCTCGCCGGTGAGGGCGTCGAGATCACGGTCCCAGGAGGCGAGGGTGCGGGCCTCCTCCGGGGTGAGGTGGTCGGCGTCCGGCGTGCGGGTGCGCGGTGGCGCCGCCTGGTGCGGGATGGACGGGCGCGCGGGGGGCTCCGGGTCGCGGGGGCGTCCGTGGTCGGCGGTCGGGTCGAGGGCGGTCTCGTCGGGGGTTCGCTCGTGCGGGACGGCGTCCTCGCGCGGGGTGTCGTCGTAGAGGGCGTCGTCGTAGGCGTCGTCCTCGAAAGGCGCCTCGTCGAGGGGGGCGTCGTCCCAGAGGCCGGATGCGCCGGGGGCGTCGTCCTCGCGACCGTACGCGGGGTCGTCGTCCTCGTCCGGCGGGGGCGGCCAGTCGGGGTCGTCGTAGGTGTCGGGGTCGTGCGTCGCGACGGGGTCGTCCTGGGACGCCAGCCGCTCCAGGTGCGCGAGGACCGTCTCGGCGGCCGCGCGGCGCCGGGCCAGGGCGGTCTCGTCCAGGGGCAGGGGCCAGGCGTGCTCGGCGCCCTCCCGGAGCAGGGCCGGGTTCTCCGCGCCGTCGGCCGGTTCGTCGGCCCACACCTCGATCTCGCCGTGCCCGGCCGCGCAGTGGTCGTGGAGGGCCAGCAGGAAGTCGGAGGGCCCGCGCGGCTTCTTCTGGCTGGGACCCCACCAGTGGCCGGAGCCGAGGAGCAGCGAGCGGGGCCGGGTGAAGGTGACGTAGCCGAGGCGCAGCTCCTCGGTGTGCTGGTGCTCCTTCATGGCCTCGTGGAACGCCTTGAGGCCCCGGGAGTCCCAGGAGCCGACGTCGGGGAGCGTGTCGGCGTCGCCCCGCAGCTCGTGCGGGAGGACCTTGCCCTGCGCGGTCCACTTCTCGCGGCCCTGGGTGCTGGGGAAGGTGCCGGTGACCAGGCCGGGGACGGCGACGACGTCCCACTCCAGGCCCTTGGACTTGTGCGCGGTGAGCACCTTGACGGTGTTGTCGCCGCCCGGCAGGGCGTTGTCGAGGCCCTTCTCGTACTGGGCGGCGGTGCGCAGGAAGGCCAGGAAGGCGAGCAGGGAGGCCTCGTGGTCGCCGGCCGCGAAGGAGGCGGCGATGTCGAGGAAGTTGGACAGGGTCTCGCGGCGCCGGGCGGCCAGCGCGTGCGGGGAGGCCGACAGCTCGACCTCGAGGCCGGTGACGGCGAGGACGCGGTGCAGGACGTCCATGAGCGGGTCGGACAGGGAGCGGCGCAGGTCGCGCAGCTCGGCGGCCAGGCGGGCGAAGCGCACGCGCGCGTCCGGCGAGAACGGCAGCCCGTCGTCGTCCCCGGCACCGTCCAGGGGCGTCTCCAGGAAGGTGTCGAGGGCGTCCGCGAGGGAGATCACCTCGGCCGGGTCGATGCCCTCGACGGCCTCGGCGAGACGGCGGTCGGGGTCGTCGTCGCCGTCCACGCGCGCGTGGGAGACCAGCAGGCGGGCGCGCCGGCCCAGCAGGGCGAGGTCGCGTGGGCCGATGCGCCAGCGCGGGCCGGTGAGCAGCCGGACCAGGGAGGCGTTGGCGCCGGGGTCCTGGAGGACCTCGCAGACGGCGACCAGGTCGGCGATCTCGGGCAGGTGGAGCAGGCCGGACAGGCCGACCACCTCGACGGGGACGTCCCGCGCGACGAGCGCTGCCTGGATCTCCGCGAAGTCGGTCGCCGTACGGCACAGGACGGCGATCTCGCCGGGCGCCTTGCCGGTGTTCACCAGGTGGGCGATGGAGTCGGCGATCCAGTCGAGCTCCTCGGCGTGGGTGGCGAGGAGGGCGCAGCGCACGATGCCGTCGCGCTCGGCTCCGGGGGCGGGGCGCAGGGCCTCCACGCCCGCGTGGAGGGCGCGCAGGGGCTTTGCGAGGCCGTTGGCGAGGTCGAGGAGGCGGCCGCCGCTGCGGCGGTTCTCGCTGAGGGCCTGGCGGGTGGCGGGGCGGCCGTCGGCGTGGGCGAAGTGCTCGGGGAAGTCGTCGAGGTTGGCGACGGAGGCGCCGCGCCAGCCGTAGATCGCCTGGCAGGGGTCGCCCACGGCGGTCACCGGGTGGCCGGTGCCGTCGCCGAACAGTCCGGCGAGGAGGACGCGCTGGGCGACGGACGTGTCCTGGTACTCGTCGAGGAGGACGACCCGGAACTCGTCGCGCAGGACGCGGCCGACCTCGGGCATCTGTGCCAGGCGCGCGGACAGGGCGATCTGGTCGCCGAAGTCGAGCAGGTCCCGTTCGCGTTTGGCGGCGCGGTAGCGGACGACGAGGTCGGCGAGTTCGCGGCGCGCGGCGGCGGCCTCGGGGACCTTGCGCAGATCGCCGTTGCTGAGTTTGACGCCCTGGAGGGTGAGCAGCAACTGGGCGTCGTGGGCGCGCAGCGCCTCGGGGCGCACGAGGTGCTCGGAGAGTTCGGCGTCGAGGGCGAGCAGGTCGCTGACGAGGTCGGCGAAGGAGCGGGTGAGGGCCGGGTAGGGGCCGGGTGCCTCGCGCAGCACGCGCGCGGCGAGCTGGTAGCGGGTGGCGTCCGCGAGCAGCCGGGACGTCGGTTCGAGGCCGATGCGCAGGCCGTGGTCGGTCAGCAGGCGGCCCGCGAACGCGTGGTACGTGGAGATCACCGGTTCGCCCGGCGGGCGGTCCGGGTCGATGGCGTCGGGGTCGGTGACCCCGGCCCGGACGAGGGCCTTGCGGACGCGTTCGGCGAGCTCGCCGGCCGCCTTGTTGGTGAAGGTCAGGCCGAGGACCTGCTCCGGCGCGACCTGGCCGGTGCCGACCAGCCACACCACGCGGGCCGCCATGACCGTCGTCTTGCCCGATCCGGCGCCGGCCACGATCACCTGCGGGGCGGGCGGCGCGGTGATGCAGGCCGTCTGCTCCGGGGTGAACGGGATGCCGAGGAGCTCTTTGAGCTGCTCGGGGTCGGTGATACGGGCGGGCACCTGAGGAAGGCTAGCGGCGGCCACTGACAGCGCGTGCCGGATCGGTCCTTCGGGGCGGAGGAAGCGCAGGTCGGAGCGGGTGGTGCGATCCGTCACGCCGGTGATCGGGGCGCGCCGGACCGGTCACTCGACCACGTGCCGTCCCTCGGGGCGCGCGCTGCACGACGCGCGGAACGCGCAGTGCGTGCAGTGCTGGCCCGCGGTGGGCGTGAACCGTTCGTCGAGGACCTTTCCGGCCGCCGTGGCCAGCAGGTCGCCGACCCACTCTCCCTCCGGGCCGTCCAGCGGTTGCTGCGCCTGCACCTTGGGCAGCGTGTCGCCGCCGTCCCGCCGGGCGGCGCCCTGACGCAGCTGGACGAGTTCGGCGCCGCCCGGCTCGGGCCGGGCGCCGTCGAAGACCTCGTCGACGGCGCCCTCGCGCACGGCGAGCTGGTAGACGGCGAGCTGGGGGTGGCGGGCCACCTCGGCCGCGGTGGGGGACTGCTTGCCGGTCTTGAAGTCGACGACGTAGGCGCGTCCGTCGGCGTCGGCCTCGACGCGGTCCATCTGGCCGCGGATGCGCACCTCGAAGTCGCCCGCCTCCAGCGTCACGTCGAAGTCGTGTTCGCTGGCCACCGGGGTGCGGCCCGCGCGGTCCATCACATGCCAGCGGAGGAAGCGTTCGAGCGCCACGCGCGCGTTGGCCTTCTCCTGCTCGGACTTCCACGGGGCGTCGAAGGCGAGGGCGTTCCAGACGGAGTCGAGCCGTTCCATGAGGACCGCGAGATCGGCCGGGGTGTGCCCGGAGGCGACCTCGTCGGCGAGGACGTGCACCACGTTGCCGAACCCCTGGGCGACGGTCGCGGGCGCGTCGGCCTTCACCTCGCGGCCCAGGAACCACTGCAGGGAGCAGGTGTTCGCCAGCTGGTCCAGCGCGCTGCCGGACAGCACCACGGGCTGGTCGCGGTCGCGCAGCGGCACCTTCGACTCGGTGGGTTCGAACATGCCCCACCAGCGGTAGGGGTGGGCGGCGGGCACCAGCGGACGGCCGTCGTCGTCGGCGAGCGCGGCCAGCCGGGCCAGGCGGAGTGCCGCGGCCCGGCGCAGCGCCTCCGACGCGCGCGGGTCGACCGTCGTCGCCCGGAGTTCGGCGACGAGGGCGGCCACGGACAGCGGGCGGCGGGGGCGGCCCGTCACGTCGACGGGTTCCACGCCGAGTTCGGTCAGGAAGCGCGAGGGCTGGTCGCCGTCGTCGGCGGGGGCCTTGACGGCCGTGACGACGAGCCGCTCACGCGCGCGTGTGGCGGCCACATAGAACAGCCTGCGCTCCTCGGCGAGCAGCGCGCCGGGGGTGAGCGGTTCGGCGAGCCCGTCGCGGCCGATCCGGTCGGCCTCCAGGAGGGAGCCGCGGCGGCGCAGATCGGGCCACAGGCCCTCCTGGACCCCGGCGACGACGACCAGGCGCCACTCCAGCCCCTTGGAGCGGTGCGCGGTCATCAGGCGGACCGCGTCCGGGCGTACGGCCCGCCGGGTGAGGGTGTCGGCGGCGATGTCCTCGGCGTCGATCTCCTCGAGGAAGTTCAGGGCGCCCCGGCCGCCGGTGCGCTCCTCCGCGCGCGCCGCCGTCGCGAACAGGGCGCACACGGCGTCCAGGTCCCGGTCGGCGTTGCGTCCGGCGGCGCCGCCGCGTCGGGCGGCGCGTTCCAGGCGGGAGGGCCACGGGGTGCCCTCCCACAGGTCCCACAGGGCTTCCTCGGCCGTACCGCCGCCCGCGAGGCGCTCGCGGGCCGTGCGGAGCAGCGCGCCGAGGCGCTGGGCGCCCCGCGCGTAGGTGGGGTCGTGCACGGCCAGCCGCTCGGGCTCGGCCAGGGCGCGGGCGAGCAGGTCGTCGGAGGGCGGCGGCAGCGGGTTGCCGGCGGCCCGCTCCTCGTCCCGCAGGGCCCGCCCGAGGCGGCGCAGATCGGCGGCGTCCATGCCGGCCAGCGGGGAGGTGAGCAGGGTCAGGGCGGTCTCGGTGTCGAGCCAGCAGGGGGCGGGCGCGGCCTCCTCGTCACCGGAGGGGGCGGGCGCTGCCTCCTCGTCACCGGAGGAGGCGAGCACGGAAGACCCGGGCTCGGCCGGCCCGTCCTCCGTGCGTCCCTGCCCCTCCTCGGCGCGCCCTTGCCCCGCCACCGCCGTGGCCACCGCGCGCAGTGCCGTCAGCAGGGGCGCGACGGAGGGCTCGTGGCGCAGGGGCAGGTCGTCGCCGTCGATGTCCAGGGGCACCCCGGCGGCCGTGAGGGCGCGGCGGACGGTCGGGATGGTGCGGGAGCCGGCGCGCACCAGGACGGCCATGTCGCTCCAGGGGACGCCATCCTCCAGGTGGGCCCTGCGCAGGATGTCCGCGATGTTGTCCAGTTCGGTGCCGGCCGTCGGGTACGTGTGGACCTCCACCCGGCCGCCCTCGCGGACCGCGGCGAGCTCGCGGTGGGCGCGGACCTTGTCGGCCGGGAGCCGGGTGAGCGGCATGCGCCGGGTCAGCAGCCGGGTCGCGGCGAGGAGCGCGGCCCCGGAGCGGCGGGAGGTGCGCAGGACTTCCACGGGGGCGGGACGGCCGTCCGCGCGCGGGAAGGTGTGGGGGAAGTCCAGGATGCCGTTCACGTCGGCGCCCCGGAACGTGTAGATCGACTGGTCGGGGTCGCCGAACGCCACGAGGGTGCGGCCGCCGCCGGCGAGGGCGCGCAGCAGCCGTACCTGGGCCGGGTCGGTGTCCTGGTACTCATCGACGTACACGGCGTCGTACCGCGCGGCGAGCGCCTCGGCGGCGTCGGGCCGCCGGGCGAGCAGGACCGCGCGGTGGACCAGCTCGGCGTAGTCGAGGACGCCCTGGAGGTCGAGGACGTCCAGGTACTCGGCGAGGAAGGAGGCGGCGGCCCGCCAGTCGGGGCGGCCGATGCGCCGGGCGAAGGCGTCGAGGGCGCCGGGGTCGAGGCCCAGCTCGCGGCTACGGGCGATGACCGCGCGGACCTCGTCGGCGAAGCCGCGGGTGGTGAGGCAGGCGCGCAGCTCGTCCGGCCAGCGCACGTGGGCGAGCCCGAGCCGTTCCAGTTCGGGCTGGCCGGCGAGCAGCTCGCGGACGGTCACGTCCTGCTCCGGGCCGGAGAGCAGCCGCAGGGGCTCGACGAACAGGTCGTGGTCCTGGTGGGCGCGGACCAGGGCGTAGCAGAACGAGTGGAAGGTGGTCGCCTGGGGCGCGCGGGCGGCGCCGATGCGCAGGGCCATGCGGTCGCGCAGTTCGACGGCGGCCTTGCGGCTGAACGTCAGCACGAGGATGCGCTCGGGGTCGCCCCCGCGCGCGATGCGGGCCGCCACCGACTCGACGAGCGTGGTCGTCTTGCCCGTGCCCGGTCCCGCGAGGACGAGCATCGGGCCGCCGGTGTGGTCAACCACCGCGCGCTGGGCGGCGTCAAGACGAGGGGGAGCCACCTGCGCCGGAGGGGTACGCACCAACCGGTAAGCGCCACGGGTCCCCTGTCGCACCGGTGTGTGCGACAGGCGCCTGGTGGAGGAAGAGGAGCTCACGTGGTTCGCCGGTCCTGGTGGGTGTGCAAGGGGTCGTGGCCGGCGCGCTGCGCCGTCGCCGGGAGGCGGTGGCCGGGGCCGCGGACGGCCGCCTTCCGCGCGGGGAGTGCGGTGACCGCGGGGTGAGGGGGACACGCGCAGCCGACGCTACGCCGGGGGACGCCACGGAAGCAGGGCTTCCGCTTCATCCCTCGGGTCACTCCTGGCACCGGTGCCCCTCGCCTCACGAACGTACGTCATGCCTCGGACGTGCCCTCCTGCCCCGGGACGCGTCACGCGTCACACGGCGGGCCCGCCGATGGCGGAAGCTGTCAGGTGTGACCCTGTGCGCATCCACCGCCGTCCCAGCGCGCCCGTCTCATGTCGAGGCGCGGCAGGTGGTTCCCGGCGGCCCTGCCGGCCTCCTTCAGCGGTGTGCCCTCGGCGCGGTAGTGCTCCAGCGCCCGCAGATCGTGACCGGGCAGCAGGACGCCGTCGGAGCGGACCACCCGCCACCACGGGACGGCACCGCCGTAGAGGGCCATCACCCGGCCCACCTGGCGCGGCCCGCCCTCCTCCAGCCACTCCGCGATGTCGCCGTACGTCATGACGCGCCCCGGCGGGATCAGCTCGGCGACCTCCAGGACCCGCTCGGCGTACTCCGGCAGCGCGTCCGTGTGCTGCGGACGGGCGGCGTCCGGAAGGCTCTCCTCGCTCATCCGCCCCATCCTGCACCACGCCACCGACAACGCGACGCGCCCGCCACCGTGCGTAGCCCTCGCCCCGGGGCCACGCTTCGGGCAGACTGTGCGCCCCCGCGTTTGCACCCTGATGCCCCTGTGTGTCGGTGGGGCATGCCACCATCGTGCGGGCGGTGACTGGTGATACGAGATCAAGAAGAGACGATGAGGCAGCAGGGCGTGCACCCCGAGGACGCGGAGAGCACGTCCGGCGCTTCGTCGCGCCCTGACACCGCTCACGCGGGCGACAAGGCCCCCGAGGGGACCGCCGCCGGCGAGGAACAGCAGGTCAGCGGGGGCTCCGAGGCCGGCCGTGCGACCGGCGGGGCGACGGCCAAGATCGTCGAGGAGGCGCATGCCGACGAGGTGGAGGGCGACGAACCGCTGCTCCCCGCGCGTGTGCACCGCCCCTCCGACCTCGTCCGGGTACTGGCCGGCGTCCTGGGCATCGTGCTGCTGCTCGCGATCGCGGCGTTTGCGCACGGCACCACCTCGGGCCTCGAACAGGACATCAACAAGGGCACCGGGCAGGCGCCCGACCTGTTCAGCAAGCTCGCGGGCCTGGTCTCCAGCATCGCCATCCTGCTGGTCCCGGTGGCCTTCGCGATCGAACGGCTGATCAAACGGGACGGGCTGCGCATCGCCGACGGCGTCCTGGCGGCCGTCCTCGCGCACGGGGTGACACTCGCCACAGACCTGTGGGTCGCGCGGGCGGCTCCGGAGTCCATCCGGGACGCGCTCACCCAGCCCGCCCCCGGTGACGTCGGCTCGCTCACCGACCCGGTGCACGGCTACCTCGCGCCGGTCATCGCGTACATGACGGCCGTGGGCATGTCGCGCAGACCCCGCTGGCGCGCGGTCCTGTGGGCGGTCCTGGTCCTGTACGCCTTCTCGATGCTGGTCACCGGCTACACCACGCCGTTCTCGATCCTGCTGACGCTGCTGATCGGCTGGGCCGTCGCCTACGGCACGCTCTACGCGGTCGGCTCGCCCAACGTCCGCCCGACGGGACGGACGCTGATGGCGGGCCTGCGGCACGTCGGGTTCCGCCCCGTGAGCGCGGCCCGCGAGGAGGTCGCTGACACCCAGGAGACCGCCACCGACCGGGGCCGGCGCTACTTCGTCACCCTGGAGGACGGCCCTCCGCTGGACGTCACGGTGGTCGACCGGGAGCAGCAGGCGCAGGGCTTCTTCTACCGCGCGTGGCGCAACCTCACGCTGCGCGGCTTCGCCACCCGCAGCAGCCTCCAGTCGCTGCGGCAGGCCCTGGAGCAGGAGGCCCTGCTCGCCTACGCGGCCATCGCCGCCGGGGCCAACGCGCCCAAGCTGATCGCGACCTCCGAGCTCGGCCCGGACGCCGTGATGCTGGTCTACGAGCACACAGGCGGCCACACGCTGGACTCGCTCGCGGACGACGAGATCACCGACGACCTGCTGCGGGACACCTGGCTGCAGGTCAAGGCGCTGCAGTCCCGCCGTATCGCGCACCGCAGGCTGGTCGGCGACGCCATCCTGGTGGATCGTTCCGGCAAGGTGATCATCACCGACCTGCGGATCGGCGAGATCGCGGCGAACAGCCTGCTGCTGCGCATGGACATCTCCCAGCTGCTGGTCACCCTCGGGCTGCGCGTCGGCGCCGAGCGCGCGGTGGCCTCGGCGGTCGGCGTGCTCGGCCCGGACGCCGTGGCCGACTGTCTGCCGATGCTCCAGCCGATCGCGCTGAGCCGCTCCACGCGCGCGACGCTGCGCCGGCTCGCCCGGGAACGCGCCCAGCGCGAGCGCGACGCGGTGCTGGAGGCGTCGCGGCTGTCCAAGCAGGCCCGCAGCGAGGAGGCGGCGGCCGACACCGGCGCCGACTCCGAGAAGCTGGACAAGAAGACCGTGCGGGCGCAGGCGCGGGCCGAGAAGCGGGCGCTGGACGAGGCGCTGGACGACGCGCGCGAGGAGGACCTGCTCACGCTGATCCGGCACGAGGTGCTGCGGATCAGGCCGCAGGCACCGGTCGAGCCGGCCCGCCTCGAACGGGTGCGCCCGCGCACCCTGATCAGCTTCATCGCGGGCGCCATCGGCGCGTACTTCCTGCTCACGCAGCTCACGCACATCGAGTTCGGCCCGCTCGTCGCGAACGCCCAGTGGGGCTGGGTGGCCGCGGCCGTGCTGTTCTCCGCCGCCAGCTACTTCGCGGCGGCGATGGCCCTGCTCGGTTTCGTGCCCGAGCGGGTGCCGTTCCGGCGGACGGTGGCGGCGCAGGTCGCCGGGTCCTTCGTGAAGATCGTCGCGCCGGCCGCGGTCGGCGGCGTCGCCCTGAACACCCGCTTCCTGCAGCGCGCGGGAGTGCGGCCGGGGCTCGCGGTGGCGAGCGTCGGCGCGTCCCAGCTGTTCGGGCTCGGCTGCCACATCCTGATGCTGCTGTCCTTCGGCTATCTCACCGGCACCGAGAAGACGCCGTCCCTGTCGCCGTCCCGCACGGTCATCGCGGGTCTGCTGACGGTGGCGGTGCTGGTGCTGGTCGTGACGTCGGTGCCGTTCCTGCGGAAGTTCGTCGTCACGCGCGTGAGGTCGCTGTTCGCGGGCGTCGTGCCCCGCATGCTGGACGTGCTCCAGCGGCCGCAGAAGCTGGTCACCGGCATCGGCGGCATGCTGCTGCTGACCGCGTGCTTCGTGATGTGCCTGGACGCCTCGATCAGGGCCTTCGGCAGTGAGGGCACCTCGCTGAGCATCGCCAGCGTGGCCGTCGTCTTCCTCGCGGGCAACGCGCTCGGCTCCGCAGCCCCGACGCCGGGCGGTGTGGGCGCCGTGGAGGCCACGCTGACCGTCGGTCTGATCGCCGTCGGCCTGCCCAGCGAGGTCGCCGCGCCCGCGGTGCTGCTGTTCCGGCTGCTGACCCTGTGGCTGCCGGTGCTGCCCGGCTGGCTCGCCTTCAACCATCTGACGCGCAAGGGCGCGCTCTAGGACGCCCTTCCCGGCAGGGTGGGGCGAGGCCCGGCAGGGTGGGCGAAGCCCGGCAGGGTGGGGCGAGGCCCGGCAGGGTGGGCGAAGCGCGGCAAGATGGGACGAAGCCCGGCACGCCGGGCGCCGTACCCGTGGAGGGGCACCGGACGAGCGTGGCGCCGCCGTACCTCGTACGGCCCGTGTCCCGGGCGCCGCGCCCCGCACGACCGCAGGATGGGATCATGCCGAACCCGCTCCGGCTGCGCGCCGCCGCCCTGCCCGCCGCCGCCCTGCTGCTGGCCTCCGCGCTGGCGGCCTGCGGGGACGACAACTCCGGGGACCGTGATCTGACGGCACAGAAGCTGACGTGGCGTGACTGCCCCGCGCCGTCGCAGGCGCAGGGGGGCGGGGGCAGCCCCTCGCCGCTCCCGGACGACGGCACCTGGCAGTGCGCCAGGATGAAGGCGCCGCGCGACTGGGACGACCCCAAGGGCGACACCATCGAGATCGAGCTGATCCGGGTGAGGACCACCGCTCCCGAGAACCGGCGCCTCGGCTCCCTGATCTTCAACTTCGGCGGGCCGGGCGGCTCGGGAGTCACCACCCTGCCGGCCTTCGGCGAGTCGTACGAGTCCCTGCGCACCCGCTACGACCTGGTGAGCTTCGACCCGCGCGGGGTCGGCCGCAGCGCTCCCGTGTGGTGCGAGGACGACCAGCAACTCGACGCCTACTTCCAGCAGGACGCGACCCCGGACGACGCCGCCGAGCGCAAGGAGCTCGTCGACAGCACCAGGGACTTCAACAAGGCGTGCGAGAAGAACTCCGGCGAGATGCTCCCGCACGTAGGCACCACCGAGGCGGCCCGCGACATGGACCTGATGCGTCAGGTCCTGGGCGACGACAAGCTCCACTACTTCGGCATCTCGTACGGCACGGAACTGGGTGGCGTCTACGCCCACCTGTTCCCGAAGAAGGTCGGCCGGGCGGTGTTCGACGCGGTGGTCGATCCGACCCAGACCCCCGAGCAGGAGTCCCTCGCCCAGGCCAGGGGCTTCCAGCTGGCCCTCGGCAACTTCGCCGAGGACTGCACCTCCCAGGCCGAGGACTGCCCGATCGGCGACACCCCGGAGGACGTCGAGAACCGCATCGCCACGCTGCTGAAGGACCTCGACAGCAAGCCGATCAAGGGAATCTTCCCGCGCGAGCTCACCCAGAGCGCCGCCACCAACGGCATCCTGCAGGCCCTGTATTCGAAGGACTTCTGGCCGTACCTCACCGAGGGCCTTGAGCAGGCGTACGACGGGGACGGCAGCACCCTCATGCTCCTCTCCGACTCGCTGAACGGACGCAGCGAGAACGGCGAGTACAACAACAGCTCGGCCGCCAACGTCTCCGTCAACTGCGCCGACGAGAAGCCCCGCTACACCCCGGAGTTCGTGGAGGACCGGCTGCCCGAGTTCCAGAAGGCCTCGAACCTCTTCGGCGACGCCCTCGCCTGGTCGATCCTCGGCTGCACCGACTGGTCCGTGCCCGGCGCCGCCGACCATCCCGACGTCAGCGCGCCCGGCTCGGCACCGATCCTCGTCGTGGGCAACACCGGCGATCCGGCCACCCCCTACGAAGGGGCCCGGAAGATGGCACGAGCGCTGGGCGACGGGGTGGGCGTCGAGATGACCTACAAGGGGCAGGGGCACGGGGCGTACGAGAGCGACAACAAGTGTGTACGGGACGCGGTGAACGGCTATCTGCTCGACGGGAAGGTGCCCCCGGCCGGGACGGTCTGCGGCTGAAACTCGCCCACCCCTTACATATTCGCAGGTCAGAGAGTTATCCACAGGGTCCGACGGGCTTTCCGTGATCCGCCTAGTATGGCCGGACCGCCCTCCGCTGCACGGTGCGGAGGGCCCGCGAGGGGGGACACGGCATGGCACGGTTCGTACGGTGGACGGCTCTGACGGCTGCCGCCGCGCTGCTCGCGACCGGGTGCAGCGGGGACTCGTCGGACGACCCGAAGTCCGACGGGGACACGGGCAGCAGCGCCTCGGCGCCGGCCGCGAGTTCCGGGACCGCACTGCCCTCCTCTCTGACCTCGCAGAAACTGGACTGGGGCCGCTGCAAGGCCACCGGCGGCTCGCCGGCGCCGGGCGGCGAGTGGCGGTGCGCGACGCTCAAGGCGCCGCTGGACTGGAAGAAGCCCGAGGGCAGGACGATCGACCTCGCGCTGATCCGCGCCAAGGCCACCGGGGACGACCGCATCGGCTCCCTGCTGTTCAACTTCGGCGGCCCCGGCGGCTCGGGCCTGGCCACCCTGCCCTGGTACTCGGCGAGCGCGTCCGCGCTGCGCGAGCGCTACGACCTGGTGAGCTGGGACCCGCGTGGAGTGGGCGCCAGCGAGGGTGTGCGCTGCCGTCGCGACCAGGAGATCCAGGCGTCCGAGGCCGTCGACCTGACGCCGGACACCCCGGCGGAGGAGACGGCGTACTTCCGTGACGCCGCGAACTTCGGGAAGGGCTGCCAGAAGGCCGGAGGCTCCCTGATAGCGCACGTGTCGACCACCGACACCGCCCGCGACATGGACCTGATGCGCCACGTGCTCGGCGACCGGAAGACCCACTACTTCGGCATCTCCTACGGCACCGAACTGGGCGGCGTCTACGCCCACCTGTTCCCGAAGAACGTCGGCCGGATCGTCCTGGACGCGGTGGTCGACCCGACCGCCGACGCGACGGGCCACGCCGAGAACCAGGCGCTGGGCTTCCAGCGCGCGCTCGACAACTACCTGAAGTCCACGGGCAAGAGCGCGGAGGCGGGCACCCGTGAGGTGGTCGACCTGCTGAAGGAGATAGACGCGAACCCGCTGCCGACGTCGTCGAGCCGCAGGCTCACCGAGTCGCTCGCGCTCACCGGCATCATCAGGCCGCTGTACAGCAAGGCCAGTTGGCCGACCCTGACCAGTGCGCTCCAGGCGGCCCAGCAGGGAGACGGCACCGAGCTCCTGGCCCTCGCCGACGAGTACAACGACCGTGAGGCGTCGGGGAAGTACGGCACGGGCAGCCACTCGCAGCGGGTCATATCGTGCCTGGACGACAAGCAGCGCCCGACGGCCGAGGACGCGAAGAGGCTGCTGCCGCGCTTCGAAAAGGTCTCGCCTGTGTTCGGCCCGATGCTGGGCTGGGACACTGCCGGCTGGTGCCATGACTGGCCCGTCTCCGGTCAGTACGACACCCCGGAGGTGAGCGCGCCGGGCTCCGCCCCGATCCTGCTCGTCGGCAACACGGGTGACCCGGCGACCCCCTACGAGGGCACGCGCCGGATGGCCGACGAACTCGGCAAGGGTGTCGGAGTGATGATCACCTGGAAGGGCGAGGGCCACTCCGCCTACGGCAAGGGCAGTTCCTGCGTGGACTCCACGGTCAACGCGTACCTGCTCAAGGGCACCGTCCCGAAGGACGGAAAGGTCTGCTCCTGACAGCTCGCCCAGAATCTGTACGCGACGGCCGGCCGCTGCGATCATGAACGCCGGGCAGAAGCCCGCATGCGTGGGTGGGGGGTAGGACGTTGCGCAACCTGGTCGTGAGCCTGGTGCTGGTCACCGTGGTGTTCGCACTGGTGCTGCTGGCACTCGGCGGCAGCATGGGAGGCGTGGAGACCGGCATCTGGGCGGTGGCCTTGCTGGCGGCGATCACGGTGGCGGTCCGCCGGTATGTACGGCAGGGGCGCCTCGGCTAGACCTCCGAGGAGCCGCCAACCGTACGCATCGTCGGCTCCTGACCTGCGGTACAGCGGCCGCTCGCCCAGCTGAACCGCAGGAATCGCAGGGGTCCATCAGGTGGCCCCGTGCCGCCTGGCGGCGCCGCAGATCTCCCGTGCGGCGTTCGGCTGCTCCAACAGCATGGTCCCGGCCTCGCGTCCGTCATGGGTGGATGCGCAGGCGCGGCCCTCGGTGAGCAGACGCAGTTCCGGAAGCGGGTGCCGCCACAGCAGGACGGCGCGCTCCCACATCTCCAGGTGACGGGTGGTCAGCGGAGTTCGTACTGCGGGCAATCATGGGCCGACGGCGGGGTGTGCCGGGTGTACGGAGGCTGGACGGTGTACGTGCCGAGCACCGTCTCCCCCGGCTCCAGGACTTCGTTTCGGATCCCGCGTTGGCGACCGATCTGCGCCCCGGCCCAGCCGCCACATCCGGCCGCCGCCAGGCGCCGGCCACATCACCACCCACCACGGCAGACCGCCCTCGATACCGAAACCGACCGCCGCCGCCGAAGCGGGCAACGCCGTCGCGACAGCGCCGACTTATGTGAGGGAGCCGTCCCGAACTACTGGTCGAGATCAACTTCTCACCCTAGTATCCCATCGCAGCCCAACTCACCAAGTTGATAACACAGTTGGGCCCATCGGTCACCGCTGGACATCGAGCCGGACAAGGATCTCCATGACGAAGAAGCGTTCCAAGGCTTTCGGTGCCGCTGCCGCGGCCTTGCTGGCTCGCGGTGGACACCCCCGCCTCCGCGGTCACCTACACCGTCACGACCTCCGCCGCCCACGCCGGCGACGTGTGCACGGTGAATCCCTACTACTGCCACGGGTCCGCGTCGTTCATCAAGGACGGCGACCACCTGCTGGTCTGGGACAACAACAGCGACGGCCACTCGGTGGTGGTCAGATACATACGGTCCGACGACGGCAAGAGATACGACGCCTGGCACCACTACGGGGCCGGGAAGAGGCTGGACGTCAACATGAACCTCCCGGAGGGCAAGTGGCCCAACGCGTGGATCCAGTACGAGGTCTGCCTGGGCGAGTACAACGGCGGCAACAAACCGTCCATCATGTTCGAGACCTGCTCGGACTACATGATCGAAGACACCCAGTGATCCTCCGCCCGCGGCCATGCGTGGCCGCGGGCCGTTCAGGGCAGGCTGCACTCGCCAGCCCGCCCCTGTAGTGGTTGTCCGGCGGGATCACCGCGTCCACACCTGCTGAAACTCCTCGGCCGGGATGGCCTCCAGCAGCTCCTCTTCACGGTCGATCGCTTGGTCGGTCAGGCAGCCGTCCTCGTCCTCCAGGTGTTCCCATTTGTACCGGTGGAGCCGGCCGGCCGAGGTCAGCTCGGCTTGCTTGACGACGATCAGCTCGTCACCGTCGCGTACGGCCTCGATGTACCACAGGCCGCCCTCCTCGTCGGTGTGACGGAAGTGGTGCCGCAGGGTGGCGCTCTCATCGAGTGCTTTGAAGTACGCCACGGCCTCATTTCTGATGCGCTCCAGGTCAACCACCCGCCCATCGTGTCAGCGAGCGTGAGGGGGCGGCTGCGACGCCGGGCGACGCTCGCGCTCGAGCAGTGAGCCATCAGACTGCAGCGTGTAGACGCGCGGCGGCGGCATGGCTTCGACCGCCTTTCGTAGCGCCGCTTCCTGCTCAGCGGGGTCGGGCCCATCGGGGTCTCGCACGTGGAATCCGTACAGCTGGACGGCCTCCGCGTCGACGTCATCAGGGTGCGGACGGCCTTCCTGGATGAAGCCGCAGAGCGCACGCAGCGCGTCTTCTCCCATTTCCAAGGGATGGAAAGGCAGGGCGTAGGGCTCTTCCTCCTCGCCGGGCCAGGGGACGATGTCGGCCGGGCGGTCGCCGGCCCAGTAGGGCAGCTCGAAGGGGAGTGGTTCGCCGATGTTCTCGATGATGCCGCTGTCCGGGGACAGGCTCAGGGAGCGGACGAGGCGCCCGTCCTCCCACACGGCGAACGCCAGCCAGTCGACGACGCTGTGCATCGCGTGCAGGACGAGTCGTCGGCCGGCGCTTGCCGCCACGAGGTGTTCCGGGAGCTGGGAGGGGGCGTCGATCATCACCCTCTGATCGCCGATCACGTCCACGCCCGGCCAACTGGCCGCGTACGCCGTTCCCTTCGGGGGGTAGACGCCATCCCAGAGGTTCGAGCCCTCGCACTCCTCGATCTGCCAGCCGGGGTAGAGCCGCCGCATCAGGGCGGTCGTCCGGTCGAGGTCCGCCGTGCCCACCTGCCGCAACAGCCCCGGCACCTCGGCGTCGGCGTACACCAGCAGTCCCGTCTTGGCTCCCAAAACCCCTCCCCGCACGTTGCCTTCACCAGCCAGCGCACCGTAGCCGCACGCACTGACAACGGGAGCGGCGTCGACCCCGACAACGGCGGAAGCCCACGGCATCTGAGTGGTTCAGAGCCGTGGACTTCCTCAAGCCGCTGGTCAGCGGAAAGGGGCGGTCAGTAGACCGGCTTGTCGGGTTCGATCTGGTTGACCCAGCCGATGACGCCGCCGCCGACGTGGACCGCGTCCGAGAAGCCTGCGGACTTCAGGACCGCCAGGACCTCCGCACTGCGGACACCCGTCTTGCAGTGCAGGACGATCTTCTTGTCCTGCGGGAGGGTCTCCAGGGCGGTGCCCATGAGGAACTCGTTCTTCGGGATCAGACGGGCGCCGGGGATCGAGACGATCTCGAACTCGTTGACCTCGCGGACATCGATGATGTCGATGTTCTCGCCGTCGTCGATCCACTCCTTGAGCTGCTTGGGAGTGATCGTCGAGCCGGCCGCCGCCTCCTGGGCCTCCTCGGACACGACGCCGCAGAAGGCCTCGTAGTCGATGAGCTCGGTGACGGTCGGGTTCTCGCCGCAGACCGCGCAGTTGGGGTCCTTGCGGACCTTGACCTGGCGGTACTGCATCTCCAGGGCGTCGTAGATCATGAGGCGGCCGACCAGCGGCTCGCCGATGCCCGCGAGGAGCTTGATGGCCTCGTTGACCTGGATGGAGCCGATGGACGCGCACAGCACGCCCAGGACGCCGCCCTCGGCGCAGGAGGGGACCATGCCCGGCGGCGGGGGCTCCGGGTAGAGGCAGCGGTAGCACGGGCCGTGCTCGGACCAGAACACGGAGGCCTGGCCGTCGAAGCGGTAGATCGAGCCCCACACGTACGGCTTGTTCAGCAGCACGCATGCGTCGTTGACCAGGTAGCGCGTCGCGAAGTTGTCCGTGCCGTCGACGATCAGGTCGTACTGGCTGAAGATGTCCATCACGTTGTCGGCCTCGAGCCGCTCCTCGTGAAGGATCACGTTCACGTACGGGTTGATGCCCTTGACGGAGTCACGGGCGGACTCGGCCTTGGAGCGGCCGATGTCGGCCTGGCTGTGGATGATCTGGCGCTGGAGGTTCGACTCGTCGACCTCGTCGAACTCCACGATGCCGAGCGTGCCGACGCCCGCCGCGGCCAGGTACATCAGCGCCGGCGAGCCCAGGCCGCCGGCGCCCACACAGAGCACCTTGGCGTTCTTCAGCCGCTTCTGCCCGTCCATCCCGACGTCGGGGATGATCAGGTGGCGGGAGTACCTGCGAACCTCGTCTACGGTGAGCTCGGGGGCGGGCTCGACCAGGGGTGGCAGCGACACGGGGACTCCGTTGGTCGGTCGATCACTACATTTGTTCTCCTCGTAACAGTGCCACGGCCTTTTTCATTCCGAGACACCTGTTCCGATCCGCGAGACGATGTCGTCCCAGTAGCCGGGCATGGCCTCCCAGGGGTCGGTGCGCCCGCCCCGGTCGGTGCGGTCGGTGAACCAGACGGTCTCCGCGCCCTGCCAGCGCGCGATGCGCAGCGCCTCGTCCAGGTGCCCGCGCGGCACCCCGTGGACCAAGTGGCAGAAGCGGCCGGGCGGATAGTCGGCCGTCCACTCCGCCACCTGCGACCAGCGGTACTCGGACCAGGGCCCGGAGAACGTGACGAGCTGGTCGCCGCACTCGGCGTATCCGGGGTGCGGGTGGGTGCCGTGGGCGAGGACAATGTGGGCCTTGTCACGCAGCGCGCGCAGCCTGCCGACCGCGCGGCGGGTCTCGGGCAGATCGGCGCGTTCGATCGGGCAGCGGTCCAGGTAGAAGCCGTCGACCCGGTACCAGTCGATGTACCGCTGGGCCTCGGACATCAGGTCGCCGATGCTCCGGCCGCCGCCCCCTCGGGGCCGGCCGAGGTCCGGTCCGCACGGTTCCGTCGCGCGTAACCGCGGTCCGCCGGGGCGGGCGGTGTCGAAGCGCGTCGTGTCGAAGCGCGTCGTGTCGAGGCGCGAGGCGTCGAGGTGGCCGAGGACGCGGACGCCCGCGTTGCGGAGGCGGCCGGCTGCCTCCAGGCAGTGGGGGTCGGGCTGGGTGCCGGGGCCGTCGGCGACGTTGAGGACGGCCCAGTGCACGGGGGCGCCGGGGCGGGTCAGCTCCGCCCACTCGGCCGGCGCGAGCAGGGGGTGGGCCAGGCCGGGGATGCCGAGCCCCGGGCGCAGGTCCGTGCTCGCGGTCGTCGTGGGAGTACCGGTCAGATACGGCATGCCGCCTCCATCCAGATGTCGCCCAGGGACTCCTCGAGGCTGATACGGGGGCGCCACCCGAGCCGGTCGCGTGCCGTGCGCACGTCCGCCTGCTGCCAGCTGCCGCAGCCGTCCGGGTAGGCCACGGGCGCGGCGTTGTGCCCGGCGTGACCGGCATGGGCGCCGTGCGGGCCGTGCGCCGCGTGGTCCGAGTCGCCCCGGGGGTGCCCGATGGTGGCGCGCAGCGGGCCGGGGGGACCGTCGAGTTCGTGCAGGGCGCCGCCGTATCCGGCCACCCGGGCGAGGACGGCGGCCGCGTCGCGCAGGCGGACGGCGCGTCCGGAACCGATGTTGATGACGCCCTGCGCCGCCGAGAGGGAGGCGGCGTGGACGGCGCGGGCGACGTCCCGGACGTCGACGAAGTCGCGCTGGGCGCCGAGCCCGGTCAGTTTCAGCTCGCCGTCGCCCGACTGCATGGCCCGGCGCATGGCCTCGGCGAGGCGGCCGAGCGGGGAGCCGGCCGGGGTGCCCGGGCCCGCGGGTGAGAAGACCCGCAGCACGACGGCGTCCAGGCCGGACCCGAGGACGAGCTCGGTGGCGGCGAGCTTGCTGACGCCGTACGGGCCGCCGGGGCGGGGCACGGCGTCCTCGGCCGTGGAGGAGCCGGGCTGGCTCGGTCCGTACTCGGCTCCGCAGCCGATCTGCACGAGCCGGGCGCCGCAGCCGCTGCGCCGCAGGGCCTCGCAGACGGTGGCGACGGCGACGGTGTTGTGCCGGGTGAGCTCACGGGCGCCGCCGCGGGTGGCGCCGGCGCAGTTGATGACGACCCCGGGGTGGACCGCGTCGAGGAAGCGGGTGAGGGCGCCGGGGCTGCCGGACGCGAGGTCGAACCGGACGTCCGCGTCGTCGCCGCGGCCCAGCGCGGTGAGCTGGACGGCGGGGTCGGCGAGGAGACGGTCGGCGACGAAGCGGCCGAGATAGCCGTTGGCTCCGATCAGCAGCACTCTCATCGCGCGGCTCCCGGGGCCGAGGGGAGGTCGGGTCGGGAGGTGGTCATGGGAGGTCTCTCCTTCGTCGGGGTGCCTCCGGCGGTTCGGGCCGGGGGCTAGAAGTGGCTGGAGAAGCGAGGGGAGCGGGGGAGGCAAGGGCCGTGGGGGCCGTGGGGGAAGTGAGGGGTGCCGGGCAGGCGGCGCGGCCGGGGGCCCGGCCGTGCGCCCCGGGCGAGGGCTCCACCTGGTCGCCGGCTCACCACCGCTCCTCCCCCGCCGCGTCGGCCGGCGCCGCGTGGGCCGACGCCCGGGTGAGGGTGCGGCTCGCGTGGAGCAGCAGGGCCAGCGCGGCGACGCCGCAGGCGAGGGCGGGGACGGCGGCGGCTCCCCAGGCGTCGGTGAGCGCCCGGGTGGGGGTCCCCAGCCACGCGCAGCCCGGGAGGCGGGCCGCGAAGACGGCGGCGAGGGCCGTCGCCTCGGCCGCCGCGGTGGCGGTCAGGAGGAGCGCCGGGGCGTGGGTGAAGCCGTGCACGGTGAGGAGGCGGGCGAGGAAGAGCAGGGCGCCCAGCGTGAGGGTCGCCGGGTAGGCGGCGGGCTCGTCCAGGGCCGCGGCGGTCGCGGCGGTGAGGGCCGCGAGGGCGGCGACGTAGACGGCGAACACGACCAGCAGCAGAGGCTGCACCGAGGTGGCGAAGTCGGCCAGGGCCCGGCTGGAGGACAGCGTGCGGCGGGCCCGTACGGCGAGGAGGTGCGCGCACCAGGCCGCGGGGGCGCAGGAGAGCGCGAGGGCCAGGAGGGGCGCGGTCGTGAGGGGCCAGGGGCTGTCGGCTCCGCCGGACGGCAGGGTGTCGGGGCCGCCGGTGAGGGCCGCGCGCAGGAGGCCGTCGCCGAGGAGGGCGTAGCCGAGGAGCCAACCGGTCCAGGTCGCCGTCGGGCGGGTGGGGTGCGGGGTGGACAGCGGTCCCCTGGCCAGGGCCGCGCGCAGCGCGAGGAGCACGGCGAGCGCTCCGACGGCGGCCGCGATCAGACGGGTCTGGCCGTGGGTGAGACGTACGGCGGCCAGGGTGGCCGCGCCGAGCGCGCCGGGCAGGAGCGTGAGGAGCACCCAGTCGGCTCGTACGCGCGGCGGTGCGACGGGCTCGGGGGCGCCGGGGGCGTCGCCGTCGCGGGGCACGCGCGCGTACATCTCCTCGGCCAGCGAGAAGACGTCCCGGTGGCGGAAGCGGGCGGCGGTGCGGTCGGTGATGCCGTGGGCCTCCAAGCCGGCGGCGATCTCCAGGGGGTCCACCGCGCGGGCGCACAGGTCGTGGTGCCGGTGCATCAGGGCCTTCACCGGGTCGGCGCCCGCGCGGGGCGGGCGGGGCCGGTCGAGGGGGTGGGCGAGGGCCTGGTCCTCGGGGCCTTCGGCGTCGGCCGTGAGCCACTCCTCGGCGCGTTCGTCCCAGATCTCCGGGCCGCCCGGCGCGGTCAGCGGCCGGTCGGTCCCTCCTGCGGCGGTCATCGAGTCCCCTCCTGTGCCGGGGCCGGCCCAGCCGGCGTCCCGCCGATCCACGCGTCCCTCATCGCGCCCCCTCCGTCAGCGGAACCGGACAAGTCGACGTCCCGGCCCGTCCCCACGCCCCTCATCGCGCCCCCTCCGGCAGAGGAGCCGTGGTGGCCTCCGGCGGCCCCGCGTGCCTGCGCTTGTTGGTCCAGTGCCCGGGCACATGCGCCTCGGCCGGGACGCCGAACGGCAGCGGGGCGCCGGCGTCGTCGAGGACCACGCGCCGGAGCGGTGTGCCGGCGACGACGTCGAGGTAAATGCCGTGAAATGCCGCGACGTTCTGCTCGACCGTGAACAGTTCGAGGGCTCGCGCGCGGGCCGCCGCGCCGAGGCGTTCACGGCGCTCGGGGTCGCGCAGCAACGTCACGCACGCCTCCGCGAGCGCCCGCGGGTTGCGCGGCGGTACGACGAGGCCGGTGCCGCCGATGACCTCGACCACCGCGCCGACGTCGGTGGACACCGTGGCGCGCCCGCAGAGCATGGCCTCGACCAGGCCGACGGGGAAGCCCTCGACGACGCTGGACAGGACGGTCACCGCGCCGGAGGCGTACGCGTCGGCGAGCGACGGGAGTTGCGGGCCGCCGATCTCCTCGAAGGAGACCGGGTTCTCCCCGACGGTGTGCGGGCCGTCGGCCTCGTCGGGGAAGAGCTGGGCGGCCAGCGCCCGGCAGTGGCCGAGGTAGGCCTCCCCCTCGGCTCCCGCCGGGGCGCCGACGATCCGCAGGCGGGTCTTCGGCTCCTCCTTGCGGACCTCGGCGAAGGCGTGCAGCAGGGAGACGAGGTCCTTGGCGGGTTCGACGCGGCCGACCCAGACCAGGGTGTCGGGATCCGCGCACGACGACGCCTCGCCGACCTCCGCGAAGCGGGAGGCGTCCATGCCGGGGTACACCGTGCGCAGCTTGGAACGGTCGGCGCCGCAGCGCTCCTGCCAGCGGCGGGCGTGGGCGTTGCCCGGCGTGATGACGGCGGCCCGGCGGTACGCCTCGGCGGCGAGGGCGCCGTGGAAGCCGGCGAGGAGGGCGCGCACGGCGGGCGGGGCGCCGGTGCCGGCGAGGTACTGGGTGCGCAGCCGGACGCCGTACTCGGTCAGCAGCAGCGGTACGTCACAGAAGTGCCGGGCGAGCAGGCCGGTCAGGGCCGCGGTGCCGCCGGAGGTGGCGTGGCTCAGGTCGGCGGCGCCGAGTCCGTCGTCCTCGTACCAGTCGAGCGAGAGGGGGCGCAACGCGCGTTCGAGGTGGGTGGCGACGGTGAGGAGGTCGGGGACGCGCGCCTCGCGCGCCGTGCGCATCGCGTCCCGCGCGCGGCAGGCGCGCTCGAGGGTGCGTACGGCGGTCTCGGACCGTAACGCGCCGGCGAGTCCGCCTTCGTCGCGGGCGAGTTCGGCGAGCCCGTACAGCGCGTTGCCGAAACGGTCCGCCTGGACGGCGGACGGGGGTTCGGAGGCGCCGTCGGCCCCTCGGTCGCCGCCCGCGCAGAGGACGGCCGCCAACGCGCCGTAGTGCTCCTCGAAGCGCCGGCGGGCGCGGCGGCCGTACCCGGCCCCGTCGTCTTCGGCGGTCCACAGCGACGCCGTGCGCACCCGGCTGACCTGCGGGGGCAGCGGGACCCAGCCCTCGTCCTCCTGGCGCTCGCTGCGGCTGAGCGCGTAGATGTCGAACTCGTGCTGCCCGAGCCCGCGTACGAGCCGGTCGCACCAGAGCCTGGCGTCACCGCTCACATACGGATAGCCACCCTCCGCAATCAGTCCGATGCGCACGAGTACACCCCCGATCTCCCTTGAGGGGAGCCGCCGTACGGCGGCGGCTCACAGCGGGAAGAACGTATGCGCACAAGGCGGTGGCGCGATGGACGGTTGTCCATCGCGCCACCAAAAGGGGTGAACGGTCGTAACTTTCCCGTGCGGGTCGCGTTCCGTCGCGCTAGGAGTTCAAACGCACACGGATCGTCACCCTCTCCACCCTGTTCCGACGGGTCCGGTCAGATCGTGGCCGGCTCCCGTCGCGCCGACCGCCGTCGCGCCGCGACCTCCGGGTCGAGCGCCGGTACGGCGGCCAGCAGTTGCGCGGTGTACGGGTCCCGCGGGTGGTCGTACACCTGGTCGGCGGGGCCCTGTTCGACGATCCGCCCGCGCCGCATCACGGCGACGCGGTCGCTGACCTGGCGCACGACGGCGAGGTCGTGCGCGATGAAGACCAGCGCGAGGCCGAGTTCGCGCTGCAGCTCGGCCAGCAGCGCCACCACCTGGGCCTGCGTGGTGACGTCGAGCGCGGAGACGGGTTCGTCGCAGACGATGACGCGCGGGTCCGCCGCGAGCGCCCGCGCGATGCCGACGCGCTGGCGCTGGCCCCCGCTGAACTCGTGCGGATAGCGGTCGTGGTGGGCCGCCTCGAGTCCGACGCGCTCCAGCAGTTCGCGCACCCGCGCGCGGATCCGCGTCTCGTCCCGTTCGCCCCGCGCGCGCAGCGGGTCGGCGATCGACTCGCCCACGCTGCGGCGGGGGTTGAGGGAGGAGACGGGGTCCTGGAAGACCATCTGCACGGCCGGATCGACGCCCACGCGCGTGTGCCCGTCGTGGCGGACCTCTCCCGCGGTCGGCTCCAGGAGGCCGACGAGCATGCGGCCGAGGGTGGTCTTGCCGCTGCCGCTCTCCCCCACGACGCCGAGGGTCTCGCCCCGGCGGACGGTGAGCGACACCCCGTCCACGGCCGTGAACGCCTTCTTCCCGCGCCCGAACACCCGGCGCACCCCGACGGCCTCCAGCACCGGCTCCCCGGACCCGTCTCCCCCGGCGCCGGACTCCACGCCGGACTCCGCGCCGGACTCGGTGGCCGGCTCGGCGCGGGCCGCCCGGGGCGCGTCCACGCGCGGGACGGCACCGAGCAGTTCGCGCGTGTACGGCTGCCGGGGCGCGCCCAGCACCTCCGTGACGGACCCGTGCTCCACCTGCCGCCCGTGCCGCATGACCAGCACCTCGTCGACGCTCTCGGCGGCCACGCCCACGTCGTGCGTGACCAGCAGCAGCCCCATCCCGGTCTCCTGGCGGAGGGTGTGCAGCAGGTCGAGGATCTGCGCCTGGACGGTGACGTCGAGGGCCGTCGTGGGCTCGTCGGCGATCAGCAGCTCGGGCTCGCAGGCCAGCGCCATGGCGATGAGCGCGCGCTGGCGCATGCCGCCGCTGAACTCGTGCGGACGAGACCGGGACCGCCGTACGGCGTCCGGGATGCCCACCCGGTCGAGCACCTCGACGGCACGCGCGCGTGCGGCCCGCCGCGAGGCACGCGCGTGCACCCGGTACACCTCGGCGATCTGGTCGCCGACGGCGTAGTACGGGTCGAGCGAGGACAGCGGGTCCTGGAAGACCATGGCGGCCGTACCGCCCCGCAGCCGGCGCAGCGTGTCCTCGGACGCCCGCCCCACGTCGACGCCCGCGACCTCGATCGTGCCGCCGACCTCGGCCCCCGTGCCGCGGTGCAGCCCGAGCAGGGCGGAGGCGACGGTCGACTTGCCGGAGCCGGACTCGCCGACGAGGGCGAGGGCGGCGCCCCGCTCCAGGCGGAAGGAGAGCCCGTCGACGGCCCGCAGCCCGCCGAAGTCGACCGTCAGGTCAGCGACCTCGACCAGACTCATGTCAGTACCACCCGTCGGTCGGCCAGCGCGTACAGGACGTCCGCGACGGCGTTGGCGAGGACCACGAAGAAGCCGGTCACCAGGACCATCCCGACGACCACGGGCAGGTCGACGACCTTGACGGCCTCGACCATCTCCCGGCCGATGCCGGGCAGTCCGAACAGCGTCTCGGTGAGCACGGCACCGCCGAACAGGACGCCGATGTTGTTGGCGTTCACGGCGATGAGCGGGGCGAGCGCGCCGCGCAGGGCATGCCGCCCGATGACGGCCCGCTCCCCGACGCCGTACGCGCGGAAGGTGCGCACATGGTCCTCGGCGAGCGTCTCCAGCATCGCGGCGCGGGTGATCCGCGCGTAGGTGGCGGACTCGATGAGGGCCAGCGACAGCCAGGGCAGCAGCAGGTTCCAGGCCCACTGTTCGGGGTCGTCGGCGAAGGGGACGTACTGCGGGAAGGGCAGCAGCTCGAGCTGTCCGCAGACGACGATCATCAGGACGAGCCCGATGACGAAGACGGGGGTGGCCATGCCCGCGAGGGTGAGGGTGGTCAGCACCCGCTCGGTGGGCCGGCCGCGCCGCCACACGGACAGCACGCCGGTGCCGACGCCGATGATCAGCCACAGCACCATCGCGCCGAGCGCGAGCGACGCGGTGACCGGCAGCTTCGCCAGGATCAGCGTCAGGACCTGCTGGTCGCTCTGGTACGACAGCCCGAGGCAGGGCGCGGAGCAGTGCTGGACGGCGGTGCCGGTGGAGTAGTCCTGGCCGGCGACGATCCCCTGGAGGAAGTGCCAGTACCGCACGTACAGCGGGTCGTCCAGGTGCAGTTGCGCCGCGACCTGCTGCACCTGGGCGGGTGAGCAGCGCGGGCCGCAGGTGATCTGGGCGACGTCGCCGGGGGTGACGTAGAAGACCACGTAGATGATCACCGAGAGGGCGAACAGGGTGACGACGGCACCGGCCGCCCGGCGCACGGCGAAGCCACCGAAGCCGTTCATGAGCGGCCGCCCTTCCGGCCCGTGCCGACGCGCAGCCGGGAGGCGGCACGCGGGTCGAGGGCCGTGCGGACGCCGTCGCCGAGCACGGTGAGGGCGAGGACGGTGACGAACAGGGCGCCGGCGGGCAGCAGCAGGTACTGCGGGGCGGCCTGGTACCAGACGTTCGCGGAGGTCAGCATCTGTCCCCAGGACGGCGTCGGCGGCCGTACGCCCACGCCGAGGAAGGACAGGGCCGCCTCGACGGAGATGTTCGTCGGGACGAGGATGGCCGCGAACGTGATGACGGGCGCGGCGAGGCCGGGCAGCAGTTCGCGCCGGGCGATGCGGACGGTGCCCCATCCGCTGAGGCGGGCGGCGGCCACGTAGTCGGCCTCCTTCAGGGTGAGCGTCTGGGCGCGGACCAGCTTGGCCAGGGTGGCCCAGCCGGAGACCAGCCCGACGACCAGCGCCACCAGGACCGGGCGCGGGAAGCTGGTCGGCACCACGGCGAGCAGCGCCAGGGCGACGATCATCAGGGGCATCGCGACGAAGATGTCGGCGACGCGGGTCAGGAGCTGGTCGACCCAGCGGTTCCCGAGCCCCGCGGCGAGGCCGACGGCGACCCCGAGGACGAGCTGGACGACGGTCGCCGCGAGGGCGACGCCCAGGGATACGCGGGCGCCGTACACGAGCCGTGCGAACAGGTCGCGTCCGGTCTGCGGTTCGACGCCGAGCCAGTGGTCGGCGCTGACGCCGCCGAGGGATCCGACGGGGACGCCGCCGCGCGCGGAGTCCACGAGGGACGGTTGGTAGGTGGTGGGGTCCTGGCCCTCGAGGGCGGTGAGCAGGGGCGCGGCGAGCGCGACCAGGACGAGCAGGGCGACGACGGACGCCGCGACGAGGGCGGCGCGCCGGGTGCGCAGCCGCCTCCAGAACTGACGGGCCCCCGAGACCCCCGGAGCGTCCGCCCCGGGGGTCTCGACGGCGAGGACTGCCTCGCTCACGGCGCTACTTCACCGCGACCTGGGAGATGTCGAGGACGCCGGTCCAGTCGCTGATCACGACGTTCTTGACGTCCTTGCCGTACAGCCGCTTGTAGACGGGGTGGAACAGCGGCACGGTGAGGGCCTTCTCGCCGATCTTGCTGTCGAGCGCGCCCCAGCGCTTGGCGGCGGCGCCGAGGTCGGTGAGCTTGTTGATGGCGTCGATCTCGGCGTTGACGGAGGCGTCGTCCAGCAGGCCGTTGTTGAAGTTGGCGCCGTCCTTCACGATCTGCCGGCCGTCGAAGATCGGGGCGAGGAAGGGACCGCCGGAGGGCCAGTCGGCACCCCAGTGGGCGAGGAAGAAGCCGGGCTCGGTCTTCACATTGTGGATCTTGTCGGAGTAGTCGTTGTCCTCCAGGCCCTGGAGCCGGACGGTGATGCCGGCCTTCTTCAGGGCGTCCTGGATGGCGGTGGCGATCTCCGGGCTGGTCTCGAAGTCCTTGGCGTTGGAGTGGGTGAGCGTGACGGTCAGCCCGTCGCCGTGCCCGGCCTCCTTCAGCAGCTCCTTGGCCTTCGCCGGGTCACCGCTCGCGCCGGCCGGGAAGTGGTCGTACGGCGTGTGGCCGAAGGACTTCTGGTCGGGCAGGAAGGTGGTGGCGGGCTCGGCGAGCGCGGAGCCGCCGGCGGCGTTGACGACGGAGGAGCGGTCGAGCGCGTAGGAGATCGCCTGGCGGACCTTGGGGTCGTCGAACGGCTTCACCTTCGGGTTGAAGGCGATGTAGTTCGTGTAGCCGAAGTGCC
Source organism: Streptomyces sp. SS1-1 (assembly GCF_008973465.1). NCBI lineage: Bacteria > Bacillati > Actinomycetota > Actinomycetes > Kitasatosporales > Streptomycetaceae > Streptomyces > Streptomyces sp. SS1-1. The sequence goes on along the minus strand of NZ_WBXN01000004.1, from coordinate 4,712,825 downwards.
CGGTGCCGACACGGGCGGCCAGTTCCTTGTCGCCGGAGACCTTGGCGAGTTCGGCGGGGCCGAGGTTGGTGTCCGTGGTGACGGCGGCGGCGTCCGCTCCCTGCGACGCGGAGAGCCGCTGGTTGATCACGGAGGAGTCGAGCCCGGACCGTACGTCGATCCGGTCGGGGTACGCCTTGCGCTCGGCGTCCGTCGTGGCGGACCAGTGCGGGTTGCGCTCCAGGACGAGCCGCTCGCCGTCGTTCTCGTTCGAGACGACCTTGTACGGCCCGGAGGAGACCGGGTGCTGCTCGTACCTGGTGCCGGTGTCCTTGGCCTTGGGGACGGGCGTGAACTGGGTCTGGGTGGCCAGGTACGGGAACTCGCCCTCGGGCTTGTTCAGGTGGAAGACGATGGTCCGCTCGTCCGGCGTCTCGATCGCGGACAGGCCCTTCTTGTCCTTGTACGGCCCCTGGTAGCCGGCGGCGCCGACCAGCCAGTCCCGCAGGTAGGGGGCGCCGCCCGAGAGCTCGGGGGCGAAGGAGCGCTCGATGCCGTACTTGACGTCGGCCGACGTGATCTTGGTGCCGTCCTCGTACTTCAGTCCCTCCTTGAGGGTGAAGGTCCAGACGGTGGCGTCCTTGTTGGGGCGCCCGGTGTCGGTGGCGAGGTCGGGGACGACCTGGGCACCGGCCTCGCCGTTCTCGCGGTTGCGGGTGGTGAGGGTGCGGAAGACGAGCGAGGGGACGTTGCCGCCGCCGGAGGTGTAGAGCCGGGCGGGGTCGAAGTCCTGCTGCGGGTTGGAGTTCAGAACGGTCAGCGTGCCGCCCTTGTAGGGCGTGGAGTCGTTGCCGGCTGCCTTGGCATCGTTGTCCTCAGGCCCGCAGGCGGCGACGCCCGCTGCCACGACCAGGCTGACGGATGCCGCTGCCACGCGGCGCGCTATGACGGACGATTGACGCATCGGAGACGACCTCTCGGTTGATGAAACGCGTGCCGGCCCCGCTTCGGGTCTCGAAGCATGAGATGGAACGACACGGAGTGAGACGTGCTGGAACGGACGTCTGCCCCGGCGTCAGGTCGTCGTGAGGCCGCGCCGGGTCAGGGACCGCAGCACGGAGGAGAAAAGGGGATCGCGACGCGTACGCCGAAGGGCGGGCGTCAGCGACAGTGGATGTCGGCCACGCACAGATGGGTCACGCCGATGAGCGCCAGCTCGATGGCGGCGCGGCAGGTGGCGGGACGGGACGACATGCGCAGAAATATGAACGATTTGGCTGCGCATGTCAATGTGAGCTGTGCGTCACCTGTCAACTCTTGGGGAACGCCCAGGGGTTGGCCTTGCAGGTGATCCCGTCGTGGTCGAGGAACTTGGTCTGCTGCTGCATGACCGGGGCGAGCTCGCCGTCCTTGTCGCAGTTGACATGGCCGAACCCGAGCCGGTGGCCGACCTCGTGGTTGATCAGCATCTGCCGGTAGGCGTGGATGTGGTCGCCGTAGGTCTCGGACCCCTGCGCCCACCGGTAGGCGTTGATCATCACGCGTTCGGTGGCGGCCGAGTCGCAGGAGACGTTGTCCTCGGTGGTGTCGAGGCCGGACTTGGCACACCAGTCGGCGGTGGTGCCGGGGCTGGCGAGCGTGATCACGAAGTCGGCGTCGTCGCCGGGGACGCGCTCGAAGGTCCGGGCGCCGCCGTGGGCCCAGCTCCGCTTGTCGTTCAGCGTCTTCTGCACGGCTTCGGCGAACAGCGCGCCGTCCAGCCCGAGGCCCTGCTCGACGTCCACGCGGTAGGTGAACTTCCGCCCGCCGCCGGGGGCCTTGGCGGTGCCCGGGACGGCGTCGAACTTCCCGGAGCCGGTCGCGTCCGCGGCCAGCGCGTACCGCCGGCCCATCTTCTGGTCGTACGTCAGCGGTGTCGCCGAGGGCGTCGGGCGGTCGTCGGTACGGGAGGCGGGGTCACGGAGGTCCCGCGTGCCGCCCTCGGCGGCCCCGGCCTGGGTGTCGGTGCCGCCCCGGCCCTGCGCGGCCTGTCCGGCGACCACGACGGCCAGCACGGTGACGACGGCGGCGGCCGCGACCCCGGTGAAGGCCCGGCCCCTGCCGCCCTTGACGGGCGCGGGCACGCCGGTCGGCGGCGCGTCGCCGGCGAGGCCCGGGGTCTCGTGGTCGGCGGCCGGGGGGTACGCCCGCCCGGCGGTGCGGGCCACGTCGACCTCGGCGTCGAAGGCGTCCACGAACTCCTGCCGGGGCCCCTCGGAGCCGGGCGCCTGGCGGGGCCGCGGCACGGGGGCACCGGCCGTGGCGGTGCCGTAGGCGACGGCGGTACGCCCTCGCAACTCCCCCCAGCCACCCCCGGCTTCCCGCTGCTCGGGGTGCCCGCCCCGGGCCCTGGGGATCCCGTGGGCGGGGGTGCCGTCGGCGAACCGGGGGACGCCTTGGGCGGGGGTGCCGTCGGGGTGACGCGGGACGCCCTGGGCGGGACTCCCGTCGGGGTGACGCGAAGCACCCTGGGCCGGGGTCCCGTCGGCGAAACGCGGCACCCCACGCGCGGGCGTCCCGTCGGGGAACATCGGCACCCCACGCGCGGGCGTGCCATCGGCGTAGCGCGGCACACCGTGGGCCGGAGTGCCGTCCGGCAGGCGCGGAACCCCGCGCGCCGGGGTCCCATCGGCATAGCGCGGCACACCATGGGCCGGCGTCCCGTCAGGCATGCGCGGCACCCCGTGCGCCGGGGTCCCGTCGGCGAAACGGGGGACGCCACGCGCGGGCGTACCGTCGGGGGCCCCCGGAGCGCCCTGGGCCGGACGCGGAACGCCCCGCGCGGGGGTGCCGTCCGGCAGGCGTGGGAAGCCCTGGGGCGGGGTGGTGCCCGCCGGGTGGGGCCGGCCGTCGTACGCCGGGGGTCCGCCCTGCGGCCCCGGCCCGGGCGGGGGCGTCGGCGCTCCCGGAGGGCGGCCGGGACCCGGCACGGAGGCCCGGCGCTGTGGCCCGCCGCCCTGCTCGGGCGGCGCCTGCGCGGCGTCCTGTCGTGCCGTCGTCTCCGTGGCGTCCCGCTTGGCGAGGCCGCGCCGGCTGTGGCGTCCCACGCGCGCCTCAGCTCCCCGGGTTCTCGGTCGGGGCACCCGCGTCGGTGCCGGACGGACGCGCACCCGCGTCGGGCGCGGGGCCCTCGGCCTGCGCGAGGAGGTCGCGGAAGCCCCGCGCGACGACGTCCGGGTACTCCATCATCGCCACGTGCCCGGCCTCCGGGAGGGTCAGCAGCCGGGAGTCCCGGAAGGCGCGCGCCGCCCTGCCGGACATCCGGTGGCCGACGAGCTGGTCCTTGCCGCCGTAGATGAGCAGGGTCGGCGCCAGGACCCGCTCGGCCTGCCGCCACAGCGCGTGCTGCCCGCCCAGGGTGTAGGCGTTGACGAGCCCGCGCGCGGACCGCGTCATCGCGTCCCAGAAGTACGGCAGTTGCAGCCGCCGCTCCATCTCCGCGACGGCGTCGCGGAAGCCCTCCGGCGTCACCCGTCCCGGTTCGCCGTAGCAGAGCTGCAGCACGCCGCGGACGCGCTGCTCCGCCGTCCACTTCCGGGTGAGCCGTGTGAAGAGCGCCGTCACCCCCGGCACCGCCAGCAGCCCGGTGGGCACGGCGGTGCGCTGGACGCGGAGCTCCGGTAGCGCGGGCGACACGAGGGTGAGCGTACGGACGAGGTCGGGGCGGACGGCGGCGACGCGCGTGGAGACCGCGCCGCCGAGCGAGTTCCCGAAGAGGTGTACGGGTCCGCGGCCGGAGGCGTCCAGATAACGGATCACCGCGCGGGCGTGCGCGGTGATGGAGTAGTCGCCGTCGTCCGGTGGCGGCGAGTCGCCGAAGCCGGGCAGGTCGACGGCCTCGGAGTCGACGACGCCGTCGAGCTGCTCCATGAGCGCCGACCAGTTGAGCGAGGAGCCGCCGAGCCCGTGGACGTACAGGGCGGGCGGCAGCCCTTCGCGCGCGGGCGGGCGCGACCGCACGGTCAGCGTGACCCCGGGCAGCCCGACCGACCGCAGCCGCTCCCCCTCCGCGACCCGGACGGTCGCCACCTGGGGGAGCACATGGGCGGCCGGCACGGAGGGCAGCTCGGTCGAAGACATGCGGCAATGTTACGAGGTGATCACGCGGTGATTCATGCGTTCGCCATTGTGTTCGCCATCACAAGGCGACGCGTACATGGCAGTACGAGCGACGGGAACCGGCCACGAGGACCGCTCTGTGCGCAGGGGTCCGGAAACCGCCCGGATCGCCCGCGGACGGCCCGTCCATCGCATAGCGTCCGGATCGGGTGTCTCCTAGGCTCGTACGCAGGGCACCCGGACACGGACCCCTGTCTCGCCCGGGGACACCGCACCCCCCACGGGGACGTTCTAGGAAAGGGAGCCCCACCATGGCCGTCGATCCCACCGACCCCGAGACCTTCGTGCACGACGACTCAGAGGACGCCGAGGAGTTCGACGTCGAGGCACCGCCCGCCGACGCGGCCGAGCAGAAGGCTGACATCAAGCCGGACCGCGACGACCCGCTGACGGAGGTGGACCCGGACCGGGCCAACGAGGCCGATCTCGTCGAGCAGGCGCGCGTGGTCTCCCTCGACGAGGACGACTATCGCTGACCGGACGGCTTCGCGAGCCCCGGAACAGGGCCGCTGAACAGGAAAGAGTCGGGCACCTGCCCATTGCGGCCTGGTTTCAAACCCTCTGTGCGACTTTCGCCACCGTCCGGTCCGTGAAATTCTGCGCTCGCACCGCGCACACCCGGGTTACCGAAAAGTACGATGGCGACGCGGCGCACACCGCATGTGGACGATCTTGGGAGGCGGCGTGACAGCCATCGAGCAGACAGAGGCGGCACGCCCGCGAGGCACGCGCCTGCCGCGCCGTGCCCGACGGAACCAGCTGCTGGGCGCCGCCCAGGAAGTCTTCGTGGCGCAGGGCTACCACGCGGCCGCGATGGACGACATCGCCGAGCGCGCCGGCGTCAGCAAGCCGGTGCTCTACCAGCACTTCCCGGGCAAGCTCGACCTCTATCTCGCGCTCCTGGACCAGCACTGCGAGTCGCTGATCCAGTCGGTGCGCAGCGCGCTCGCGTCGACCACCGACAACAAGCAGCGCGTGCGCGCCACGATGGACGCCTATTTCGCGTACGTCGAGGACGACGGCGGCGCCTTCCGGCTGGTCTTCGAGTCCGACCTGACCAACGAGCCCGCCGTGCGCGAGCGCGTCGACAAGGTCACGAACGACTGCGCCGAGGCGATCTGCGACGTCATCGCCGAGGACACCGGGCTCTCGCGCGCGGAGTCGATGCTGCTGGCCTCGGGCCTCGGCGGGCTCGCGCAGGTGGTGGCCCGCTCCTGGCTGCACAGCGACCGGAGCGTCCCGCGCGACCAGGCCGTCCAGCTCCTGACGTCGCTGGCCTGGCGGGGTATCGCCGGCTTCCCGCTGCACGGCTCCGACGCGCACTGAGCCGCACACGTCACGCATCCACGCGCGCGTACGGGCCGAAGCGCCCGCACGCGCGCGTGGTGCGCGTTTGTTCCCGCCCGCTGTTCGCTCCTGGCGTGGCCCGGCGGAGCGTGGACATCCCCTCACCGGGCTAATGTGTGCTGGGTACGGCGCGCATGGTCGCGCACTTCACTGACCGTCGGAGGGACATAGCCGTGGAGGTCAAGATCGGCGTGCAGCACGCGCCCCGCGAGATCGTTCTGGAGAGCGGTCAGAGTGCCGAGGACGTGGAGCGGGCGGTGTCCGAGGCGCTGGCCGGCAAGTCTCAGCTGCTGAGCCTCGTCGACGAGCACGGCCGCAAGGTCCTCGTCCCGGCCGACCGTCTCGCGTACGTGGAGCTCGGTGAGCCGGCTCCGCGCAAGGTGGGCTTCGGCGCACTCTGAGGCAGCCGCGCCAAGGCGTGCGGAGAGGGGCCCGGCGACCACGGTCGCCGGGCCCCTCTCGCGTTCCCGCACCCCGGACGGCACCTCCAGGTCTCCTCCACGCGCGGAACACAGCCCGTTCACAGAGGAGGATTGGATTCCGCAGGTCAGGGGTATGACGGGGTACGACCGTTTCGAGCAGGTCGGCCATGTGGGAGGGACCCCAGCATGCTCTTGGAAGCGCTCAGCTCCGCGATCCTCGGCCTGGCCCTGGCGTGGGCCGCGTACAGCCGCCTGCCGCACCGCATGCCCGCCCGCTCGCTGGTCCTCTCGACCGGTGCCGGCGGCGCCCTGTTCGGCGCCTTCGTCACGGACACCGCGCTCGACTTCGGCAATCTCGCCGTGATCCTGGCCGGCTCCGCGATCGTCGCCGTCGCCTCGCTCTCCCTGCTGGTGCGCCCCGCGGGAAGACTCGGCCGCCGCTCGGCGACCGCCTGACCCGCAGGAAGCGGCCGCCCAGCGCCTTACGCGTACGTGCTAGGCCGCGAGGCCCAGCGCCGCCATCCGCTTGGTGTGCGCCTCGGTGATCCGGGAGAACATCTTGCCGACCTCCGCGAGGTCGAACCCGTCCGCGACCCCGCCCACGAGCATCGTCGACAGCGCGTCCCGGTCCGCGACCACCCGCTGCGACTGCGACAGCGCCTCACCCATCAGACGCCGTGCCCAGAGCGCGAGACGGCCGCCCACGCGCGGGTCGGCGTCGATCGCCGCGCGCACCTTCTCCACCGCGAACTCGGCATGCCCGGTGTCGTCCAGCACGGCCAGCACCAGGTCGCGGGTGTCCGAGTCGAGCCGGGCGGCGACCTCCCGGTAGAAGTCGCTGGCGATCGAGTCGCCGACGTACGCCTTGACGAGGCCCTCCAGCCAGTCCGAGGGGGCCGTCTGCCGGTGGAAGCCGTCCAGGGCGGCCACGAACGGCTCCATGGCCTCGGTGGGCTCGACGCCGATGTCGGCGAGCCGGTCCCGCAGCTTCTCGTAGTGGTGGAACTCGGCCGACGCCATCTTCGCCAGCTCCGCCTTGTCCGCGAGCGTCGGCGCCAGCTTGGCGTCCTCCGCCAGCCGCTCGAACGCCGCCAGCTCGCCGTAGGCCAGCGCGCCGAGCAGGTCGACGACGGCGGCCCGGTACTGGGGATCGGCGGAGGCCTTCGCCCAGTCCTGGGCGGCGACCCCGGTGCGTGCGACGGGGGTGTCGGCGGTGTCCGCGGCGTCAGAGGTGTTGTCAGGCGTCGTCATGAAGCGCACAATAGCCCGCTCGGTGCGTGACGGAAGTCCCTGGTCAATCAGTGTGACGACGACTACGTGACCAATTCGGCCATCGCATGTGCGCGATTCCGGGGTATGGTGGTAATGCGCCCGCTGAGTACTTTGACGTACCCGACGGGCCGCGCGTTATGAGGATGCCCGGTCGGTGGCCCGATCGGCTCCGACCCGACAGCCCTCCCCGGTCGTACGGCACCATGCGTACGACGACCGGAGGGACACCCTCAGCGGTACGAGCGCTAGAGCGTCGGCAGTGGTCCCGTGCCTTACGGTCCCGCCGTACGGCAGCCGACGTCCCCGGCACGGTCCGTCAAGACCCCCCGCGCGCTCGCCTCGCACCGCGTACACAGAAGAGGCAGCACCCTGACTACGACTTTCCGAGAGCTCGGAATCCTTCCCGAGACCGCCGAGGCCCTGGAGGCCGTCGGCATCGTCACCCCCTTCCCCATCCAGGAGATGACCCTCCCCGTCGCCCTCTCGGGCACGGACGTCATCGGCCAGGCGAAGACCGGCACCGGCAAGACGCTGGGCTTCGGCCTCCCCCTCCTGGAGCGGGTCACCGTCCCCGCCGACGTCGAGGCGGGCCGCGCCCGTCCCGACGCGCTCACCGACGCCCCGCAGGCGCTCGTCGTCGTCCCCACGCGCGAGCTGTGCCAGCAGGTCACCAACGACCTGCTGACCGCGGGCAAGGTCCGCAACGTCCGCGTCCTCGCCATCTACGGCGGCCGCGCCTACGAGCCGCAGGTCGAGGCCCTGAAGAAGGGCGTCGACGTCGTCGTCGGCACCCCCGGCCGCCTGCTCGACCTCGCGGGCCAGAAGAAGCTCGACCTCAAGCACATCAAGGCACTCGTCCTCGACGAGGCCGACGAGATGCTGGACCTGGGCTTCCTGCCCGACGTCGAGAAGATCATCAACCTGCTTCCGGCCCGCCGCCAGACCATGCTGTTCTCGGCGACCATGCCGGGCGCGGTCATCGGCCTCGCGCGCCGCTACATGTCGCAGCCGACGCACATCCGCGCCACCGCGCCGGACGACGAGGGCAAGACGGTCGCGAACACCGCGCAGTTCGTCTACCGCGCGCACAACATGGACAAGCCCGAGATGGTCGCGCGCATCCTGCAGGCCGAGGGCCGGGGACTGGCCATGGTCTTCTGCCGCACCAAGCGCACCGCGGCCGACCTCGCCGACCAGCTCCAGCAGCGCGGCTTCGCGGCCGGCGCGGTCCACGGCGACCTCGGCCAGGGCGCCCGTGAGCAGGCGCTGCGCGCCTTCCGCAACGGCAAGGTGGACGTCCTCGTCTGCACCGACGTCGCCGCGCGCGGCATCGACGTCGAGGGCGTCACGCACGTCGTCAACTACCAGTCGCCCGAAGAGGAGAAGACGTACCTGCACCGCATCGGCCGCACCGGCCGCGCGGGCGCCAAGGGCATCGCGATCACCCTCGTCGACTGGGACGACATCCCGCGCTGGCAGCTGATCAACAAGGCGCTGGAGCTCGACTTCAACGACCCGCCGGAGACGTACTCCACGTCCCCGCACCTCTTCGAGGACCTGAAGATCCCCGCCGGCACCAAGGGTGTCCTGCCCCGCTCGGAGCGCACGCGCGCCGGGCTGGCGGCGGAGGAGCTGGAGGACCTCGGCGAGACCGGTGGCCGCGGCGCCCGTGGCCGGGGTGGCCGAGGCGGCCGGGACGACTCCCGTACCGCGGAGCGTGAGCGCCCGGCGCGCACGCCGCGCCGCCGTCGCCGCACCCGCGGCGGCACCCCGCTGGACGCCGAGTCGGCGCCCGCCGTCACCGGTACGCCGGAGGAGGCGGCCCCCGCGGAGTCCGCGACCGAGTCGCGCACGCCCCGCCGCCGTCGCCGCACGCGCGGCGGAGCGTCGGCCGAGGCGTCCCTTACGGCCGCCGCGCCGGCCCCCCAGGAGGCCGAGGCCGCCGTCGCCACCGCCGAGGGCCCGGCCCTGGAGACCGGCGAGGAGACCGCGGCGAAGCCGCGCCGTCGCCGCACCCGCAAGTCGGCGGAGGCGCAGACGGCACCGGTGGCCGAGGCCGCCGAGGAGACCGTGCGGGCGTCCGAGCCGGTCGCCGAGGCACCGGTGACCGAGGCGCCGGTGACCGAGGAGGCCCCCGCGGCCGCCCCGCGCCGCCGGACCCGGAAGACCGCCGCGCCGGCCGAGGCCGCCGTCGACACGGCCGAGGGCGCCGAGGCCAAGCCCAAGGCCCGCCGCACCCGCAAGACCGCGGCGACCGCCGAGGCGGCCGACATCCCGGCGCAGACGGCTCAGGAGCCGGAGGCCGCCGAGGCCAAGCCCAAGGCCCGCCGCACCCGCAAGGCCGCCGCGACCGCCGAAGCGGCCGTCGACACCGCCGAGGGCGCGCAGGCCAAGCCGAAGACGCGCCGCACGCGGAAGACCGCCGAGGCTCCGGCCGACGCGGCCGAGACGGCTGCCGAGCCCAAGCCGCGCCGGACCCGCAAGGCCGCCGCGACCGCCGAGGCCGCCGTCGACACCGCCGAGGGCGCTGAGGCCAAGCCGAAGACGCGCCGCACGCGGAAGACCGCGGCGACCGCCGAGGCGGCCGACATCCCGGCCCAGGCCACGCAGGAGCCGGCGGCCCCCCGCCGCCGTACCCGCAAGGCCGCGGCCGCCGAGGAGACCGTGGCGACGGCCGCCGAGGCGAAGCCGAAGGTGCGCCGCGCCCGCAAGGCGACGGCAGCCGCCGAGGAGCCCGCGGAGAGCTGACCCGCGTCACGCCGACGGCCCGGCCCCACCGAGAGGGGGGCCGGGCCGTCGGCGTTCCCGGGCTCCCGTGCGGTCCGGGGCGGGGCGTACCGGTTACCCTCCCCCTCGTGAGCACCGAACCCGTCCACACCCCGCCTCCCGGCTCCCGCGCCTACCCGCTGCGCACCGACCGCGGCGCCTTCGCCGTCGTCGACTGCCCCGTCGCGCCCGGGGTGCGGCCCCGCGGGGTCGCGCTGATGCTGCCCGGGTTCACCGGCAGCAAGGAGGACTTCACCCTGATGCAGGGGCCGCTGGCGGAGCGCGGCTACCGCACGGTGGCCGTCGACGGGCGGGGCCAGCACGAGTCGGACGGGCCCGAGCATGACGAATCGGCGTACGAGCGGGGCGAGTTGGCGCGGGACGTGCTCGCCCAGGCGGCGGCCCTCGGCCCCCTGGACACCCCGCTGCACCTGTTCGGCCACTCGCTGGGCGGCCAGATCGCCCGCGCGGCCGTCCTCCTCGACCACACGCCGTTCCGGTCGCTGACCCTGATGGCGTCGGGTCCCGCGCAGATCTCCGACTCCCAGCAGCAGCGCGTGAAGCTGCTGAGGGACGCGCTCGCGGTGATGACCATGGCCGAGACCTGGGAGGCGATCCTCGCCATGGGGCCGCCCGAGGAGGTCGGCGGCCCGGCGCGCGGCATCGGCGGCCCCGACCTGCTGCGCCGCCGCTGGCTGGGCACCAAGCCGGCGCAACTCCTGGCGACGGGACGTCAGTTGTGCGCGGAGCCGGACCGGGTGGACGAACTTGCCGCGCTGCCGCTGCCGTTCCACGTCCTGTCGGGAGCCGGCGACGACACCTGGCCGGTCTCCGTCCTGGACGACATGGCCGTACGACTGCACGCGCACCGGACGGTGATCCCGGGCGCCGAGCACTCCCCGAACGCCGACCGGCCCCTGCCGACCGCCCGGGCGACGGCCGACTTCTGGGACGAGGTCACCGGGGGTTAATACTGCGTCTGCAGGTGCTCCCAGAAGCCGTCGCGCAGTGCGCGGCGCAGGTCGGCCTGGCCGCGCAGGGAGTACTGGAGCAGTCCCTCCGCCTCGACGAGCAGGTCCTGGTCGACGGAGCCCGGAAGGTACGGGTGGCCGGGCAGCAGCTCGACCAGTGACTCGCGTCCTCGCGCCGCGAGCCACTTGGCCGCGATCTGCGCGCCGACGAACCGTACGTCCTCCCGGGTGGGCCGGGCGGCCGGGGCCTCGTAGGCGGCGGAGGTGCGCCGGGAGACGTACGGCTTGAAGAAGTCGAGGTCGAGGGTGCGCTGGCTGTCGACCTCCCAGAGCAGCGGCTCGGCCTGGTTGCGGCCCTCCGGCGCCTCGATGCCCCACAGGTGGACGCGTGCCCCGTAGCCCTGGGCCGCCTCGACCGCCGACACCAGGTCCTCGTCGCCGCCGAGGAGGGCGGCGTCGCTGATGGCGCGGTGCCGGGCCAGGGACTCCAGGTCGGTCCGGATGAGGGAGTCGACGCCCTTCTGCTGGTTGTGGGCGTTGAGGTTGCCCAGGCGCACCTTGACGTCGGGGAGTTCGGCGATCGACTGCTGTTCCGCGGTGTGGATGCGGCGCCGGGCGCCGTCGTACCAGTAGACGCGCAGCAGCCGGCTGTCGGCGAAGATCGTGCGGGCGCGGTCGATGAGGGCCTCGATCAGTCCCTCGGCGTCCAGGTCGAAGGCCCGGCGGTCCTCCGTGCCGGCGACGAGGCGCCCGGCGGCGGCGTAGAGGTAGCCCGCGTCGACGAAGATCGCGTGAGTGGAGGGCGTCTTCGCCACCTCGGCGAGCATGCGCAGCAGCAGCTCGTTCGTGTGGTCGATGCGGGCGGCGAGCGCCGCCAGGTCGTCGTTCATCGCCTCCATTGTCCCGGCGGTCACGCTGCGAACACAACTGGTCCCGGTCGGTCTCTGCTTGATCGTTCCACGATCCCTTACCGGTCAGTAGTTAGTCGTTCGAAAAATTTCTTTAGCGTAGGGAATGTTCGTAACACGCGAACCGTTGGATAGGTATGGAACCGGGAGCGCTGGTGCTCGTGGGGCCTCCACCCAGATGTTCTCCTCAGGAGGATGACCAGACGAAGGGAGAAGCCATATGCGCTTCGAGATCATGCGACTCGACGAGCTCGACGGCACGCCCGTGGACAGCACTGTCGTAGACGCCGCCTCCGTCAACCGGATCGTTCAGCAGGCTGCCGCCACAGGGCAGCGACTCTGGATCCGCCCGGCCGACACCTCGGCCTCGTAACGCGCGCGGATCGACGCGAAGCTTCAGGGCCCCGTACGGCACGACGCCGTACGGGGCCCTTTGGTGTGTCCTTGCGCCCAGGGGCGCCTCAGCTCCCCTGGATGACCTGGGTGACGCCGTTGATGATCTGCTGGACGGCGATCGCGGAGAGCATCATGCCCGCGAGCCGCGTCACGAGGACCACTCCCCCGTCCTTGATGACCCGGATGATCAGCAGCGAGTACCGCATCACGAGCCACAGCACCACGTGGATGGCGAGGATCGCCGTCCACACCGACACCTGGGTGCCGACGGTGTCCGCCTTCTGCACGGCGAGGATCACGGAGACGATCGCGCCTGGCCCGGCCAGCAGCGGCATGCCGAGCGGGACGAGGGCGACGTTCACGTCCTTGGTCTGCTGCGGCTCGTCCGTCTTGCCGGTGAGCAGGTCGAGCGCGATGAGCAGGAGCAGCAGACCGCCGGCGATCATCAGCGCCGGCACGGAGACGTGCAGATAGTCGAGGATCTGGTGGCCGAGGAGCCCGAAGACGGCGATCACGCCGCCCGCCACGCAGACGGCCTGGAAGGCCATCCGCCGCTGCACCTTGGCGGGCCGGCCGGCGGTGAGCGCGAGGAAGATCGGGGTGATCCCGGGGGGATCCATGATCACGAAGAGGGTGAGGAAGAGCGAGCCGAAGACGGCGACGTCGAACATGGGATGAGCAGTGCCTTGCGCAGGGGCGTGCCGCCGTGACCGGGCGCCCGCGGGGGCGGACGGGTGGGCACGGCGGACGGCGCCGGGTGGATCGGACGGGCGGGTGAGGGTCTCAGACTCCGCCGGTACCGGGGACGGGGAACGCGCCGGTGGCCCGCCGCGTGATCTCGCCGTACACCTCGGGGTCGGTCGTGTACTCGCCGAGGACGCAGGTCTTGCGGCTGCCGTGGTAGTCGCTCGAACCGGTCGTCAGCAGGCCGAGCTCCTGGGCGAGCCCGCGCAGCCGCGTACGGGTGCCGGGGTCGTGGTCCATGTGGTCGACCTCGATGCCGTCGAGGCCGGCGGCGGCCAGCTCGGCGATCGTGGACTCCGGGACCGTACGGCCGCGCTTGCTCGCGGCGGGGTGGGCGAAGACGGTGACGCCCCCGGCGGCCTTGACCAGCCGGACGGCCTCGAAGGGATCCGTCTCGTGCTTGCGCACATGGGCCCGGCCGCCGTCGGCCAGCCAGTCCCGGGTGAAGGCCTCGTCCACACTCCCCACGACGCCGAGCTCGACGAGCGCGGAGGCGACGTGCGGGCGGCCGACCGAGCCGCCGCCGGCGATCCGGCTCACCTGCTCCCAGGTGACGGGCACGCCCAGCTCGTTCAGCTTGGCGACCATGGCCTGGGCGCGCGGCACCCGGTCGTCGCGCACCAGCTCGCGCTCGGCGAGCAGGGCGGGCTCCTCGGGGTCGAAGAGGTAGGCCAGCAGATGCATGCTGACGCCGTCGACACGGCAGGACAGCTCGGCGCCCGTGACGAGCGTGAGGCCCTCCGGCAGCGCGGCGATCGCCTCGGCGTAGCCACGGGTCGTGTCGTGGTCGGTGAGGGCGACGACGTCCAGCCCGGCCCCGGCGGCCTTACGCACCAGCTCGGCGGGGCTGTCCGTGCCGTCGGACGCGGTGGAGTGGGTGTGCAGGTCGATACGCACGACGCGGACTCCAGTCGGGACGGCACGGAAGGGACCGCACAAGGATAGCCGTATTTCCGGCCACGCCTGTCACACCCGCACGGTACCGGCGCCCCCTACACGGGGGTGCCCTGCTACGGCTCGAGCAGACGCGGGGAGAGCGCCCCGCAGGGGACGAGTTCCACCTCGGCGCCGGCGTCCCGCAGATCGGTCAGCACCAGTTCGTCGTACATCAGCAGCCCGGACTGCTCGGGCCACATGATCGCCCACAGCCACACCCCGAGCGCCTCGCCGGCGAAGACGGCACGGTCGTCGGGAGTGCCGGAGACATGCCAGAGCGGGGTCGGGCGGCCGGTGGCGAGGACCTTGGCCTGCGGCGGCTTCTCGACGTCGAGGTACGGCCCGGGGTCGGGTCCGTCGATCCCGGCGTAGCGGGCGCCGAGCCCGACGCCGAGCTCCTCGGCGACCAGGATCAGCTCGCCGGGGCCGCCGAGCGGTCCGGGCCCGGAACAGGCCACGGCGCTCGCGCGTCCGCCGCTGCGGTCGTCGCCCGCGCTGGCGACGCCCGTGAACAGCCACCCGATCGGCAGCGGCCACGGCATCCACACGGGCACCCGTGTGCGGTGCACGACCACTCCGAGCGCCTCGACGCTCGGCGGGATCACGGGCTGCACCGGGTGCACGGTGCCGTGCACGTCGCACTGCCAGGTGTCGGCGAAGAGTCCGGGAGCCCTGACCCGGCCACCGCACTTCGGGCAACTGGGTTCGCCCCTCATAGGGCCCCACGGTCCTACCCCATCCGCGCCACGTCAAGGACGATCACCCGTCCGGACGGAAGGCGTGGACCGGCATATATAGATGTAGCTTGCATTAATTAGGCTAGCTAATCTAATCTGTTCAGGTACCAACCACCTTCACCGACTGTCCCAGTCCTGATTGGAGAACGGCATGGACCCCCTCGACGCGGGATCCGGCAGCATCCTCCGGCAGCCCAAGGCCGTCTGGGCCACCGCGGGCGCGTCCGTCGTCGCCTTCATGGGCATCGGGCTCGTCGACCCGATCCTGCCGTCCATCGCGAGCGGCCTGGACGCCACGGCCGGCCAGGTCTCGCTGCTCTTCACCTCGTACTTCCTGATCACCGCCGTGGCGATGCTGCTCACCGGCTTCGTCTCCAGCCGGATCGGCGGTCGCAAGACGCTGCTGCTCGGTCTGGCGCTGGTCGTCGTCTTCGCGGCCCTCGCCGGCACCTCCGGCTCGGTCGGCGAACTGGTCGGGTTCCGGGCCGGCTGGGGTCTGGGCAACGCGCTCTTCGTCTCCACCGCGCTCGCCGTGATCGTCGGAGCCGCGGCCGGCGGCAGCGCGGCGGCGATCCTGCTGTACGAGTCCGCCCTCGGGCTCGGCATGGCCTGCGGCCCGCTGCTGGGGGCGCTGCTCGGCGACGCCAGCTGGCGCTACCCGTTCTTCGGCACCGCGTTCCTGATGGCCGTCGGTTTCCTGTGCATCACGGCGTTCCTCAAGGAGCAGCCCAGGCCGGCCACCAAGACCTCGGTGCTCGACCCGATCCGCGCGCTCGGCCACGGCGGCCTGGCGTCGGCGGCGGCCTCGGCGTTCTTCTACAACTACACGTTCTTCACCGTGCTGGCCTTCACGCCGTTCGTGCTGGACATGAGCCCGTACCGGTCGGGCGCGGTGTTCTTCGCGTGGGGTGTGCTGCTCGCCGTGTTCTCGGTGATCGTGGCCCCGCGTCTGCAGGAGCGCTTCGGCTCGCTGCGGGTGCTCGGCGGCTCGCTCGTCCTGCTCGCGGCCGACGTGCTGGTCCTCGGCTACGGCGACCACACGACCGCCGTGGTCTGCACGATCCTGTCGGGTGCGTTCATCGGCGTGAACAACACCGTCTACACCGAGCTGGCCCTCGGCGTGTCGGACGCGCCGCGCCCGGTGGCCAGCGCCGGCTACAACTTCGTCCGCTGGTTCGCGGCGGCCGCGGCGCCGTTCTTCGCCCCGCGGATCGAGGAGTGGACCGGCAGCCTGCGGGTGCCGTTCGTGGTGGCGGCCGTCACGGCGGTGCTGGGCGCGCTCGTCGTCCTCGTCCGCCGCAGGGCGCTCACACTGGAGGCCGAGGAGCACGCCACGCGGCACGCGACCGAGGACAGCGTCACCGTGTTCGCCAACTGACGCTTCTCCAGGGCTCTTCGGTGAGATCGCTCACGTGACGCTCACGTCAGCGGGACGGACGTGCGGGTGGGATCCCGCAGGTCCGTCCCGTGCGTCAGCCAGCGCTCCTGGAGGGCCTGGGCGCCGTGCACACGCTTCCAGGCGGCCTCGTTCGGTGTCATCGGGAGCAGCGGCAGGAAGCTCACCGGGTCCAGCGGGGCGTCGAGGTCCAGGTCCTCCACGAGACCGCCCGGCTCGGCGACCAGGACCGAGGTGAACGGGGCGCCGGGCCACAGGGGTTCACCGACGTCGAGGGAGGCGCCGGGCGCCACGACGACACCCTCCACCTGCGGGGACGCGGCGAGCACCGCGAGCGGGCGCAGCACCTTGTCGGTGTCGGCGAGTCCGGCGCGGACGGACAGGACCAGCTCGGCGCGGGGGCCCTTCACGGGGTCGGCGATCACGGCCGTCGGGTCCGTCATGGGGTGCGCGGACATGCCGAGGGTCGCGTAGCGGACGATGTCGCCCTCCTGGAAGCGGAGCACCTCGACGCGGTCGGTGCCGAGGAAGGTGACCGCCGCGCGGGCGTCCGGTTCGCCGAGGGCGGTGCGGAGCCGGGCCTCGACCAGGGGAAGAACATCAGCCATGTCGCGAGCATAGAACTCGTCAGGACGCGGCAAAGCAGCGCCTTGACACTTCAGTCGGCTGATACTCTTGCCCGGTGTTCGGGCAGCGTGCCGAGGCATCGCGAACGAGTCCCGACGCCTGAATACTCCCGTACGGGGAACCCCTTAGGGGTATGGAACGTCCCTCACGAGGGACCGGCCGGAGGAGGTGGGGCTGTCATGGATCGAAGTCGACCGTGCAGTACCACTCGCTCTTCCCGCCGTTGATGTAGCTGGTTCGGCTGTTCCGGCTCCGGCTGACCGCCGCCTTTCACGCTCGTGTTCCTGACGCGGAAGAGCACTTCGTTTCGCTTTGCCTGATCGGTCTGATCTGTTTCAGCAACGAAGCCCATCACCGCAACGGTGCGGTGCTCCCCGCTTTGTGGACGTACCAAACATCCTGAGGTCAGGACGTCCTCATTCCGGGCAGTTCCATCCGTGCGGCGGTACGCGCGCGCTTCGTTGCCCGTCGCGAAGGAGCCTGCTCATGTCGATGATCCGCGACCTGCGTGCCGTGGTCCGTCCGTCCCGCATCTCGCTGCGCAAGGAGAGCGGCCCGTACGAGACCACCCGTGACCCCGCGACGCCCTCCGCCGTCGTCGACTGCGCCGTGTACCGCGACGGCGCCCGCGTGGCGACCGCGACACCGCTGACGCCCCACGAGGCGATGCGCCAGGTGCGCCGCGACGGAGGCTTCGTCTGGATCGGGCTCCACGAGCCCACCGAGGCCGAATTCGCCGGTATCGCGGGCGAGTTCGGGCTGCACCCGCTGGCCGTCGAGGACGCCGTGCAGGCGCACCAGCGGCCCAAGCTGGAGCGCTACGACGACACGCTGTTCACCGTCTTCAAGACGGTCCACTACATCGAGCACGACCGGCTCACCGCCAACAGCGAGGTCGTGGAGACCGGTGAGGTGATGTGCTTCACCGGCCGGGACTTCTTCATCACCGTCCGGCACGGCGGCCAGGGCTCGCTGCGCGCGCTGCGGCACCGCCTCCAGGACGACCCCGAGCTGCTCGCGAAGGGCCCGTCCGCGGTGCTGCACGCCATCGCCGACCATGTGGTGGACGGCTACATCGCCGTCGCCGACGCCGTGCAGGACGACATCGACGAGGTGGAGACCGAGGTCTTCTCGCCGGGCCGCAAGGGCGCGCCGCGCGGCACGGACGCCGGCCGGATCTACCAACTCAAGCGCGAGGTACTGGAGTTCAAGCGGGCCGTGTCGCCGCTGCTGCGCCCGATGCAGCTGCTGAGCGAGCGGCCGATGCGGCTGATCGACCCCGACATCCAGAAGTACTTCCGGGACGTCGCCGACCACGTCGCGCGCGTGCACGAGCAGGTCATCGGCTTCGACGAGCTGCTGAACTCGATCCTCCAGGCCAACCTCGCGCAGGCGTCCGTCGCGCAGAACGAGGACATGCGCAAGATCACCTCGTGGGCGGCGATCATCGCCGTCCCGACGATGGTCTGCGGGGTGTACGGCATGAACTTCGACTACATGCCGGAGACGCACTGGAAGTACGGCTACCCGGTGATCCTCAGCGTGACGGTGGCGATCTGTCTGGGCATCCACCGCACGCTCAAGCGCAACGGCTGGCTCTGATCCGGCCGGGCCCCGCTGGATAGGCTGGGGGCCATGACAAGCGAGCTGCTCGACCAGGCCCTCGTCGAGGAGGCCACGAAGAAGTCCGGGCTCGTCTGGGTCGCGGCGCCCGGTGTCCCGGCGCGCGCGCTGTGGCACGTGTGGCACGAGGGTGCCGCGTGTGTCGTGGGCGACGGCCCGGGTGAGCAGCCGCTTCCCGGCCTGGCCGACGGGGCCGCCGTCGAGGTCACCGTGCGCAGCAAGGACAAGGGCGGCCGGCTGGTGTCCTGGCCGGCGCGGGTCGTGGAGCTGGCGGCGCGGACCGAGGCGTGGGAGGCCGCCGTCGCCGACCTCAAGGGCAAGCGCCTGAACGCCCCGGACGGCGAGGCGATGCCCGAGCGCTGGGCGCGTGAGTGCCGGGTGCTGCGCCTGGAGCCGGCGGGAGCGCCGGCCCCGCTGCCCGACGGCTCCCTCGCCGAGGTCCCCGTCCCGACACCGGCGACGACCCGACGCCCCGTCCCGGCGGGACTCCCCCGCCTGCTGGCGAAGCGCCGCGGGCGGGGCTGAGCGGTCAGGACGACGGCAGCTGCTTGCCGTAGTCCACGGTGTCGTCCTTGTTCGGCTTCTCCAGCGGGAAGTCCTTGCCCCACGCGGAGAAGGTGAGGGTGCCGGCGCCGCCCGCGCGGGTCAGGAGCAGCGGGTAGGGCTTGCCCTCCAGGGAGACGTCGAGGGTGCCGCCGTCGCCGCCGTCCCCGGAGAGCCGGATGGTGCGCAGGCCCGCCTGCTCGTGGTGCCCGTCCGTGGTGACCTCGCCGTGCAGCGCCAGCAGCCCGTCGAGCAGCACGTCCTTCTCGGTGAACCCGCTGAACTTCTTGTACGAGGGATCACCCTGGGGCACCTTCACGTACTTGCCGTCCAGCTTGTCGACGGCCCCGGCGTCCGTCTTGCCGCCGGTGCCCGCGTCGCTCCAGAAGCCGGCGTCGGCCTTCAGGAACAGCTGCTCGCCGACGCGCAGCAGATGGAACGTGGAGCCGCGCGCGGTGACCGAGCCGGTCGCGCCGTCGGCCTTCAGCCGCATGTCGAGCCGGTAGGTGCGTCCGCTGGTGACCACGTTCCCGGAGAGGTGCACCGCCTGGGCGGAGTCGGCGGCGGCCCGGGTCTTGCGCTGGATCTCGGCCGGCGGCAGTTTGCCGACCCCGTTCGTCCCCGCGTCCGGGTCCTCGCTGCCGCATCCCGTCAGCCCCGTCGCCGACACGACCAGGGCGCACATGGCGGACACCAGCGCGGCCTTGCGGGGGCGGCCGTGGGGAATCGCAGTCACAGGTGGGGCTGCCTTTCTGTCGTGGTACCCGAGCGGCGTACGGCAGCGTACCGGGGCGCGGGGCCCTGGACGGAGCCAGTCCGTCCGGACCGCTCACCAGGGCGGACCGGATGCGGACGGGCTAGCCTGAAGCCCACTTGAGCGGGCATTTGGGAAAGGGCGCCCACGGCGCGGCACCCCGTCCCAGCAGCATCAGCAATTCGGCCGACCCGCACACAGAGGAGCCTCAGTCATGGCAGCCGGCGTCCCCCGGATCTTCGTCTCGCACCTCGCCGGTGTCGCCGTGTTCGACCCGAACGGCGACCAGGTGGGCCGGGTGCGGGACCTGGTCGTCATGCTGCGCGTGGGCCGGCGCCCGCCGCGGCTGCTCGGCCTGGTCGTCGAACTGTCCACCCGGCGCCGTATCTTCCTGCCGATGACCCGGGTGACCAGCATCGAGTCCGGCCAGGTCATCACGACCGGGGTGCTGAACGTCCGCCGGTTCGAGCAGCGGCCCACCGAGCGGCTGGTCTTCGGCGAACTGCTGGACCGGCGCGTCAAGCTGGTGGAGACCGACGAGGAGGTCACCGTCCTGGACCTGTCGGTGCAGCAGCTGCCCGCCCGTCGGGACTGGGAGATCGACAAGGTGTTCGTCCGCAAGGGCGGTAGGGGCGGCGCCTTCCGGCGGGCCAAGGGCGAGTCGCTGACGGTCGAGTGGTCCGCGGTCACCGGCTTCTCCCTGGAGGAGCAGGGGCAGGGCGCGGAGAACCTGCTGGCCACGTTCGAGCAGCTGCGGCCCGCCGACCTCGCCAACGTGCTGCACCACCTCTCCCCCAAGCGCCGCGCCGAGGTCGCCGCCGCCCTGGACGACGACCGCCTCGCCGACGTGCTGGAGGAGCTGCCGGAGGACGACCAGATCGAGATCCTCGGCAAGCTGAAGCAGGAGCGCGCCGCCGACGTCCTGGAGGCCATGGACCCGGACGACGCGGCCGACCTGCTCAGCGAGCTGCCCCCGGACGAGCAGGAGCGGCTGCTGAACCTGATGCAGCCCTCGGACGCGGCCGACATGCGCCGTCTGATGGCGTACGAGGAGCACACCGCGGGCGGTCTGATGACGACCGAGCCGATCATCCTGCGGCCCGACGCCACCGTCGCCGACGCGCTCGCCCGTATCCGGCACCCCGACCTGTCCCCGGCCCTGGCCGCCCAGGTCTACGTCTGCCGTCCGCCCGACGAGACGCCGACCGGCAAGTACCTCGGCACGGTCCACTTCCAGCGGCTGCTGCGCGACCCCCCGTACACCCTGGTCAGTTCCATGGTGGACGAGGCGCTGGAGGCCCTGGAGCCGGACGCGACGCTGCCGGTCGTCGCCGGGTTCTTCGCGACGTACGACATGGTCGCGGCCCCCGTCGTCGACGACTCGGGGTCGCTGCTGGGCGCGGTGACCGTGGACGACGTCCTGGACCACATGCTGCCCGACGACTGGCGGGAGACCGAGTTCCACCTGGACGAGGACTCCGGCGAGGGGAGCGGCACGGATGGCTCCTGAGCGCGAGAGCGGCGGACGCGAGCGCGCCACGGCGGGCGCGACCGCCGCCGGACGGGGACCGCGGACCCGGCTGGACCAGCCGCGCCCGCCGCGCCGCCGCATCCTGCCCGAGTGGGACCCGGACGCCTTCGGGCGCCTGTCGGAGCGGGTCGCCCGGTTCATCGGCACCGGGCGGTTCCTGGTGTGGATGACGGTCGTGATCATCCTGTGGGTGCTGTGGAACATCGCGGCGCCCAGCGAGCTGCGCTTCGACGAGTACCCGTTCATCTTCCTGACGCTGGCCCTGTCCCTGCAGGCGTCGTACGCGGCCCCGCTGATCCTGCTCGCTCAGAACCGGCAGGATGACCGGGACCGGGTCAACCTCGAACAGGACCGCAAGCAGAACGAGCGGTCGATCGCCGACACCGAGTTCCTGACCCGCGAGGTCGCGGCGCTGCGGGTCAACCTGGGCGAGGTCGCCACCCGTGACTGGATGCGCTCGGAGCTGCAGGACCTGATGAAGGAACTGGAGGAACGCCAGAACGGGCACCGCGACCGCGGGGTATTCCCGGCGGATCGGTCGCCGGGACGTGACGTAGACGACCGCTGACGGCCTTACCGGGGCATGGCTACCGGGCCGTACCATCGTCCTTATGGCTACGGAAGACGCGGTGCGCGAGGCACTGGCGACGGTGAACGACCCCGAGATCAACCGCCCCATCACCGAGCTGGGGATGGTCAAGTCGGTGGAGATCGGTGCGGACGGTGCGGTCGCGGTCACCGTGTACCTGACGGTCTCCGGCTGCCCGATGCGCGACACCATCACGCAGCGCGTGACGGACGCGGTCTCCCGCGTCGAGGGCGTGACCCGGGTCGACGTCACGCTCGACGTGATGAGCGACGAGCAGCGCAAGGAGCTGGCGAACGCCCTGCGCGGCGGCCAGGCCGAGCGTGAGGTCCCCTTCGCCAAGCCGGGCAGCCTGACCCGCGTGTACGCGGTCGCCTCCGGCAAGGGCGGCGTCGGCAAGTCCTCGGTCACGGTGAACCTGGCGGCTGCCATGGCGGCCGACGGTCTGAAGGTGGGCGTCGTCGACGCCGACATCTACGGCCACAGCGTGCCGCGCATGCTGGGCGCCGACGGGCGTCCGACCCAGGTCGAGAACATGATCATGCCGCCGTCGGCGAACGGCGTGAAGGTCATCTCCATCGGCATGTTCACGCCGGGCAACGCGCCGGTGGTGTGGCGCGGCCCGATGCTGCACCGCGCGCTCCAGCAGTTCCTCGCGGACGTGTACTGGGGCGACCTCGACGTCCTGCTGCTGGACCTGCCGCCCGGCACCGGCGACATCGCGATCTCGGTCGCGCAGCTGGTCCCGAACGCCGAGATCCTGGTCGTGACGACCCCGCAGCAGGCCGCCGCCGAGGTGGCCGAGCGGGCCGGCTCCATCGCCGTCCAGACCCACCAGAAGATCGTCGGCGTGGTCGAGAACATGTCGGGCCTGCCCTGCCCGCACTGCGGCGAGATGGTCGACGTGTTCGGCACGGGCGGCGGCCAGACGGTCGCCGACGGCCTGACCCGCACCACGGGTGCGACGGTCCCGGTCCTCGGCAGCATCCCGATCGACGTCCGCCTGCGCGAGGGCGGCGACGAGGGCAAGCCAGTCGTCCTGAGCGACCCGGACTCCCCGGCGGGCGCGGCCCTGCGCTCGATCGCGGGCAAGCTGGGCGGGCGGCAGCGCGGCCTGTCGGGTCTGTCGCTGGGGATCACGCCGAAGAACAAGTTCTGAGTCCTGACCCGCCCTCAGGGGCGTAGGTGCGCCGAAGGGGCGCCGCGGTTTCGCGGCGCCCCTTCGGCGTACGGGTCAGGCGTAGGACGCGATGTCCTTGATCATGGCGAAGCCCAGGCCGTACGCGCTCATGCCGCGGCCGTACGCGCCCACGTGGACGCCTTCCTGGGTGGATCCCGCGAGGACCCAGCCGAACTCGGACTCGCGGTAGTGGAACGGGGTCGGCACCCCGTCCACCGGCAGGGACAGCGTCGACCAGTCCGGGCCGTCGAGGTCGTCGGCGAGCGCCCAGGCCGTCTCGGTCTGCTGGTCGAGCCAGTCGTCCCGCAGCGAGTGGTCCATCTGGCCCGGCCAGGTGAAGGACAGCAGTCCGACGCCGGCCAGCCAGGCCGCCGAGGAGACCGTGGTGGCCTCCAGCAGGCCCGTGCCGTCGGCGCTGCGGCGGGACGGGTTGGCGGCGACGGTCACGACCACCGCGAACTTCTCACGGCCCTCCGCCGCCTCGTTGAGGACGGACGGTTCGTCACCGTGCCCGATCGAACCGTGTTCCACGGCCCCGTCGGCCGCCGTGCCGACCTGCATCAGCCAGCGCGGCCCGGTGAAGGCCTCGTCGAGGCCGTACCAGGGGAAGGGCGCCAGCAGGTAGCCGTCGACCGTGCGCCGGGCGGAGGGGACCGGTTGGCCGCCCTCCTCGGTCGGTGCCTGCGCGACCGCCCGACTCGTCGTCTGACTCGTCGTCTCCATGTGCCCGGACGCCTCCTCGATCTCGCCGGACCAGCCCGGCCCGCCCCCCTTCGGGCGTACTCGTCCAGTCCGCACAACAACTCGGCAGCATAGCCACACCGCTGCTGACAGCCGGGAAGCCGCCCGGCGCGCGAGGCGCGCGGACGGCGGGTTCAGGCCGTGCGGGGGTCCGGCCGGAGTATGAGAAGCGTCACGTACGGGCGGGGCGCCGGGTCTCTCAGGTGGCGTCCGCGTCGTACGGCGGGTGCTCGACGCGCGGGGTGTCCGGCTTCTTCGTCATGTCGACGGACCTCTTCGTCATGTCGACGCGGCCGCCCCCGGACAGGGCCGGCCCGGCGGCCGGCTCGGTCTCCCGGCCGTGGACGGCGTCGGTGACCTCGGCTATCTCCTTCTTCAGGTCGAAGCCGTTGCGGATCTCCTTGAGCCCCAGTTCCTCGTTGTCCAGCTGCTTGCGGATGAAGGTCTTGGGGTTGAGGTCCTCGAACTCGAAGTCCTTGAACTCCGGGCCGAGTTCCTTGCGGATGTCCTGCTTGGCGCTCTCCGAGAACTCGCGGATCTTGCGGATCGTCCGCGTGACGTCCTGGATGACCTTGGGGAGCTTGTCCGGACCGAAGACGAGCACGGCGAGGACGATCAGCGTCACCAGCTCGAGCGGTCCTATGTCATTGAACACCTGAAGCTCCTTGCGATGTCCTCGGTCCTCGGCCCTCGGTGGTCGCGCGCGGGTCTTTCCGTGGTCCGGGCCGCCCCCACGTTACCCGGCGATCCACCACGACCGGTACTGTGCCGGGCGGTATGAGACCGGTGTGAGTGTCACCGCCCGCTCGACGAGCCCAGCGTCAGCTCGAGCGTGATCTCCTTGCCGTCCCGTTTCAGCGTCAGCTCCAGGCGGTCGCCGGGGCGGTGGGCGCGGGTCTTGATGATCAGTTCCTCGCCGGAGTGGACGCGCGCGCCGTCGATCTCCGTGATGACGTCGCCGGGTTCGATACCGGCCTTGGCGCCGGGTCCGCCCTTGGTGACGGCGGGGCCGCCGTCGCCGTCCTTCGTCCCGACGCGGGCGCCGTCGCCGCTGTACCCCATGTCGAGGGTGACGCCGATCACCGGGTGGGTGGCCTTGCCGGTGTTGATCAGTTCCTCGGCGACGCGCTTGGCCTGGTTGACCGGGATGGCGAAGCCGAGGCCGATCGAGCCGGCCTGGCCGCCGTCGGGTTCGGCGCCGCTGCCCGCGGAGCGGATGGCGGAGTTGATGCCGACGACCCGGCCGGCGCCGTCGAGCAGCGGGCCGCCGGAGTTGCCGGGGTTGATGGGCGCGTCGGTCTGCAGTGCGTCGACGTACGACACGTCGCTGCCGTCCCCGCTCTCGCCGCCGGCGGTGATGGGACGCTGCTTGGCGCTGATGATCCCGGAGGTGACGGTGCCTTCGAGGTCGAAGGGGGCGCCGATGGCGACGACCGGGTCGCCGACCTGGACGTTCTCGGAGTTGCCGAGCGGCAGGGGCCGCAGTCCGCTGACGCCGGTGACCTTCACGACCGCGAGGTCGTAGCCGCTGTCCCGGCCGACCACGGTCGCCTTGGCGGTGTCGCCGCTGTGGAAGGTCACGGATATCTCGCCGTCGCTCCCGGCGGGTTCGACGACGTGGTTGTTGGTCAGGATGTGACCGCGGTCGTCGAGCACGAACCCGGTGCCGGTGCCCTGTTCCGAACGGCCGCGCACATGCAGGGTGACGACGCTGGGCAGGGCCCGGGCGGCGATCCCGGCGACGCTGTCCGCGGCCCGGCCGGGCGCCTCGACGCCGGCCTGCGGCAGCTTCACGGTGTCCAGGCCGCCGTTGCGCTCGAGATAGGCGCCGAGGGCTCCGCCGACGCCGCCGGAGATCAGCGCGATGACGAGGGCGCCGACGAGGAGCGCCCCCTTCACGCGCCTGCGCCGGCGCATCCCGGCACCGGCGCCGCTCTCCTGCAAGGGCGCCGCCGCCGCGCGCTCGGCCGCACGGGCCCAGGGGTCGTAGTTCCGCCAGGGGTCGAGAGGGGCGCCCTGGGCGCCGGGCGCGCCGGGCACCGCGGGAACGGCAGGCGGCGGCGCGTCCGCGAGGGCGGGATCAGGCACGGGGTGGGCGGGGGCGCCGGGGGGCGCCTGGTGATGGGGCGCGGGCACGGGGTGGGCGGGGGCCGCCTGCTGGTGGGGCGCGTGCGGAGCCGGTGGGGCCGCCTGGTGGTGGGGCGCGGGCGGACCGGAGACGGGCGGTGCCGCTCCCACCGGGATGCCGTGGGCCGGCGTGGCCGCCGGGTGCTGGACCGGCGGGGCGGGCGCCCAGGGGCCGGGCTCACCGTAGGGCGGCGTGCTGTAGGGGTCGGGGTCGTGCAGGGGCCGCGGGCCGGCGTCCCCGTGCGGAGCGGGGGCCACGGGAGCCTCGGCGGCGGTGCCGGGGGCTTGCGGGGCATCTGTGCCGGGAACCTGCGGGGCCTCCGTCCCGGGCCCCCGCGCGGCTTGCGTGCCCGAGGCATGCGGGGCTGCCATGCCCGAGGCCCGCGCGGCTCCCGTGCCCGTGCCGGCGTTCCCCGCCGGGGTGTTGAGGGCCGAGGCGGGCGCGGCCGGTACGTCCGGTGCCGTGCCCGGCGCTGACGTCCCCTCCCCGCCGTCCCGCGCCTGAGGCACCGACGCTCGCCCCGGGCTCGCCAGTTCGAAGTCGCCGTCGGTCGGGGTGGGGGTGCCTGGGCCGGAGGCGGGCGGGAGGGTGTAGTCGTCGTCCTCGCGGCCCGGCGTCTCCTCGGGGCTCGCGGGGCTCGCCAGTTCGAAGTCGCCGTCGGCGGGAGCGTCGGACGGGCCCGGGGAACCCTCCTGCGGCCGGGGGCGGTTCCACCACTTCGCCCGCGTGGGCTTCCCCTCGTTCATGCGCTGCTTCCTACTCACGTCGGCCACCCGTCCCGCGGGCACGCGGACGCGCGGCCCACCCCGGATTCAACCAGGTTCGTGGGCCGCGGCGCAGAGGGCCGGGTCAGGGGCCGGTGGCCGGAGAGGCGGAGGGTGAGGAGGTCGTGCCGGGGACGGGTGCGGCGAGCAGGCCCGGGGTGGCGGTGGTCCCGGGGTCCTTGGACCAGGAGGTCAGGCTGAGCGGCGGGGTGGCGCTCAGCGGACGTATCAGCGGGGACATGGCGGCGGCGCCCGCCACCACCGGGGCCGTCAGCGTCCGCATGTCCTGCGCCGCCGACGAGACCGGCGTCCCGGGGAGGAGCGGAGCGGGCGTCCGGGTCGGGGCGACCGGGGTCCGCGCCGCGCCGGACGCCTGGCCCTGCGCGAACAGCGGGCCGGCGCCCCGGCGGCGCTGGGTCTCCGGTGCCGTGGTGGCGCCGGTGCCCTGGGAGCGGGCCGGCGTCACATTGCTGCCGCCGGAGCCGCCGCGCGCCTCGGTGTCGGTGGGCACGCTGCCGGTGACCCCGCCGAGGGCGAGGGCGGCCAGCGACACGGCTCCGGCGGCGACGAACGCGAACCGCATCCGGGAGGACGCGTGGCGGTCGGGGTCCTGACGGCCGTTCACCGGGTGGGTGCGAAAGCCCCGGTCGGCCCCGGTGAACGCGGCGGCGTGCCCGCCCGAGGGGACGTACCCGAACTCGAACGCGTCGTCCCGCCTCACTCCGAAGACGCCCGCGGTGCCCGGCCGTCCGGCCGTCCCGAATCCGCCCCCGCCGAG
The DNA here is from genome assembly GCF_008973465.1 of Streptomyces sp. SS1-1. Classification (NCBI taxonomy): domain Bacteria; kingdom Bacillati; phylum Actinomycetota; class Actinomycetes; order Kitasatosporales; family Streptomycetaceae; genus Streptomyces; species Streptomyces sp. SS1-1. The sequence continues at coordinate 4,685,538 of NZ_WBXN01000004.1, read as the reverse complement.
CGGCGAGCCGCCGCCGTCGAGGTCACCTCCCCCGGGGAGGCCCTGGAGCCGGGCCAGGAAGCTCTCGGAGGGCGACGGGGGCGCCGCCTCCGCGAAGACGTTCTTCAGCCGGCGCTGTGCGTCGACCTCGGCCTTGCACCGGGCGCAGGTCGCCAGGTGGGCCAGGACGCGCTCACGCGTCTCATGACCGAGCTCTCCGTCCACGAGGGCGGAGAGGCGGTCGCCAAGGTGCTGCTCGGCGAGGAGCCGTTCGGTGGGGTCGGGTCGAAGGCCGCTCACGCGCTCGCGCCCCCTCCCCCCAGAGCGGCCACGCGCGGCACGAAGGAGCGGCGCTCGGCGCGCGCCTCCGGCGAGCGGTGGGCGAGGGCCTTGCGCAGCTGCGACCGGCCGCGGTGGATCCGCGAGCGGACGGTGCCGAGCTTGACGCCGAGGGTCGCGGCGATCTCCTCGTAGGACAGTCCCTCGATGTCGCACAGGACGACCGCGGCGCGGAACTCCGGCGCGAGGGTGTCGAGGGCCTGCTGGACGTCCGCGTCGAAGTGGGCGTCGTTGAAGACCTGCTGGGGCGTCGGCTCCTTGCTGGGCAGCCGCTCGGCGGCGTCCTCGCCCAGCGCGTCGAAGCGGATGCGCTGCTTGCGGCGCACCATGTCGAGGAACAGGTTGGTGGTGATGCGGTGCAGCCAGCCCTCGAAGGTGCCCGGCGTGTAGGTCGACAGGGAGCGGAAGACACGGACGAAGACCTCCTGGGTGAGGTCCTCGGCGTCGTGCTGGTTGCCCGTGAGGCGGTAGGCGAGCCGGTAGACGCGGCCGCTGTGCGTGCTGACGATCTCCTCCCAGGTGGGCGGAGTCCACGCCTGCCCGTCCGCGTCGGTGGAGAAGGTCGCGGTCTGGGCGAAGTCGCCGGCGTGGCTGTGGTCAGCGGTGTCGTTCACGGATTTCGGCCTGCCCGCCGATCCGAGGAAGCGCCGCAGCACCCCTCCCCGATCCGCAGGCGCAGCCGCACCTCCCCTATCGGCTCTGGTGGTGTCCAGTGGAGCCCCTACCATAGCCACCTCGCCCGTTAGCTCCGGATAAGCGGTTTTCCCTGAGTTTGAGCTGGGGTGACACGGCTGGTGCGCCTGCGTCAGCACTTGCTCGTGACCCTGCTCGTCATCGTGATCCAACCGTGTCCCCCCGCTCGTCTTCCCACCCTTCCAAACGCGCGGTCCCATCTGCGGGTTCCCGGGCGCAACGGATACAGTCACGCCGAGGCAACCACGGGGACAGGAGAGGGTCATTACCGGCAACCGGCAGACGAGCTGGGCGTTCGCCGACGCCTACGTCGCCGAGGACGACGTCCTGCGCTGGGCCCGGGACCGGGCCCGCGAGGCGGGACTGCGCTCGGTGTCGCCCGGCACGGGCGCCGCGCTCGGGTTGCTCGCCGCCACCGTGGACGCCAAGGCGGTCGCGGAGATCGGCACCGGCACCGGCGTGTCGGGCATCCATCTCCTGCACGGCATGCGCCCCGACGGGGTGCTCACGACCGTGGACTCGGAGCCGGAGCACCAGCAGTTCGCCCGCCAGGCCTTCCGGGCCGCGGGCTTCGCCGGCAACCGCGCCCGCTTCATCCCGGGCCGCGCGCTGGACGTCCTGCCGCGCCTCGCGGACGCCGGGTACGACCTGGTCTTCTGCGACGGCGACCGGCTGGAGTTCCTCGACTATCTCGCCGAATCGTTGCGTCTGCTGCGCCCCGGCGGCCTGGTCGCGTTCGAGGGCGTCTTCGCCAACGGCCGTACCGTCGACTCCGGACCGCAGCCCACCGAGGTCATACGGGTCCGGGAGCTGCTGCGGGCCGTGCGGGAGAGCCAGGAGCTGGTCCCGTCGCTGCTGCCCGTGGGCGACGGCCTGCTGTGCGCCGTCAAACGCTGAGCCCCCGGAACCTTGCCGGGCCCGGAACGCGGTGACCCCGGCATCCGTGGAATGCCGGGGCCACCGAAAGGGTAGGGTCGCGTCCGCGTCAGCCGACGACCTTCTTGAGGGCGTCGCCGAGCGCGTCGGCCTCGTCAGGGGTCAGCTCGACGACGAGCCGACCGCCGCCTTCGAGCGGAACGCGCATGACGATGCCCCGCCCCTCCTTGGTCACCTCGAGCGGGCCATCGCCCGTCCGCGGCTTCATGGCCGCCATGCTCGTTCCCCTTCCTGAAACCAGCTCATCGTCAAAGCCGACGGCCCCATGGAGGGCACGCGTCTCGGGAGTGAGACACGCGACACCGGCATCGAACACATTGCTTCCCAGCCATTATCCCGCATGCCAGGACCCGATGACCAACATCAGTAGGCATCGCTTGGGCAACGCGCGCGAGCAAAACCACTCAATTCGGCGATGTGGCTGCCATACTGCGCCACCCCGCGCACTTCGGCGGCACACGCCCGGGCGTGCGTTCTTTGACGCAGGTCACACCTCGCGTGCCCGTGGCGGCCCATGATCTCCGCCATGCTGTCCCTCAGACATGGGCGTACCGACGAGTACGAGTACGCCCGGAGCCGCCACACCGGAGGGGATACGCCATGGCCGACACCGTGCTCTACGAGGTGAGCGACGGGCTGGCGACGATCACGCTGAACCGCCCCGAAGCGATGAACGCGCTGAACATCGCCGCGAAGGTGGCCCTGCGGGACGCGGTGGAGGCCGCCGCGGGCGACGACGCCGTCCGGGCCGTGCTGCTGACGGCGGCCGGGGAGCGGTCGTTCTGCGTGGGTCAGGACCTGAAGGAGCACATCGGGCTGCTGGCCTCCGACCGGGAGTCCGGGACGAAGCTGACCATGACCACGGTCAAGGAGCACTACAACCCGATCGTCCGGGCGCTGGCCGGGATGCGGAAGCCGGTCGTGGCAGCGGTGAACGGCGTCGCCGCCGGGGCGGGCCTCGGCTTCGCGCTGGCCGCCGACTACCGGGTGGTCGCGGAGACCGCCGCCTTCAACACGTCGTTCGCCGGGGTGGCGCTGACCGCCGACTCCGGGATCTCCTGGACGCTGCCGCGGGTCGTGGGCCCGAGCCGCGCCACCGACCTGCTGCTCTTCCCGCGCAACATCAGCGCGCAGGAGGCGTACGACCTGGGGATCGCGAACCGTCTGGTGCCGGCGGCCGAGCTGCGCGCCGAGGCCGAGCGGGTGGCGCGCGGGCTCGCCGCGGGCCCGACGGTGGCGTACGGGGCGATCAAGGAGGCGGTGGCGTTCGGGCTGACGCACTCCCTGGAGGAGACCCTGGAGAAGGAGGACGAGCTGCAGACGCGCGCGGGCACCTCCGAGGACCACGCGATCGCGGTGCGGGCCTTCGTGAACAAGGAGAAGCCCTCCTACCTGGGCCGCTGACACCCGGGCCGCTGACACCCCGGCCGCCGGGCGGAGGGCGCCGCCCGCGTCAGGCGGCGCCCCGCGCGACGCAGTCCGCCAGATGGTCGTCGACCAGGCCGCACGCCTGCATCAGGGCGTACGCCGTCGTCGGGCCGACGAACCGCAGCCCCCGCTTCTTCAGCGCCTTCGACAGGGCCGTCGACTCAGGGGTGACCGCGGGGACGTCCGCCAGGGTCTTCGGGACCGGGCGGGCGGCCGGGTCCGGGGCGTGGGACCAGATCAGGGCGTCGAGCTCGCCCGGGGCCCAGCCGGCCAGCACCTTCGCGTTGGCCACGGTCGCCGCGATCTTCAGCCGGTTGCGGATGATCCCGGTGTCGGCGAGGAGGCGTTCCTCGTCGGCTTCCGTGAACGTGGCGACCCGGGCGATCTCGAACCCGGCGAAGGCCGCCCGAAAGCCCTCCCGGCGGCGCAGGATCGTGATCCAGGACAGCCCGGACTGGAACGCCTCCAGGCTGAGCCGTTCGTACAGGGCGTCGTCGCCGTGGACGGGGCGGCCCCACTCCTCGTCGTGGTAGGCCACGTAGTCCGGGGTGGACAGGGCCCAGGGGCAGCGCCGGGCGCCGTCCGGGCCCGCGAGGGCCGAACCGTCGCTCACTGGTCCTCCTGGTCGGGCTTGTCCATGGAGACCTGGCCGCGCGGCGCCCGCGCTCCGGCCAGCGCGGACTCCAGGTCGGCGATGCGCGCGTCGCGCTCGGCGAGCTCGGCGCCGAGGCGGCTGAGGGCGTCGTCGACGTCGGCCATGCGGTAGCCGCGGGCGGCGAGCGGGAAGCGCAGGGTCTCGACGTCGGCGCGGCCGACGGGGCGGTCCGGCGGGAGCGGGTCGTGCAGCCGCTCGGGCGCGGCCTCCGGCAGCGGTCCGTCGCCCTCGCCGCCGCCCACCACGGCGAGCGTCACCGCGCCGACCACGACGGCCAGCGCGACGACCAGGAACAAGAACATGAGCATCGCTGTGGCCCCCACGGTCCGTGATGCGAGCGGTCGGGTGTGTCAGGGTCCGATCGTGCCATGCGACGCTGACGGTTAGGGTCGCAGGCGGCCCGAAGGGCGTACGCAGCGGGAATGTCGAGGGAAGGTCAACAGGGGATGCTCAGGCTGGGCAGTCGCGAGTTCGGCGCGCACGAGCCGGTGATCATGGCGATCGTGAACCGGACCCCGGACTCCTTCTACGACCAGGGGGCGACGTTCCACGACGAGCCGGCCCTCGCGCGCGTGGAGCAGGCCGTGGCCGAGGGCGCGGCCATCATCGACATCGGCGGCGTCAAGGCGGGTCCCGGCGAGGAGGTGTCCGCCGAGGAGGAGGCGCGGCGCACGGTCGGGTTCGTGGCGGAGGTGCGGCGGCGTTTCCCGGACGTCGTGATCAGCGTGGACACCTGGCGTGCCGACGTCGGGGCCGCGGTGTGCGAGGCGGGGGCGGATGTGCTGAACGACGCCTGGGGCGGGGTGGACCCCGGTCTGGCGGAGGTCGCGGCCCGCTACGGCGTGGGCCTGGTGTGCACGCACGCCGGGGGTGCCCGGCCGCGTACCCGGCCGCACCGGGTGACATACGACGACGTCATGGCGGACATCCTGCGGGTGACCGTGGGCCTGGCGGAGCGGGCGCTCGCGCTGGGGGTGCCCCGCGAGTCGATCCTGATCGACCCGGGGCACGACTTCGGGAAGAACACCCGGCACAGCCTGGAGGCGACCCGGCGGCTCGGGGAGATGGTGGAGACGGGCTGGCCGGTGCTGGTCTCCCTGTCCAACAAGGACTTCGTCGGGGAGACCCTGGACCGGCCCGTGAAGGAGCGGGTGGTCGGGACGCTCGCGACGACCGCGGTGTCCGCGTGGCTGGGCGCCCAGGTGTACCGGGTGCACGAGGTGGCGGAGACCCGGCAGGTGCTGGACATGGTGGCGTCGATCGCCGGGCACCGGCCGCCGGCCGTGGCGCGGCGGGGACTGGCCTGAGCCCTCCCCGCCACGCTCCTCAGGTGCCCGGGGTCAGCGGCCCGCCTCCTTGGAGACCAGGGCGACCGCCTCGTCCACGTCGTCGGTGACGTGGAACAGCAGCAGGTCCTTCTCGGACGCCTTGCCCTGGGCCACCAGGGTGTTCGTCAGCCAGTCCACCAGGCCGCCCCAGTACGCGGTGCCGAACAGCACGATCGGGAAGCGGGTGACCTTCTGGGTCTGGACGAGGGTCAGGGCCTCGAAGAGTTCGTCGAGGGTGCCGAGGCCGCCCGGGAGCACCACGAACCCCTGGGCGTACTTGACGAACATCATCTTGCGGACGAAGAAGTACCGGAAGTTCAGGCCGATGTCGACGTAGGGGTTGAGGCCCTGCTCGAAGGGCAGCTCGATGCCCAGGCCGACGGAGGTCCCGTTCGCCTCGAGGGCGCCCTTGTTGGCCGCCTCCATCGCGCCGGGGCCGCCCCCGGTGATCACGGCGAAGCCGGCCTCGACGAGGCCCTGGCCGAGCCGGACCCCGGCCTCGTACTCCGGGGAGTCCACCGGGGTGCGCGCGGAGCCGAACACGCTGATCGCGGGCGGCAGTTCGGCGAGCGTGCCGAAGCCCTCGATGAACTCCGACTGGATGCGCAGGACCCGCCAGGGGTCGGTGTGGACCCAGTCGGTGGGGGCCCGCTCGTCCAGCAGGCGCTGGTCGGTGGTGCCCGCCTGCACCTGGTGGCGCCGGCGCAGCACCGGCCCCAGCCGCTGCTCGTCGGGTGGCTGCTTTTTCCCCTCGGGGTTACCGGTAGCCATGTGCGCTCCCTCCGTGTGCCAGGTCGTTCCGCCTCAGCGTAGATCTACGCGGGTTACCCGCGAGGGACGTCAGCATGTCCGCCCCGCGTCGCCCCAAACCCCCGGCGCCCCGATCGGGTCACGCGGTGAGCCACGCGCGCAGCCGCTCCTCCCCCGCGAGGATCTTCGCCGTCTCGACGCGCTCGTCCCGCTTGTGCGCCAGGTGCGGGTTGCCGGGGCCGTAGTTCACGGCGGGGACGCCGAGGGCGGAGAAGCGGGAGACGTCCGTCCAGCCGTACTTGGGCCGCGGGACGCCCCCGACGGCCTCCATGAAGGCCGCGGCGGCCGGGTGGGACAGTCCGGGCAGGGCGCCGCCGCTGTGGTCGTCCACGACGAACTCCTCGACGCCGCAGCCGGCGAACACCTCGCGGACGTGCGCGATCGCCTCCTCCTCGGTGCGGTCGGGGGCGTAGCGGAAGTTCACGGTGACGACGCACTCGTCGGGGATGACGTTGCCCGCGACGCCGCCGGAGATGCCGACCGCGTTCAGGCCCTCCCGGTACTCCAGGCCGTCGATCACCGGGTACCGCGGCTCGTAGGAGGCGAGGCGGGCCAGGATCGGGGCGGCCGCGTGGATGGCGTTGGAGCCCATCCAGGAGCGCGCGGAGTGCGACCGCTCGCCCTTCGTCTTCAGCAGTACGCGCAGGGTGCCCTGGCAGCCGCCCTCGACCTCGCCGTCCGAGGGCTCCAGGAGGACCGCGAAGTCGCCCTCCAGCCACTGCGGGCGGTTCTCCGCGATGTGCTTGAGGCCGTTGAGCTCGGCGGCGACCTCCTCGTTGTCGTAGAAGACGAACGTGAGGTCGCGGTTGGGGGCCGGGACGGTGGCCGCGATGCGCAGCTGGACGGCGACGCCGGACTTCATGTCGCAGGTGCCGCAGCCCCACAGGACGCCGTCGTCGTCGAGCCGCGAGGGCACGTTGTCCGCGATGGGCACGGTGTCGATGTGCCCGGCGAGGATGACGCGCTCCGGCCGGCCGAGGTCGGTGCGCGCCAGGACGTTGTTGCCGTACCGCTCGACCGTCAGGTGCGGCAGGGCGCGCAGGGCACCCTCGATGGCGTCCGCGAGGGGCTTCTCCGAGCCGCTCTCGGAGGGGAGGTCGACCAGCCGGGCGGTGAGCAGGGCGGCGTCGAGGCTGAGGTCAAGGGAGGTGTCGGCCATGGGGCCGACCCTAACCCGCCCTCCTGATCCGCGGTCCCGTCCCTCTTTTCCCACCGCCCTCCTACCACTCAGTAGCCTCGGCTACCTTGTAGGCGTGCCGAAGACGTCGCCTTCCTCACGCCGTGGCCGCCTCCTCCGCAGGGGGGCGGCCCTCCTGGTCCTGCTCGCCGTCGCGGGGTACCTCGCCGTGCAGTACGTCACCGGCGGCGCGCGCAAGCCGGGCTGCGCGGTCGTCTCCGCCGGGAGGGACGGGGCGCGGTACGAGTTCACGCCGGAGCAGGCGGTGAACGCGGCGACGATCGCCGCGGTGGGCACCGGGCGGGGGCTGCCGGAGCGGGCGGTGACGATCGCGCTCGCGACCGCGCTGCAGGAGTCGGCGCTGCGCAACATCGCGCACGGCGACCGTGACTCGCTGGGCCTGTTCCAGCAGCGGCCGTCGCAGGGCTGGGGCACCCAGAAGCAGATCATGGACCCGACCTACGCGGCCGGCGCCTTCTACGAGCACCTGGTCAAGGTCCCCGACTACACCCGGCTGCCGCTGACGGAGGCCGCGCAGCGCGTGCAGCGCAGCGGTTTCCCGGAGGCGTACGCCAAGCACGAGCCGGACGCGCGACTGCTGGCCGCCGCCCTGACCGGCCGCGCCGCCGCCACGCTGACCTGCGACGGCCGTCCGGAGACCGCGCCCAGTGCGGGCACGGACCGGGTGCGGGCGGCGCTGGTGCGGGACTTCGGGCGCGACGCGCTGCAGTCGGCCGCCGCCGAGGTGGGCGGCACGGCGTCGCCCTCGCCGTCCGGCGCGCGGGACGGGGACGGGGACGGGCGGACCGTGGTGCTGCCGGTGGCCGTGGACGGGCCGGACGGGAAGAAGCGCGCGGCGGATGAGCGCGGCTGGCAGCTGGCGCACTGGGCCGTGGCCAACGCGTCGCGGCTGCACATCGAGCGGGTGGCGTTCGCGGGGCGGGAGTGGACCGCCGGGCACACCGACAGCCGGTGGCGGCCGAGCGGGGCGCGGGGCGCCCCGGAGAGCGGGAGCGCGGCGGACGCCGTCCGGATCACGACGACGCGGTAGTACGGGCAGACGTTCAGGGACTCACTCCGCGGGGTTACCGCGGGTGTCGCCGGGCGCCGGGGCGGGCAGGCTTTCGCCCGGCCGGTCACGCGCGGCCAAAGCCCTTGTGAACAAAGGGATGTAAGGGTTCCGCACCCGTTTCGACGCGGAGCGATATGCCCGTTTTTGTCCGCAGGCGATTATGCGACGCATTGCCAACTCTTTACGTTGTCGCGCCGCAACCTTCCCGGCCTTCGAGCGGTAGTCACTGCGCCGAGCCCGGAGATCAACAGCCTGTCGGTCAACTGCCGGGCCTGGTCGGACACTTCATCGTTCTCATCCGACTTACCCGTCGAAGGAGCATCATGACCCTCCCCCTGACCCGCCGGATCGCCCGTGCCGCGCTGATCGTCGCTGCGGGAGCGGCTGCCGGGGTCGGTGCGGCCGGCTCCGCCAGCGCGGCCCCCGAACTGCCCGACGCGTCCAAGCTCGGCGGGCTCTCCGCCCTCGACGGCTCGAGCGTCGTCGACGGTGCCGCCCAGAACGCCACCGGGCTCGCGAGCGGTGCCGTCGACAGCGCGGTCGACCAGGCCCTGCCGACGGCCACGCAGACCGGCGACAAGGTCACCAAGAAGGGCACGAAGGCCGCCAAGAAGGCCGGCGGCAAGGTGACGAAGACCGGCGGCAAGGTCGCGAAGAAGGCCGCTCCGGCGGCCCAGCAGACCGCGGGCGGCGTGGCCGGGTCGGTCGGCACCGTCCTCGGCGACACCGCGGGTGCCGCCACGCAGGGCGGGCTGCCCGCCACCGGCTCGCTGCCGGTGCAGGGCCTGCCGATCGGCTGACGCGGCCGCAGGCCGACGAGAGCGGCGGGGTCCGGGACGCTTCCCGGACCCCGCCGCTCCGTGTGTCCCGGGGTGTCTCAGGCCAGCCGCTCGACCGCGGCCCGCACCCGCTCGTCGGTGGCCGTGAACGCCACCCGCACATGCCGGGCGCCGGCCTCGCCGTAGAAGTCGCCGGGCGCCACCAGGACGCCGCGTTCGGCGAGGTGCGCCACCGTCGACCAGCAGGACTCGTCCCGCGTGGCCCACAGGTACAGGCTCGCCTCGCTGTGCTCGATCCGGAAGCCGTGGCCCTCCAGGGCCGTGCGCAGGGCGGCGCGGCGGGCCGCGTAGCGCTCGCGCTGGACGTGGACGTGCTCGTCGTCGCCCAGGGCCGCCACCACGGCCGCCTGGGTCGGCGCGGACGTCATCATGCCGCCGTGCTTGCGGATCTCCAGCAGCGGCGCCAGCACGGCCGGGTCGCCCGCCAGGAACGCGGCGCGGTACCCGGCGAGGTTGGAGCGCTTGGACAGCGAGTGCACGGCGACCAGGCCGTCGTACGAGCCGCCGTTGACGTCCGGGTGCAGGACGGAGACCGGCTCGGCCTCCCAGCCCAGCTCCAGGTAGCACTCGTCGGAGAAGACCAGCACGCCGTGCTCGCGGGCCCAGGCGACGATCCGGGTCAGCTCCCGCTTCGAGAGGACCTTGCCGGTGGGGTTGGACGGCGAGTTCAGCCAGAGCAGCTTCAGCCCGCGCGGGTCCAGCTCGGTCGGGTCGTCGTACACCTCGTACCCGGCGCGGGCCAGGCGCGCGCCCACCTCGTACGTCGGGTAGGCCAGGCGCGGGTACGCCACCCGGTCGCCGGGGCCCAGGCCCAGCTGCGTGGGGAGCCAGGCGACCAGTTCCTTGGAGCCGACGATCGGCAGGACGTGCCGGTGGGTGACCTCGCGGGCGCCGAGCCGGCGCTCCACCCAGCCCGTGATCGCGTCACGCAGCGCCGGGGTGCCCCACACCGTGGGGTAGCCCGGGGAGTCCGCCGCGTCCATCAGCGCCTTCTGGATCAGCTCGGGGACCGGGTCGACCGGGGTGCCGACGGAGAGGTCGACGATGCCGTCCGGATGCGCCGCGGCCGTCTTCTTGTACGGCTCCAGCTTGTCCCAGGGGAAGGTCGGGAGGCGGTCGGAGACTGCGGACACGGGATGTCGCTCACTTTCTGGTACGGCCGGAAACGCCGACGCCCCGGTCCCGTACGGCGGTCGAGGCCGTACGGGACCGAGGCGGCACGCTGTGCGGGTCGCCGATGGGGGTTACCCGTTCTGCGGCGGCAGCGCGGCGATGAAGGGGTGGTCCCGCTCGATCAGACCGAGCTTGCTGGCGCCGCCGGGGGAGCCGAGCTCGTCGAAGAACTCGACGTTCGCCTTGTAGTAGTCCTTCCACTCCTCCGGAGTGTCGTCCTCGTAGAAGATCGCCTCGACCGGGCAGACCGGCTCACAGGCACCGCAGTCGACGCATTCGTCCGGGTGGATGTACAAGGACCGCTGGCCCTCGTAGATGCAGTCGACCGGGCACTCCTCGATGCACGCCTTGTCCTTGACGTCGACACAAGGCTGCGCGATGACGTAGGTCACGCTGTCGTTCCTCCTCGATTGGGCGCTGGCGGGCCTCCTCAGGCTCCGCCGCCTGGCGCGCGGGAGCGCGGCGTCGTCGATGCCCGCCCCTAGTATCTCCGTTCTTGGGCATGATCCGAACAGGAGGGGTGAACTGACCTGTGGAAATCTCTGCGACGGGACGCCTTGAGGTCCGTATCACCGCTGCTGACGTGGGCAAACGGGTCTCCGTACGCCGCCTGGCCGATCCCGCTGGTTCGGGTGAGAAGTTCACCGACACGGTGGGCGTGCTCGCATCGTGGGACGACGGTGTGCTGCTGATCACACGGAAGAGTGGTGAGACCGTCCACATTCCGGAAGCCTCACTGGTCGCCGGGAAGGTGGTGCCGGCCGCTCCGGCCCGCCGCCGGGGTCCCGCCGCGACCTACGAGGAGCTCGCGCGTGTCGCCGCGCGCGCGTGGCGGCCGGTGGAGAGCGAGCGGCTCGGCGGCTGGGAGCTGCGGGCCGCCGCCGGCTTCACCCGCCGCGCCAACTCGGTCCTGCCGATGGGCGATCCCGGGCTGCCGCTGGACGACGCGCTCGACGCCGTGCGCCGCTGGTACGCCGACCGGGGCCTGCCCGCCTACCTGCAGACCGCGACCGGCGCCGAGGGCACCCAGGAGCGGCTGTGCGCGGAGCTGGAGCGGCGCGGCTGGGAGCGCGAGGTGACCGCCGAGCTGTGGATCGGGGCGCTCGCCCCGGTCGCCGACCGGCACGAGGGCTCCGGAGTGGTGCTGAGCCGGGAAGCGGACGAGGCTTGGCTTGCGCGGTATCAGCGCAAGGGAGTGAGCGACGTGGCCCTGAAGGTGCTGGGCAGCGGCCCGTCGGTGTGGTTCGCGTCCGTCCCCGCCGGGGACGGCGAGGCGCCCGCCGCGATCGGGCGCTGTGTCGTGGACGGCCGGTGGGCCGGGTTCTCGGCGGTCGAGGTCGATCCGGCCATGCGGCGGAGGGGGCTGGCCCGCCGGGTGATGGCCGCGCTGTCGGCGCGGGCCCTGGAGGAGGGCGCGTCGGCGGCCTGGCTCCAGGTCGAGACGGACAACACGGGCGCGCGCGGCCTGTACGCCGGGATGGGCTTCGCCGCGCACCACGCGTACCACCACTACCGATCCGCCTGAGCGGCGGTACCGATCACCGTGGAAGGGCACGAGCCGGCTATGCCTCCCCTGCATCCCCCGACTCCCGAGCGCTCCGCCGAGCTGCGGCGGCGGTTCGCCGAGGAGGCGCGGTCCGAGCGGCCCGACCTCTCCGCGCTCTGCCTGCTCATCGGGGCCGAGGCGGACGGGGAGCTGGACGAGGCGGGCATGGACGCCGCGCAACTGGAGCTGGACGAGCTGGCGGGCCGGCTGCCGTACCGGCCGGGCGGGCCGCGCGCCTGGGCGGTGGCGCTGCGCGAACTGCTCGGCGAGCGGTACGGGTTCCGTGGCTGCGCGGCGGACTACGAGCGGCTGGAGTCGTCGCTGTTGCACCAGGTGCTGCTGCGGCGCAGGGGGCTGCCGATCCTGCTGTCGGTGGTGTGGATGGAGGTGGCCCGGCGGGCCGGGGCCCCGGTGTACGGGGTCGCGCTGCCCGGGCACTTCGTCGTCGGGTTCGGCCCGGCCGGGGAGCAGGTGCTGGCCGACCCGTTCGACGGGGGGCGGGTGCTGACCGGTTCCGACGCGGAGGTGCTGGTGGCCGGGGCCACGGGGGCGCCGCTGGACCCGTCGATGCTGACGCCGGCCGATCCGCTGGAGGTCGTGACGCGCATCCTCAACAACGTGCGCGCGTGGGCCGCGGCCCGGCCCGAGCGGACGGACGTGGCGCTGTGGGCGGTGGAGCTGTCGCTGCTGCTGCCGGCGCACCCGGCCCGGCTGCGGTTCGAGCGGGGCAAGCTGCTGGTGCTGCGCGGCGACTTCGTGCGGGGGGCCGTGGAGCTGGAGGAGTACGCCGAGCTGATCGACGTGGTGGACGAGGGGGCCGCGGAGAAGGTGCGCGCGGAGGCCCGCGCCGCCCGGGCCCTGCTCAACTGACCTCCGGGGAGCCTCGACCGGGCTCCGGGGAGCCGGACTACAGCCAGCCCTTCTCCCTCGCTATGCGCACCGCCTCGGCGCGGTTGCGGGCCGCCAGCTTCTGGATCGCCGTCGACAGGTAGTTGCGGACGGTGCCCTGCGACAGGTGCAGGGCCGCCGCGAGTTCGGCGTTGGTGGAGCCGTCCTCCGCGGCGCGCAGCACCTCCCGCTCGCGGTCGGTGAGCGGGTTGGCGCCCTCGGCGAGGGCCGCCGCGGCGAGGGTGGGGTCGATGACCCGCTCCCCCGCCAGCACCTTCCTGATCGCGTCGGCCAGTTGGGCCGCCGGGGCGTCCTTGACGAGGAACGCGTCGGCGCCGGACTCCATGGCGCTGCGGAGGTAGCCGGGGCGGCCGAACGTGGTGAGGACGACCAGCTTCACGGCGGGCAGTTCGGCGTGCACGAGGGCGGCCGCCTCGATGCCGGTCGCGCCCGGCATCTCGATGTCGAGGAGGGCCACGTCCACGTCGTGCGCGCGGGCCGCGGCCAGCACCTCGTCGCCGCGGGCCACCTGGGCGACCACCTCGATGTCGTCCTCCAGGCCGAGCAGGGCGGCCAGGGCCTCGCGCACCATGGACTGGTCCTCGGCGAGGAGGACCTTGATCGTCTGGCTCATGCGCCGGATCCTACGTCCGCCGGGACACCCGTGGCCGGGGCCCGGGCGATCAGGCGGAAACCGCCCCGGGTGCGGCCCGCCTCCAGGGTGCCGCCGGCCTGGGCCAGGCGTTCCGTGAGCCCGGTCAGACCGTGGCCCGGGGCGCCGCCCGGAGCGCCCTGACCGTCGTCCTCCACGGCGAGTTCCACGAGGGGGCCGTCCAGCGTCTGGCGGCGCAGGAGCTCCACGGTGCAGCGCCGGGCGCCGCTGTGCCGTACGACGTTGGTGACGGCCTCGCGCAGCGCCCAGGCCAAGGCCGTCTCGCTGTCCTCGGGGACGCCGGCGAGGTCCGGTTCGGCGGGGAGCTCGGCGGTGATGCCGGCCGCCGTCAACGCGACCTTGGCGCCCGCCAGTTCCTCCAGGAGCCGGGGCTTGCGGTAGCCCGCGACGGCGGCCCGGACGTCGACGAGCGCCTGCCGGCTGACCTGTTCGATGTCGGCGACCTGCTGGGCCGCCTTGTCGGGGTGGCCGGGGAGCATCCGGCCGGCCAGCTCGCTCTTCAGCGTGATCAGGGACAGCGAGTGGCCGAGCAGGTCGTGCAGGTCGCGGGCGAGCCGCAGCCGCTCCTCGTTGGCGGCGAGCCGGGCGACCGTGGCGCGGGCCTCCCGCAGCTCTATCGTCGTGCGGATCAGTTCGCGCACGCCGGTCATGGAGAAGCCGCCGAGCAGGGCCGGGAAGAGCAGCCCGGTCAGGAAGGACCTGCCGTCCGGCACCAGGAACGCGCAGCCGGTCAGCAGGGCGGACACGGCCGGGATCGTCCAGCGGGCCAGACGGAACGGCAGGGCGGCGCCCGCGGAGATGGCCACGTACACGAAGAGCACGAGCCACTGCGCGCCCAGGGTCAGGCTGAGCACGGTCGACTGGGTGGCGAGCACCGCCACGGAGCCGAGGACGACGGCGTTGTGCTCGCCGCGTCCGGCGCGGAAGACCAGCGCGAAGTACCAGGCGACGAAGGCGGCCAGGCCGATCCAGCCGAGGACCACGACCCCGTCGCTGTGGCCTCCGTGGAGCAGGTCGTCGACCGGCGCGCCCAGGTAGGCGAGCCAGATGCCGATCCAGAGGAACTTGACGACCTGCTGTCTGCGGTTCTGCGGGCGTTGCCCCATGCCGACGCTGCTCACGCCTTCAGCGTGTCCTTTCGGTACAGCCAGGCCGCGCCGCCGCTGAACAGCGCGAAGAACACGGCGAGGAGGGCGATGTCCCCGGCGTGCGGGGCCTGGTTCTGTTCGATGGCCTGACCCAGTGCAGCGTACGCGCGCGTGGGGACCCACTCGGCGATGTCCTGGAGCCAGCCCGGGAAGGTGGTGGTCGGCATCCACAGGCCGCCCAGGATGGACAGCCCGAAGTAGGTGATCATCGTGATCGGGCGGACCGCGTCACCGGTCGCGAGGTAGCCGATGGCGACGCCGAGCGCGGCGAAGACCAGGCTGCCGGCCCAGATCGCCCCGGTGAGGGCGAGCCACTGCCAGGCGTCCAGGCGCACGTCCTTGCCGACGGCGGCGACGAGGAAGACCATCACGATCGCGGGCAGGCTGACCACGGCTGCGCTCGCCGTCTTGGCGAGGACGTACCCGCGGCCGGGCAGCGGGGTGAGCCGCAACTGCCGTACCCAGCCGTTCTCCCGCTCCTTGGCGATGCGTTCGCTGTTGCCCATGAGGACGGCCGTCAGGGCGCCGAAGGACGCCATCGAGACCATCATGTAGGTCGGCAGGGTCAGTCCGGTGCCGTCGACCTTCGTGGTGCTGTCGGCGGTGCCCGCGATCAGCAGGAACAGGATCGACGGGTACGCCACCGAGAAGAACAGCGACTTGCGGTTGCGCAGGGCGCGGGCGAGTTCGAGGCGGATCAGGGCGTTCATGACGGGCGGGCCTCCTCGGCGGCGGTGATGGCGACGAACGCCTGCTCCAGGCCGAGCCCGGCGACTTCGAGATTGCGGGGGTACAGGCCGAGGCCGTACAGGGCGTGCACGGTCGCGTCGGCGTCGGCGGACTGCATGCGCACGGTCTGCCCGGAGACGTCGCAGCGGGTCAGGGAGGGCAGCGCCCGCAGCGCGTCCGCGTCGACCGGCCCCTCCAGGTCGAAGGAGATCCGGCGGGCGCCCGCCCTCGCCTTGATCTCGGCGGCGGTGCCGTCCGCGAGGAGCCGGCCCCGGTGCAGCACCAGGACGCGGTCCGCGATGGCGTCGGCCTCCTCCAGGTAGTGCGTGGCGAACAGGACCGTGCGGCCCCGGTCGGCCTGCTCGCGCATGGTCGCCCAGAACGCCTGGCGGGCGGTGACGTCCATGCCGGTGGTGGGCTCGTCGAGGACGATCAGGTCGCTGTCGCCGGCCGTGGCGAGGGCGAACCGGACGCGCTGCGCCTGCCCGCCGGAGAGCTTGTCGACCTTGCGGTCGGCGATCTGGGTGACACCGGCGCGGGCGAGGACCTCGGAGACGGGGTACGGCCGCGGGTGCAGCGAGCAGGCCAGGCTCACCAGTTCGGCGACGGTGACCTCCTCCATGAGTCCGCCGCTCTGGAGCATGGCGCCCACGCGGCCCGCGACGATCGCCGCGCGCGGGTCGGTGCCGAGGACGCTGACCGTGCCGCTGTCGGGCCGCTTGAGGCCGAGGAGCAGGTCGAGGGTGGTGGACTTGCCGGCCCCGTTCGGGCCGAGCAGGGCGACGGTCTCCCCCGGGTGCAGCGCGAGCGTCAGTCCGTCGACGGCGCGTACGTCCCCGTAGGTCTTGGTCACCCGGTCGAAGCCGGCCACCGCGGCGGCCGTTTCCACGGCTGTCGTTGTCATGGGTCCAGCCTGGCCGCCGGGCGGGGGTGCCCGGCAGTGCCGCCGGTCCTGTGTGCCGGATGACAGATGTCATACGACGGCCGAGGGGGCGCCCGCCGGATGCCCCCTCGGCCCGCCGAACCGCGGCTAGTTCGGGTTGGTGTCGATGGTGACCGTGCGCTCCGCCGGGGTCTTGCCGCGCAGTGCCTTGCGCAGGGCGGAGGCGACGTCCTCCGGGAGGACGTCCCGCTTGCCGCTGGCGCCGTTGATCTGCACGCCCGCGAAGGTGGTGCCGTAGGCCGTCTTGAGGGCCGTCAGGTCGTAGGTGTCGACGAGTTTGCCGTCGACGGCCTTCGCGCCGAGGATCTTCGGCAGGGACAGCGAGCCGAACTGGATGCTGTGGGCGGCGTCCGTCTGGATGGTCACCTTGGTGGCCATCGCCGGTTCGGCGAACTCCTTCATGAACCGGTCGACCTCGGCCTTGCCGATGGTCGGCTGCCGCGTGGTCGTCGGCACCTGGACGGCGGCCGCCTGGCCGGTCTCCACCTGGGTGCGGTACGCCGCCTCGACGGCGGACGTCGAGCGGGCGACGTCGATGCCGGCGCCGGGCTTGCCGTACACGGCGACCGCCTTGCCGGTCTTGAACGAGACGGTGCCCTCGGTGACCGATCCGCTGCCGCCGGAAGCGGCCTGGAGGGCGGCGTGCAGCTTCTCCTCGTCGGTGGGCATGACGGGCTCGACGACCCGCTGGTTGCCGAACAGGGAGCCGATGACGGAGACCGGGTTGTAGTCGCTGCTGGCGGCGGCGCTCACCGTCTGCTGCATGTCGAACTGGAGCCCGGCCTTGTCCGGGTCCAGCTGGACGGTCCGGCCGCCCACCGACAGCTTCAGCGGCTTGCCGACCCGGTCCTCGAAGGCGTCGTCCAGCTTCTTGACGGCGTCGTCGCGGGTGCCGCCGCCGATGTCGACGCCGAGCACGGTGGTGCCCTTGGGCACGTCGGTGTGGTTCATCAGCAGTCCGGCGCCGTACAGGCCGCCCGCGAGGACGACCAGGCCGCCGCCGAGCAGCGCGAGCTTGCTGCGGCCCTTCTTCTTGGCTGGACGGGCCGCCGGGGCGCTCGGCGCGGCCGGCTCGGGCGCGCCGGCGCCGGGCCCCCGGGAACCGCCCTGCGGGCCGCCGGACACGACCGGGATGCCGCTGGTGACGGTGTGCCCGGAGACGTTGTCCGCGACGCCGAGGTGCGGGTGGCCGGGCTCGGGGGCGTGCTTCTGCGGGGTGAGGATCGCGGTGTCGTCACTCAGGCCGCCGCCGGGGACCTGGCCCGGGGCGTGCGGGGCGGCACCGGGTCCTGCGGGACCGGGGCGGCCCGGGCCCGCCTGGATGCCGGGACCGGCCGGGCCGGGGCCCACGGGTCCGCGGGGCCGGCCGGGGCCGCCGCCCGCGAGGGCCGGGCCGTCGCCGGTGACGGGGCCGGTCGTCGGGCCCGTGGGACCCTGCGGGCCGCCGCCGGGGCCACCGCGGCCGAAGTCGTTCGGCCCGTTGAAGTCGCCGGGGCCGCCGGGGCTGTCCGGGGCGTTGAAGTCGGCGGCCGGGTCGATGTTGCCGGGGCCGCTGTAGCCGCCCTGGGGGCCGTTGCCGTTCGGGCCGGGCCGGCCGTTCGGGCCGCCGGAGCCGTTCTCCGCGAAGTACGGCAGGTCGTCGCGGCGCGCCTCACCGGCGGGCGGACGCGCGCCGCCGGACGGGCCGGTGCCGCCGCGCGGTCCGGCCGCGAGCGCCTCGGTCACGTCGAAGGAGCCGGTGCCGCCGCCGTGGCCGGGGGCCACCGGGCCGCCGGTCGCGCCGGGCAGTCCCGTGCCGGTGCCGCCGGACGGGCGGGGGCCGCCCTCCGTACGGGCGCCGGGCACGCTCACCGGGCCGACGACGCCGCCGGGGCGTCCCGAACCGGCGCCGGGGCCCTGGGGACCGGTGGCGGCCGGGTTCGAACCGGTGGGCGCGCCCGTCCCGTTGCCCGAGGGGCCGCTCTGCGGGGCCTTCGCGGACGGGGACTTGCGGGGGGCGAACCAGTCGCTGGCCTTCTCCTCCGCCGGAGCCGCGGGTTCGGCCGCCGGTTCGGCGGGGGCCGTGCGCGCGGCGGGTGCGGCGGGGGCCGCGGGCGCCTGGGTCTCCTGGGTGTCCGCGGCGGCGCCGGGCTTCCCGCTGTCGGAGACGGGCTTGCGCACGACGACCGGCGGGATCGGCCGTGATCCGGGGATGTTGATCCGGATGCGGGTCGTCAGCGTGGTCTCGGTCTTGCGTTCCTCCGGCGCGCCCGAACGGGCCGCGGCCGCACCGCTCTCGGAAGCCACGGGGGTCCCGTACGGCGGCGTCCCCGAAGGGTATGCGGCTCCGCCGCGCCCGTCGGGCCCGGAGGACGGAGTGTCAGTTTCACGACTCAAGGCAGGTTCTCCCGGTTGGCTCCGCCGCCCGTACCTCACTGCGTCGGGCGGCTCGGCGGCGCGCACCACCATACTGGCCACTTCTGACGCGTATCCCACGACCGCCTGGGAAACCCACACGGGACTCGCACGTGCACGGTATGGAGAAGTGGTACGTCACTTGCCAAGTCGGACCCCGTCGCCACCCGGTTGCCGTAGCGGGGCGAGGGTGGCGCAGATCACAGCCACGGCCATCCCTCCGAGCAAGAAGAGGTAGGCGGAGGCTCCCGTGCCGAAGACGAAGTCGCCCTCGGGGCGGCTGGCGGTGAGCAGGATGACGGTGACCGCCCAGCCCGCGGCGGCGGCGACGGCCCCGCCCCGGCTGCCCGTGGCGCGGGCGGCGCCGAGCATCAGCCCGGCCTCCCCCGCGAGCGCGAGCAGCAGGCCGCCCGGGAACCAGGCGGGCTGCACCAGCGCGCCGGCGATCCCGACCAGGGCGCCGAGCACGAGGAGCCCGAGGTAGGCGAGGACGCGGGGCGCGGACGGGCCCTTGAGCGGCCGGGCGAGCATCGAACTCATGACGTCTCCTCGATCCCCGCGAACAGGTCGGTCTCGGGGGCGCCGACGGGCTCCCCCTGGACCAGCTCGTAGTACTCGGTGGTGAGCAGGGGCTGGGCCAGCTCGTTGGACAGCGCGAAGTACCGGCCGGACACCTCGATCTGGGTGGCGTGCGCCCGCATGGCGGCGGTCTTGGCGGCGGCGGCGCGCTCGGTGCCGTCGATCACGGTGGTGACGCGCTCGTCCTCGACGACGCCCGGCACGTCGGCGGCCGTGGCGGCCTTGGCGAACGGCAGGCCGGGCAGGTCCGCCTGGAGCCGGGCGAACGCCTCGTCCACGGCGGTGCGCGGGACGCGGTTCCAGTAGATCTTGGGGATGCGCCAGCCGGCCTCGGCGGCCAGCTCGGCGCCGCGCATGGCGACGCGGTGGGCCTGGATGTGGTCGGGGTGCCCGTAGCCGCCGTTCGGGTCGTAGGTGACGAGGACCTGGGGGCGTACCTCCAGGATGACGTCCACGAGCGCGCGGGCCGCCTCGTCGAGGTCCGCCCGCCACAGGCACGCCGGGTCGTCGTTGTCGGCGGTGCCCATCATCCCGGAGTCCTCGTAACGCCCCGGACCGCCGAGCTGACGGAAGTCCTCGACGCCGAGCTCGCGCATCGCGGCGGTCAGCTCGCCGAGGCGGTACTCGCCCAGCGCGGCACCGGTCAGATGGCGCAGCCCGGCGGGGATGACCTCGCCGTGCTCCCCGAGGGTGCAGGTGACCAGCGTGACCCGCGCCCCCTGGGCCGCGTACGTGGCCATGGTGACGCCGTTGTTGATCGACTCGTCGTCCGGGTGCGCGTGCACGAGGAGAAGACGCCGGGCAGGCAGTTCCGTCATGGGGCCAGCCTACGAGGCCCGCTCCGCCGTTCCCCGCCTGCCCGGCGCCGCCCGGCTGTCTGTCACCCCTGCTCGTCCGGGAGGTGGGCGAAGGCGAGCGCCATGCCCGTCCGGTTTCCCTTCGTCGCCTCGTCGGCTACGGCGCTCAGCTCGCGAAGGGCTTCCCACGCGACAGCCGGATCCTCGTGTTCCAGGTTGCTCTGCGCCAGGGCATAGCGAGTGGAGAGGTCTGGCCGGCGGGCGATCTCGATCTCCTTGGCCCAGATCAGCACCCAGCTCTGGACAGGGCTCAGGGACTGCCACTCGACGGCCTTGGCGAAAGCCTCGTCCTTCATGGCCTGCATCTCGTCCAGGCGCCCTGGCGCGACGACCGCGAGGGCTGCGCGCAGAGCATCCGGGGTCAGGTCGGGGCGGGGAATCAGTTCGTTTCCGTGGTCGGCCTGAGTGCTCATGGTGTCCTCCGGAGGGTGCCCCGGCCAGAGTATCCGGCTGGAGCGCATGGAGCAGGGCGGGGCGGGCTCAGGCGGCAGCGGCAGCGGCAGCGGCAGCGGCATGGGAAGTACGGCAGTCACGGCAGTGTCCTGGTGTGGGTGAGCGGAAGGCCCGGTCGCAGGTGTCGCAGTTCTGGAGGGGATGGCGGACCGGTGGGGGCGCGGACGGGGCCACGAACGGTGGCGGGGGTGGGAGCTGGGCGGTGAGGCGGTGGGCCAGCAGGGCCGAGGGGCGCCGCAGGGGCTCGTCCGGCAGGTCGGTGGTGAGGGCGCGCACCACGCCCGCCGGGCTCACGTCCCGCTCCAGCCAGGCGGCGACGCCGGGGGCCAGATGGGCGGTGTCGTGGACGGACAGGAGCAGGCGCGGGTCGTGGCGGCGCAGGCCGGCCAGCAGCTCGGTGGCCCGGCGGACCAGCTCGGCCGCGGGATACGCCGGCTGCGGGACGGCGGGGAGCTGCCGGGGGCGCCGTTCGGCGGGCGTCCGGCGGGCCTGCGGAGCCTCCTCGTGGCCCCGGCCTCCCGGCTGGTTGCAGGAGACCGTGCGCGTGACGATCCTGCCGCCGGGGGCACGGACGCGTTCGCGACGCAGGTACCCGTGGGTCTCCAGCTCGCGCAGGGCCGCGGCGATGCGGGTGGCGCCCTCGGGGAACCGGAGGGTCAGGCTCTTGATGTCGACGCGGGCGCCCTGGGGCAGCGACTGGATGTGGCAGGCCAGACCGATCGCGAGGAGCGACAACTCGGCGTGCTGCGTGAGGTGGTTGCCGATCACGGTGAAGCGCGCGGTGTGCCGGGTGTTGTCGTGGGTCAAACCACCGCCCGGCTCGGGCCGCCGATTCGGGTGGCCGTGCGCGGTATAGCGGGCCCGGGCACGCGAAGGCGCGCTAGGGTTCTGCGTATCCATCGGGAAGCTTCCTCTTCCTCGGTGGTCAGGCCCTCGCACTGGGATTGCCGTCCCGGCGGGGGCCGTCGCATGTCTGCGGTTGTGTTGCGCCGAGCGTAGAGCCTCGAAGGGGCGCCGTATCCAGTCGAGTTGCCGATGTTCACCCGCGAGAGTGAGCGACGCCCGACGGGCGGGAGGGGTGGGGCTTGGTGAGGTTCTTTTCCCTGGTCACGTTCCTTGGAAAGACGGCTTGCGGCACCGGAGCACGAGGATGCGCGCTCCGGTGGCGTTCACGTCCAGGACGGACGCCTACCGTTTGCGTGACGGAGTCGTCGCGGTCGGTGATCTGTCCGGTGGTTGTCCGGTGGTGTCCGGGCTTGTCGGTGCCGGGTGGGCGGGTACGGAGCGGGGCGGCACGGCCGTACGACGGAGGGGCGCGACATGACGGTGGACGGGGAGATCCGGCGGCTCAGGAGCGAGGCCGACGAGCCGGGTTGGGAGGTGGATCCGGACGACGACTGGGGCCTCGCCGTCGTCGCGACCGTGGGGCGGCAGTTGAAGCTGCGCCGGGAGGCGGTCGGGATGCGGGCCGCCGCGTTCGGGGAGGCCGTGGGGTACGGCGAGGACATGGTCTACAAGATCGAGGCCGGGAAGCGGATTCCCCGGCCCGAGTTCCTGGACGTGGCGGACGAGGTGCTGGGCGCCGGCGGGCTGCTCGCCGCGATGAAGGAGGACGTGCGGAAGGTCCGGTATCCCAAGAAGGTGCGGGATCTGGCGCAGTTGGAGGCGCGGGCCGTCGAGATCGGGGTGTACGAGTGCAGCAATATCGCCGGGCTGCTGCAGACCGCCGGACACACGCGGGCGCTGCTGGAATCGTGGCAGCCCGCCTACTCGCCCGAGGACCTGGAACGGCGCGTCGCCGCGCGTATCGCGAGGCGTTGCGTCTTCGACCGCTCACCTGCCCCCGCTCTCAGCTTCGTCCTGGAAGAGTCGACGCTCCGCCGCAGGGTCGGGGGCACAATGGTGCGGCGACAGCAGTTCGAACGCCTGCTGGAGGTCGGCCGGTTCAGCAACGTCGCCCTCCAGGTGATGCCGATGGACAGCGCGGCCCATCCCGGCTTGAGCGGGAGGATCGAAGTGCTGAAGTTCGAGGACGGAACAGCCGTGGGACGCGCCGACGGTGCGTTCAGCGGCCGGCCGACGTCCGACCCGAGGCAGCTCCGCGTTCTCGAACTGCGCTATGGCACCATCCGGGCGCTGGCGCTCCCGCCGCGGGAGTCACTGGCACTCATCGAGCGACTGCTGGGAGAGACATGATCCGCGAAACCGCCGGACACGCCTACGAGTTGGCCTGGCGCAAGAGCAGTTACAGCAGCGGCCCCGACGGCGACTCCTGTGTCGAGGTCGCCCGCACCCCGGGCACCGTCCACGTCCGGGACTCCAAGGACGTCGCCGGGCCGCGGTTGGCGCTCACGCCCGCGGCCTGGGCCGGGTTCGTGGCGTACGCCGCCGGGCGGTGAGTGGGGCGGGCTCCGGACCGGTGGGTGCGGAGCCCGAGTGTGGCGGGCGGCTCAGAACTTGATGCTGCCGATCATGCCCGCGATGTTCGTCGTCAGCTCACTGATCGTGGGTGCGACGGTCGAGGACGCCAGGTAGAAACCGAGCAGCATGCAGACGATCGCATGGCCCGCTTTCAGCCCTGACTTCTTGATCAGCAGGAAGACGATGATCGCCAGCAGCACCACCGCCGAAATCGAGAGTGCCACGGCGGCTCACCTCCAAGAATCCCAAGCGGGGGTCGGTCTATGGGGGCAGATAAATCCATGCAGCAAGCCAGCAGGTTCATACCCACTATGCGACAGTGATCATAACGATCGGTACGTGCGCATCGGTCGGCGCACAGCCGCACAAGGGGGCGCACTGGCCAATATGGTCGGGGCATGACGACCGAGCCAGTCTCCTTCCCCAGGCGGCACGCCCGCACCCAGAGGTTCACCTTGGGAGCGCCCCGCGCGTTCACGGTGGCGCCCGACGGTTCCCGTGCCGTGTTCCTGCGCTCCTCCTCCGGTACGGACCCGGCGAGTTCGCTGTGGGTCCTCGACACGGCGGAGGGTCGGGAGCGCGTGACGGCGGACCCGCGCGCCCTGCTCGGCGGGGCGTCGGAGAACCTCCCGCCCGAGGAGCGCGCGCGCCGCGAACGCAGTCGCGAGGGGGGCGCGGGCATCGTCTCCTACGGCACCGACGCGGCTGTCGAGCTGGCCGCGTTCGCCCTGTCGGGGAGGCTGTTCACGGCCGAGCTGCGGGCCGGCACGGCCCGTGAACTGCCGGTCCGCGGACCGGTGATCGACCCGCGCCCCTCCCCCGACGGACGGCACGTGGCGTACGTCGCGCGGGGCGCGCTGCGGGTGGTCGGCGCGGAGGGCGAGGACGACCGGGCGCTCGCCGAGCCGGAGTCGGAGGGGGTCACCTACGGCCTGGCGGAGTTCATCGCGGCCGAGGAGATGGGCCGTCACCAGGGGTACTGGTGGAGCCCGGAGTCGGACCGGCTGCTGGTCGCGCGGGCGGACGACACCCCGGTGCGGCGGTGGTGGATCTCCGACCCGGCCCACCCGGACCGGGCGCCGCGGCAGGTGCCGTACCCGGCGGCGGGGACGCCCAACGCGGAGGTCCGGCTGTTCGTGGTCGGCCTGGACGGGGCGCGCACGGAGGTCTCCTGGGACCGGGCTCGGTATCCGTATCTGGCGCGAGTGCACTGGTCGGCGGCGGGTGCGCCGCTGCTGCTCGTACAGGCGCGCGACCAGCGCAGCCAGCTGTTCCTGGCCGTGGACCCGGCGACGGGGACGACCCGGATGGTGCACGCCGACGAAGATCCACAATGGCTGGAACTTTTCCCCGGTGTGCCGTGCTGGAGCCCGTCCGGGCACCTGGTGCGCATCGCCGACGAGGGCGGCGCGCGGGTGCTGGCGGTGGGTGAACGTCCGCTGACGGGGCCGCAGTTGCATGTGCGCGCGGTGCTCGACGTGTCCGGCGACGACGTGCTGGTCTCGGCGTCGGCCGGTGCCTCCGCGACCGATCCGGAGATCGGCGAGGTCCATGTGTACCGGGTGAACGAGCTCGGTGTGGAGCGCGTCTCGCAGGAGCCCGGCGTGCACGCGGCGGTGCGTGCCGGAGGGGTGACCGTGCTCGTGTCCCACACTCCGGACCGGCCCGGCGCTCAGGTCCAGGTGCTGCGCGACGGCAAGGTGATTGGCTTGGTCCGGTCGCATGCCGAGGATCCCGGAGTGACCCCGCGGCTCACACTCACCGAGGGGGGCGCACGCCGCATCCCGTGCGCCGTGCTTATGCCTCGGGACTACGCCGGTGACACCCCCCTCCCGGTCCTGCTGGACCCCTACGGCGGCCCGCACGGCCAGCGGGTGGTGGCCGCCCACAACCCGCATCTGACCTCCCAGTGGTTCGCCGACCAGGGCTTCGCCGTGATCGTCGCCGACGGCCGGGGCACCCCGGGCCGCTCGCCGGCCTGGGAGAAGGCCGTCAAGGACGACATCGCGGCGATCGTGGTCCAGGACCAGGTCGACGCCCTGCACGACCTCGCCGAGCGGTTCCCGCTGGACCTCGGCCGGGTGGCCGTCCGGGGCTGGTCGTTCGGCGGCTATCTCGCGGGGCTCGCGGCGCTGCGCCGCCCCGACGTCTTCCACGCGGCCGTCGTCGGCGCCCCCGTCACGGACCTGCGCCTGTACGACACCCACTACCAGGAGCGCTATGCCGGGCACCCCGACGAGCAGCCGGAGGTCTACCGGCGCAACTCCCTGATCGACGACGCCGGTCTGGTGGACGCGGCCGAGCCGCACCGCCCGATGATGATCGTGCACGGCCTGGTGGACGACAACGTGGTCGTCGCCCACTCGCTGCGACTGTCCTCGGCCCTGCTCGCCGCCGGCCGCCCCCACGAGGTGCTGCCGCTGTCCGGGGTGACCCACATGACCCCGCAGGAGGAGGTCGCCGAGAACCTGCTGCTGCTCCAGCTCGACTTCCTCAAGCGGTCGCTGGGGCTCACCGAGAAGGCGGCGGACCGGGCCTAGACGGCAACGGACCGGGGTGCCCATGGGCACCCCGGTCCGTTTACGGCACCCGCACGGCCGTACGCTGTTCAGCCTGACGCGTCCGTATATCGGAACCGGGTCGGTCAAGTTGCCTGCGTGTTAACGCGGTTCGCGGTCCTTTGCGGTGTTACGGGCGGGCCTCCGCGGCCACCACCTGCTTCTCCTCCGCGAAGTGGCACGCCGACGGATGGGCCGCCGGACCCCCCGCCGCGCGCAGCGGCACCGGCACCGCGAGCACCGGCACCTCCTCGGCGCAGCGCTCCCGCGCCTTGAAGCAGCGGGTGCGGAACCGGCAGCCGGACGGCACCTGGGTCGGGGACGGCACGTCGCCGCTGAGGATGATCCGCTCCCGGCGGGTCCGGGCCCGCGGGTCGGGGACGGGGACCGCGGAGAGCAGCGCCTGGGTGTAGGGGTGCGTGGGATGGTCGTAGATCTCGGCGTCGCCGCCGGTCTCCACGATCCGCCCGAGGTACATCACGCCGACCCGGTCGGAGATGTGCCGGACGATCGACAGGTCGTGCGCGATGAAGACGTACGACAGGCCGAACTCCCGCTGGAGGCGCGCCATCAGGTTGATCACCTGGGCCTGCACGGAGACGTCGAGCGCGGAGACCGGCTCGTCGGCGACGATGATCTCCGGGCGCAGCGCGAGGCCGCGCGCGATGCCGATGCGCTGGCGCTGCCCGCCGGAGAACTGGTGCGGGTAGCGGTTGATGTGCTCGGGGTTCAGCCCGACCACGTCGAGCAGTTCGCGCACCCGGCGGCGCCGGTCGCCCTTCGGCGCCACCTCGGGGTGGATGTCGTAGGGCTCCCCGACGATGTCGCCCACCGTCATCCGGGGGTTGAGCGAGGTGTACGGGTCCTGGAAGACCATCTGGATGTTGCGGCGCACGGCCTTCAGGGCGCGGCCCGACAGGCGCGTGATGTCCTCGCCCCGGTACCGGATGGTCCCGGCCGTCGGGCGTTCCAGGTTGACCAGCATCCGGGCGACGGTCGACTTGCCGCAGCCGGACTCCCCGACGACGCCCAGGGTCTCGCCGCGGTGCAGGGTGAGGTCGACGCCGTCGACCGCCTTCACGGAGCCCACCTGTCTGCGCAGCAGGACGCCCCGGGTGAGCGGGTAGTGCTTCACCAGTCCCTCGACCTCGAGGATCGCCTCAGGCATGCAGGCACTCCGTCCGGAAGTGGCAGGCGCTGGCGCGCACTTCGGAGACCGCGTACAGCGGGGGCTCGTCGGAGCGGCAGACGTCCCGGGCCATCGGGCAGCGGGGGTGGAAGGCGCAGCCGGGCGGGATGCGCGTGAGGTTGGGCGGCAGGCCCCTGATCGCGGTCAGCTCCCGGCCCTTGAGGTCGAGCCGGGGGACGGAGTCGAGCAGGCCCCGGGTGTACGGGTGGGCGGGCGCCTTGTAGATGTCGTGGACGGGGGCCGACTCCACGATCCGGCCCGCGTACATGACGGCGATCCGGTCGGCGACGTCGGCGACCACCCCGAGGTCGTGGGTGATCAGGACGAGCCCCATCCGGTACTCCCGCCGCAGCTCGGCGAGCAGGTCCATCACCTGCGCCTGCACGGTGACGTCGAGGGCGGTCGTCGGCTCGTCGGCGATGATCAGCGCCGGTTCCAGCGCGATCGCCATGGCGATCATGATGCGCTGGCGCATCCCGCCGGAGAACTGGTGCGGGTACTGCTTCACGCGCTCGCGGGCGCCCGGGATGCGCACCCGGTCCATCAGCTCGACGGCCCTGGCGCGGGCGTCCTTGCGGGACATGCCCCGGTGCACGACGAACATCTCGCCGAGCTGGTCGCCGACGGTCAGCACCGGGTTCAGGGACGACAGGGCGTCCTGGAAGATCATCGCCATGCCGGCGCCGCGCACCCGCCGCCGCTCCTCCTCGCCGAGCGCGAGCAGGTCCCGGCCCTGGAACAGCACCTCGCCGCCGGTGATCCGGCCCGGCGGCGAGTCCAGGATGCCCATCACCGCCTGCGCGGTCACCGACTTGCCGGAGCCGGACTCGCCGAGCACCGCGAGCGTCTCCCCCGCGTCCACGCCGAAGCTGACGCCGTTGACGGCGCGGGCGATCCCGTCCCGGGTGCGGAACTCCACCTTCAGGTCGCGTACGTCGAGCAGCATCGCGCCCTCACCTCAGCTTCGGGTCGAGGGCGTCGCGCACCGCGTCGCCCAGCATGATGAAGGCCAGGACGGTGACCGCGAGCGCCCCCGAGGGCCACAGCAGCGCGTGCGGGGCGGTGCGGATGTACGGGGAGGCGGCCGAGATGTCGATGCCCCAGGAGACGCTCGGCGGCTTCAGGCCGACCCCGAGGTAGGACAGGGTGGCCTCCAGGGCGATGTACGTGCCGAGCGCGATCGTCGCCACCACGATCACCGGGGCGACCGCGTTGGGCGCGATGTGCCGAAGCAGCAGCCGGGCCGGGGAGGCGCCGAGGGCGCGGGCCGCCTGCACGTAGTCGTTCTGCTGGACGGTGATGACCGAGCCGCGGGCGATCCGGGAGATCTGCGGCCAGCCGAGCAGCACGATGAACCCGACCACCGGCCACACCGAGTTGGCGGTCACCACCGACAGCAGGACCAGCCCGCCGAGCACGACCGGGATGGCGAAGAAGACGTCGGTGATCCGGGACAGCACGGCGTCCCACCAGCCGCCGAAGAACCCGGCGAGCGCGCCCAGCACCGAGCCGAGGAGGGCCACCCCGAGCGTGGCGCAGACACCGACGACCACGGACGTCCGGGCGCCGTACACGGTGCGGGTGTAGACGTCGCAGCCCTGGCCGTCGAAGCCGAAGGGGTGGCCGGGTCCGGAGCCCTGCTGGGCGCGGGCGAGGTCGCACTTCAGGGGGCTGCCGGAGGCGATCAGCGAGGGCCACACGGAGATCACGGCCAGGAAGAGGATGACCAGGGCCGAGACCAGGAAGACGGGGTTGCGGCGCAGGTCGCGCCAGGCGTCCGACCACAGGCTGCGGGGCCGGTCGGCGGCCTCGGCCGGGCCGGCCGCGGGCGGGGCGGGCTCCCCCGCTCCGTCGGGGGCGGCCGGCGGGCGCCGTACCGTCCCCGTCTCGGTCGCGCCCAGGTCCATCGCGCCGCCGCCGGCGATCACCCCCTCGGGCGGGAACGGCTGTTCAGGCATAGCGGATCCTCGGGTCGAGTACGGCGTACAGCAGGTCGACGACCAGGTTGCAGAGCAGGAAGACGAGGACGAGGACCGTCACGAAGCCGACGACCGTCTGGGTGTTCTGGCGCACGATGCCCTGGTAGAGCTGGTAGCCGACGCCGTGGATGTTGAAGATCCGCTCGGTGACGATCGCGCCGCCCATCAGGAAGCCGATGTCCGCGCCGACGAACGTGACGACGGGGATGAGGGAGTTGCGCAGCAGGTGCCGGGTGACGACCCGGCGCCGGGGCAGGCCCTTGGCGACGGCCGTGCGGACGTAGTCGGAGCGCCGGTTCTCCGCGATGGAGGTACGGGTCAGCCGGGTGACGTAGGCGAGGGACACCGAGGCGAGGACGAGGCCCGGCAGGAGCAGTTCCCCGAAGGGGGCCGCCGGGGACACCGACGGCCTGATCCAGCCCCACTCGACGCCGAGCCACAGCTGGAGCAGCAGGCCGGTGACGAACGTGGGGACGGAGATGACGACGAGGGTGAGCAGCAGCACGCCGGTGTCGACGGGACGGCCGCGGCGCAGACCGGTGAGGACGCCGAGGGTGACCCCGATGAGGATCTCGAAGCAGACCGCCACGACCGTCAGCCGGAGGGTGACGGGGAAGGCCGTGGACATCAGCTCGGTGACCTCCTGGCCGTTGAACGCGGTCCCGAAGTCCCCGGTGAACACGTTCCCCATGTAGGTCAGGTACTGCCGCCACACGGGCTGGTCGAGGCCGAACTCCTGGCGGAGCCGGGCGGCCGTCGCCGGGTCGCACTGGCGGTCGCCGCACAGGCCCGCGACGGGGTCGCCCATCACGTTCACCATGAGGAAGATCAGCAGGGTGGACCCGATGAACACCGGGACCATCTGCACCAGGCGCCGGACGACGTACCGTCCCATGGCGGGCTCAGCCGACCTTGATCTGTTCGTAGACGGGGACGCTGAACGGGTTGAGGGTCACGTCCGACAGGCGCGCGGACCAGCCTGCGCTGCCGTTCTGGTACCAGAGCGGGATGGCCGCCATCTCGTCGCGGACGACCTCCTCCGCCTGCTGGAACAGCTTCACGGCCGCGGCGGGGTCCGTCTCGGCGTTCGCCCGGTCCACGAGCCGGTCGAACTCCTTGCTGGACCACTTGCCGTCGTTGGAGGAGGCGTTGGTGTAGTAGAGCGGCTGGAGGAAGTTCTGGGGCAGCGGGTAGTCCATCTGCCAGCCCGCCCGGAACGGCCCGGCCAGCTTCTGGGTGGTGGACTTGCTGCGGAAGTCGGCGAAGGTGCCGATCGGGTTGCCGACGCACGCCTTGTCGTCGCCCAGCGCGTTGTTGATGGAGTTGCAGACGGCGTCCACCCACAGCTTGTGGGAACCGGTGTCCGCGTTGTACGTGATCCTGACCTGGCCGCCGGGCAGCCCGCCGCCCTCCTCGATCAGCTTCCGGGCGGCGGCGGCGTCGTACTCGCACCACTGCCCGCACAGCCCGGCCTTGTAGCCGCCCTCGGCGCCGAGCACGGGTGACGTCCAGTCGGTGGCCGGGGTGCGGGTGCCCTGGAAGATGGTCCGGGTGATCTGCTCGCGGTCGATGGCCCGGGACAGGCCCTTGCGGACCTTGTCCGCGCCGGGCCCGGTCCAGCGCTTGTCGTAGTGCGGGAAGGACAGGGTCTGGATGATGCCGGCCGGGGTGTTGAGGTAGCGGCCGTCGAGGTCGGCGCGGACGTTCTTCAGCTGCTGGGCGGGGACGTCGTCGACGAGGTCGAGGTTGCCGGCCATCAGGTCGGTGTAGGCCGTGTTGTTGTCGGTGTAGACCTTCAGGGTCACGCCGTCGTTGCGGGCCGCGTCGGGCCCGGCGTAGGCGTCCCACCGCACGAGCCGCATCTCCGAGCCCCGGGTGTAGTCCTGCACGGTGTACGGCCCGTTGCCGACGGGCCTGGCGAGCCAGCCGGCGTGGTCCTCGTAGAACGCGCGCGGCAGCGGGACGAACGCGTTGTAGCCGAGGGTGTCCGGGAACCCGGAGAACTTCTGGCTGAGCGTGACGGTGAAGGTCCGCTCGTCGACGACCTTCAGTCCGGACATGGTCTTCGCGCGCTGCTTCCCCTGCTCGGGGTGGACCTGGTCGTAGCCCTCGATGTAGCTGAAGAAGTACGCGTTCTTCTGGTTGTTCTCCAGGCTCGCCCCGTAGTTCCAGGCGTCCACGAACGACTTGGCGGTGACCTTCTCGCCGTCGCTGAACGTCCAGCCGTCCTTCAGGGTGACCGTGTAGTGCCGCGAGTCGGACGTCTCGATGCGCTCGGCGACCATGTTCTTCGCCTCGCCGGTCTTCGGGTCGTACTGCTTCAGACCCCGGAAGATCATGGACAGCACCTTGCCGCCCTGCACCTCGTTGGTGTTGGCCGGCTCCAGCGGGTTCTGCGGGTCCGTCCAGGAGGAGCTGAGCACCGCGCCGCCCTCCCCGGCGTCGGCGCCGCCTCCGCAGGCGGTCGTCGCGAGCGCAACGGCCATCGCGCCCGCGGCCCATCTGGCGTAGTTGGCTGCGCGCATCGGGTGCCTCCTCCTGACCGCGGCGCCCGGTCGACGCCCTGCCCTGCCAGCCACTATCGGCAGCCGCGCGGGCGGCGCGCATGCGCACGGAGTCCATCCGGGGAGGGGGTTGGCCCGTTCGGCCGCATGATCCCCGCCAGGGCGTCAGGCCGCCACCAGGGACTCTTCAGCGGTCTGGACCAGTGGCTGTCTCAATCTCATCACTTCGTTGTTTCCGCAGGCCACATGGGGTTTCATGCGCCATTGACGTGCGCATGAACGCGCTGACAGTCCAACTGGTCGTCCCTCTGCAAGCGATGACGCGAGGTCACACATGACTACTTCCGAGCAGCACGGCAGAGCGCGGCGGCGACTGGCCGCCGCCACCGGAGCCGCCGCCCTGGTCCTGACGGCCGGGCTGGTGCCGCAGCAGGCGGCCGCCGCTGACGACGGCAAGGTCCTCACCGTCGCAGTCGCACAGAGCGTCGACTCACTGAGCCCGTTCCTCGCCCAGCGGCTCCTGAGCACCAGCATCCACCGGCTGACGTACGAGTACCTCACCAACTACGACCCCGAGGACGCCCGCGCCGTCCCCGCCCTCGCCACCAAGTGGACGTCGTCGCCGGACAAGCTGACCTGGACCTACACGATCCGCTCCGACTCCGAGTGGTCGGACGGGAAGCACGCCACGGCCGAGGACGCGGCGTGGACGTTCAACACGATGATGACCGACCAGGGCGCGGCCACCGCCAACGGCAGCTTCGTCGCCAACTTCCGCAAGGTGACCGCCCCGAGCCCCACCAAGCTGGTCATCGAGCTGAAGAAGCCGCAGGCCACGATGACGGCGCTGGACGTCCCGATCGTGCCGAAGCACGTCTGGGAGAAGGTCGACGACTACTCCGAGTTCAACAACGACAAGAACTTCCCCATCGTCGGAAACGGGCCATTCATCCTCACCGACTACAAGCCCGACAGCTATGTGCGGCTGAAGGCCAACAAGGACTTCTGGCGCGGGGCGCCCAAGTTCGACGAGCTGGTCTTCCGCTACTACAAGGACCAGGACGCGGCGGTGGCCGCCCTGCGCAAGGGCGAGGTCTCCTTCGTCTCCGGATCGCCGGCCCTCACGCCCGCCCAGGCGTCCTCGCTCAAGAGCGAGAAGAACATCAAGGTGAACGACGCCCCCGGCCGCCGCTTCTACGCGCTGGCCGTCAACCCGGGCGCCCGGGCGAAGAACGGCGACACGTTCGGCGACGGCGACCCGTCCCTGAAGGACGAGCGGGTACGGCACGCGCTGTTCATGGCCGTCGACCGCAAGACCGTCGTCGACAAGGTGTTCCAGGGCTACGCCGTGCAGGGCGAGGGATACATACCGCCGCGCTTCGGCTCGTACTTCTGGAAGCCGTCCGGCGGCCAGGAACTCGCCTACGACCCCGCGAAGGCCGCCCAGCTCCTCGACGAGGCCGGATACAAGAAGAACGGTGACGGCAAGCGCGTCGGCAAGGACGGCAAGCCGCTCGACTACCGGGTGCTGTGCCACGCGACCGACCCCAACGACAAGGCGATCGGGCAGTACCTCCAG
Source organism: Streptomyces sp. SS1-1 (assembly GCF_008973465.1). Lineage (NCBI taxonomy): Bacteria > Bacillati > Actinomycetota > Actinomycetes > Kitasatosporales > Streptomycetaceae > Streptomyces > Streptomyces sp. SS1-1. The sequence goes on along the minus strand of NZ_WBXN01000004.1, from coordinate 4,652,669 downwards.
GAGTGGTGGGGCGAGCTCGGCATCGGCGTCTCCCTGAACTGCGTGGACAACGTCACCGACCCCTGGCTGGCCGGCCAGTACGACCTGGCCTTCGACGGCTGGTCCGTCAACCCCGACCCCGACTTCGTGATGTCCATCCACACCTGCGGGGCCCTTCCCGCCACCCCGAAGGACACGGGCGCCACCGACAACTTCATCTGCGACAAGCAGTACGACGAGCTGTACGCGAAGCAGCTCGCCGAGTACGACCCGGCCAAGCGGGCCGACCTGGTCAAGCAGATGCAGTCCCGGCTGTACGACCTCGGCTACATGAACGTCATGGCCTACCCGAACGCCGTCGAGGCCTACCGCACCGACCAGATCGCCTCGATCACCACGATGCCCAAGAAGGCGGGCAACATCTACGGGCAGGACGGCTACTGGAGCTGGTGGTCGGCCACCCCGGCGGACACCGGTGACTCCGGCGGCTCGGGCTCGACGGGGGTCGTCGTCGGCATCGTCGCCGGTGTCGTGGTCCTCGCCGGCGCGGGCGCCTTCCTCGCGCTGCGGCGGCGGTCCACCGCAGAGGACCGCGAGTAGCCCATGACCGCCGAAGCACCCCTCACCGCGGCCGTGCAGGCCGCCGCGCCCGCGGTCCCCGGACCGCGGGCGCGCACCACCACGCGCTATCTGCGCTACGGCGCCGGCAAGGTCGCCGGCGCCGCCGTCTCCCTGTTCGCCGTGCTCGTCACCGGGTTCTTCCTGTTCCGGCTGATCCCCGGCGACCCGGTGAAGACCATGACCGGCGGCCGTCCGGTGTCGGCCGAGCAACTGGCGGCCTACCGGCGCGAGTTCGGGCTCGACCTGCCGCTGTGGCAGCAGTTCACGGAGTACTGTGGCAAGGCGCTCACCGGCGATCTCGGGACGTCGTACCAGTTCCACACGCCCGTCACCGACAAGATCGCCGAGGCGCTGCCCAACACGCTGATCCTCACCGGCACCGCGTTCGTCCTCTACACCCTGCTCGGCATCGTGCTGGGCACCCGCTCGGCCTGGCGGCACGGCGGGCTCGGCGACCGGCTGAACACCGGCCTCGCGCTGACCCTGTACTCCGTGCCGTCGTTCTGGCTGGGCCTGCTGCTGATCATCGTGTTCTCGGTCGGCATCGGCCCGATCCCGGGTCTGTTCCCGACCGGCGGCATGGAGTCCGGCGGCGAGGAGGGCTTCGCCCACGTCCTCGACGTCGCCCACCACCTGGTCCTGCCCGTCGTCACGCTGGTCGCGGTCGAGTACGGCCAGACCCTGCTGGTCGCGCGGTCCGCGCTGCTGGACGAGATGGGCGGCGACTATCTGACGACGGCCCGCGCCAAGGGGCTCCGCGACGACCAGGTGCGCCGCCGGCACGCCGTGCCGAACGCGCTGCTGCCGACCGTCACCCTCGTCTTCGTCAACCTGGGCCGGACGGTCGCCGGCGTCATCCTGGTCGAGACGGTGTTCTCCTGGCCGGGGCTCGGCGGACTGTTCTACCAGGGGCTGAGCGTCCCCGACCTGCCGCTGGTGCAGGGCCTGTTCCTCTTCTTCGCCGGGACGGTGATCGTCATGAACACCCTGGCCGACCTCGTGTACCCGCTGCTCGACCCCCGGGTGGGCCGATGACGGCCGGGACCGGGGAGCCCGTGAAGCGGGGTGCCGAGCCCAAGGCGCCGAGCGCGCGGACGCTCGCCCGGCGCCGGCGCCGCGCGTCCGCCGCCCGCTTCTGGCGGGAGTACCGCAACCACCGCGCCGGACTGGTGGGGCTGGCCGCGCTCGCCCTGTTCGCGCTGGCCGCCCTGACCGCGCCGCTCACCGTCGGCTCCGACGTGTCCAGCGTGACCGGGGCGCCCGGACAGCCGCTGGAGACGCCGAGCGGGGAGTTCTGGCTGGGCACCGACCGGTTCGGTCGGGACCTGCTCGGCCTGGTGGTGTGGGGGTCGCGGGTGTCGCTGCTGGTGGGGCTCCTCGCCGCCGCGCTGTCCGTGGCGATCGGCACCCTCGTCGGCATCACCGCGGGCCATTTCAAGGGCGCGTACGCCACCGTGGTCATGCGGATCACCGACTGGTTCCTGGTGATGCCGACCCTGGTCCTCGCCATCGCGCTGGCCACCGTGATGTCCCGCTCGCTGGGTACGGTCGTCCTGGCGATCGGCGTCACGTCCTGGCCGACGACGGCCCGGCTGGTGCGGGCGCAGACCCTCGCCGTGGAGGCCCGGCCGTACATCGAGCGGGCCCGGGCGCTGGGCGGCGGGCACCGGCACATCATGGTCCGGCACGTCCTGCCCAACGTGATGCCGCTGGTCCTCGCCCAGACCACGCTGATGATCTCCTCCTCCATCCTCGCCGAGGCGACGCTCGCCTTCCTCGGGCTGGGCGACCCGACCGTCGTGTCCTGGGGCGGGCTGCTCCAGGACGCCCGGGAGGCCGGCTCGGTCTCCTCCGGGAACTGGTCGTACCTGGTGCCGCCCGGCCTCGCCATCGCGGGCGTCGCGCTGGCGTTCACGCTGTGCGGGCGCGCGGTGGAGTCCGTCCTCAACCCCAGGCTGGGGGTGGCCCGTTGACACTCCTCGAGGTCCGGAACCTGGAGGTGACCTACCCGGGCGGCGCGGCCGCCGTACGGGGGGTCGACCTGAGTCTGGAGGCCGGGCAGAAGCTCGGCATCGCCGGGGAGTCGGGGTGCGGCAAGTCCACGCTCGCGCTCGCCCTGCTGCGGCTGCTGCCGCCCGGCACCCGGGTCGGCGGCGAGGTCCTGCTGGACGGCGAGGACGTCCTCACCATGCGGTGGGGCCGGGTGCGGGCGGTGCGCTGGGCCGGGGCGTCCATCGTCTTCCAGGGCGCCATGCACTCCCTGAACGCCGTGCACCGCGTCGGCGACCAGATCGCCGAGCCGATCCTGCTGCACCGCCGGGCCACCCCGGCCGCCGCCCGCCGGCGCACCGGGGAACTCCTGGAGCAGGTGGGGCTCCCGGCGGCGCGCGCGTCGGCGTATCCGCACGAACTGTCCGGCGGGCAGCGTCAGCGCGTCATGATCGCCATGGCGCTGGCCTGCGACCCGCGCCTGGTCGTCGCCGACGAACCGACGACCGCGCTGGACGTGATGATCCAGGCGCAGATCCTGCGCCTCATCGAACGGCTCGTCGCCGAGCAGGAGCTCGGGCTCGTCGCGATCAGCCACGACCTCGCCGTCCTCGCCGAGACCTGCGACCGGATGGCGGTGATGTACGCGGGCCGGGTGGTCGAGGAGGGACCGGCGCGCACGGTGTACGAGCACGCCGATCACCCCTACGCGCGGGCGCTGTCGGAGGCGTTCCCGAGGATCGGCGACCCCGCCTCCCGGTTCGCCCCGCGCGGCCTGCCGGGCGACCCGCCCGACCCGTCGGCGCTGCCCTCCGGGTGCGCCTTCCACCCCCGCTGCCCGGTCGCGCTGGACTCCTGCGCGGCGGACGACCCGGCGCTGCGCGTGTCGGGCGCTGGACGGCGGGCGGCGTGTGTGCACGTGGGCGCGGCCCAGGACGCGAGGAGCGGAACATGAGCCTGCTGAGCGCGCGGGACCTGCACGTCACCTTCCCCGGCCGGCACGGCGGCCCGCCCGCCCGCGCGGTGGACGGCGTCGAACTGGACATCGGGGCCGGGGAGATCGTCGCGCTGGTCGGCGAGTCCGGCTGCGGCAAGACGACCCTGGCCCGCGCCCTGCTCGGGCTCGTCCGGCCGACGCGGGGGCGGGTCGTCTTCGACGGGGAGGAGGTACGGCCCGACGCGCGCGCCCTGAAGGCGTACCGGCGCCGCGTGCAGTTGGTCCTCCAGGACCCGACGGGCTCCCTGAACCCCCGGCACACCGTGTACGAGGCCGTGGCGGAGGGCCTGCGCATCCACGGGCACACCGGCGACGAGCGCGAGGCGGTGGCCGAGGCGCTGTCCCGGGCCGGACTGCGGCCGCCCGAGCGGTTCTTCCTGCGCTACCCGCACGAGCTGTCCGGCGGACAGCGCCAGCGCGTGGTGATCGCCGGGGCGCTGGTCCTCGCGCCCGAACTCCTCGTCGCCGACGAGCCGGTGGCCTCCCTGGACGCCTCGGTCCGCGGCGAGATCCTGGCGCTGCTGCTGCGGCTGCGCGCCGAACTCGGGCTGTCCGCGCTGGTGGTGACGCACGACCTGGGGCTGGCGTGGAACATCGCGGACCGGGTGGCGGTGATGTACCTGGGCCGGATCGTGGAGACCGGGGACGTCGAGCAGGTCCTGACGGCACCCCGGCACCCGTACACGCGGGCCCTGCTGTCGGTCCTGCCCGAGGCGCCGGGCACGCCCGTGATCCTCAGCGGCGAACCGCCGGACCCGTCACGGGTACCGGGCGGCTGCCGCTTCCACGCCCGCTGCCCGGTCCTGGCGAGCGGCGAGGCGGAGCGGGCCGGGGTGGCGGACGCCTGCCGCACCGAGGACCCGGAGATCCTCGACGGCGGCGCGCACGCCCAGGCGGCCTGCCACTGGGCGCGGGCGGCCACGCCCACCTGATCCGGCACGCACCAGGACCGGGGTGCGAGCGCCTGCCGCGGCGCTCACACCCCGGTCCTCGTGCGTCGGCGGGGGACGGTGTCAGCTCTTGGAGACCGGCCCGTCGGTGTCGGAGACGCCCTCCAGGGCCTTCAGGCCGGCGTCCATGACGACGTCCTCGCCCCGGTCCGCGATGGTGGGGTCCTCCGGGTAGTGGCACGCGGTCAGGTGACCGGGCTTGCTGCCCTCGATGCGCAGCAGCGGCGGCTCCTCCGTGGCGCACTTCTCCGTCGCCTTCCAGCACCGGGTGCGGAACCGGCAGCCGGACGGCGGCTCGATCGGCGAGGGCACGTCACCGGCGAGGCGGATGCGCTCCCGCTTCGTGGCGTCGATGTCCGCGTCCGGGACGGCCGACAGCAGCGCGTGCGTGTACGGGTGCCGCGGGCCGTTGTAGATCGAGTCACGGTCGGCGATCTCGACGATCTTGCCGAGGTACATGACCGCGACGCGCTCCGAGAAGTGCCGGACGATCGCCAGGTCGTGGGCGATGAAGACGAACGCGATGCCCATCTCCCGCTGCACTTCCTGCAGCAGGTTGACCACCTGGGCCTGGATCGACACGTCGAGGGCCGAGACCGGCTCGTCGGCGATGATCAGCTTCGGCTGGAGGGCGATGGCGCGCGCGACGCCGATGCGCTGGCGCTGACCGCCGGAGAACTCGTGCGGGAAGCGGTTGTAGTGCTCCGGGTTGAGACCGACGATCTCCAGGAGCTCACGGACGCGCTTCTCACGGCCGCCGGGAGGGTTGATCCCGTTGATCTCCATCGGGCCGGAGATGATCGTGCCGACCGTCTGCCGCGGGTTCAGCGACGCGTACGGGTCCTGGAAGATCATCTGGATCTCGGACCGGACCGGCGCCAGCTTGCGGCGGTCGGCCCGGCTGATGTCCTGGCCCTTGTACTCGATGGTGCCCGCGGTCGGCTCGTAGAGCCGGGTCAGCAGCCGGCCGGTGGTCGACTTGCCGCAGCCGGACTCACCGACGAGGCCCAGGCTCTCGCCCGGGTAGACCTCGAAGTCCAGGCCGTCGACGGCCTTGACGTGGCCGACGGTCCGCCGGATCGGGAAGCCGCCCTTGATCGGGAAGTGCTTGGTCAGTCCGCTGACCTTCATCAGCGGCGCCTCGTCGCTGCCCCGCTGCTGCGGGACGGCGTCGACGACCGCCGTGCTCGTGTTTTCGTTGTCGCTCATGGTGATGCCCCAGTCGCCGGTTTCCGCTCAGCCCAGCCGGGGCTGAATCGTGTCGATGAAGACCTGCTGCCGCTGCTCCCCCGTCAGGTGGCAGGCGGCGGCGCGCCCCGGGGCGAGCGTCGGACGCTCCCCCGAGCACAGTCCGCCCTGCACCTTGTCGGTGTGCGCGCACCGCGGGTGGAACGGGCAGCCCGACGGCGGGTTCAGCAGGGACGGCGGCGAGCCGGGGATCGGCATCAGCGGCTCGTCGACGCTCCCGGACAGCCTCGGCATCGAGCCGAGCAGACCCCAGGTGTACGGGTGCTGAGGCGTCTTCAGCACCTCACGCACCGTGCCGCGCTCCACGGCCCGGCCGGCGTACATCACGAGGATGTCGTCCGCCATGTTGGCGACCACGCCGAGGTCGTGGGTGATCATGATGATCGCGGAGCCGAACTCCTGCTGCAGGTCCTTCAGCAGGTCGAGGATCTGGGCCTGCACGGTCACGTCGAGCGCGGTGGTCGGCTCGTCGGCGATCAGCAGGTCCGGGTCGCAGGCCAGCGCCATGGCGATCATCGCGCGCTGGCGCATACCGCCGGAGAACTGGTGCGGGTAGTCGTCCACGCGCTGCTGCGGGTGCGGGATGCCGACCTTCTCGAGCAGGTCGATGGCGCGGACGCGGGCGTCCCGCTTGGAGGCGCCGGTGTGCTTCATGAACGGCTCACCGATCTGCCGGCCCACCGTGTAGTAGGGCGACAGGGCGGTCAGCGCGTCCTGGAAGATCATCGCCATCTTCTTGCCGCGCAGCGTCTCCAGCTGCTTCTCGCTGGCGTCGGTCAGTTCCTGGCCGTCCAGCGTGATCGAGCCGTCGATCGTCGTCGTCTTGCGGTTGTGCAGGCCGAGGACGGCGAGGTTGGTCACGGACTTGCCGGAACCCGACTCGCCCACGATCCCGAGGGTCTTGCCGCGCTCCAGGTCGAAGGAGAGCCCGTCCACCGCCTTGACGATGCCGTCCTCGGTGGAGAAGTGGACCTTGAGGTCGCGCACCGAGAGAAAGGCGTCCCCCGAGGCGGGAGCAGCGGCCTCTTCGGGCTTGGTCTGAGTGGTCACGGTGGTTCTCCTAGGACAGGCGCACGCGCGGGTCGATGACGGCGTACAGGGCGTCCACGATCAGGTTGAAGACGATGATGAGCGCGGCGCTGACCAGCATGACGCCCATCAGCATCGGCAGGTCCTTGTTGATGACGGAGTTCAGCGCCAGCCGGCCGAGGCCCGCGAGGCCGAAGGTCAGCTCGGTCACCATGCCGCCCGAGAGCAGCGAGGACAGGTCGATGCCGAGGATGGTGACGATCGGGATGAGGGAGCCGCGCCACGCGTACCGGAAGAACGTGTAGTTGGCCGACATGCCCTTGGCACGCGCGGCTCTGACGTGTTCCTCCTGGAGCTGCTCGATCATCGAGGAGCGGCTCATACGGGTGTAGTTGGCGGTGAAGATGGTCGCCATCACGACCCAGGGGATCAGCAGGCCCATGAACCAGCCGCCGATGTCCTCGGAGAAGGGCACGTACTTCGGCTTGTCGAGCCAGCCGGTGGTGTAGACGAGCGCGAGCAGGACCAGCGGGCCGAGGAAGTAGATCTGAAGGGAGCTCACGACCAGCGAGCCGGAGCTGAACACCTTGTCGATCCAGGTGCCGCGGTTCTTGGCGGCGAGCAGACCGGCGCCGAGGCCGAGGATCAGGAAGACCAGGAGGCTTCCGACAGTCAGGGAGAGCGTCAGCGGGAAGCGGTCGACGATCGTGTCCCAGACGTTCTGGTTGTTGGCGAAGGAGACGCCGAAGCAGGGGGCGGCACAGTGGCCGACGGCGAAGTCACGGCCGGCGAAGATGCCGACGAGGAACGTCCAGTACTGGACGGTGACCGGCTTGTCGAGGCCGAGGTTCTTGTGAATGATCGCCAGCGCGTCCGGAGTGCAGTTCTTTCCACAGGCCAGAGTGGCCGGGTCCTGCGGGATGGCGAAGAACATGAAGAACGTGAACGCACTGATCAACAGCAGAATCAGCGCCGCGCCGAATGTCCGGCGGATGAGGAATTGAAGCATGGCAGGCAGCTGCTCTCAGGACGGCGGCAATCGGAGGGGGGTCTGGCAGGGGGGGGTGGGGGACGGATGGTGGGCGCTCCGCCGCGCGCCCACCACCGTCACCCCGACCTAGCGGGTTACTTCTTCAGGAAGACGCGGGTGACGTCCACGTAGCTCGAGTCCGAGCTGTAGCGGATGCCGCCGATGTTCGAACCGAAGATCTGGAAGACCTTGGTGTAGTAGATCGGCGCGGCCGGGTTGACTTCCTTGGAGATGTACTCGTTCAGCTCGGCCCAGGCCTTGGTGGCCTCGGTCGTGTCGGTGATCTTCGCGATCCGCTCGATCTCCGAGTTGACCTTCGGGTCGTTGATGTGCGAGTAGTTCGACGCACCGTCCTGGATCTGCTTGCCGTCGTACAGCGGCGGGAAGACGGTGGACGCCGACGGCCAGTCCTGACCCCAACCGGTCATGTACAGGTCGTAGCCGTTCTTGACCTTGCCGACCTGCTCGTACCAGGTGGAGGAGTCGATCTCCTTCTTCTGGATGTCGAGACCGATCTTGCCCAGGGCGTCGGCGATCAGCACGGCCTGCTGCTGGCGGACCGGGGTGTTGCCGTAGGCGTAGACGAGCTTCTTGCCCTCGAAGCCGCCCTCCTTGATGAGCTTCTTGGCGGCCTCGATGTCACCGTTCGGCTTGCCCTTGCGGTTGAACGGGTCGAACGCCTCGTCGTAGCCCGGGGTGGTGGGCGACATCAGGGAGTTGGCGACCTCGCCGCCGTAGGCGCCACCGTCGGCCTTGAAGACCGAGGCGGAGGGCAGCGCGAGGGTGATGGCGTCGCGCAGCTTCTTGTCCTTGACGCGGTCAAGGTTGAAGTTGAGCTGCCACACGTACGGCGCGTAGCCCTGGATGGTGCGCTTCATCGCGGCCTTGTTGCCCACGACCTGCTGCAGCTGCGTGGTGGCGACCTGGCCGGTGAACATCATGGCGTTCTTGGCCTCGCCCTGGTCGGCCAGGAGCGTCTTGGTCTGGTCCTCGTCATCGTGGTTCATGCTGATGTCGAAGCCGTCGACGTACTGGTGACGGACCGAGTCGGACTTGGGGTCCCACTTGTCGTTCTTGACCAGCTTCATGGACTTGCCGGGCTTGAACTCGGAGATCTTGTACGGGCCCAGGGCGACCGGGTCGTTGTCGTACTTCTCCTTGGTGTCCGTCTCCTCGGGCACGACGCTGTAACCGGGCATGGTCAGCATCTGCGGGAGGTCGACCTGCGCTTCCTTGAAGTGGAAGACGATGGTCTTGTCGTCCGGGGTGTCCAGGACGGTCTTGGGCAGGTGCTTGCCCTTGTCCGGACCCGCGTACGCCTTGCGGTAGGTGGTGCCGGCACCCGAGAGCGCCTGCTGCAGGTAGGTCGGACCGTCCGTGATGTAGGACGCGTACAGGCGCTCGATCGTGTGGCGGATGTCCGCCGAGTTGATCGGGTTGCCGTTCTCGTCCTTGAGGTCGTCCTTGAGCGTGTAGGTCCAGGTCTTGCCGCCGTCCGAGACCTTGCCCGCGTCGGTGGCGAGGTCGCCCACGACGGTCAGGTTGCCCTGGTCGTCCTCGTCGTACTGGGTCAGGCCGCGGTAGATCAGGCGGCTGAGCAGCTTGCCGTCGGAGACGTAGATCTGGCCCGGGTCCAGGTGGGAGAAGTCGCCCTCCTGGTACACGGTCGCGACGCCGCCGGGCTTGGCGCCCGGGACCTCGGGAGCCGGACCGGTCGACGCCTTCGCGTCACCGATCACCACGGGCTTGGACTGCGCCTTGGCATCGTCCTTGGTCTTGCTGTTGTCCTTGCTGGAGCTACCGCCGCCCCCGCCGCAGGCGGTGAGGGTCAGGGCGCCCGCGGCGACCGCGACTATGGCGGCCGAAGCGGCGCGGTTACGGAAGATGCTCATGGAGACGATCCACCTGCCTGTGAGTAGTGAGCACTGCTGGTACCGGGCCGGTCGGTGCCGTACGGCACCGGGGCCGGCCGAGCGGAGTGTGGGGGGAGGGTGGGAGATGGCCCGGGGAGGGTCAGCGTCCCGTCTTGGGGTCGAAGGCGTCCCGTACGGAGTCGCCCAGGAGGTTGAACGCCACGACGAAGATCACCATGGCGATGCCGGGGAAGAGCATGTAGTACGGGTCCTGCTCGATGGTGCGTGCACCGATGGCGAACATCCGGCCCCAGTCAGGGGTGGGTTCGACGTACCCGACGCCCACGAAGGACAGGAACGCGATGCTGAGGATGGTGCTGGGCAGCGTCAGGGTCGCCTGCACCAGCGTGGGGGTCACGATGTTGGGCAGAAGCTCCTTGCGGATGATCCGCCAGGGCGAGGCACCGGAGATCCGGGCGGCCTCGATGAACTCCCGGTCGCGCAGCGACAGCGTGGCGCCCCGGACGATGCGCGCCAGGCTCATCCAGCCCAGGAAGGACAGGACGATGATGATCGCGGCCGACCGGACGTAGGTGGGCGTCTCCTCGTCGGGGGCGACGAACACCGTGGTGATGACCGGCATCGCCGCGACGAAGAACAGCTGGCTGGGCAGCGCCATGAAGAAGTCGGTGACCCGGCCGAGCCAGTAGTCGATGCGGCCGCCGAAGAAACCGCCGGCGAGGCCGATCAGCACACCCAGGATGGTCATGATCAGCGTCGCGGCGAGGGCCGTGGCCAGCGAGGTCCGGATGCCGTAGACCAGCTGCATGAACACGTCGCGGCCCAGGACCGGCTCGATGCCGAACCAGAAGTCGCCGTCGATACCGCCGGCGGGCTTCGCGGGCATCGTGAACATGTCCAGGAGGTCGGGGTTCTCCTGGCCGTACAGCGTGTACGGGTCCTTGCCGTAGACCATCGAGATCAGCGGCGCGATCGCGGCGATCAAGAAGAAGAACAGGACGACGAAAGCGGACACCACGCCGGTCTTGTCGCGCTTGAACCGCGCCCACATCAACTGGCTGGGGCTGCGCCCCGCGAGCTTCTTCGGCTCCTCGGCCTTGCCCGGTGACGCGCTCTCTTTGTCCAAGGCGGAGGAGGCTTCGACACCCTCAAGCTCGATTGGACTCGTCATGATTCGTCCATTTCACAGGTTGGAGGTCACCGGGGAGGAACACTGACCCGGCGGCCGTCGCACGGCGTACGTATCCGCAGCGCGCGAGGGGGGAACAACGACGGAGGGGCGTCGGCCGCCCCTGGGGGAACCCTGGCTCGCGACCGGCTGGGGGCCGGCCAACGGAACGAGTCGTCAAGGAAGTTCGCGACGCCGCGTCGCGAACGCAACCACCGTGACGGCACTGAGCGCACCCGCGGGGCCTACACCTGCCATCGGGGACGACGCGACCCATATGGCGCTTGTGGCACCTCGCATGGGTTCCTCCTCATGAATCCGCTGGTTCACCGCAAAGAGAGGCACATGACACCTTCCGGTCCCGTTCCGGTGCCGAAAGTCGTCAGGTGCCCCCCGCGCTCGCGAGTCGGCGCAGTCAGCGCGTGACCCGTTCAGACGAGCTCTACGCGCCTAACTATCTGCCATCGGCCACACGACGAACCACAGTCTCGAGGTCTCGGTTCGATCACAGATAGGGGCCAGGCCTTCCAAAATCCGGACAAAGGGTTTGGCGAGAGATCACTACGAAACGGACTTGTTACACATCTATCGGAGCGGGCCGTCCGTATAGCGGACGGCCGTCTCGAAAATGAGTTGCCGCTCACCCGCCGAAAAGGGAGGGTGCCCGCGGGGCGCTGTGTCGCCCGCCACACGCCGGCCGGGACAGCCGTACCGTGCGTGACCGGATCCGCGGGTTACCGGCAGTCGCACCGCCTCCGCTTGCGGGCAGGATAGTGCGACCTGTCCCGTTCTCCGGCACCTCACAACGGATTCAAGGGTTTTCCCTATGCCGTTCACGTGGGCCCCTCACCGGCCCCGGACGCACGACGGCACCGGACACCCCGGGCAGGGTGTCCGGTGCCGTCAGAGCGTGCGTCAGCCGTGCTTGGCGCGGCTCGCGGCGCGGGCGCGCTCGCGGGCGTCCAGGTTCACCTTGCGGATGCGGACGGCCTCCGGGGTCACCTCGACGCACTCGTCGTCGCGGCAGAACTCCAGGGACTGCTCCAGCGACAGCTTGCGCGGCGGGACGATCGACTCGGCCACGTCGGCCGTGGACGACCGCATGTTGGTGAGCTTCTTCTCCTTGGTGATGTTGACGTCCATGTCGTCGGCGCGGGAGTTCTCGCCGACGATCATGCCTTCGTACACCTCGGTGCCGGGCTCGACGAAGAGCACGCCGCGCTCCTGGAGGTTCGTCATCGCGAACGCGGTGACGGCGCCGGAGCGGTCGGCGACCAGGGAGCCGTTGTTGCGGGTCGTCAGCGTGCCGAACCAGGGCTCGTGGCCCTCGTGGATCGAGTGGGCGATGCCCGTGCCGCGGGTCTGCGTCAGGAACTCGGTACGGAAGCCGATGAGACCGCGGGAGGGCACGACGAACTCCAGGCGCACCCAGCCGGAGCCGTGGTTGGACATGTTGTCCATCCGGCCCTTGCGGACACCCATCAGCTGCGTGACGGCACCCATGTGCTCCTCGGGCACGTCGATCGTCATGCGCTCGACGGGCTCGTAGGTCTTGCCCTCGACCTCCTTGGTGACCACCTGCGGCTTGCCGATGGTCAGCTCGAAGCCCTCGCGGCGCATCTGCTCGACCAGGATGGCCAGCGCCAGCTCACCGCGGCCCTGCACCTCCCAGGCGTCGGGGCGCTCGGTGTCCAGGACGCGGAGGCTGACGTTGCCGATCAGCTCGCGGTCCAGGCGGTCCTTGACCTGGCGGGCGGTGACCTTGCGGTCCTTGACGGCCGCCTTGGCGTCGGCGCCCTTGCCGGTGCCGCCGCGGCCGACCAGCGGGGAGGTGTTGGTGCCGATGACCATGGAGATCGCGGGCTCGTCGACCGTGATGAGCGGCAGCGGCACCGGGTTCTCGGGGTCGGCCAGCGTCTCGCCGATCATGATGTCCGGGATGCCGGCGACCGCGCAGATGTCACCCGGGCCCGCCTTCTCGGCCGGCTTGCGGGTGAGCGCCTCGGTCATCATCAGCTCGGAGATGCGCACGTTGGTGACGGAGCCGTCGCGCTTCATCCACGCGACGGTCTGCCCCTTCTTCAGCTCGCCCTGGTGGACGCGCAGCAGCGCGATACGGCCGAGGAAGTTGTCGGCGTCCAGGTTGGTGACGTGCGCCTGGAGGGGGGCTTCCTCGTCGTAGGTCGGGGCCGGGATGTGCTGGAGGATCGTCGAGAAGAACGGCTCCAGGCTGGTGGAGTCCTCCGGGACGGTGCCGTCGGCCGGCTTGGTCAGCGAGGCGATGCCGTCACGGCCGCAGGCGTAGACGATCGGGAACTCGATCTGCTCCTCGTCCGCGTCCAGGTCCAGGAAGAGGTCGTAGGTCTCGTTGACGACCTCGTCGATCCGGGCGTCCGGGCGGTCCGTCTTGTTGATGCAGAGGATGATCGGCAGCCGGGCGTGGAGGGCCTTGCGCAGCACGAAGCGGGTCTGCGGGAGCGGGCCCTCGGAGGCGTCGACGAGCAGCACCACACCGTCGACCATCGACAGACCGCGCTCGACCTCGCCACCGAAGTCGGCGTGGCCGGGGGTGTCGATGATGTTGATCGTGATGGGGTCCCCGCCGTCCTTGGGGTGGTACTTCACCGCCGTGTTCTTGGCGAGGATCGTGATGCCCTTCTCACGCTCCAGGTCGTTCGAGTCCATCATGCGGTCGTCGACCGAGTCGAGCTGGTGGGCGGCGAAGGCACCGGCCTGCTTCAGCATGCCGTCGACGATGGTGGTCTTGCCGTGGTCGACGTGGGCGACGATGGCGACGTTGCGGATGTCGTGACGTGTTGCGGTCACAGCCATGTTGCGGCGTACTCCCGGAGTGTGAGGACGGCCCTGCTGCGTACGTCTGTGTTACGCGGGCCCTGCCGGGCGGAACATGCCACGGCCTCACCCCATGGTACGGGGCCGCGGCGGCCGGGGCTTGGCGGGATGTGACCGCGCAGGTCAGCACCCCTTTGGGCAACGCGAAGGGCGCCGCTGGGGCCCGATCGGCCCGTGCGGCGCCCTGGAGCGGCCTTCCGAGTGCCCGCGCTACGAGGCGGAGGGGGCCGGCTGCCCCTTCGCGCCCTTCTTCAGGAAGCCCATGTCCTCGAAGACCGGGGCGCCGAACCCGAAGGCGCCCGCGTTGGCGAGGTCCGTGCGCGCGGCCGTCAGCTGGGGCCGCTGGTAGAGGGGGATCGAGCCGGCCGCGGCCCAGATGCGGGAGTCGGCCTTGCGGATCAGGGACCGGGACTCGGACTCGTTCAGCGTGCCGACCGCCTGCTCGAAGAGCTGGTCGACCTGGTCGGTGCCGACGCGCGTGTAGTTCTGCTCGACGTTCAGCGAGCCGTCGGCGGCCGGGACCGGCTTGGCGTAGATGGGACGGGCGTCGGTCGCCGGGAAGGCGGAGCCGGGCCAGGAGTAGAGGGCGAGGTCGTACTGGCCGGACGCGATGTGGTCCTTGAAGTAGCTCTCGTCCGAGACCTTGGTGATCTCGGTGCGGATGCCGACCCGCTTCAGCATGAGGCCGATCCGGTCCGCCACCGTGCGCAGGGTCCCCGACCCCTCGCCGTCCGGCACGACGAAGCGCAGCGTCAGCGCCTTGCCGTCCTTGGCGAGCTGGCGGCTCGCGGCGCCCGCGGGAGCGGCCGTGCCCTGCGGGGCGTACGCCCCGGGCGCACCGCCGGGCAGCTGCTTGGCGCCGTACTGCTTGCCGTCCTGGGCGAGGTGGCGGGAGTCCTGGCCGTCGGCGCTCTTGCCGTCCTCGCCGACGATGTAGGTGTCGTCGTCGGACTTCTTGGCCTTCTTCGACTCGCCGTCCTTCTCGTCCTTCCCGTCCTTCTCCCCCGAGTCCTTGTCCTTCCCCTTGTCCTTCTCCTTCTTGTCGGACTCGGCGCCGGCGGCCTTCTCGCCCTTCTTCGTCTCCTTCACGGGTCCGCCCGGCACCCAGCCGGCGTCCACGAGGAGCGCCTGCGCCTCGGCGGTGTCCTGGCCGCCGATCGCCCCGCTGTTGTCGGCGTAGGCGGCCTGCCCGGCCAGTGCGAGGTGGCTGCCGACCGGCTCGGCGGGCAGCCCGAGCGGCCGCAGGACCGTCTCGGCCAGCTTCTCCCGGTCCAGGGCGCGGGCCACGGCCCGGCGCACCCGCTCGTCGGCGAGCGGTCCGTCGCCGCCGCCGTTGAGGGCGAGCTGGGTGTAGGAGGGCTCGAGCGACTTGCGGACCTCGAAGCCGTGGAAGCGCTCCTTGTCCTTGCGCTGCGCGGGCGTCAGCTTCTTCAGGTCCGGGCCCATCAGCGGGGTGCCGGAGGCGCTGGCCGAGGGGCCCTGGGGGCGGGGGGCGGCGACCGCGATACGGCGGGCCGCGGCCGGGTCGACGTCCGCCAGGTCGAGGCGTCCCGCGGCGAGTTCGGCGGCCCGCTCGTCGCGGGGGACGGCCCGCAGCACGATCTCGGAGAGCTTGGCCGGTCTGCCCCACCAGCGCGGGTTGCGGGTCAGGCGGATCTCGTCGCCCTTGTGGTCGATCTTCCGGACGGTGAACGGTCCCGCGCTGACCTTGAGCTTGGTCCGCGCCCCGTCGTTGAAGGAGTCCGGCGTGCCCATGACCTCCTTCGGGTACAGCGGCGAGAACAGCGACCGCCAGTCCGCGTAGGGGCGGGCGAAGGTGACCCGTACCTCCAGGTCGTTGTCGCCGCGCTCGATCTTCTGGATGCGGTCGTAACCGGCGTTGCGGGCGGTCCAGTAGGCGCTGTCCTTGCCGGACAGGGCCCGCCACTGGGCGGCGAAGTCGGCGGCGCCGATCTCCCGGCCGTCGCTCCAGACGGCCTGCTGGTTCAGCTTGTACAGCACGACCTGCTTGGGCTCGGTCTCCACGACCTCGGCGGACTCCAGGTACGACTCGTTGCGCTCGGGGCGCCCGCTCTCGTCGAGCCGGTACATCGAGGGCAGCGTGGCCTGGGCGATCCGGGAGGTGGTGGCGTCGGCGTCCGACTGGAAGGTGTTCAGCGTCTCCGGCACGGAGTCGACCGCCCAGCGCAGGGTGCCGCCGTCGGCGATCCGCGCCCGGGCGGCCGGGGCGATGTCCTGGCCGGCCAGCGGCTTGCCCGCCGGGTCCGGGTCGCTGCAGCCGGCGAGCACCGGCAGCGCCAGCACCCCCGCGGTGAGGAAGGCGGCCGAGCGCATGACCGCGCCGCGGCCGGGCCTGGTTCCGACGCCGTCGTGGGACATCTGCGTACCTCCGGGGAGCGGCTCCCGCCGGTGACTGTTAGTGCGTTCTGATCACATTTGGCGGTATTTTGGTGCTGATCAGATCTACGGCACCCCACTGAAGAGGAAAGGGTTCGCCAGGCGCAGACGACACGGCGCCGGGGGCGCGCAAGGCCACCCGTGCGGAGCACAGCGCCCCGCACACTCCTTCGATCCCCCGGCGCACACAGAGCGCGTGCGAGCGCGCGCCGATGGCGCGCAATCCGCCAATCGCTGCACACGCCTTCACAGGGACAGGTGTGACGCGCAACACTCGCAGGCGCATGAACGTTGCCACCCAAGGGCCGCAGGGCCCACGGAAGTGAGGTCACGTCATGTCCGTGCACGACGACTTGATCGCCGTCCAGCGCTGCCTGGACGACCTGGCGCGGTCCGTGGGCCGCCTGGAGAAGCAGCTCGGCACGGCCGGGCTGGAGATGCGCCGCGTGCGCACCGACGCCAACCATCTGCGCGAGAGCGTCGCGCTGCTGCGGGAGGCCGCGGCGAGCCCGGCGGCCCCGCGCAAGCCGGAGCTCGTCACCATCCCCGACACGCCGTACGACGACTCGCTGTGGATCGACACGGACGACGAGGGTCTCGGCGCCCGGGACCGCCGCGCCCCCTGATCCGCCCCCCTGACCCGACCGGAGTCATGCATTGGCCACTGGTACGGAACCCCATCTGAACAGCGGCGGCGTACGCACCGGTACCCGCGCCGCGATCGACGCCCCGCACCTGCGGACCGACCGCTGGTGGCTGGCCCCCGCCGCCACCGCGGCCGGTCTGCTGGCGTTCATCGTGTACTCGACCTGGCGGGCCTTCGCGAACTCGGACTACTACGCGGCGCCGTACGTGTCCCCCTTCTACTCCCCCTGCCTGGCGGAGAACTGCGCCCCCATGCGCGGCGGGCCCAACTGGGAGCTCTTCGGGAGCTGGTGGGGGATCTCGCCGGCGATCATCATCCTGATCTTCCCGCTCGGCTTCCGCCTGACCTGCTACTACTACCGCAAGGCGTACTACCGGGGCTTCTGGCTGTCGCCCCCCGCCTGCGCGGTCGCGGAACCGCACAAGACGTACTCCGGTGAGACCCGCTTCCCGCTGATCCTGCAGAACGTCCACCGGTACTTCTTCTACGCGGCCCTGCTGGTCGCCGGCATCCTGACGTACGACACGGTGCTCGCCTTCCGCGACGAGACCTACGCCTGGGGCCACATGGGCCTCGGCACCCTCGTCTTCCTCGCCAACATCGCGCTGATCTGGGCGTACACCCTCTCCTGCCACTCCTGCCGGCACATCGTGGGCGGCAAGCTCAAGCACTTCTCCAAGCACCCCGTGCGCTACCGCATGTGGCAGTGGATCGGCAGGCTCAACGCCCGCCACATGCAGCTCGCCTGGGCGTCGCTGGTGAGCGTCGCGCTCGCCGACTTCTACGTCTATCTCGTCGCGTCCGGGGTCTTCGACGATCCGCGCTTCTTCTAGATTTGGTGGGGACTGAACACATGTCCGTGGTGGACCGGCAGGAGTGGGACGTCGTCGTGGTCGGTGCCGGGGGCGCCGGCCTCCGCGCGGCGATCGAGGCGCGGGAGCGGGGCGCCCGTACGGCCGTGATCTGCAAGTCGCTGTTCGGCAAGGCGCACACCGTGATGGCCGAGGGCGGGATCGCGGCTGCCATGGCCAACGCCAACGAGCACGACAACTGGCAGGTGCACTTCCGCGACACCATGCGCGGCGGCAAGTTCCTCAACCAGTGGCGGATGGCCGAGCTGCACGCCCAGGAGGCCCCGCAGCGGGTGTGGGAGCTGGAGACCTGGGGCGCGCTCTTCGACCGGACGAAGGACGGCCGGATCTCCCAGCGCAACTTCGGCGGGCACGAGTACCCGCGCCTCGCGCACGTCGGCGACCGCACCGGCCTGGAGCTGATCCGCACCCTCCAGCAGAAGATCGTCTCGCTGCAGCAGGAGGACAAGAAGGAGACCGGGGACTACGAGTCGCGGCTGAAGGTCTATCAGGAGTGCACGGTCACCCGGATCCTGAAGGACGGAAGCCGTGTCTCCGGGGTCTTCGCCTACGAGCGGGAGACCGGCCGCTTCTTCGTCCTGGAGGCGCCGTCCGTGGTCATCGCGACCGGCGGCATCGGCAAGTCCTTCAAGGTGACGTCGAACTCGTGGGAGTACACGGGCGACGGGCACGCGCTGGCGCTGCTCGCCGGGGCCCCGCTGCTGAACATGGAGTTCGTGCAGTTCCATCCGACGGGCATGGTCTGGCCGCCGTCGGTGAAGGGCATCCTGGTCACCGAGTCGGTGCGCGGCGACGGCGGGGTGCTGCGCAACTCCGAGGGCAAGCGGTTCATGTTCGACTACGTCCCCGACGTCTTCAAGGAGAAGTACGCCGAGTCGGAGGAGGAGGGCGACCGCTGGTACGAGGACCCGGACCACAACCGGCGCCCTCCCGAGCTGCTCCCCCGCGACGAGGTCGCCCGCGCGATCAACGCCGAGGTGAAGGCGGGCCGGGGCTCCCCGCACGGCGGGGTCTTCCTGGACGTGTCCACGCGGATGCCGGCCGAGGTGATCCGGCGCCGGCTGCCGTCGATGTACCACCAGTTCAAGGAGCTGGCGGACGTCGACATCACCGCCGAGCCGATGGAGGTCGGGCCGACCTGCCACTACGTCATGGGCGGCATCGCGGTCGACTCGGACACGGCGGCGGCGCGCGGGGTGCCGGGGCTGTTCGCGGCCGGTGAGGTGGCCGGCGGAATGCACGGCTCGAACCGGCTCGGCGGCAACTCGCTGTCCGACCTGCTGGTCTTCGGGCGCCGGGCGGGCCGGCACGCCGCCGAGCACGCGGCGGCGCAGGCGTTCGAGCGACCCTCGGTCGGTGACGCGCAGATCGACAGCGCGGCGGCGGAGGCGCTGCGGCCCTTCTCTGCGGAGGGCCCGGCCGGGTCCGCGGACGCCGGGCGGCCGCCGGAGAACCCGTACACCCTGCACCAGGAACTCCAGCAGGCCATGAACGACCTGGTCGGCATCATCCGCCGCGAGGCCGAGATGGAGCAGGCGCTGGAGAAGCTGGCCGAGCTGCGGGTGCGGGCACGGCGGGCCGGGGTCGAGGGGCACCGGCAGTTCAACCCGGGCTGGCACCTCGCGCTGGACCTGCGGAACATGCTGCTGGTCAGCGAGTGCGTGGCGCGGGCGGCGCTGGAGCGCACCGAGTCCCGCGGCGGCCACACCCGTGAGGACCACCCGCAGATGGACCGCCGCTGGCGCAACATCAACCTGCTGTGCCGGCTCGCCGACCCGACGGGCGGCCTCGCGGCCACCGACCCCGAGCGCGGCCAGATCGACCTCTCCCGGGAGACCACCGAACCCGTCCGCCAGGACCTGCTCGCCCTCTTCGAGAAGGAGGAGCTGGTCAAGTACCTCGCCGAAGAGGAGCTCTACCAGTGAGCAGCTACGAGGCCCGCTTCAAGGTGTGGCGGGGCGATGTGGGAGGCGGGGACCTTCAGGACTTCCGGGTCGAGGTGAACGACGGCGAGGTCGTCCTCGACATCATCCACCGCCTCCAGGCCACCCAGGCTCCCGACCTGGCCGTCCGCTGGAACTGCAAGGCGGGCAAGTGCGGTTCCTGCTCGGCCGAGATCAACGGACGGCCGCGGCTGATGTGCATGACCCGGATGTCGGTGTTCACCCGCGAGGAGACGATCACCGTCACCCCGCTGCGGGCCTTCCCCGTCGTACGGGACCTGGTGACCGACGTCGGCTTCAACTACGAGAAGGCCCGGCAGGTGCCGGCGTTCGTGCCGCCGGAGGGCGTGGCTCCGGGCGAGTACCGGATGATGCAGGAGGACGTGGACCGCTCGCAGGAGTTCCGCAAGTGCATCGAGTGCTTCCTGTGCCAGGACACCTGCCATGTGGTGCGCGACCACGAGGAGAACAAACCGGCGTTCGCCGGGCCCCGCTTCCTGATGCGCGTCGCCGAGCTGGACATGCACCCGCTGGACGCGGCCGCCGAGAGCGGGCTCGACCGCAAGAGGACGGCGCAGGACGAGCACGGCCTCGGGTACTGCAACATCACCAAGTGCTGCACCGAGGTCTGCCCCGAGGGCATCAGGATCACGGACAACGCGCTCATCCCGCTGAAGGAACGGGCCGTGGACCGCAAGTACGACCCGCTGGTGTGGCTGGGGTCGAAGATCCGGAGACGGTCCTCGTAGCGGAGACGTACGCGCGCCTCCCCTGACGCACGCACCCCGGTCGCGCGGGCGCACACCTGCTCATACGCTCCCGAATGTGACGTCATCCTTGATCCGGGGCCGGCCGCGGCGCGCCCGCGCGCACATATCCGCGCGCGTGGCGCACTCCCTGCTGGGCGCGCTGATCGGGGTGGTGTGGCTGGTGCTGCCCGGGACGGCGGCCGGCGGGGCGGTGGCCGGCGGGCCGCACCGGCCCGTGGCGGGCGCGCTCGGGCAGCGGGACGACCGGGGGACGCACACGGCCGACCTCGTGCTGCCCATGATCGCCGTGGTCGCGGCGGGGGCCCTGGCGAGCTTCGGCTTCTGGCGGCGCCGACGGCGCACCTCCGGTCGTACGACACCCGGCGGAGCGCCGGTGACGGGCGGCGAACCGCCCGACGAGGAGCTGGACGCGCGGGCCCAGGAGGCGCTGGTCCGCGCGGACGGATGGGTGCGGGTCAGCCGTGAGGAGCTGGGGTTCGCGGAGGCCCGGTTCGAGAACGTCGAGAACGACGAACGCTTCGAGGACGGGCCGCCGGAGGAGATCGAGGACGCCCGGCGGGCCCTGCGCGAGGCCGAGACCGAGCTGGCGGCCGCGTTCCGCATCCGCCGGCGGTACGAGCACGGGGTGCCCGAGGAGGACGCGGCCCGACGGCACGCGCTGGCGGGCGTCATCGGGCGGTGCGAGGAGGCCGGGCGGCTGCTGGACGTACAGGCCGCCGCCTTCGACACACTGCGGGGTCTCGAGGAGGGACCGAGGGGCGGACTGGGAGCCGCTCTGACGGTCGCGGAGGCCCGGTTCCGGGGCCTGACCGCGCGCACCGCGGAAGCCGACGCGACCCTCCGCGACCTCGGCGACCGCTATGCCGCCCCGGCGTCCTCCACGGTCGTGGGGAACGTCGAACAGGCCAAGGACCGCCTGGTCTTCGCGACCACCCGCCTGAACCTCGCCCGCCAGGCCGCCGACGCCGGCGAGTTCGGCCGGGCGGCGAGCCGGCTGCGGGCCGCCGAGGGAGCCATCGCCCAGGCGGGCGTGCTCATCGACGGCGTCGAACGGCTGCGGAGAGACCTCGCGACGGCCGCGGAACTGGTACCGGCCGCGCTGACCGGCGCGGAGGCGGAGATCGCCGGCGCCCGCCGGGCCCTCGCCGGAGAGACCGCCGCCCACCCGGACGTCACACCGGGCGAACTGCGCGCCCGCACGGGCCACGCCGACGTCGTCCTGGCGGGCGTACGGCAGGAGCTGGCCTCGGGCCGGCCGTACGACCCGCTGGGGTTGCTGCGGCGGATCGTACGGGCCGTGGCACCCCTGGCCGCCGGACGCGCCGGGGTGCTCCCGGCCGCCGCCGCGGTCTGCGCACGGGCGGCCGTCGCCGGGGCGGACGACGTCGTCGCGACGCACGGCGCGGTGGTGGGCTGCGCGGCCCGCACCCGCCTGGCGGAGGCCCGCCGCCTCGAACACGCGGAGGACCCGGCCGACCTGGTGACGGCCGACACCCTGGCCGAGGAGGCCCACGCCCTGGCGGACCAGGACACCCGCCTCCACGGCCACCCACCCGAGCCGACCCCCGACCTGACAGCCGCCTCCCTCGGCGCCCTCCACCCGACCCCCCACAGCTACGGCGGCCCCCGAACATCCACCAGACGCCGCGAGCCGGACGACCCGGGGTGACCGTACCGGCGCCCCGAGCCCGGCGCCGGGGACGGCGTCTCCCGAGCAGAGCGCCGGCGCGTACCCGCGCCCTCCGCCGGGTGTGCCGGGTCAGAAGAGGCTCAGGAGGGCCTCCGCCGGGTCGGTCAGGGTGGTTTCGCCGTCGGGCAGGGGGAGTTCGAACCAGACCGTCTTGCCGCGTGGCGTGCGGCGGGAGCCCCAGGCCGCGCTGAGCAGGCCGACCAGTTGGAGGCCGCGGCCGCCCTCGTCCGTGTCGCGGGCGCGGCGGCGGCGCGGCTGGACGAGGCCGGCGTCCCAGACCTCGCACACGAGCGTGCGGTCCAGCAGCAGACGGAGCCGGATCTCTCCCTCGCCGTAGCGCAGCGCGTTGGTGACCAGTTCGCTGACGAGGAGTTCGGTGGTGTCGACCAGCGCCTCCAGGTCCCACGACTGGAGCCGGGCGCGGGCGTACTCGCGGGCGCGGCCCACGCTGCGGGGCTCGCGCGGCAGCGTCCAGTCGCCGACGGAGTCGGCGGGCAGCCCCTGCACCCGCGCCATCAGCAGCGCGATGTCGTCCTCGCCGTGATGGGTGTCGAGGGTGTTGAGGACGTGGTCGCACACGTCCTCCAGGGGGCGCGCGGGGTCGGTGAGCGCGCCGACGAAGGCCTGCAGGCCCTCGTCCAGGGGGTGGTCGCGGGACTCGACCAGTCCATCCGTGTAGAGCGCCAGCAGCGCGCCCTCGGGCAGTTCGACCTCCACCTCCTCGAACGGCTCGCCGCCGACACCGAGCGGCATCCCGGGCGGCACGTCCAGCATCAGCGCGTCCTCGCCGGGCTCGACGAGGACCGGCGGGAGGTGCCCGGCGTTGGCGAAGGTGCAGCGCCGGGTCACGGAGTCGTACACGGCGTACACGCAGGTGGCGAGGTACACCTCGGAGAGGTCCGCCTCCCGGGGCCGGCGGGCCGCCCGGGTGGCCTGCTGGACGCCGCCGGGGGCGCCGAGCCCGCGCGCGATCTCGTCCAGCGCGGACAGCACCTCGGCCGGTTCGAGGTCCAGCAGCGCCAGCGTCCGTACGGCGGAGCGCAGTTCGCCCATCGCGACGGCGGCGCGCAGCCCGCGCCCCATCACGTCGCCGACGACCAGCGCGGTGCGGTGGCCGGGCAGTTCGATGACGTCGAACCAGTCGCCGCCCACCTCGCTGTGCCGGTCGGCGGAGGCGTTGCCGGGCAGATAGCGGCAGGCGATGTCGAGTCCGGCGGCGACCGGGTCGCCGGGCGGCAGCAGCGACCGCTGCAGTATCAGGGCGCGTTCGTGCTCACGCCGGTACAGCCGGGCGTTGTCGATGCAGACCGCCGCGCGGGCCGCGAGTTCCACGGCGAGTTCGCGGTCGCGGTCCCCGAACGGCTCGCTGCCCTTCGTCCGGGCGAACTGGGCGAGTCCGACGACGGTGTCGTGGGCGACCATCGGCACGGCGAGCGTGGACTGCACGAGCCCGCCCTCCTCGCCGGGCACATGCTGCACGCGGGCGGTGCGCAGGGCGTCCGCGCAGGGCGAGTTGAACGGGTAGTGGTGCACGCCGCCGACGGAGACCTCCGCGCCGCCGCCCACGAAGGGCGCGTCCGACACGGCACTGGAGAAGGCGACCCGGCGCAGCTCCGCGCTGCCGTCGGCGAGGCCGGGCGGTGTCTCGTCGCCGGCCAGCAGCCCCTGGTACAGGTCGACCGTGGCGAGGTCGCAGAAGCCGGGCACCACCACGTCGAGGAGTTCGCGGGCGGTGGTCTCCAGGTCGAGGGAGTTGCCGATGCGGGCGCCGGCGTCGTTCAGCAGGGCGAGGTTGCGCCGGGCGGCGGCGGCCTCGCGGGCGGCGGCGCGCCGGGCGGTGATGTCGATGCCGAGCCAGGCGATGCCGATGGGACGGCCGCTGCCGCTGTGCACCCGGTAGAGGTTGACGGACCAGTGGCGGCGCTCGTCGGAGCCCGGCAGGAAGCCGGTGACGTGCATGTCGGTGATGGAGTCGCCGCTCTCCAGGACGCGGCGCAGGGTGGCCGAGACCCGCTCGGCCTCGGGCCGGGCCAGGTAGTCGTGGACGCCCCGGCCACGGTGGTCGTCGGGGGCGCCGCCGAACAGGGACGCGAACCGCTGGTTGGCGCGGCGCACCCGCAGATCGGTGTCGATCAGCAGGAACCCGAAGGGAGATTGACCGAAAATGGCCTGCGAGGCGGCCAGGTCGGTCTCCATCCGGCGGAGGGTCCGGACGTCGACGACGATGCAGACGGCGGCCTTCTCCCCCTCCTCGGTCCGCGTCGGCATGACGTACACCTCGGCGAGGCCGTCCTTGCCCCGGCCGCCGTCGTCGCCGTCCGGCGCCCGGAAGGGGACCACGCCGGTCCACTCGCGCCCGTCCAGGATCTCGGCCATCTTCCGCTGGCCCTGCGCGCGCAGGTCGGGGTCGATGAACACCTCGATGGGGTCCATGCCGACCGCGCGCTCGGCGGGGATGCCGAAGACCTGCTCGGCGCGCAGACTCCACTGGTCGACGAGGCCGTCGGGGCCGATGGAGAAGGACGCGACCTTGATGTAGTCGTAGATCGAACCGGGCGGCTTGCTCTGCCACAGCGGCTCGCCCGGGCGCGGCTCCTCGGAGCCGAATGCGGTCGTGTCCGGGTCCCGCGGACCGTGGGGTGTGCGGGTGTCCGGTGCGCCGGCCGAGGCGGCCCCGGCGGAGACGGGTGTGCCGTGGGAGGCGGGTGTGCCGTGGGAGGCGCGAGCGTCGGAGAGATCCCCCGCGGCCCTCGCCCCGCCCTTGTCCGACGGGTCCTCGGACTCCGTCGCCTTCGCTGGTATCTCGCTCACGCGAACCGTCCCCTCCAGCTCACCGCGTCCGGCACCGGTCACCGGCGGCGGCTGCCCGCAGTATCCAGCACTACGGCCCCGCACAACACGGTGTTCACGATCACAGCACGGTCCCGATGCTTTTCGGTCCCCGCCGCGGAAACACTTCCAGTCTTCTAACCAGCGGACACGCCCTCGAATCACGACCTTGGTCACCCGTCACCGACGGGAATCGGCCGCGGCCGGTCCGAGGCCTTTCCAGAGCCGGTCCAGAGCCGGTCCAGAGCTGGTCCAGGGCCGGACGGCGGGCGTACGGCGGGCGTACGGCGGGCGTCCGGGGCGCCGCTGACGGACCGTGGGACCCGAGGCATCAGCGGGGGATCGCGAGTTCGAACCAGACCGTCTTGCCGGCGCCGCGTCCCGGCCGGGTCCCCCAGCGGCGGGAGGTTCGCGCCACGAGCTGGAGGCCGCGGCCGCCCTCGTCCTCGTCGGCGGCGCTGCGGGCGCGCGGCGGATCGGGCAGCGGGTCGGAGACCTCGACGAGCAGCACCCCGCCGTCCCCGGAGGGACGCACCAGGCGCACCCCGATGGGACCGGTGGCGTGCCGCAGGGAGTTGGTCACGAGTTCGCTGACCAGCAGGGCCGCGACGTCGGCGAGGCCGCTCAGCCCCCAGGCGCGGAGCCGGTCGCGCACGGCGGCGCGGGCCGCCCGGACGGCGCCGGCCTCCGCGGGGAACGTCCATTCGGCGCAGTCGCCATCGGTGTCGAGCACGCCGATCACTTCCCAGCCAGCGGAGGCCACTCCATGTCCGGTTTCATGGGGTTAATGGGCACATACCCGATATTCGGGCGTCAGTACCGCGCCAGGCGGGTCAAGGGCGGGGGTCCGACAGGGGTGCGTCAGGGCGTCAGCCGCCGGGCCACTTCCCGGACCGCGGGCACGTCCTGCTCCAGCCAGTCGACGTCCCACAGCTCGCCGGCGTCCAGCCAGCGCAGGTCGTCGTGGTCCTCCAGGGGCCGCGGCGCCGGGCTGCCGGGCCGCAGGCGGGCCGTCCACACATGGAGGACGAAGGGGTCCCGCAGGGGCCAGACGCCGGGGACGCGCTCCACGACCTCGGCGTCCACGCCGAGTTCCTCGCGCAGTTCGCGGGCGAGCGCCGCGTCGGGCTTCTCGCCCGGTTCGACCTTGCCGCCGGGGAGCTCCCAGCGCCCGGCCAGGTCCGCCGGCGCGCTCCGGCGTGCGGCGAGCAGGCGGCCCGCGTCCAGCAGCGCGGCGCCGACCACGATCCGTTCCGTCATGCGCCGGAGCCTACGGGAGCGCCTGGCGTCAGCGGTCGGCGCCGCCGCCGTTCTGCGTGATGCGCTCGACCCAGTACAGCTGTTTGTGTCCACGGCCGTCGAGACTGTCCGCGATCTTCTGGGCCTCGGCGCGGGTCGCGTACCGGCCCACGCGGTAGCGATTGCCGTTGTCGTCCTGCCGGACGACGAGCCAGGGAAGAGTGATCGTGCTGTCGTTCATCGCGCCCCACTGCTCCTTCCCGCCCGCGGCCGCCCGCATAACGCTCGCGGCCTGTGCCGTGCCCCGCCCGCTGAGGAAACCGCAATCCGCATATGCCCGAGCCTACGCCTAACCTTCACGCAGCGAATACGGCTTTTCACAAAGAGGTACGCAACCAGCCAAGCCGGAGGGGGCGCGCGCCACGGAACGCGCCGTGTGCGCGAGGCGATGCGCCGGTGGGGCGGATACGCCGAAGAAACCCGGCATGACCTGCGGGAACGACCGCAGGGCAACCGGGCGCGCCGGGGCGGGTGTTGTGTCCCCGCACCGGGCAACGGAAGGGAGATGTGCGCTACTTCACTCGCGCCCGCGCGCTACTTGACCGGCAGGTGGTACGCGACGCGGTAGCGGTCGGCCGGGACCACCACGTCCGCCGTCTCGACCGGGCGGCCCGAGGCGTAGTAGGTGCGCTGGACGACGAGGACGACATGGCCGGGGACACCGCCCAGCGCGTGCAGTTCCTCCGCGAGGCCGGGGCGGGCGCCGACCTCCTCGGTGACGTTGTCCACGACGATGTCGATGGCGGCCATCCGCTCGACGACGCCCATGCCGCCGAGCGGGCCCTCCTCGGGCAGCATCACGGGCGTGCGGCCGGTGACGGAGAGGGGCTCCCAGGAGGTGGAGAGCATCATGGGCTCGCCCGCCTCCCGGAACAGATACCGCGTGCACATCACGCGCTCGCCGGGCCGGATCGCCAGCCGCTCGGCGACGGCACGGCCGGCCACCGCCTGCTCGCTGCGGGACTCCCAGGTGCCGCGGGCGTCGCCGTCGGCCTGCTCCTGCCGGAACGGTGTGGCCCCGCTCGGCGGGCGGAAGCCGGAGCGGGCGATCCGGCGGGGCACGGGCCGCTCGCGCACATAGGTCCCGGAGCCGGAGCGGCCCTCGACCAGGCCCTCGGCCATCAGCACCTTGCGCGCCTCCAGCGCGACGGTGTCCGAGACGCCGTACTCCTCACGGATCCTGGCCTGGGACGGGAGGCGGGTGTGCGGAGGGAGTGAGCCGTCGACGATCTTCTTACGGAGATCACCCGCGACACGCAGATACGCCGGCTGCTCACCGAAAGTCACTGGCCGCTCCCATCAGGTTGTACAGACAGCAACAGCGTGGCAACCAAGCGTTGTCCCGTGCAAGCAAAGGCCAGAGAATCACTCGATGTGATGACTTGTGAGGGCGGAGGGCTTTACGCAGGCACTTTCTCCCCGCTATAGCCGCGCTCACACCTCAAGGTCGCCGGCGTCCTCACTCCCGCCGCCGCTGCCGAAGTCGTCCTCGTACTCCGGCACGGTGGTGTCCAGGCCCAGAGCTTCGCGCGCGGTGACCGTCGTGGGGCCGTCCACGTACGCGTAGCCGTTCTCGTAGTGCGTGAAGTACGTGTCCGAGTCCTTCGCCGCGGCGGCACGCGTCCACTCGTCGCGCGCCTCCTCCATCTCCCCGACCAGATCACTCACCGGCTTCTCCGCCCCGTCCGGCCAGTCGTGCCCGCGCAGCGCCGCGATCTGCTCGCCCAGCACCTTGCGCACGTCACGGGCCCACTCCTGGTTCGCGGCCAGGTCGTCGTCGGGGTGCTCCTCCGGCTCCTCGTACAGCACCGCGTCGACGGCGTTGACCGCCTTCAGGAAGGCGACCTGGTCGGCGTCGAGCGTCGTGGCGTCGCCGCGCAGCGAGCCGGTCAGCCGGCCGTCCTTCCGCGTGCTGCCGAACAGGCAGGCGAGCTCCCGGTCGCCGAACCGCCAGCTCTGCGGGGTGGGCATGAAGTAGTAGACGTCCACGTCCTCGGGCACGCCCCAGGTGTCCATGGCGTAACCGTCGCTCAGCGCGTAGCACTTGTCGTCAGCCGTGCGGGACAGCTCGTCCTCGCCGGGGTACCGGCCGTCCGGCAGCTTCACCACGGCGAAGACCTCGCCGTCGTGCGCACCGGCGCAGGGCACCTTCTCCGCCTCGAAGGTCTCCCCTTCCAAGGTGCCCGACGGGGTGTCGAAGCAGTCGCCCTTGTCGAGCGCGAAGGCGCTGCCCTCACCGCTCGCGGCGCCCTTGAAGCCGTCCCAGAAGTCGGAGGCGGCACCGGTCGACAGCATCAGCGCCCACAGCGCCAGCCCCACGGCCGACAGCACCGACCCGGCGATCGCCATGCCCTTGCCGCGCTCGCCCTTCCTGCGGATCTGCGCGAGCGCGATCAGCCCGAGCACCAGTCCGACGGCCGGCACGAAGCACAGGATGCCGAGCACGAGGGACCCGATCGCGAGACCGTTGACCGGCGCCTGCCCCCCGTAGGGGCCGTACGGATGGCCGTACGCGGACGGGAACGGCGGCGGCACGGACGGCCCTTGCGGGTACGGCCCTTGGGGCCCCGGCGGCCCGTACGGCTGGTGGGGTCCGGGGGGCGGAGGTATCGACACGGGTACCGTGCTCCTGGTTCGGGCGGTGGGGATCGGCGTACGACTGCGCGCATCGTAAGCGCGTGACGAGCGGGGATGACATGGGGGTCGGACGGGCGACGGTCCGCGCGGTGAACCGGCTCACGGTCCGCTGGGCGCGGACGGCGGGGGCGGGCGGGGGCACGGTCCTCTCGGCGGCGGGCGTGTGGCCGCTGCTCGCGTTCCTCGCGGACGGCGCGGAGGGCCCCGCGCGGGCGGAACTGGCCGACGCGGTCGGGCTGGACGCGGTCGACGCGGCCGGGGCGGCACGGGAGCTGCTGGACGGCCTGGGCGGGATGCGGGGGCTGGAGCGGGCCGTCGGCCTGTGGACCGAGCGCACGCTGGAGCTGCGCGAGCGCTGGGCGGCCGGGGTGCCGGCGGAGGCGCACGGCGTGCTGACCGGTGACGCGACGGTGGACGGGGCCGCGCTGGACGCCTGGGCGGCCAAGCACACGGACGGACTGGTCGAGCGCATGCCGGCCCTCCTGGGCCCGGACACCCGGCTGGTGCTGGCGAGCGCGCTGACCCTGCGGACCCGCTGGCTGCGGCCGTTCGACGACCTCACCTGGATGCCGGAGACCGGGCCCTGGGCGGGGCGGGTGCTGGCGGGACTCACGCGCTCCGGTGCCGTCATGGACCGGGTCGGGGTGGCGGACACCCCTGCGGGACACGTCACGGAGCTGAAGGTGCTGGGCGACACCTCGACGGACGTCCATCTGGTGCTGGGCGAGGACGGGATGACACCAGGACAGGTCCTCGGGGCCGCGGTGGACGTGCTGGAGCGCTGGTCCCCGGTCGTCCCTGGGCACACGCTGCCCTACGGCGAGGCGGGCCCCGGCCTGAGCGTCGTACGGGAGCTGTCCCGGGAGCCCGCGCCGCCGACGCTCCACGTCCGGGTCCCGGCGTTCGGCCTGCGCGCCGAGCACGATCTGACGGCGTCGTCCGCCGTGTTCGGGCTCACCACGGCCCTGGACACCACGCGGGGCCACTTCCCCGGCGTCAGCGCCTCCCCGCTGACGGTGGGGTCGGCCCGGCAGTCCATGACCGCCCGGTTCGGCGCGGACGGCTTCCACGCGGCGGCGGTGACGGCGATCGCCGTTGCTGCGGGCGGCGCCCCGCCCGCGCTGCGCTGGCGGACCACGCGGGTCCGTGCCACGTTCGACCGGCCCTTCGGCTTCCTCGCCGTGCACCGGCACACGCGCCTCGTCCTCGCGGCGGGCTGGGTCACGGAACCCGAACGCCACCACGAGGACGAGGACTTGCGGGAATGACCGGTACTAGAACTGGAGCGCCCAGGCGTCGATGCGGCCCGTGTCCAGGCGCGCGTTGTCGCTGACCCTCAGCTTCCAGGTGCCGTTGGCCGCCTCGGAGGAGGCGTTCACCGTGTACGTGGTGTCGATGTTGTCGGCGCTGCCGCCGGTGCCGTACGACTTCAGCGTGTAGGCCGAGCCGTCGGGGGCGATCAGCTGGATCTGGAGGTCACCGATGTAGGTGTGGACGATGTGCACCTCGACGGCGAGGGCCGAGGGGGCGTTGCCGGAGACGCCGGAGACGGTCACCGGGGACTCGACGGTGGCGTTGTCGGCGATGGCGTAGTCCGTGGTGTTCTCGAAGCGCGGACCGGGCGGGGTGGTCGTGCCGCCGCCGACGTACAGCAGGCGGTTGGGCGAGCCCGTGCCGGGGCTGCCGACGACACCGCTCGTGGCGGACGCCGTCAGGGCCGAGGCGACCTGCGCCGGGGTGGCCGTGGGGTTGTCGGCGAGGTACAGCGCGGCGGCGCCCGCGACGTGCGGGGTCGCCATCGACGTGCCGGAGATGGTGTTGGTCGCCGAGTCGCTGCTGTTCCAGGACGAGGTGATGGACGAGCCGGGCGCGAACAGGTCCAGCACCGTGCCGTAGTTGGAGTAGCTCGCCCGGGCGTCGGAGGAGGTCGTCGCGCCGACCGTGATCGCCTCGGTGACGCGGGCGGGCGACTTGGTGGAGGCGTTGGTCGACTCGTTGCCGGCGGCCACGGCGAAGGTGACACCGGAGGCGATGGCGTTGCGTACGGCCGTGTCGAGGGCGGAGTCGGCGCCTCCGCCGAGGGACATGTTGGCGACGGCCGGCTTCACGGCGTTCCGGGCGACCCAGTCGATGCCGGCGACGACCTGGGCGGTCGTGCCCGAACCGGAGTTGTCCAGCACGCGCACGCCGACGATCTTCGCCTTCTTGGCGACGCCGTACGAGGACCCGGCGACCGTGCCCGCGACATGCGTGCCGTGGCCGTGGCCGTCCTGGGCGGTGTTGTCGTTGTCGATGGCGTCGTAGCCGTAGGAGGCGCGGCCGCCGAAGTCCTGGTGGGTGATGCGGACTCCGGTGTCGATGATGTACGCCGTCACGCCCTGCCCGGCCGAGTCCGGGTACGTGTAGGAGTTGTTGAGCGGCAGGTTCCTCTGGTCGATGCGGTCCAGGCCCCAGGAGGGCGGGCTGGGCTGGGTGCCCTCGACGTGGAACGTGCGGTTCTGGACGACGGAGGCGACGGCCGGGTCGGCGGCGAGCCGCGCGGCCTCGGTCTCGGACGCCTCGACCTCGTAGCCGTTGAGGGCCGTGCGGTAGGTGCGCTCGATGCCGGCGCCGTAGCGCTCGACGAGGGCGCGGGCCGTCTTCGAGTCCGAACGGGCCCGGTCGGCCTTGAGGGTGACGATGTAGCTGTCCGCCACGGCGTTCGCCGCGCCCGCGTACTGGACGTGGCCCTCGGGTGCGGCCTGGGCGGGGAGAGCGGTGACGAGGCCCGCGGTGAGGACCGCGGTCGCCGCCGCGCTGAACAGGGCCAGTCTTCGGCGGGTCGTGCGCTGGGGGGTACGCATCACTGCCATCTGAGGGTTCCTCCTCAATCGGTGGTGCGCCGGCGTGGGGTGGCACGGAACGACGAGGGACGCCCTGCGGAAGGGGATGACCCAACGAAGGGCATGATCATGTCAAGTCCGGACGGCGTCCGTGCGCCAGCCGAAAGATTGAGGCCTCTACAGGAATTGCACAAGGGCCCTGCGTGAGCCAGTCGTCCGACGACCGGCTCACGCAGGGCAGTTGGAGAGGCGGGAGCCGCCCGGTCAGGCGTCGAACGCCGTCGACCGCGCGCTCTCCTCCCAGGGCGCGATGCCCTCGCGGACCTGGTCGAGATGGCCGAGAACCGCGCCCGCGCCGTCGTCCCCGAGCGGCCCCGAGCGGCAGCCGCAGCGCGGTCAGCTCCGCCTCCAGCGCGGCCAGGATGACGGCCGCCGCCCTCGCCGGGAGCCTCGGCGCGTGCGAGGCACGGGCCGCCGCCGACCTCCGACGACGCGCCACGGACCGGTCCGGCGACACCGGCCGAGGGTCCCGCAGACGGCGAACCCCGACCTACCCCCGGACCCTCCCGCGCCGAGCGCCGACATACGAACGGCACGT
This sequence comes from Streptomyces sp. SS1-1, assembly GCF_008973465.1. NCBI lineage: Bacteria > Bacillati > Actinomycetota > Actinomycetes > Kitasatosporales > Streptomycetaceae > Streptomyces > Streptomyces sp. SS1-1. The sequence continues at coordinate 4,620,428 of NZ_WBXN01000004.1, read as the reverse complement.
CCGCCGCCCCCCGTAAGGCCGGCGCAGCGCTCACGCGTCCTCGGTGGCCGGTTCCCGCCTCGGTGTCGTGCCCAGGCGGGCCTGTTCCTCCTCGACGATGCGGCGGGCCAGGCCGAGGTCGGAGACGTCCACCGCGTCCGGGGTCGACTCGGCGACCGAGCTGCGGCGGGCGTAGGCGTCGAAGAGGCGGGACTTGTTCTCCAGGAGCCGGACCAGGCGCTCGTCCACGCCGCCCGTGCACAGCAGGCGGTGCACCCGGACCGAGCGGACCTGCCCCATGCGGTGGGCGCGGGCGACCGCCTGGTGCTCGATGGTCGGCTTCAACTGCGGCTCGCACAGGATGACCACGGACGCGGCCTGCATGTTCAGGCCCACTCCCCCGGCCTCGATCTGCGCGAGCAGCACCGCGTGACCGGGCGCGGCGGCGAAGTCGTCCACGAGCCGCTGCCGGCGGGCGGGCGGCACGCTGCCGGTGAGCGGCCCGAAGACATGCCCCTCGTCGCTCTTCCCGAGGGCCTCCTGGACCGTGCCCAGGACGCTGCGGAACGCCGAGAACACCACGGCCTTGTGCCCGTTCTCGGCGGCCTCCTCGACGATCTCCCGCAGCCGCTCCAGCTTCGCCGAGCCCTCGGGGCGGGCGTACGCGGCCCTGCGCATGGCCATGAAGTTGCCGGCTTGCACGGCCTCCCGGTACGCCTCCTCGTCCCGCGCGCTGGGCTCCTCCCACTCGTCGGTGTGCTGGAGCGCGGGGAGTTCGGTGAGGACGTCCTGCTGGTTGCGGCGCAGATAGACGGGCGCGACCGCCTTGCGGAACGCCTTCGAGCCCGCGACGCCGTCGTGCTCGTCGACGCGCTCGGCGAGGTCCGGCTGCAGGATGCGCACCAGGCTGCGGAACTCCTCGACCCGGTTCTCCATGGGCGTGCCGGTCAGGAACAGCACACGGTCACAGGTCCCGGCCCAGGCGGAGACGGCGCCGGCGCGGCGCGTGTTCGGGTTCTTGACGTAGTGCGCCTCGTCGACGACGAGCATGCCGAGCTCACCGGTGCCGGGGACCGGGAAGCCGCGCAGGGCGTCGAAGGTGGTGACGGCGACGCCACCCCGCTCCTTCCAGTCGGCGAACGCGTCCCGCCGGTCGGGGCCGTGCACCGGGGTCACCCGCAGCGTGCTGCGCTTCTCGGTCTCCCGGGTCCAGTTGATGAGCACGCTGGCCGGGCACACCACCAGGAAGTGGGTCTCGCCGCGCGCGGCGAGGTGGGCCAGCGCGGCGATGGCCTGGATCGTCTTGCCGAGCCCCATCTCGTCGCCGATGATCACCCGGCGCTGCGCGAGCGCGAACCGGGTGCCGAACGCCTGGTAGCCGCGCAGCGACACCCGGCGGTGGGTGTCGTCCAGCGACTGGGCCCGCACCCGGTCGGCCACCTCGTCCGGCAGGAAGCCCTCGGCGGCGGCCGGGTCGGGGGCGCGGCCCGACACCTCGGCGAGCAGGCTGTAGTACTCGGCGGAGCGCAGCTCGAAGTCGACCAGGGCGGCGACGTCGGAGTCCGGGCGGCGCAGCAGGTCCACCGACGCCTGGGCGAGCAGCCCGGGCACACCGTCTGCGTCCGCCCGCTCCGTCGCCGTACGGATCTCCGCCACGGCGGCGACCGCCCGCTCCCGGCCGGCCCGCCCGGCGAACAGCATGCGCAGCCGCCCGGCCGCGGGGGCCGCCTCGGTGAGCAGCGGGCCGAGCCGTTTCACCAGCGCGGCGGCGGTCTCGACGGCCCGGCGCGCCTCGGGTCCGGCCTCCACGAGCACGTGGAGGGCCACGACCAGGGCGGTGGTCCGCGGCTCCGGCTGGTCGACGTCGATGTGCACGGCGACGGTGTCCCGTACGGCGTCGGCGATGCGGCGTGCGGCGGCCACGGTCTGGTCGGCGGTCTGCCGGCCGACTCCGGGCAGCTGCCGCAGCCGGTAGGAGCCGGCGTCGAGGACCTGCCCGACCGTACGGAAACCGCCCTTCTCCACCTCGCCCAGCCGCAGCCGACCCTCGGTGAGCTCCTTCAGCCGGGCGACCGGGATGCCGTCCAGCTCATGCCGTACGAGCTCGCCGTGGATCGGCTCCAGAGCCGCGTGCACGGCGGCCACGGCCCGCGCGTGGTCGTCGACCACCGCCCGCGCCGCCTCGTACAGCCGCCGCCCCCCGGCGACCGCCTCCCGCTCACTACGCCCCATCCCGCCCCGTCCTCCCCGTCCTTCCCCCGCATCCTCCCACCGCGCGCGAGCACCCACCCCGTCCGGTGCACCGCCGCACGATCCCGTAGGCATACACGGATCGCTCCGACGATGCCGGCCGACTCTGCGCGGAGCGCGAAGGCCGCCCGACACCGCTCTGCCGCGGGTCGGGCGGCCTTCGCCGGGACGTGTCAGACGTTGAAGCGGAACTCCACCACGTCGCCGTCCTGCATGACGTAGTCCTTGCCCTCCATGCGCGCCTTGCCCTTCGCGCGGGCCTCGGCGACCGAGCCGGTCTCGACCAGGTCCTCGAAGGAGATGACCTCCGCCTTGATGAAGCCCTTCTGGAAGTCGGTGTGGATGACACCGGCGGCCTCGGGGGCGGTGGCGCCCTTCTTGATCGTCCAGGCCCGGGACTCCTTGGGGCCGGCCGTCAGGTAGGTCTGCAGGCCGAGGGTGTTGAAGCCGACGCGGGCCAGGGTGGCGAGGCCGGGCTCCTCGGCGCCGACCGACTCCAGGAGCTCCATGGCGTCCTCCTCGTCGAGCTCGGCGAGGTCCGCCTCCAGCTTGGCGTTGAGGAAGATCGCCTCGGCGGGGGCGACCAGGGCGCGCTGCTCGGCCTTGAAGTCGTCGTCGACCAGCTCGTCCTCGTCGACGTTGAAGACGTAGAGGAAGGGCTTGGTGGTCAGCAGGTGCAGGTCGTGCAGGAGCTCCTCGTTGCCGGAGCCCTGGACGATGCCCGCGGAGAACAGGGTCTCGCCCTTCTCCAGGATCTCCTTGGCCTCCTCGACGGCCTTCACCTTCGGCGCGATGTCCTTCTTGATCCGCGACTCCTTCTGGAGGCGCGGCAGGACCTTCTCGATGGTCTGGAGGTCGGCGAGGATCAGCTCGGTGTTGATCGTCTCGATGTCGTCCTTCGGCGAGACCTTGCCGTCGACGTGGACGACGTTCTCGTCCTTGAAGGCGCGGATGACCTGGCAGATCGCGTCGGACTCACGGATGTTCGCCAGGAACTTGTTGCCCAGGCCCTCGCCCTCGGAGGCGCCGCGCACGATGCCCGCGATGTCGACGAAGTCGACGGTCGCCGGGAGGATCCGCTGGGACCCGAAGATCTCGGCCAACTTCGTCAGCCGCGCGTCCGGGACGCCCACGACACCGACATTGGGCTCGATCGTGGCGAACGGGTAGTTGGCCGCCAGCACGTCGTTCTTGGTCAGGGCGTTGAACAGGGTCGACTTGCCGACATTCGGCAGACCGACGATTCCGATCGTGAGCGACACGTTGCGACTTCCCGTACGTGAGAGATGAGGACTGGGGTTGGGGCCGATCCACCAGTCTACGGCGTGCCGGGCCCGCCCCCGGCGTGCCGTCGAACACCTGGCCAAGGTGCGCCCCCGGGCGTGTCCGTCGCCCGCCGGACCCCGTGCGGCGCCCTAGGTTGGGGGGCGGGAGCGACACGGGGCGCGACCCGCCGGGCACGGACCGCCACGAGGTGCGCGGGGTTCCCCACGGGGCGAGGGCGGGTACGCGGCGCGCGAGCGGATGCGGATGTCGAGGCGGACGGGGACACGGTGGAGCGGGGCGAGGGCCGGACGAGGCGCGGTGTGGGCGAGCGGGACGCGGGAGGTGGCGGCGGGGCCGGGCGGCGGTCCGCCTGGCCCGCGCGGTCCCGTTCCGGAGGGTCCGCGAGCGCGGCCTCCCGGTCCGCGCGGTCGCCGCAGGGTCTGTCCCGGTCCGCGCAGGCCGCGTCGGCGGCCCGGGACCCGCGTCCACCGCGGCGCGACGGCGCCCGGCCAGCTCCGGCCATGCGGCCCGTCGCCCAGCGCCGGCCCGTCCCCTCCCGCCCGGCCGGGGCGGTACGGCGGCCGGGTCCGGCCCCGGCGCCCGCGACCGGCGGACGGCTGCCCAACCCACGCCTGACCGGGCTGGGCAGCGGCTTGTTCTGCGGGGCGGCGATGCTGCTGCTCGGTTTCCTCGACTCCGCGCTGTCCGGTTCGCTGGGCCTGTACAGCGTGCTGTTCCTGCCGGTGTGCGTGCTGACCGCGCTGTGGGTGCGGGAGGGCGACCTGCTGACCGCGCCCGTCGTCGTGCCGAACGCGTTCGCGCTGGGGCTGCTCCCGGCGGCCGACCACAGCGGCGGCTTCGGCGGTCACCTGATGGGCCTGGTGACCGCCCTCGCGACCGAGGCCGGCTGGCTGTACGGCGGCACACTCCTCGCCGGCGTCGTCGTCCTGGTACGCCGGGTCCGGCTGGTGGCCCGCCGGGCGGCGGCGCGGGGCCCTGCGGACTGACGGACGACCAGCCGACCGCCCGCGCGCACCGGTGGTGCCTAGCCGGTGACCGCCGTCTCCGCCGCGTGCATCGCCGCTCCCACGATCCCCGCGTTGTTCTGCAGCTGGGCCGGGACGATCTCCGCGCGGATGCCCTCGATGTGGGGCAGGAACTTGTGGGCCTTGCGGCTGACGCCGCCGCCGATGATGAACAGTTCGGGCGAGAACAGCATCTCGACGTGCGCGAGGTACTTCTGGACGCGGCGGGCCCAGTGCTCCCACGTCAGGTCCTCGTCCTCCTTGGCCTTGCTGGAGGCGCGCTTCTCCGCGTCGTGGCCGTTCAGTTCGAGGTGGCCGAGTTCGGTGTTGGGGACGAGGCGGCCGTCGTAGAAGAGGGCGCTGCCGATGCCCGTGCCGAAGGTGAGCAGGAAGACCGTGCCCTTGCGGCCGCGCCCGGCACCGAAGTGCATCTCGGCGACCCCGGCGGCGTCGGCGTCGTTGACCACGGTCACCGGGAGGCCGCCGAGGCGCTCGCCGAACAACGCGCGCGCGTCCGTGTCGATCCAGCCCTTGTCGACGTTCGCCGCGGTGCGGATCGTGGAGCCGTCGGTCACCACACCGGGGAAGGTGAGGCCGACCGGGCCGGTCCAGCCGAAGTGCTCGACGACCTGGAGCACACCGTCGGCGACCCCGTCGGGGGTCGCCGGGTGCGGGGTGAGCACCTTGTGGCGCTCCTGGGCCAGGTCGCCCTTGTCGAGGTCCACCGGGGCGCCCTTGATCCCGGATCCGCCGATGTCCAAGCCGAAGATCTGCATGGCCCTACGTTACGACGGACGACTGACGGTCACTCACCGGTCGCGGAACCGGTGCGCTCGGCGATGAGCGTGGCCGCCTCCTCGCGCAGGTCGCGGCGCAGCTCCTTGGGCAGGGAGAACGTGATGGACTCCTCGGCCGCCTTGACGATCTCGACGTCCTCGAAGCCGCGCTGGGACAGCCACTCCAGGACCTGCTCGACCAGGACCTCCGGCACCGAGGCGCCCGAGGTGACGCCGACGGTCGTGACACCGTCCAGCCAGGCCTCCTCGATCTCGTCGGCGAAGTCCACCAGGTACGCCGCGCGGGAGCCCGCCAGCTTGGCGACCTCCACCAGACGCTTGGAGTTGGAGGAGTTGCGGGAGCCGACGACGATGACGAGGTCGGCCTCGGCGCCCATCTGCTTCACGGCGAGCTGGCGGTTCTGCGTGGCGTAGCAGATGTCGTCGCTGGGCGGCGAGATCAGCTGCGGGAACTTCTCCTTGAGGGCGTCGACGGTCTCCATGGTCTCGTCGACGGAGAGGGTGGTCTGGGAGAGCCAGACGACCTTGGACTCGTCGCGGACCTCGACCTTGGCGACGTCGGCGGGGCCGTCGACGAGCTGGATGTGCTCGGGGGCCTCGCCGGAGGTGCCGATGACCTCCTCGTGGCCCTCGTGCCCGATGAGGAGGATGTCGTAGTCCTCGTTGGCGAACCGGACCGCTTCCTTGTGGACCTTGGTGACCAGCGGGCAGGTCGCGTCGATGGTGGCGAGCCGGCCGCGGGCGGCCTCCTCGTGGACGACGGGGGCGACGCCGTGGGCGGAGAACATCACGATGTTGCCCGGCGGCACCTCCTCCGTGCGCTCGACGAAGATGGCGCCCTTCTTCTCCAGGGTCTGCACGACGTACTTGTTGTGGACGATCTCGTGCCGGACGTAGACCGGAGCGCCGTACTGCTCCAGGGCCTTCTCGACGGCGATCACGGCGCGGTCCACACCCGCGCAGTAGCCACGGGGGGCGGCGAGCAGGACACGGCGGCCAGACGAAGCAGTCATGCGTCCCATCGTAAGGGTGCGTACGCCGCCCCGAAGATCGCGGGAGTCGCGGTGGGGGCGTGATGGGGTGCGCGGGGCGGGAGGCGGCGCGCGGGGGCCGGTGTCCGCGCCCCGCGCCGGGGCGGGGGTGTTGTCGGTGGCGGCCGTTACGCTCGCCGCATGGCTGTGAACACGTCGCCCGAGTCCCCGCTGCCCGTCGGTGAGGTGTCCCGGCTCATCGGCGGGTGGATCGACCGGCTCGGCGCGGTGTGGGTGGAGGGGCAGATCACCCAGTTGTCGCGGCGGCCCGGCGCGGGCGTGGTGTTCCTGACGCTGCGCGACCCGTCGTACGACATCTCGGTGAGCGTGACCTGCTATCGGCAGGTGTTCGACGCGGTGGCGGACGTGGTGAGCGAGGGCGCGCGGGTCGTGGTGCTGGCGAAGCCCGAGTGGTACGCGCCGCGCGGGCAGCTGTCCCTGCGGGCCGCCGAGATCAAGCCGGTCGGGGTCGGGGAGCTGCTGGCCCGGCTGGAGATGCTGAAGAAGTCGCTGGCCGCGGAGGGTTTGTTCGCTCCGGAGCGCAAGAGGGCGCTGCCGTTCCTGCCGCAGCTCGTCGGCCTGGTGTGCGGGCGGGCGTCCGCCGCCGAGCGGGACGTCCTGGAGAACGCGCGGCACCGCTGGCCCGCCGTCCGTTTCGAGGTGCGCAACGTCCCGGTGCAGGGTGTGCACGCGGTGCCGCAGGTCGTGCAGGCGGTCAAGGAGCTGGACGCCCTCGACGACGTGGACGTGATCATCGTCGCGCGGGGCGGCGGCAGCGTGGAGGACCTGCTGCCGTTCTCCGACGAGCAGCTGGTGCGGGCCGTGGCGGCCTGCCGTACGCCCGTCGTGTCCGCGATCGGGCACGAGCCGGACAACCCGCTGCTGGACCTGGTCGCCGACCTGCGCGCCTCCACGCCGACGGACGCCGCGAAGAAGGTCGTCCCGGACGTCGGCGAGGAGTACGAGCGGGTGCGGATGCTGCGCGACCGGGCGCGGCGGTGCGTGGAGGCGTACGTCGACCGGGAGGAGCGGGGGCTCGCGCACGCTCTCGCGCGCCCCTCGATAGAGGATCCGCACCGGATGATCGACGAGCGGGGCGACCATGTGGCGTCGCTCCTCGACCGCGGCCGCAGGTCCCTGGGCCACGCGCTGGACCGGGCGGCGTCCGAGCTGACGCACACGCACGCGCGCGTGGTGGCGCTGTCCCCGGCGGCGACCCTGAAGCGCGGGTACGCCGTGCTGCAGCGCAACGACGGGCACGCGGTGCGGGATCCCGGCGAGGTGGCGGCGGGCGAGGTGCTGCGCGCCCGGGTCGCCGAGGGCGAGTTCTCCGTACGAGTCGACGCAGGAAGCGACGCAGGAAGCGATGCATAGGGTGGGCGCATGACCGGCAAGGTGGAAGAGGCCCTCGGCTACGAGCAGGCCCGGGACGAGCTGATCGAGGTCGTACGGCGGCTGGAGGCGGGCGGCACGACGCTGGAGGAGTCGCTCGCGCTCTGGGAGCGGGGCGAGGAGCTGGCGAAGGTGTGCCGGCGCTGGCTGGACGGGGCGCGGGCGCGCCTGGACGCGGCGCTCGCCGAGGAGGAGGCCGGGGACGGGCAGGAGGAGGGCGGCGACGACTGACGCCGCCGCCCGTATCCCGGAACGCGAAGGGGTGGGTTCTGTGACGACGATCACCGGGACCCGCCCCTTTGTTGAACATTGAACTTGTCTCGCGTACGCTCGCTCGCGTAAGCGGTCCCCGGTCCGTTTACGCGTGCCGCGCGGCCCCCGTGCGGTACCCCCACACCGCACCACCGAGAAGGTTCCGCATGTCTCTCGTCCTCGATCCCGCCGCTCAGGACCTGCTGTTCCGCGAGGCCCGCACCGCGAACTCCTTCACCGACGAGCCGGTGACCGACGAGCAGGTCCAGGCCATCTACGACCTGGTCAAGTACGGCCCGACCTCCATGAACCAGTCCCCGCTGCGCGTCACGCTGGTCCGCTCCGCCGAGGCCCGCGAGCGCCTGGTCGCCCACATGGCCGAGGGCAACCGGCAGAAGACCGCCACCGCCCCCCTGGTCGCCATCCTCTCCGCGGACAACGAGTTCCACGAGGAGCTGCCGGTCCTCTTCCCGCACTTCCCGCAGGCCAAGGACGCCGTCTTCGGCGACCGCGTGGTCCGCGAGAACAGCGCCGCACTGAACGGCGCCCTCCAGGCCGCGTACTTCATCGTCGGCGTCCGCGCCGCCGGGCTGGCCGCCGGCCCGATGACCGGCTTCGACTTCGAGGGCGTCCGCAAGGAGTTCCTGGACGACGACCACACCCCGCTGATGGTCGTCAACATCGGCCGCCCCGGCCCGGACGCCTGGTACCCGCGCTCCCCGCGCCTGGCGTACGACGAGGTCGTCACCACGATCTGACCCGGCGCTCCGGCCCCCCACGGGCCCGCCGCCCATGACGAAGGCCCCCGGCGTCACGCCGGGGGCCTTCGCCGCGCTCAGGGGGTCACTCGGCGCGCAGCGCCTTCGCCATCCGCGTCAGCTGGTCGAACGAGCCGGTGCCGGCGACCACGGTCGTCGCGCCGTCCTCGCGGGAGACCAGGGCGTCGTAGCGGCCGCCGGTGTAGCGGGTCCAGGTGCGGTCGCCGATCCGCTCGGTGACATCGGTCCTGTGGGCGCCCTGGCTGGCCTGCTCGATGAAGTCGTCCGGCTTCTCCATCGACTGCTGGACCTGCACATAGCCGCCGTTCGGGGTGTGATAGCCGAGGTGCCAGGCGTCGAACTTGTCGCCCTGGAACCGCACGGAGGTCGGCTTCCACGTGTCGGGCAGTCCCTGCGGCGCCACCACCGGGTAGGACGCGGCCCGGCGGGCCGTGAGCAGCTCGACGCGGTAGTCGACCCGCGGGAGGTCGGGCGTGCCGTCGTCGTGCGGCACGAAGAGATAGACGACTCCCGCCGCGAGCACGGTCACCGCGAGGGAGAGGACCATGTTGCGGACCGACTTCTGCTTAACCTTCGAACCAGCCACGTCCCCTATCGTCGCAGGTGCCCGCTCTGCTCATCCGTGGGGCCCCCTGCTCATTCTGTCCGCCCGGGGATAGAGTCAGGCCCGTCACCCTCATCCGGCCGTCGTCGTATCAGAAAGGTGCGCTCCGATGACCGAGAATCATCATCATCTGCCGTCCGAACTCGAAGTACCGAGCGAGGCCCCCGACCGCAACCTGGCCCTGGAACTGGTCCGTGTGACCGAGGCGGCCGCGATGGCGGCGGGCCGCTGGGTCGGCCGCGGCGAGAAGAACGGCGCCGACGGCGCCGCGGTGCGCGCCATGCGGACCCTCGTCCACACCGTGTCGATGAACGGCGTCGTCGTCATCGGTGAGGGCGAGAAGGACGAGGCGCCCATGCTCTTCAACGGGGAGCGGGTCGGCGACGGGACCGGGCCGGAGTGCGACATCGCCGTCGACCCGATCGACGGAACCACGCTCACCGCCAAGGGCATGCCCAACGCCATCTCCGTGCTCGCCGCGGCCGACCGGGGCTCCATGTTCGACCCGTCGGCCGTCTTCTACATGGACAAGCTCGTCACCGGCCCCGAGGCCGCCGACTTCGTCGACATCGACGCGCCCGTCGGGGTCAACATCCGCCGGGTCGCCAAGGCCAAGCGGTCCACCCCGGAGGACGTCACCGTCGTCATCCTGGACCGGCCCCGGCACGAAGGGATCATCAAGGAGATCCGGGACGCCGGCGCGCGCATCAAGCTGATCTCCGACGGCGACGTCGCCGGCTCCATCTACGCGCTGCGCGAGGGCACCGGCGTCGACATGCTGCTCGGCGTCGGCGGCACCCCCGAGGGCATCATCTCGGCCTGCGCCGTGAAGTGCCTCGGCGGCACCATCCAGGGCAAGCTGTGGCCGAAGGACGACGAGGAGCGGCAGCGCGCGATCGACGCCGGGCACGACCTGGACCGCGTCCTGATGACGGACGACCTGGTCGCCGGGGACAACGTCTTCTTCGTCGCGACCGGCATCACCGACGGCGAGCTGCTGCGCGGCGTGCGCTACCGGTCCGAGACCGCGACGACCGACTCGATCGTCATGCGGTCCAAGTCGGGCACGGTGCGCCGGATCGACTCCGAGCACCGGCTCAGCAAGCTGCGGGCCTACAGCGCCATCGACTTCGACAGGGCGAAGTGACGGCGCGGCGGTACCGCTGAGCGGCAAGGGCGCCCCCGGTGCGGAGGGGGCGCCCTTTCGCGTCGTGTCTCAGCCGGCCTGGGCTATGCGGTTCGCGGCGCCCACCGTCTTCTTCAGCTCCATCTCGCGGCGGCGGCGCCGGGCGAGGACCACACGGCGCTCGGCCGCGGTCAGTCCGCCCCACACGCCGTACGGCTCGGGCTGGAGCAGCGCGTGCTCACGACACTCCACCATGACCGGACAGCGGGCACAGACCCGCTTGGCCGCCTCCTCGCGGGACAGGCGGGCCGCGGTGGGCTCCTTGGACGGGGCGAAGAACAGGCCCGCCTCGTCGCGCCGGCACACCGCCTCGGTGTGCCAGGGGGCGTCCTGGTCCCTGTCTCGCGCTGGCACCCGCTGGGCCGGAACGGCGGCTACCTGCAGGGACGAATGCGGCGGTTGCAGCACGGTCTACTCCTGACGACGGCTTCGCGAGCGAGAGACGATGCGACAAGGTCTACCCGCTGTACGCGTGCCTATGCAGGGAGTTCCGAACCGCTGGTTCCCGGGCCGCCGCGCGCGCCCGGGCGAGGGCGCCGGCCACAGGAACCGGCCCGTCCGGTTCACGGACGCCAACGGTCGAGACGTCAGTGCTCGAGGTGCCGGCGCAACCCCCGGTCGACCTTGCGGTGCACCCGGTCCAGGATGTCCGCGACCAGCTTCCCGCGCCGCGGCCGGCCCTCGATGCTGCCGAGCACGGCCCAGCCGTCGACATGGACGACCGGCGCGTCCGGGTCCTCCGCGTCGAGATGGTCCACCTCGAAGGAGCCGAGCACACCGCCGCCGGTGCCGCGCAGCGACACGTTCTCCGGGACGCGGACCTCGACGCTGCCGAAGACCGACCACGCCCGGATCACGATGTGCTGGTACTGGAAGAGGGCCTCGCTGAGGTCGATCTCCACACTGCCGAACACGGCGTACGCGTGGATGCGCCGGCCCGCGCGCCAGCGCCCCTTGCGCACGGCGCTGCTGAACACGGCGACCACGTGGTCGTCGGCGTCGGCCGGGACGGGCGCCGGGACCGGGCGCGCGGCCGCCGGGGCGGTGCGGCGCGGATGCCCGGCGGGCAGGTCCCGGACGAACACCTCCAGCTCGCCGACCGTCCTGGCCGCGAGGACGCCCTCGACCCGCTCGGCGTGCTCGTCGGCGGTCAGGCGCCCCTCGGCCAGGGCGTCGCGCAGGATGTCGGCGATGCGGTCACGGTCGGCGTCGGAGGCGCGGAGCTCGGCGGCGGGGGCGGGCGCGGTGCGCTTCTGAAGGTCCACGGCAGCAGCGTACCGAAACACGATAGATCGCGATACCCCTGGGTCGATTCGTCCGGCGGTCACCGAACTGAGCCGGACCTCACAGGCTCGCCGTCGGAGGCAGGTCCTAGGCTGGTGGGCGCTGCCAACGGAGGCCAGCCGCTGTCTGTCGAGTGAGGAATGGGCGAGATGCCTGAGTTCGCGTACACCGATCTGCTCCCCATGGGAGAGGACACCACCCCGTACCGGCTGGTGACCTCCGAGGGCGTCTCCACGGTCGAGGGACCGGACGGGCGCACCTTCCTCCAGGTGGAGCCGGAGGCGCTGCGCAAGCTCGCCGAGGAGGCCATCCACGACATCCAGCACTATCTGCGCCCCGCCCACCTCGCCCAGCTCCGCCGGATCATCGACGACCCGGAGGCGTCCAGCAACGACAAGTTCGTCGCCCTGGACCTGCTGAAGAACGCGAACATCGCGGCCGCGGGCGTCCTGCCGATGTGCCAGGACACCGGCACCGCGATCGTCATGGGCAAGCGCGGCCAGAACGTGCTCACCGCGGGCGAGGACGAGAAGGCCCTCTCCAAGGGCATCTACGACGCCTACAAGAACCTGAACCTGCGCTACTCGCAGATGGCTCCCCTCACCATGTGGGAGGAGAAGAACACCGGCTCCAACCTCCCGGCGCAGATCGAGCTGTACGCGACCGACGGCGGCGCCTACAAGTTCCTGTTCATGGCCAAGGGCGGCGGCTCCGCCAACAAGTCGTTCCTCTACCAGGAGACCAAGGCCGTCCTGAACGAGGCCTCCATGATGAAGTTCCTGGAGGAGAAGATCCGCTCCCTCGGTACGGCCGCCTGCCCGCCGTACCACCTGGCCATCGTCGTCGGCGGCACCTCCGCCGAGTACGCCCTCAAGACCGCCAAGTACGCCTCCGCGCACTACCTGGACGAGATCCCCGCCGAGGGCTCCGAGCTGGGCCACGGCTTCCGGGACAAGGAGCTGGAGGAGAAGGTCTTCGAGCTGACGCAGAAGATCGGCATCGGCGCGCAGTTCGGCGGCAAGTACTTCTGCCACGACGTCCGCGTGGTGCGCCTCCCCCGGCACGGCGCCTCCTGCCCGGTCGCCATCGCCGTGTCCTGCTCCGCCGACCGCCAGGCCGTCGCGAAGATCACCGCCGAGGGCGTCTTCCTGGAGCAGCTGGAGACCGACCCGGCGCGCTTCCTGCCGGACACCACCGACGAGCACCTGGACGAGTCCGGTGACGTCGTGAAGATCGACCTGAACCAGCCGATGGACACCATCCTGGCCGAGCTGACGAAGTACCCGGTCAAGACCCGCCTGTCCCTGACCGGCCCGCTGGTCGTGGCCCGCGACATCGCGCACGCCAAGATCAAGGAGCGGCTGGACGCGGGCGAGGAGATGCCGCAGTACCTCAAGGACCACCCGGTGTACTACGCCGGTCCCGCGAAGACCCCCGAGGGCTACGCGTCCGGCTCCTTCGGCCCGACGACGGCCGGCCGCATGGACTCCTACGTCGAGCAGTTCCAGGCCGCGGGCGGCTCCAAGGTGATGCTCGCCAAGGGCAACCGCAGCAAGCAGGTCACCGACGCGTGCGCCTCCCACGGCGGCTTCTACCTCGGCTCCATCGGCGGCCCGGCCGCCCGTCTCGCCCAGGACTGCATCAAGAAGGTCGAGGTCCTGGAGTACGAGGAGCTCGGCATGGAGGCGGTCTGGAAGATCGAGGTCGAGGACTTCCCGGCGTTCGTGGTCGTCGACGACAAGGGCAACGACTTCTTCCAGGACCCGGCGCCCGCGCCGACCTTCACGTCCATTCCGGTACGCGGCCCCGGACTCGCCTGAGCGGTCCGTGACGAATCGCCTCCACGGGGAACAGTGGTCGGGGTGCCGGCGCTGTGACACGTGGAGGTGATCGTCGATGACCGACGAGCAGGACAGGACCGGGTACCGCACGGAGCACGACTCGATGGGCGAGGTGCGGGTGCCCGCGCACGCCAAGTGGCGGGCCCAGACCCAGCGGGCCGTGGAGAACTTCCCCGTCTCCGGGCAGCGCATCGAGCGGGCCCACATCGAGGCGCTGGCCCGGATCAAGGGCGCCGCGGCGAAGGTGAACGCGCGGCTCGGGGTGCTCGACAAGGACGTCGCCGAGGCGATCCAGGAGGCGGCCGCGGAGGTCGCCGAGGGCCGCTGGGACGAGCACTTCCCCGTCGACGTGTTCCAGACGGGGTCCGGCACCTCGTCCAACATGAACACCAACGAGGTCGTCGCGACCCTGGCGACCGAGCGGCTCGGCCGGGACGTGCACCCGAACGACCACGTCAACGCCTCCCAGTCGTCCAACGACGTCTTCCCCTCCTCGATCCACATCGCGGCCACCGCCGCGGTCACCCGGGACCTGATCCCGGCGCTGGAACACCTCGCGGCGGCCCTGGAGCGCAAGGCCGGGGAGTTCGCCGACGTCGTGAAGTCGGGGCGGACGCATCTGATGGACGCCACGCCCGTGACACTCGGTCAGGAGTTCGGCGGGTACGCGGCCCAGGTGCGGTACGGCGTCGAGCGGCTGCGGGCCTCGCTGCCCCGGCTCGCCGAGCTGCCGCTGGGCGGCACGGCCGTCGGCACCGGCATCAACACCCCGCCCGGATTCTCCGCCGCCGTGATCGAGGAGGTCGCCCGGGTCACCGGGCTGCCGCTGACCGAGGCGCGCGACCACTTCGAGGCGCAGGGCGCCCGGGACGGTGTCGTGGAGACCAGCGGGCAGCTGCGGACCATCGCGGTCGGGCTGACGAAGATCGCGAACGATCTGCGCTGGATGGCGTCGGGGCCGCGCACCGGGCTCGCCGAGATCTCCCTGCCCGATCTGCAGCCGGGGTCGTCGATCATGCCGGGCAAGGTGAACCCGGTGATCCCGGAGGCCGTGCTCATGGTCTGCGCCCAGGTGATCGGCAACGACGCCACGGTCGCCACGGCGGGCGCGGCCGGCAACTTCGAGCTGAACGTGATGCTGCCGGTCATCGCGAAGAACGTCCTGGAGTCGGTGCGGCTCCTCGCGAACGTCTCCCGGCTGCTGGCGGACCGCACGGTCGACGGGATCGTCGCGCACCGCGAACGGGCCCGCGAGTACGCGGAGTCGTCGCCGTCGGTCGTCACGCCGCTCAACAAGTACATCGGGTACGAGGAGGCCGCCAAGGTGGCCAAGGAGGCCCTCGCCTCGCGCCGGACGATCCGCGAGGTCGTCCTGGACGGCGGATACGTGGAGCGCGGCGACCTGACCCTGGAGCAGTTGGACGAGGCACTGGACGTGCTGCGGATGACACGCCCGTAACGCTGGTCACGAAGGCGTGAACGGTGACCGGTCTCGCAGCGGCGTGTGCCTGGGGCACCTAATATCTCCGCATGGCAGACGGCGGGTCGGGGACGACGGAAGTGGAAGCGGGCGGGTCGACGGGCTTCTGGGCCCCCGGCTCGCAGATCCTGTGGCGGTACCGGGAGAACGCGGGCCGGCGCTTCCACATCGTGCGTCCCGTCACCGTCGTACGCGACGACGAGCGGCTGCTGGCGGTGTGGCTCGCGCCGGGCACGGAGTGCGTCAAGCCGGTGCTGAGCGACGGGACGGCCGTGCACGCGGAGCCGCTGCGGACCCGGTACACCAAGCCGCGCACCGTCGTGCGCGACCGCTGGTTCGGGACCGGGGTGCTGAAGCTGGCGCGGCCGGGTGAGCCGTGGTCGGTGTGGCTGTTCTGGGAGCCGGGATGGCGGTTCAAGAACTGGTACGTGAACCTGGAGGAGCCGCTGGCCCGTTGGGCGGACGGGGTGGACTCCGAGGACCATTTCCTGGACATCTCCGTGCACCCGGACCGCAGTTGGCACTGGCGCGACGAGGACGAGTTCGCGCAGGCCCGGCGGGACGGGCTGGTGGACGAGGAGCTGGCCGGGCGGGTGCGCCGGGCCGGGGAGGCGGCGGTGGAGGTGATCCGCGCGTGGGGGCCGCCGTTCCGCGACGGCTGGCAGAACTGGCGCCCCGATCCGTCCTGGGCTGTACCTTCTTTGCCTGAGGACTGGGACCGTACGCCCGCGCGGCTGTCGTCGTGAGACCCTTGATGCGCCCCCCGGCAAGAAACGTAGGATCGTCCTCCGCACGGGCGCGCGGGGACAACTGACGGACGAAGCGCCGGGCTTGACCGATCGTCACCGAGGGGCGGCAGGACGTGAGCGAGGGTTACCAGGGCGGCGCCGGCACGGACCGGCGCCGGCACCGCACCGGTGGCACAGGAACTGCCTCTGGTCACGCGGGATTTCCGTTCCTGGGGCATGTATTCCGGGTATCGGAGTCTCGGCGGGACGAACTGCACGCGTGGCGCGCAGCCCCGGACGGATGGATTCGAAAGGCGTGACGGAGCAGCCGACCTCCTTCGAGCGCCCCGAGGCGGGCGTCGACCCCGCGGAGCCCCGCGGGGCGCTCGCGCGTGTCTCGGCGCCCCGCGCCGCGTCCGCGCGCCCCTCCGGTGGCGGTGCCGCGTTACCCGCGCAGGCCCGCACCGGAGAGACCCCTTCCACGCCGGGCACCACCGCACCGTCCGGCCCGAGCAAGGAGCCCCCAGTCATCGTCGGCAACGGTCCCGAGCACGCGCAGCCCTCCGTCGCCGAGCCCGACGCGCACCGGCCACGGCCCGCGCCGGAGGCCATTCCCCCGCAGCCGGGCGCCGAGCAGCCCCCGGCGTCCGCCGAGCGGCGCACGGGCCAGCCGGTGCAGCCGGGCCGTCCCACGCCGATGCGGCGGGACGGGGACCGGCTGCGGTTCGTGGGCGCCGCCACGCGGCGGATCGCCCGCGGTCTGGATCTGGACGAGATCGTGATGGGGCTGTGCCGGGCGACCGTGCCGACGTTCTCCGACGCGATCCTCGTGTATCTGCGGGACCCGCTGCCGGTCGGTGACGAACGGCCGACGGGGCCGGTGGTGCTGCGGCTGCGCCGCACGGACCGTATCCCGGAGGAGCGGGACACCGAGGGCTTCCTGCCGCCGGCGCCGCCCGCGGAGCCGGCCGAGCTGGCCGGGCTGTCGTCGGTGACGGCGGAGCTGTGCGAGGTGCGTCCCGGGGGCGCGCTCGCGGAGGTGCTGCGCGGGGTGCGGCCGGTGTTCGCGGACGCGCCCGCCGCGCGGGCCGCGCTGCCGGAACTCCTCGGCGAGGAGGGCGAGTCGATCATCCCGGACGGGCAGCGGGCGATCCTGGCCCCGCTGCGGGGGCGGCGCCGGGTGATCGGCGCGGCGGTGTTCCTGCGCCGCCCGGAGCGGCTCGCGTTCGAGCCGGACGATCTGCTGGTCGCGGCCCAGCTGGCCACGCACAGCGCGCTGGGCATCGACAAGGCGGTGCTGTACGGCCGTGAGGCGTACATCGCGGACGAGTTGCAGCGCACGATGCTGCCCGAGACGCTGCCGCGGCCGACGGGTGTGCGGCTGGCCTCGCGCTATCTGCCGGCCGCGGAGACCGCGCGGGTCGGCGGTGACTGGTACGACGCCATCCCGCTGCCGGGCAGCCGGGTGGCGCTGGTGGTGGGTGACGTCATGGGGCACTCCATGACGTCGGCCGCGATCATGGGCCAGCTACGGACGACGGCGCAGACCCTCGCGGGTCTCGATCTGCCGCCGCAGGAGGTGCTGCACCATCTGGACGAGCAGGCGCAGCGGCTGGGCACCGACCGGATGGCGACCTGCCTGTACGCGGTGTACGACCCGGTCTCGCACCGCATCACGATCGCCAACGCGGGGCATCCGCCGCCGGTGCTGCTGCATCTGGGCGGGCACGCGGAGGTGCTGCGGGTGCCGGCGGGCGCGCCGATCGGGGTCGGCGGTGTCGACTTCGAGGCGGTGGAGCTGGACGCGCCGGCCGGGGCGACGCTGCTGCTGTACACCGACGGTCTGGTGGAGTCGCGGCTGCGCGACGTGTGGACCGGAATAGAGCAGCTGCGCGAGAAGCTCGCGGCGACGGCCCGGCTGACCGGCGCGGACCATCCGCCGCCGCTGGAGGCGCTGTGCGACGACGTGCTGGACATGCTCGGTCCCGGTGACCGGGACGACGACATCGCGCTGCTCGCCGCCCGGTTCGACGGGATCGCGCCGAGCGATGTGGCGTACTGGCATCTGGACCCCGAGGACGCGGCGCCGGGGCAAGCCCGGCGGCTGGCGCGGGGCGCGCTGGCGGGCTGGGGGCTGGAGGAGCTCAGCGACTCGGTGGAGCTGCTGGTCAGCGAGATCGTGACGAACGCGGTCCGCTACGCCTCGCGTCCGGTGACGCTGCGGCTGCTGCGTACGGACGTGCTGCGCTGCGAGGTCGGCGACGACGTGCCGCAGTTGCCGCGGCTGCGGCAGGCGCGGGCCACGGACGAGGACGGGCGTGGGCTGTATCTGGTGAACCGGCTGGCGCGGCGCTGGGGCGCGACCCGGCTGAGCACCGGCAAGGTGGTCTGGTTCGAGCTGAACCGCGGCTGAGCGCCGCGTCCTTCGAAGGACGCGGCGCCGCCTGCGGGCCTACTCCTCGTCGTCCGGCTTGGACGGGTCGAGGGTGATGCCGCCCGTGGGCCGGCCCGTGGGGTCGGTCGTGGGCTTCTGGGTGGTCGGCTCGTCCGTCGGCTCCTGGGTGGTGGGGTCGTCGGTCGGTTCCTGGGTGGTGGGCTCGTCGGTCGGTTCCTGGGTGGTGGGCTCGTCCGTCGGTTCCTCGGTGGTCGGGGTGTCCGAGGGGGTCGGCGTCCGGGTCGACCGGACGCCGGCGCCCTGGTCGGTGTCCAGGCTGAACCGGGCGTCGGGCCGGGTGACGCCGAACATGTACGAGGCCCAGATCTGCGCGGGGAAGCCACCGCCGTTGACGCGCGGGAGGCCGCCGGCGCCGTACATCTTGGTCTGGCTGTGGGTCTTGGCGTCCTCGCCGAACAGGCCGACCGAGGTGACCAGGTCGGGGGTGTAGCCGGTGAACCAGGCGGACTTGTTGTCGTCCGAGGTGCCGGTCTTGCCGGCGACCTTCTGCCCGCTGCGCTTGGGGTTGTTCGCGACGGCCTGGCGGGCCGTTCCGTCGCCGACCACGCCGGTCAGGACGGAGGTGACGGTGTCCGCGGCCCTGCGGGACAGGACGCGTTCGCCGATGGGGTCGGCGATCTTCACCTGGCGGGTGTTGTGCTCGGCCTTCTTGAGGATGCCGGGGGTGACCTTGATGCCGTGGTTGTCGAGGGTGGCGTACACGCCGGCCATCTGGAGGGGGCTGGCGCCCATGGTGCCGAGGGTCTGCGCGGGCACGGCCTGGGCCTCGGCGGTGTCCATGCCGAGCGCGCCGGCGACGTCCATGACGTCCTTCATGCCGACGTCGACACCCATCTGCGCGAAGACGGAGTTGACCGACTTGTTCATCGCCGTCTGCACGGTGATGTCGCCGTAGTCCTGGTCGTCCTCGTTCTCCGGGGCGAACCCGACCTTGGTCCCGCCGTCGACGACGGGGCGCTTGCTGGTGCCGTCGTAGACGGTGTCGGCGGTGATGGGGTCGCCGTCCTGGGTCTGGGCGGCCTTCTCCAGGGCGGCGGCGAGGATCACCGGCTTGAACGTGGAGGCGGGCTGGTAGTCGGCGCGGGTGGCGTTGCTCGTGTAGTGCTTGAAGTAGTCCACGCCGCCGTAGAGGGCGACGATCCTGCCCGTCTTCGGGTCGACGGAGACGGCGCCGGCCTGCACGTTGGCGTCGACCTTGCGCTTCTTCGGGTCGAGCTTGCTGGTGAGTTCGGCTTTGACGGCCTTCTCGAGGGCGGCCTGCCGCTTCTTGTCGACGTTGAGGGTGATGGTCCAGCCCTGGTCGACGACGGCGGCCTCGGCCTGGGAGCGGGTGAGGTTCTGCTGCTCCATCAGCTGGTCCTCCAGCTGACGGTTGGCGAGCTCGATCAGGTAGCCCTTCTGGCCCTCGCGTCCGGCGGCGGGCTTGGGCTCCCTGGGCACCGGCAGCTTGGTCATCTTCTGCCGGTCGGCGCGGTCGAGCCAGCCTTCCTCGACCATGTTGTCCAGGACGTAGTTCCAGCGGTTCGTGACGAGCCGCTTGCCGGTGTCGGACGCGCTCGACCAGTCGTACTGGCTCGGCGCCTGGAGGAGGGCGGCGAGGTAGGCGCCCTGCTCGACGGTCAGCTTCTCGGCGTCGACGCGGTAGTACGCCTGGGCGGCGGCCTGGATGCCGTAGGCGCCGCGGCCGTAGTAGCTGGTGTTGATGTAGCCGGCGAGGATGTCGTCCTTGGTCATCTGGCGGTCGACCTTCAGGGAGATGACCATCTCCTTGAGCTTGCGGCTGACCGTCTGCTCCTGGCTGAGGTAGTAGTTCTTGACGTACTGCTGGGTGATGGTCGAGCCGCCCTGCGCGCCCTTGCCCATCGCGGTGTTGAGCAGACCCCGGGCGGTGCCCTTGAGGTCGATGCCGTGGTCGTTGTAGAAGCTCTTGTTCTCGGCGGCGACGAACGTGTACTGGACCTTCTTCGGGACCTTGGACAGGTCCACGATCTCGCGGTTCACGTCGCCGGCGCGGGCGAGGACGCTGCCGTCGCTGTACTTGTAGACGTTACTCTGGCGCTGCGCGGCCTGGGCGGCGGCGTTGTCACCGGGGACGTCGACGTACAGGTAGAGCGCGAAGAACGCGCCGATGATCAGCAGGCAGGTGCCCAGGAAGGTGCCCAGCATCTTCTTCCAGGTGAACAGCCGGCGTATCCGGCCCTTGCCGTTCGCGCCCTTGCCGTTCGCGGCGCGGCGGGCGGCGGCACGGCCTCCTCCGGCGTCCGGCGGAGCGCCGACGACGGTCACCGACGGGTCGTCCCCGGTGTGCGGGGGCACTCCGGGGGAGCGCCGGGGCGCCGCGCGGCGGCCACCACGCTGCCGCGCTCGTCTCTCTTCCGCTCGTCCCATGGTTCCGTTCCGCTCCGCTTCGCTTGGGTGTGCGCTCCTGACACACGGGTTCGCCGCTTCCGGTCAGCTCCGAAAGCTAACACCGGAAGTTGTGACAAAGGGCGGCCGATCCGGGCTTTTACGGACGTGACAATCAGCACCCACCCCAACGGAACCGACGGCTCAGGGGGCTTCAAGGTTGCCCGCATCGGGTAATCTGATATCACTTAGCTAGGCACATGACAGCACTTACAGGGACGGGGGCACCACCATGCCGAACGACAGGAACGACACGCCGACGGCCGCCGCGGCCGACGTGCCGCAGATGCCGGCGCCGCGCGTGCGCGAGGTCGCCGCCCACAGCATCGGCGGCGGGCTCGCCCTGCTGCTGGGCCTGGTCGGGCTGCTGGTGGGCGCGGGGATGGTCGCCGGCGCCACGGCGGCCACCGGGAACGGCGGCAAGGCGGCCCTGATCATCGGGGGCGTCCTGGTCGCGATCGCCGCGCTGCTCGCGATGTCCGGGCTGAACATGGTCGCGCCGGGCGAGGCCCGGGTGGTGCAGCTCTTCGGGCGCTACCGGGGGACGATCCGGCAGGACGGCCTGCGCTGGGTGAACCCGTTCACCTCGCGCACGAAGATCTCGACGCGGGTGCGCAACCACGAGACGGCCGTCCTGAAGGTCAACGACGCCTACGGCAACCCGATCGAGCTGGCCGCGGTCGTGGTGTGGCGGGTCGAGGACACCGCGCAGGCCACCTTCGAGGTGGACGACTTCCTGGAGTTCGTCTCGACGCAGACCGAGGCGGCCGTGCGGCACATCGCCATCGAGTACCCGTACGACGCCCACGACGAGGCCGGTCTGTCGCTGCGCGGCAACGCCGAGGAGATCACCGAGAAGCTGGCCGCCGAGCTGCACGCGCGCGTGGAGGCCGCCGGTGTGCAGATCATCGAGTCGCGCTTCACGCATCTCGCGTACGCTCCCGAGATCGCCTCCGCGATGCTCCAGCGCCAGCAGGCCGGCGCGGTCGTCGCGGCCCGCCGGCAGATCGTCGACGGCGCGGTGGGCATGGTCGAGGCGGCACTCGCGCGGATCTCCGAGCGGGACATCGTGGAGCTGGACGAGGAGCGCAAGGCGGCGATGGTGTCGAACCTGATGGTGGTGCTGTGCGGCGACCGGGCTCCGCAGCCGGTCCTCAACACCGGGACGCTCTACCAGTGACGGACTCCGCCGGGGGCTCCGCCCCGCAGGGCCGGCCGCAGCGCAAGCAGGTGCTGCTGCGGCTGGACCCGGCCGTGTACGAGGCGCTCGCCCGCTGGGCGGGCGACGAACTGCGTTCCGCCAACGCGCAGATCGAGTTCCTGCTGCGGCGCGCGCTGGCCGAGGCGGGCCGGCTGCCCGGCGAGACCCGGCCGATCCCGCGCCGGGGCAGGCCCCCCGCGCGGCCGCCCGAGACGCCGTAGCGGAACCGTGACAATGGCCCCTCACCTGGGCCTTCACACCCTTCGCCGCACACTGCACACCGTGCGTATACACACCGGGTATACACCCCGTGTAGTGTCCTCGGCATGTCCATCGGTCACACCCTCCTAGGGCTCCTGGAGTCGGGCCCCCGTCACGGCTACGACCTGAAGCGGGCCTTCGACGAGAAGTTCGGTCACGACCGGCCGCTGCACTACGGCCAGGTCTATTCGACGATGTCCCGTCTGCTGAAGAACGGCCTCGTCGAGGTCGACGGCATCGAGCCCGGAGGCGGGCCCGAGCGCAAGCGGTACGCGATCACCGACGCCGGCGTCACCGACGTCCAGCGGTGGCTCGCGACCCCGGAGAAGCCGGAGCCGTACCTCCAGTCGACCCTCTACACCAAGGTCGTCCTCGCCCTGCTGACCCGGCGCGACGCGGCCGACATCCTCGACACCCAGCGTGCCGAGCACCTGCGCATGATGCGCATCCTCACCGACCGCAAGCGCAAGGGCGACCTGGCCGACCAGCTGATCTGCGACCACGCGCTCTTCCACCTGGAGGCCGACCTGCGCTGGCTGGAGCTGACCGCCGCCCGTCTCGACAAGCTGGCGGAGGTGGTGGTCAAGTGACTCCGCCCCCCGGCTCCCTGCTCGCGGCCTCCGAGCTGCGCAAGGCCTACGGCCCGACCGTCGCCCTCGACGGCGCGGACTTCTCCATCCACCCCGGCGAGGTCGTCGCCGTCATGGGCCCCTCCGGCTCCGGCAAGTCCACGCTGCTGCACTGCCTGGCCGGCATCGTCCCGCCCGACTCGGGGTCCATCGTCTACAACGGGCGCGAGCTGGCCACCATGAACGACGCCCAGCGCAGCGCCCTGCGCCGCTCGGAGTTCGGGTTCGTCTTCCAGTTCGGCCAGCTCGTCCCCGAGCTGACCTGCGTCGAGAACGTCGCCCTGCCGCTGCGCCTCAACGGCACCCCCCGCAAGGAGGCCGAGCGGGCCGCGCTCACCTGGATGGAGCGCCTGGAGGTCGACGACCTGCGCAAGAAGCGGCCCGGCGAGGTCTCCGGCGGTCAGGGGCAGCGCGTCGCCGTCGCCCGCTCGCTGGTCACCGGTCCGCGGGTGCTCTTCGCCGACGAGCCGACCGGAGCGCTCGACTCCCTCAACGGCGAGCGCGTGATGGAGCTGCTGACGGACGCCGCACGCTCCACCAACGCCGCCGTCGTGCTCGTCACGCACGAGGCGCGGGTCGCCGCCTACTCCGACCGCGAGATCGTCGTGCGCGACGGCAAGTCCCGGGACATGGAGCGCGTCGTATGAACGTGCGTCAGTGGGCCAGGGACCTCGGCATGGGGGTCCGGTTCGCCTTCGTCGGCGGCCGAGAGGGATGGGTCCGTGCCCTGCTGACAGCGGTCGGCGTCGGCCTCGGTGTGGCGCTGCTGCTGCTCACCACCGCGGTCCCCAGCATGCAGTCGGTCCGGCACGACCGGGAGAGCGCCCGCGCCGACATCGACTACAGCCGGCTGGACAAGAAGGCGAACGACCACAGTCTGCTGATCGCGGACATGGACACCGACTGGCGGAACAAGGACATCCGCGGCCGCGGCATCGAGCGCGAGGGCGCGAAGGCCGAGCCGCCGCCGGGCGTCGACAGCTTCCCCGCGGTCGGCGAGATGGTGGTCTCCCCCGCCCTCGAACGGCTGCTGAAGTCGGACGACGCGGCGCTGCTGCGCGAGCGGCTGCCCGAGAAGATCGTCGGCACCATCGGGGAGAGCGGGCTGATCGGCTCGCAGGAACTCGCGTTCTTCCGGGGCGCCGACGGCCTCGCGAAGGAGATCGACGGCGCCCGGGTCGCCCGGATCGACCGGTTCGGGGACACGAGCCCCGCCGAGACGGAGACCGACCCAGTCCTGCTGCTGCTCGTCATCGTCGTCTTCGTGGTGCTGCTGCTGCCGGTCGGCGTGTTCATCGCCGCGGCCGTTCGCTTCGGCGGCGAGCGGCGCGACCGGCGGCTCGCCGCGCTGCGGCTGGTCGGCTCCGACGGGCGCATGGTCCGCCGGGTCGCGGCCGGCGAGGCGCTCGCGGGTGCCGTCCTCGGCCTGGTCCTCGGCACCGTGTTCTTCCTCATCGGACGCCAGATCGCGGGCTCCGTCGAGGTGTTCGGCATCAGTGTCTTCCCGAGCTATCTGGACCCCTCCCCCGCGCTCGCCCTGCTCGTCGGCGTCGCGGTGCCCGCGGCGGCCGTGGTCGTCACCCTGTTCGCGATGCGCGGCGTGGTGATCGAGCCGCTCGGTGTGGTCCGCACGGCGAAGCCCGCGCGGCGCCGGCTGTGGTGGCGGCTGCTGATGCCGCTCGGCGGTCTGGCGATGCTGTGGCCGATGATCGGCCAGGGCCGCGAGAACGGCACCTTCAACGCGTACCTGGTGGTCGGCGGTGTGCTGCTGCTGCTCATCGGCGTCACCACGCTGCTGCCCTGGGTCGTCGAGGCGGTCGTCTCCCGGCTCGGCTCGGGCGGTGTGGCCTGGCAGCTCGCCGTCCGCCGGCTCCAGCTGAGCAGCGGCACGGCCGCCCGCATGGTCAACGGCGTCGCGGTCGCGGTGGCCGGTGCCATCGCCCTGCAGATGCTGTTCGCCGGGGTCGAGAGCGACTACACGAAGGACAGCGGCAAGGACGTCGCCCGGGCGCAGATGGAGGTGTCGCTGTCCCGGCACGCCGAACTCGGCACCGCGGTGGAGCGGTTCCGCACCACCAAGGGCATCAAGGACGTCTTCGCCTACGACCGCGGCTACGCGGGCGACCGGCGCAAGGAACCGGAGCTGGGCCTCGAGGTCAGCGTCGGCGACTGCGCGTCGCTGCGCCAGGTGGCCGTCCTGCCCTCCTGCAAGGACGGGGACGCGTTCTACGTGTCCGACGCCGAGTGGGACACGGACACCCCGAAGCTGGCCAAGCAGCCCGGACGGACGATGTACCTCGACCCGTCGTACGAGGGCGGTGCGCGGCAGCAGGAGATCGCCTTCACGATCCCGAAGGGGCTGCGGCCGGCCCACAGCCGTGAGGACCTCACGGGCGGTACGCGCGGCGGCCTCCTCCTGACGCCCAAGGCGCTCGCCCCGTCGGCCGCGCCCGCGCTGCGGGGCCAGGTGTACCTCCAGTTCGACCAGTCCGTCCCGGACGTGCAGGAGTACGCGCGGAACGCGGCGGCCGCGGCCGACCCGCTGTCGTACCCGATGAACTGGTACGCCACGGAAACGTCCAGTCGCTACGCCACCATCCGCACCGGTCTGTTCGTCGGCGCCGTCTGTGTCCTGACGCTGATCGGGGCGAGCCTGCTGATCTCCCAGCTGGAGCAACTGCGGGACCGTAAGAAGCTGCTGTCGTCGCTGGTCGCCTTCGGCACCCGGCGGCGGACGCTGAGCCTGTCGGTGCTGTGGCAGACCGCCATCCCGATCACCCTGGGGCTGCTGCTGTCGGCGGTGGTGGGCCTGACACTGGGCACGGTCCTGCTGAAGATGACCGGCACGCCGGTCGCCGTGGACTGGGCGAGCATGCTGTCGATGACGGGCGCCGGAGCGGCCGTGATCATCGTGGTGACGCTGCTCAGCCTGCCGCCGCTGATGCGGCTGATGCGCCCGGACGGTCTGCGCACGGAGTGACGGCCACCCGTCCCGCGGCACGCGGCCGCACCGCCTCGCGCGGTGCGGCCGCGCCCGCGTGCCGGCCCGTACGGTCACCGCCCGTGCCAGGATCGGTGGGGTACGCCGTCCCCTCAGGAGTGAGAGCCATGTCCCTGGACTCCCTGAAGTCCCGTCTGCCGGGCTACGCCCACGACCTGAGGCGCAACCTCGACGCCGTCGTCGGCCGTTCGGGCCTCACCGAGCAGCAGCTGTGGGGCACGGTGCTGGCCACCGCGATCGCCTCCCGCTCCCCCGTCGTGCTGCGCGAGCTGGCGCCGGAGGCGAAGGCCCGTCTGTCGCCCGGGGCGTACACGGCGGCGAAGTCCGCGGCGGCGGTGATGGCGGTGAACAATGTCTTCCACCGCACCCGGCACCTGCTGTCCGACCCCGCCTACGGCGGCCTGCGCACGGGCCTGCGGATGAACGTCCTCGGCGACCCGGGGGTGGACAGGATCGACTACGAGCTGTGGTCCCTCGCCGTGTCCGCGATCAACGCCTGCGGTCTGTGCCTGGACGCGCACGAGCGGGTGCTGCGCAAGGCGGGCGTGGACCGGGAGACGGTCCAGGACGCCTTCAGGATCGCGTCGGTGGTCCAGGCCGTCGGCGTCACGCTGGACGCCGAGGCCGTGCTGGAGGACGTCGAGTAGCGCCCGGCCCTCCGCTCACCTCTGGGGTGCCGGGTCCCCGTCACCCGCGGGGCCCTCGGCGGGGCCGTCGACGTGCTCGACGGCGACGGGTCCGCCCGCCGGCGCGGGGACGGCCGCCGCGGGCGGGGCCTGGACGGCCGCCAGGTCCATCTCCTGCGAGTACCGCCGCAGATAGCCCACGATCGTGTTCGTCACCGCCACCAGCGGGACGGCCACCACGGCGCCGCCGATCCCGGCCACCATGCCGCCGGCCGCCACCGCCAGCACGACCGCCAGCGGATGCACGCGGACCGCGCGGCCGAGGATGAACGGCTGCAGGATGTGCCCCTCGATCTGCTGGACCGCGAGCACCACGACGAGGGTCATGACGCCGGTGAAGACGCCCTGGGTGACCAGGGCGACGACCACCGCGAGCGCGCCCGACGCCACGGCGCCGACCAGCGGGATGAAGGAGAACAGGAAGATGAACACGGCCAGCGGGACGGCCATCGGGACGTCGAGGAAGTAGATGCCGATGCCGATGAAGACGGCGTCGATGAGGGCGACCACGACCGTGCCGCGCACATAGGCCGTGAGCGTCGCCCAGGCGCGCGGTCCGGCGCCCGCGACTCCGGGGCGGGCGGCGGCCGGGACCAGCTTGAGGGTCCACTGCCAGATCCGCTTGCCGTCGTAGAGCAGGAACAGCGTCGAGAAGACGGCCAGCAGGATGCCGGTGAGGGCCTCGACGATGACCGTCACGCCTTCGAGGCCGGCCGAGGTGATCTCGTCGGTGTTGGCGCCGACGGCGTTGCGCAGGTTCTCGGCGATCTCGTTGATCTGCTTGTCGGTGACGTGGAACGGGCTGTTGAGCAGCCAGTTGCGCAGTTCGTCGATGCCGTCCTGGATCTGGTCGGACAGGTCGTCGACGTTCTCCATGACCTGCCAGGTCACGAACCAGCCCATCAGGCCGATGACGACGAACCCGAGGATCGCGGTGAGGGCGGTGGCCAGTCCGCGCGGGACCCCGCGCCGGGTCAGCCAGGCCACCGAGGGCTGCATCAGGGCCGTCAGGAGCAGGGCGATCACGAATGCCAGGACGACGAGCTGGACGGCGCTGATGATCCGCATCAGCACCCAGACGGTCCCGGCGAGGACCAGCAGCCGCCAGCCCGCCTCCGCGGCGACCCGCATGCCCCACGGCACGGCCTGGGCCGGGTCGGGGCGCGGGGGCGCGGCCACGGGCGACCGCTCGACGTGGCGCGGCGCCGTGCCCGGGGACGCCGGGGCGTCACCGGTCGCGGGTCCGGCGGACGGCCCTCCGGAGGGAAGGTCGTCGCTCTCCCGCTCGGCCGCGGCACGGCGTTCGTTCAACCGTTCGCTCATTTCGGTCAGTCCGGCACCGAGCCGGCCGAGCCACCCTGGCACTCGTGACATGATCCGTCCTCTTCCCCCGTCCGTGCCCACCACTCCTCCCTGGAGCCGGTTCGACGCTACAGGGGCGGCACGCGCCAAAGCGAAAGCCCCTCACCTGAAGACGGTGAGGGGCGTCGCGAGGTTGAGCGGGGCGAGCCTAGGTCGCGGAGACGGCCTAGTACCAGTGGTTGGCCTGCCAGAAGCTCCATGCGCCACACGGGCTGTCGTAGCGCGAGTTCATGTAGTTCAGGCCCCACTTGATCTGGGTGGCCGGGTTCGTCTGCCAGTCCGCGCCGACGGACGACATCTTGGAACCGGGCAGAGCCTGGAAGAGACCGTAGGCGCCCGAGGACGGGTTCACGGCCTGGTAGTTCCAGCTGGACTCGTGGTCCACGATGTTGCTGAAGCACTGGAACTGGTCGGCCGGCACCATCTGGCGGGCCATCGCCTGGATCTGCGCGACGGTGTAGGAGCTCTGGACGGGGAAGTCGGCGGAGGACCGGGAGGCCTTGGTCTCGGCTTCCTCGCGCTCCTTGGCTTCCTTCGCCGCCTTCTCTGCCTTTTCGGCGGCTTCCTTCTTCTCGATCGCGCTCTGGGCGGCAGCCTTGCGGGCCGCCTCCTCGGCGTCCTTCTTGGCGCTCGCGTCCGCGGCGATGGCCTGGACGTCCGCCTGCGCCGACAAGGACTCGGTCTGCACCTGGGCCTGCTGGCCCGCGGGTATGTCCGCGAGGAGCGTCGTCTCGGCTGCCGTCGCCTCGGCGTCGTTGGTCTGCGCGGTGCTGCCCGAGGCAACGCCGACGACGCTTCCGACAGCGGTGACCGCGGTGGCCGAGGCCACTGCGAATCCCCTGACCGAAATCGGACTCACACGGTTTCCTTCCAGCATCGCCCGCTTCGGTGACCCTGGCGGACGCAATCGTGCCCCTGGCGCTGGCCTCCCAACTGCGGGGTCACGGGAGGCACGGACCCGCTGGGCAACTCCCCTGCGGGGAGCGCCGCGTGTTGACTCGGGCGGCATACGACGTCGCTATGCAGTTGGTGTGGTGCTGCTGTGGCGCCGTACCGCTGGGGGCACGACTGTGTCGTATGCGGGGCCTGACAGGAGTGAGACTCTGCCGCACCCGGACGGCGCGAGGCAATTCTGTGTTGCGTGTGAAAGCTCACACCCAGTTTGCCCCTGGGCTTTTCCGGAAAGCGGCACACGCCAAGGCGCCGCCCGGCTAGGCTCTTCGCCTTTCCGGACGGCGCCAACTGACGCGTAACCGCTATGAAGTTGGACAGCCCTCCACAGGCCCGTGCAGACCCGTCAGATCTGGCCGTCCTCGAGCATTTCGGTCACAAGGGCGGCGATCTGGGACCTCTCGGACCGGTTCAGCGTGACGTGGGCGAACAGCGGGTGTCCCTTCAGCTTCTCCACCACGGCGACCACTCCGTCGTACCGGCCGACGCGCAGGTTGTCCCGCTGGGCCACGTCGTGGGTGAGAACGACCCGTGAGTCGGCGCCGATCCGGGACAGGACGGTCAGCAGGACGTTCCGCTCCAGCGACTGCGCCTCGTCCACGATGACGAACGCGTCGTGCAGCGAGCGTCCGCGGATGTGGGTGAGGGGCAGCACCTCCAGCATCCCCCGCGCGGTGACCTCCTCGATGACCTCGCGGCTGGTGACCGCGGACAGCGTGTCGAAGACCGCCTGCGCCCAGGGGCTCATCTTCTCGGCCTCGGTGCCGGGCAGATAGCCGAGCTCCTGCCCGCCCACCGCGTACAGCGGCCGGAAGACCATCACCTTCTGGTGCTGCCGGCGCTCCAGCACGGCCTCCAGTCCCGCGCACAGCGCCAGCGCCGACTTTCCGGTGCCGGCCCGGCCGCCCATGGAGACGATGCCGACGTCCGGGTCGAGGAGCAGGTCGAGCGCGATCCGCTGCTCGGCGCTGCGCCCCTTGATGCCGAACGCCTCCCGATCGCCGCGCACCAGACGGACGTTGCCGTCGGGGGTGACCCTGCCGAGCGCCTTGCCGCGCTCGGAGTGGATGGTCAGGCCCGTGTGCACGGGGAGGGCGGCGGCTTCGGGCACATGGACGCGCCCCTCCTCGAAGAGGATGTCCACCTGCTCGCCCGGGAGGGTCAGTTCGGACATGCCGGTCCAGCCGGAGGAGTCCGTGATGGCCAGTTCGGCGCGGTACTCCTCGGCGAGGAGTCCGACGGACGAGGCCTTGATCCTCAGCGGCAGGTCCTTGGACACGACGGTGACGTCGAACCCCTCGGCCTGCAGATTGCGGGCGACCGCGAGGATGCGGGAGTCGTTGTCCCCCAGGCGGTAGCCGCTGGGCAGCACGCTGGGGTCCGAGTGGTTGAGCTCGACACGGACGGTCCCGCCGAGGTCCCCCGTGGGGATGGGGGAGTCGAGACGGCCGTACCGGACCCGGAGGTCGTCGAGCAGGCGCAGGGCCTGCCGGGCGAAGTAGCCGAGTTCGGGATGGTGCCGCTTGGCCTCCAGTTCCGTCACCACGACGATGGGGAGCACGACCTCGTGCTCGTCGAAGCGGCTCAGGGCGTTCGGGTCGGCCAGCAGGACGCTGGTGTCGAGAACATAGGTGCGCCGGTCGGGCTTGTGGCGCTTTGTGCTGGTCACCACGGAAGGACGTACCCCCTCGGATGAGGTCGGGGAGCGACGGAGTGGAGCTGGACCGGTCGTCGGCCGCGGCGCACGCCCCGCACGGGCCGGAAACCGGCCCTCCACTGCTTCTTCCGTGCCGTCACCGCACGGTAGGGCTGGTGCAAACGGGCCTCCCGGGCGGACGGCTCCGGCGCCGTCCGCTGAGATCCGACACCCGTGGTTCGGGCATCGACCTGCTTGGTCTATGCCCTCGAACACCCGCTGCCATGCCGACGGGTACGACGGCGCGCCCGTGAACTCCTCGTGAACGTCCGTCCCCGCCCGCCTGGGCGGGGTGCGGTGTCAGCCGCCGTAGCGGCGGTGCCGTGCGGCGTAGTCACGCAGGGCACGCAGGAAGTCGACCTTGCGGAAGGCCGGCCAGAAGACCTCACAGAAGTAGTACTCCGAGTGGGCCGTCTGCCACAGCATGAAACCGGACAGCCGTTGTTCACCGCTGGTGCGGATCACGAGGTCGGGGTCGGGCTGGTCGCCGGTGTAGAGGTGACGGCCGATGAGGTCGACGCTGACGGACTCGGCGAGCTCCTCCATGGAGGTGCCCTTGTCGTGCGCCTCGGTGATCATCGAGCGCACGGCGTCGGCGATCTCCTGCCGGCCGCCGTATCCGATGGCCACGTTGACCAGTATTCCGTCGACGTGGGCGGTGGCCTCCTCGGCCTCCTTCAGCGTGGTCTGCATGGGGCCGGGGAGCAGGTCCGGCGTGCCGACGTGGTGCACGCGCCAGCGGCCGTCGGCGGCGAGGGTGCGGACGACGTCCTCGATGATGCCGAGCAGGGGGACGAGTTCTTCCTGGGGGCGGTCGAAGTTGTCCGTCGACAGCAGCCAGAGGGTGACGACCTCGACGTCCGTCTCGGTGCACCAGCCGAGGAATTCCTCGATCTTCTCGGCGCCGGCCCGGTGTCCGTGCACGGTGGAGGAGCCCGCTGCCTTGGCCCAGCGCCGGTTGCCGTCCATGATCACGCCGATGTGCTTGGGCACCTGAGCGTGGTCCAGGTGGCCTTCCACCCGGCGCGCGTACAGCCTGACCAGCAGGCCGCGCAGCATGTCGCGCAGGTTCACGTGATTGTCAGCCCCTCCGTACGGATGCGGTCCCCGCGCATGGAGCGTACCGGGGTTCGGCGCGGGCGCGTTCCGGGGGATGGCCCGGGAACAGAAAACGGGCCGGTCCGTGGGGGGGAGACGGACCGGCCCGAGGGGGGGTTTCCACCATAACCCTTCGTAAGTGATGCTGCGTGCATCGGCGCGAGACAACTACGCTCCGGAGTCGCCCGGCGACGGCCGGATGAGAGGGAAAACGATCCCTCGGGGCGGCGCTCCGCCGAGGCACACGCCTCTGACCAGGGAGAACGTGGACCGCATGGCCGGTAATGGCGGGTTTGGCCGGTTGTGTGCGCCGCTCGGCCGTCCGGGGGGTCGTCCCTCCCAGGGGTGACCCCGGCCGCGAACGTCCGCTTGACGCGGCGAGGGGCCTGCCGGTGGCGGGTCGCAGCAGGGCAGGGCACCGCGCAGCCCCCTCCGCCGCGCGGTGCCACCGCGCAGCTTTGCTTACGCGAATTGCCTTGGTCCGAACTTACGTGAGAGCCGCACGGAAAGCGAGCCGACCCCCATAACGATGTGGAAAAGGTGAGGGTTCCTTGGATATGGAGGCCACAAACGCTCCCGAACCCCCGAATGCACGATTTGCACCATTTGACCGCGAGGCGACCGTCTCAAGCTCCGGCCCTCAACCGCCCGGCTTGTGCGCGACGAAGAGATGGCGGGTGCTGTGGGCCACGAAGGGGCCCTCGGCCTCGATCCGCTCGTGCAGGGCGCGCAGCCGGGGGCGGTACGCCTCCACGGTGAAGCCCGGCACCATCCACACCACCTTGCGCAGGAAGTGGACGACCGCCGCGATGTCGTGGAACTCCACCCGCAGGGTCTCGGCGCGCAGTTGGGCGATCTCCAGCCCCGCGGCCTCCGCCTCCGCGCGTTCCCGGTCCGGGTGCCGCGCGTCGCGCACCTCGTCCGGCTGCGGGCCGAGGAAGTGCTCGACCAGCTCGAAGACGCTGCGCGGGCCGACGTGCTGGGCGAAGTAGGTGCCGCCGGGCCGCAGCACCCGGGCGATCTCCGCCCAGGGGGCCCGGACCGGGTGCCGGCTCGACACCAGGTCGAAGGCCGCGTCGGCGAACGGCAGCGGCGCGTCCTCCGGTACGGCGACGACGGCGACCCCGCGCGGGGCGAGCAGCGCGGTGGCCTCGGTGACGTTCGGCGGCCAGCCCTCCGTGGCGACGGTGAGCACCGGCGCCTCGGGCGCCCGTCCGAGGGCGAAGGCGAGGACCTCCCCTCCCCCGGTCTGCAGATCGAGCGCGGCGGTGGCGGCGGCCAGGCGGCCGGCCAGCGACACCGCGTACCCCCAGCTCGGCCGCTCCTCCGTGGCCCGCCCCTCGAACCAGGAGAAGTCCCAGCCCTCGGTGGGCACGGCGGCGCCCTCCGCGACGAGTTCCTCGAACGACCTGCTGCGCTGTCCCATCCGGGCATGGTCGCAGGGCGGTGTCGGTGGCCGCTGATAATTTCCGCCCCATGACGAACCCGACGCGGCCGGCGTACACGGCGGACGAGAAGGCCTTGCTCCGCGAGAGCCTGGACCGGCACCGGGACGCGGTGTCGTGGAAGCTGGAGGGGCTGGACGACGAGGCGCTGCGCCGCCCGATGACACCGTCGGGCACGAGCCTGCTGGGGCTGGTCAAGCACCTCGCCTCCGTCGAGTACGGCTGGTTCGTCGCGAGCTTCGGCGGTGAGGTGGAACCGCTGTGGTTCGACCCGTACAGCGACGAGGACATGCGGGCCGACCAGGGCGAGACGACCCGGCAGATCGTCGACTTCTACGGCCGGGCGCGGGCCGCCGCCGACCGTGTGATCGACAGCCGGTCCCTGGACGAGCGGGGCCGGCCGGACTGGCGGGACATCGACGTGTCCCTGCGCTGGGTGCTGGTCCACATGATCGAGGAGACGGCACGGCACGCCGGTCACATGGACATCGTGCGCGAGCTGATCGACGGGGCGACGGGCACGCGGCGGCCCGGCTGACGCCCGCCCGGCCGCCGGATCAGGGGACCAGCGGGCGGACCTCCCCGGCGACGAACCGGACGAACCCCTCCGGGTCCGGCTCGTCGCCCGTCGGCTGCAGGACCACGGTGTCCGCCCCGGCCTCCGCGAACCGCCGTACGGCCGCGGCGACGGCGGCCGCGTCTCCGGCCGCTCCGAGGCCGGGCACGAAGGCGACCCCTTCCGCGGCCAGTTCGGCCTGTACGCGCTCGGGGCCGTCGGGGCCGGTGGCGGCGAGCAGATAGACGGTGACCGGGTGCGGCCCGGCGTCGGTGCGCCCGGCCGCGCTCCGCCCCTCGTCGATGAGCCGCCGGGCCCGGCGTACGCCGTCCGGCGGCGTGGAGGCGGTGAGCAGCGTGCCGTCGGCCGAGGCACCGGACAGCCGCAGCGAGCGGGGACCGGTCACCCCGGCGAGGACCGGTGCCGGCCCGTCCGGCGGCCAGTCCAGGGCCACGTCGTCCAGCCGGACGTACCGCCCCTCGACGGTGAGGCGTTCCCCGCGCAACAGGGCCCGCAGCGCGTCGAGATGCTCCCGCAGCAGGGTCACCGGCGACTCGGCGCGGGCGCCGACCTGGCCCATCCAGTCCTGCACGCCGTGTCCGAGGGCGAGGAGGGGCCGGCCCGGGAACATGCGGTGCAGGGAGGCGGCCTCCATCGCGGTGAGCGCGACGTTGCGCAGCGGCACGGGCAGCAGGCCGACGCCGACCTTCACCCGCCCGGTCCACGCGAGGGCGGCCGCGGCGGTGGAGACACCTCCCTCACGGAAGCAGTCCTCCCAGAGCCACAGCTCCTCCAGCCCCGCCGCGTCGGCGGCCTCGGCGACGGAACGCAGCCGTTCGGGGGCGAGTTGGGGACGGAACACCACGCCGAGTCCAGTCATGGGATCTTTCCTACCCGGGTAGCACGGCCAGGACAACGCGATATCGGCGAGGGCGGGAGGGGCCGCGATGGCTCGGCGGTGGCAGGACGGACGGGGCACGCTGGTCGTCCACGGGGAACGGGGCGAGGTGGCGGTGCCGCTGGAGATCGCCGCGTCCTACCGGGCCCGGACGAAGGGGCTGCTGGGGCGGGACGCGATCGACGGGGCGATGCTGCTCACGCCGGCCGGCAGCGTGCACACGGTGCGGATGCGGATGCCGATCGACGTCGCCTACCTCGACCGGCACCTGCGCGTCCTCGCCGTCCGCACGATGCCCCCGAACCGCCTGGGGCTCCCCCGCCTCCGCTCCCGCCACGTCCTGGAGTCGGAGGCGGGGGCGATGGCGGGGTGGGGGGTGCGGGTGGGGGTGACGGTCGGTGTGGTGACGGACTGATCAGCCCCCCGTGCGGGGGAAGGAGACCTCGACCCTGCGGTTCTTCTTGCGGCCGGCCTCGGTGGCGTTGGAGGAGATGGGGTACTGCTCGCCGTAGCCGCGGACCTCGTAGGTGATCGTGGAGTCGTCCAGCTCGGCCTCCAGGACGCCCTGTACGGCGTTGGCACGCTTGCGGGACAGGACGTCGCCGTGGGCCGCGGAGCCCAGGTTGTCGGTGAAGCCGAAGACGCGGATGCGGGTGGCGTTCTGCTTGCCGATCTCCTCGGCGATGGCGGCGATACGGGCCTTGGCCTCGCCGGTGAGTTTCGCGCTGTCCTTGGGGAACAGCACCTCCGCCTGGAGCGCGAACTTCACGTCGGCGTTGGTGTCCTCGCGGCGCTCCTCGCCGGCCTGGTCCTCGACGACCTGCTTGATGTCCAGCACCTTGGCGGCGGCGAGGGTGGCGCCCTCGGGCAGCTTGAGATCCGGGTCGTTGGCGTCGACCTCCACGGGCGCGGCGGCGGACGCCTCGGTGCCGGGCGGCACGACGGGGTCGTCGTCGGCCTCGGCGGTCGTGGCGGTCAGGAGGTTGGCGGCGATCATGACGCCGACCGCGGTCAGGGTGAGAGGGAGGCGGGTCATGGGCGGCTCATCCGGAGATCTGGATGGTGGCGGAGGCGAAGGTGGGGAGCTGGAAGACGACCTCGGCCGTGTCGGCGGGCGGCGCCGGGAACTGCATGAACACGGCCAGGCTCTCGCCGGACTTCAGGATCGAGAACCCGGTGGTCGTGAGGGGACGTCCATCGGTGTCGCGCAGCACGTAGTAGCGCTTCTTGCTCTTGGAGTCGACGAGGGTGGCACCGCCGAGCGACCTGCCGTGGCGCACGATCTCGGTCTCGTTCCCGCGCACCTGAGAGGGCACGGTGACACTCTTCTCGCCGTCGTTCTTGAGCGTGCCGTTCAGCGTGAGGAAGCCACCGGTGTCCCGCACCGCCGAGGTGATCTGCAGGAGCAGACCGTCCTGCCCCTTCATCTCCGCCAGCGGAGTGTCCGACTCGCCTTCCTGAGGGCTCGGCCCGGAGTCGTCCTTCTGCGAGGCGGAAGCGGAGGCCTTCGGCTTCCCGTCCTCATCGCCCCCTCCTCCGCCACAACCGGACGCACCGACGGCCAGACCGGCCGCGAGCGCGGCCGCGACCAGCGCCCTGCGGCCCTTCGCCGAGAACCGAATGCCCATCACTCCGCTTCCTTCGTCACTCGTCATTGCCTTGCCCGTCGGTCAGATGCACGTCGAAGAGGTCCTCGGGGCCTGGGAGGTCGTCGAGATTCTCCGGGTCGAGCTGCCAGTCGGCGTCGTCGCACCTGAGTTCCGGCAGGGCCTCGTCGTCGGCGTCCTCTCCCGGAAGGTCGAAGTCGCACCGCCACTCGATCACGGCCGTGGCGGTCGCCGTCGAGTGGACGTTCTCGGTACCGGGCACGATGGAGTCGCCCACGGGTTCCGTCGTCTTCACCTCGACCCGGTAGCCCGGAGGCAGTCCCGCCAGCGGAGTGCAGAACGCGGTGGCGTTGTTCTCGGCCGCGAGTTCCTGCGCTCGTCCGCACCCGTCGAGGGGAGAACCGACGCCGTCGAAGATGTCCTGCCACTTCTCGGGGTCGAGGACGTTCTCCAGCCAGTCGTCCGTGAGTTTGTCCCGGGTGTCCAGGGCCGCCGCGAGGGCAGCGGCGTCGGCCGCGGTCTGGGCGCCGTTCCGGTTCGCTGCCGCCTGGCCCACCGCCAGGTACACGAACGCAAGCAGGAGCAGGCCCCCCACCACCGTGATGTAGAGGGGGAACGCCTGCCCCGCGTCGCCGACCCCGCGTGTCTGCCTCAGCCGCCCGTGACCTCGGCGATCTGCTCGGTGATCGCGTCGTAAATGGTGCTGCCGATGTCCGTCCCGGTGATCGCCAGCACGATCGCCACCACCACCGCGATGATGCCCAGGTACTCCACCGCCGTCTGTCCCCTGTCGTCCCGTGCGGTGCGGGAGCGCAGGTACGCGGCGGTCGCGTTGATCCAGTTGCTCATGGGGGTCCCCTCCGGTGTACGGCGATCGTTGAGCGCTCTGGGGAGAAACGTAGGCGGGAACGGCCGGAATGCCAGAGGGCCCTTGGGCCCAATTCCACGCCATGACCGAAAACAGTCGTCGCGTCATCGCCCCTCAGCTCCGTCCTGACGGTGAACCGGGCTTCCCACCACGCCACTTGGCTGCGGCCTCCGCCCGGTTGGTGCTGTGAAGTTTGGCGAAGATGCGGTTGATGTGGTTCTTGACCGTCTTTTCGGTGATGAAACAGGTGGCGGCGATCTGCTGGTTGTTCATCCCCGACGCGATGAGGTCCATGATCTCCGCCTCCCTCCTGCTCAGTCGGAACCGTGACCGGTACGACGACTGTGCCACAGATGGTTGCACTTGCGAAAGCGGTTCCGACAAACTCCCGGCCCGGACGCCGCGTTCGGCGTTTGCTTGCGCGAGCATCGCGGCGACCGAGGGGGTCAGCGGGGCCCTGCCCCGCCTCACCTCCCGTACGGCCGCGACCAGTTCGTCCGCCGTGAACTCGCCGTGCAGCAGGTAGCCGTGGGCGCCCCGGCGCAGCGCCTCGCGGGCCGCCTCCGGTTCGTCGGCGTACGTCAGCACCAACACCGGGGTCGACAGGGCCAGTTGCGGCAGGTCCATGCCTGGCAGGCGCGCGTCCGGCACCGTCGCGTCAGGGTGGTGGCGGCGGGCCGCCTCCTGGGCCTCGTGGCCGTCGGACGCCTCCGCCACGATCCGCAGGCCGGGGTGGCCGGACAGCAGGGCGGTCAGGCGGGCCCGCGCGGCGGGGTCGTCGTCCGCCACCACGATCCGCAGCGCCTCGTGCGCCGGAATGCCGGTCATGTGCCTCCTCCCCTACTCCCCCGTCAGCGTCCCGAAGTCCGTGCCGGACCCGAGCAGCAGGCCCGCGCCCAGCAGGATCAACGTCGCCGGCACCATGAAGGTGGTGATCATCAGCGTGGCCCTGGGCACCGCGCGGGCCGCCTTGCGGCGGGCGTTCTGCGCGTCGGTGCGGCGCATGTCCTTGGCGAGGGCGACCAGGGTGTCGACGATCGGCGCGCCCAGTTCCTCGCCCTGCTGGAGCGCGGTCACGAACATCGCCACCTGCTCGGAGTCGTTGCGGCGGCGCAGCTCCGCGAAGGCCTGGCGGCGGCTCATGCCGAGGTCCATCTGGCGCAGGGTGATGCGCAGTTCGTCGGCCCAGGGGCCCTCGTACCGGCCGGAGACGCGGTCGAGGGCCTGGCGGAAGCCGAGGCCGGCGCTGACCACGACGGCGAGGACGTCGAGGAAGTCGGGCAGGGTGCGTTCGATCTCGTCCTTCCTGATCCGGATGGCCGACCAGATGCCGACCTCCGTCCAGAAGGCGCCGAACGCGAGCAGGAGCAGCGCGACGAGCACCTGTCCGCGCAGCAGGAAGACGAGGAAGCCGACCGCGCCGAGGAAGCCGTACACGGCGCGCCGGGCGGCGTAGCGGTCGATGGTCAGGCCGCCGGGGTTGCCCGCGAGGTCGATCCTGCGGCGGTACCGGGCGACGAGCTTGGGGCCCATGAGGCGCAGGACGGCCGGGGCGTAGCGCATGCCCATGCGGTCGATGAGGGAGTCCACGGCGCCGGTGCGGGTGGCGCCGACCTCCAGGGCGAGCGCCAGGTCGGCGGGGAGTTTCGTCTCGGCCCGGTACATGCGGATGCCGGCGAAGACGCCCGCGACGGCGAGGGCCATGGCGGTGGCGAGGAGCAGTCCGATTCCCATTCCGAAGGCCCCCTCAGACGTCGATCCGTGAGAGGCGGCGGATCAGCAGGAAGCCGAGCGCGTACAGCCCGAACGCGACGAGGACGGCGGCCTGGCCGAGCGGGCTGCCGGTCATGCGGTCGAGGGCGCCGTCCTTCACGCCGTTCATCAGGAACAGCGATCCGACGCCCAGCACGGGAACGGCGTACGACGTCATGCTGACCTGGGAGAGCTGGGTGCGGACCTCGCGCCGGGTCTCCTTGCGCTCCTCCAGGGTCTCGGTGAGGTTCCGCAGGGCGCTGACGACCTGGCCGCCGGCCCGGTTGGACAGGACCAGCGTGGTGACCAGGACGACGAGTTCGCGGGAGGGGAGGCGTTCGGCGAGTTCGCCGAGCGCGTCGTCCATGGAGGCGCCGAGGGCGAGCTGGTGGGAGACCTTGGCGAGTTCCTCCCCGGCGGGGGCCTCCAGTTCCTCGGCGGCGAGGCCGATCGCGGTGCGCAGGGCGAGTCCGGCGTGCGCGGCGTTGGCCAGGATGCGGGCGAGTTCGGGGAGCTGGTTGATGAACCGCTCGATGCGTTTCTGGCGCTGCCAGTTGAGGAACTGGACGGCGGCCCACACGCCGAGCAGTCCGGCGATCGGCCCGAAGAAGGGGGCGAGGGCCGCCTGCCCGACGAGCCAGAGGCCGGCCACGACGGCCAGCATGGTCACGAAGAACTCGCCGGGGGTGACGTCCAGTCCGGTGGCGGCCAGCCGCAGCTCCAGGCGCCTGCCCAGGCGGGTGCGGCGCAACCGGCGGTCCAGGCCGGGGAAGCGGCGGCGGCGCCCTCCGGGGCCGGTGAGCTGGCCCGTCGCGGACAGGCGCTCGACCAGGGCCTGGCGGCGGGCCCGGCCCGCGGCGTACGCCTGGACGCCCAGGACGGCCAGGACGCAGGTCAGCAGCGCGATGCCGGTGGTGAGCGTGATGCGGGTCTGCAGGTCCATGGGCGGGGTCCTACCTGGCCTCTCGGGTGGCGAGCTCGAGCGGGGACGCGGCGACGCCGAACGCCTGCGGGATCGGCTGGTTCGCCATGTAGAGGCGGTCGGCGGTGCGGCGCGGGAGCGGATGGCAGGCGAAGGCGCCGTGGACACGGCCGTCCGGT
Source organism: Streptomyces sp. SS1-1 (assembly GCF_008973465.1). Classification (NCBI taxonomy): domain Bacteria; kingdom Bacillati; phylum Actinomycetota; class Actinomycetes; order Kitasatosporales; family Streptomycetaceae; genus Streptomyces; species Streptomyces sp. SS1-1. The sequence continues at coordinate 4,580,561 of NZ_WBXN01000004.1, read as the reverse complement.
GTCATCGGCTGTGCGTTGAACCGGGCCACCGTCACCAGCCGGTACGGCTCCGCGCCGTGGCTGTCCAGGACGGCGATCTCGGTGATGCGGCGGGCGCCGTCCGGGAACCGGGTCAGCTGGATGATGACGTCGACGGCGCTGTTGATCTGGTCGTGCAGCGCCTCGAAGGGGACGGCGACCTCGGACATGGACGCGAGGGTCTTCAGCCGCATCAGGGCGTCCTCGGCGCTGTTGGCGTGCACGGTGGCCAGTGAGCCGTCGTGGCCGGTCGACATGGCCTGGAGCATGTCGAGGGACTCGCCGCCGCGGACCTCGCCGACGACGATCCGGTCGGGGCGCATCCGCAGGGAGTTGCGGACCAGGTCGCGGATGGTGACCTGCCCCTTGCCCTCGACGTTGGGCGGGCGGGACTCCAGCCGGATCACATGGGCCTGCTGGAGCTGGAGTTCGGCGGAGTCCTCGATGGTGATGATGCGCTCGGAGGACGGGATCAGGCCGGACAGCGCGTTCAGCAGGGTGGTCTTCCCGGTGCCGGTGGCGCCGGAGACGATGACGTTGAACTTGGCCTGCACGAGTCCGGCGAGCAGGTACACCATGGGTTCGTCGAGGGAGCCGAGGCCGGTCATCTCGCGCAGGGTGAAGGAGCGCGGGAAGCGGCGGATGGTGAGGGTGGCCCCGCTGAGGGAGAGCGGCGGGATGATGACGTTGACGCGCTCGCCGGACGGCAGCCGGGCGTCCACCATCGGGTTGGACTCGTCGACGCGGCGGTTCACGGTGGAGACGATCCGCTCGATGGTCTGCATCAGCTGGTCGTGGGAGGCGAAGCGCAGGGGCAACTGCTCGACGCGGCCCGCGCGTTCGACGAAGATCGCGTCGGGGCCGTTCACCATGATCTCGGTGATCGACGCGTCCTCCAGGAGCGGTTCGAGGATGCCGAGGCCGAGTGCCTCGTCGACGACCCGGCGGATCAGCTGGGCGCGCTCGGACGTGGACAGCACCGGGCCCTCGCGGCTGATGATGTGCCCGAGCACCCGCTCCAGGCGGGCCCGGCGTTCGGCCGCGGCCAGCGAGCTCATCTCCGCGAGGTCGATCTCCTGCAGGAGCTTGGCGCGGTAGGTGGCGACGAGGTGTCCGTCCTCGCCCCGGCCGCCCTTCTCCTCGGGGACGGTGATGCGTGACCTCAGGCTCATCAGGGTTCCTCGTTCAGTGGTCGAGCGGCATGATCGCGGTCTTCTCGGCGGGGTCGAAGTCCCAGCCGGGGACGATCGACGGGATCTCGACCGTCGCGGTGACGGAGACCTCGTCGCCGCCGACGGCGGGCGGGCAGCTGACCTCCAGCCACTCGCTGACCGCGGCGGTGCAGGCCGCCTGCGCGCTCTCGTCCAGGGAGGCGGCGCGCGCCCCGGCCCGGGCCGCGGTGCCGGCCTGCTGGGCGGCGTAGGCGATGAGGCCGAGCTGGATGCCGGCGAGGGCGACGAGGATCAGCAGGGGGACGAACCCGAGGTACTCCAGGGCGACCTGGCCGCGGTCGCGGTGCTTCCTGCCGTACGCCATCTCAGTTCCTCCCCTCCTCCTCGACGGCCCCGGCGTGGCCGTCGACCGTGAACGGGAACCCGATGGAGCCGGGGAAGAGGACGGGCACCTCCAGGTGCACGTCGGCCGTCACCAGCCCTCCCCCGGTGCCGCACGCCATGTCGCCGGTCCAGGCGCCCGGCAGGTCCGCGAGGCCGGCCTCCTGGCAGGCGGCGAGCCGGGTCCCGGGGTCCGCGGCCGTCCCCGCCCTCGCCGCCTCGTCCGCGGCGTGCCCGGCGAGGGTGTACGTGTAGCCGACGAGGACGCACTGCCACAGCAGCACCAGCGTCAGCAGGATCAGGGGTGTCATCCCGAGGAACTCGATCGCGACCTGCCCGCGGTCCCCCCGCCGCCGCCTCACCGCCCTATCTCCTTGCGCCTGCGGAACGTCACCGCGGGCCGCTCCGCGCTCCGGACGGCCCGCTCCCCGGCCCTGGCCCGTCCGCCGCGCCGGGGGGCGGCGCTCTCGGTGCCGGCGACCAGGCCCAGTTCGCCCGCGAGCGCCCACAGGGCCTGCTTCACGGTCGACTTGGCGTCCAGTTCGTGCAGCCGGCCGGCGTCGACCGCCCCCTGCAGCTCCTTGTAGTTGGCGGGGACGGCGGTGGCCGCGACGGCGGTGCCGGTGATGCGCTGGATCAGGGCGGGCTGGATCTCCGCGGACCGGGTGTGCCGGTTGACGACGATCGTGGTCTCCTCCGCCTTGCGGATCTGCAGGCGGTCCCACATCCGGACGGCCCGCTTGGCGCCGCGCACCGCGACCACGTCGGGGGTGGTGACGAGGAGCGCCGCGTCGGCCGTCTCCACGGCGGCCGCGCTCGCGCCGCTGAGCTGGGCGCCGCAGTCGACGACGACCACCTCGTAGCGGGAGCGCAGCGCGGCGACGATGTGCCGGGCGGCCGCGTCGGTGACCTCCTCGCCGCGCTCCCCGTCGCCGGGGGCCAGGAGCAGGGCGACCCCGGTGTCGTGCCGGAACACGGCGTCGGCGAGCACGCGCGGTGAGATGTCGGTGATGGCGGCGAGGTCGGCGACCGAGCGGCGGAACTGGATGTCCAGGTAGGAGGCGATGTCGCCGGTCTGGAGGTCCATGTCGAGCAGGGCGGTGCTGCGCCCGGACGCCTGTGCGGCGAGGGCGAGCTGGATGGCGGTCAGGGTCGCGCCGACGCCGCCCTTCGCGCCGCTGACGGTGACGACGGTGCCGCCCGCTCCGCCGAACACGTCGGGTCCGGCGCCCAGGTGCCGGCGTACGCCGACCGACCACTGGGCGACGGCGTCGACGCGGCTGGCGAGTTCCTCGTAGTGCAGGGGCAGCGCGACCAGGCCGCGGGCGCCGTGGTCCATGGCGGCCTGGAACAGGCCGGGGGTCGTGTCGGAGGTGACGAGGACGACGCCGACGGCCGGGAAGCGCAGGGCGACCTCCCGGATCAGCTCCAGGGCCGGGACGGGCCCGATGCGTTCGTGGACGACGACGACCTCGGGCAGTTCGTCGACGGACTCGGCGGCGAGGCGGGCGAGGGTGTCGACGAGCTGCGTGGAGTCGGTGACGGGGGCGACCGGCTCGGCGTCGGGGAGCTGGCTGAGCAGGGTGGTGAGGGAACGGACCGCGTCCGCGTCGCCGACGGCCGGGAGGATCCTCGTGGGCATGGGGGCCTCTCACTTGTCCTTGGCGAGTTCGTACGTGCGGTCCGACGGGGCGACGTCGGACGCGGCACCGGGCGCCACCAGCGCGAGCCGTACCTCGTCGGCGAACGACTCGGCGTAGGTGATGCGCTGGGCGTCGACGGTCTTCAGCGCGAACGTGATGGGGACGGCCTCGACGGTACGGCGGCCCCGGTCGTCGCGGTCGGGCTCGAGCGCGGTCAGGTCGCCGACGTCGATGACGCGGGCGTTGGCCACGATCAGCTTGGACTGGTCGGCGGCGCCGCCGCGTTCGCCCTTGAAGGTGGCGTAGACGTTGACCGTGGAGCCGGGGGTGATCTTCCCGGCGACACCGGTCGCCGCGTCGATCATGATGGCGAGTTCCTGCTCGTCCTGCTTCAGGGCGGGCTGGTCGACGATCATGTCGCTCTGGAGGAGGGAGCCCTCCTTGAGCGTGGTGACGGCGATCTTGCCGCGGATGTCGCTCAGGTCGGTGACGGCGTTCGGCGACAGCCAGCGCTCGGGCATCTCGATCTTCTCGAACTGGGCCGCGCCGAGCGGGGTGTAGGGGGCCACGTCACGGGTGAGCCGGTAGGCGGTGACCTCCGGGCCGACCTTGGACTTCACGTCGCTGATGACGGACAGCACGCCGGCGAAGGCGCCGAGGGCGCACAGGACGGACAGGAGAAGGAGTATCACGCCGCGGCGCTGACGGGAGTTCATGAACCGTGCAACCTCATTGGGGGAATCGGTCGGGGGCGGTCGGTGGGTCCGGTCGGGGCCGGGTCCTGGTCCGGTCAGCCTGCGCGGGCGGGCTGTTCGTGGGTGGGCGGGGTGGCGGAGCAGAAGACGCAGCGGTCGCCGATGACGTCGATGCCGCACCAGTGGCAGGAGCTCTGCCGGACGGAGCCGACGAGCTGGTAGAGCACCGGCAGGTCGGGCAGGAAGGCGCAGAACTCGATGAGCTTGGCCGTGCCCCACCAGGGGACGGACTCGGCGGGCAGCCCCACCTCGCGCAGGCCCTGGGCGCGCCAGGACGGGGCCAGGGTGCCGGCGACCCAGTCGGACTGGAGCTGTCCCTGGGCGATCAGCATCGACGTGCCGAACTCCGGTCCGGGCAGGGTGACTCCGGGGGCGGCGCGGACCAGCTGCGGCGACGGGTGGGCGAGGACGCCGAACTGGCTGCCGGGCATCCAGGACCGGGCGTGCGAGCCGAGGTCGACGGGGACGCGGTCGAGCTTGGCGACGGAGCCGAGGAGCGCGCCCGCGTGCAGATAGTGGGTGAGGAGCCGCCCGGCGGAGGCGAGGATGCCGGGGCTGAGGTCGCAGGAGGCGAGCTGGCGCAGCTGGCGGGCGAGGACGGCGAGCGCGAGCGGGGGCAGCGCGGGTTCGAAGACGGCGATGCGGTCGCTCTCCAGGAGGGACCGGACGGTGTGCAGCCGCCGCCGGGCGCGCCGGGAGGCGGCCTGCGAGCAGACCACGATCACATGGCCGTGCTGGTCGGTCAGGGACTGCAGATGCGCCAGCGACCGCTCCAGCGGCTCCCGTTCGAGGTCCGGGAGCACCACGGCGGGCACGGTCCGCTCGTCCTGCGCCGGCAGTGCCATGTCGGCACTGGTCACGGCAATGGCAGTTGGCACGCGTCGCTCCCCGTCTCCCCGCCCGGCCCCGGCGCTCGTGTCACTCCGGTGCACCGGGACGACTTCGTTGCGTGACTGTCCCTGCACTGTATCCACGGCTCGATGGCCGGAGAACAGCGTTTCCGCAGCCGGGAGATAACTGTCCACCCCCAACTCCCGTCAAAACGGGGCAGGTCGCGCGCACAAAGTCTCCACGACCGGAACCTCTTGACAGTTGGATTGGTCTGGACCAACGTGTTTTGGCATGTTCATAAACAGATCCCGGGGTCTCCCCGGACGGCCGGCACGCCTGTGGGCGGCGGCCGTGGCCTCCGCCCTCTCCCTGACGTTCCTGGGCGCGGGCCAGGCGTCCGCGGCGGACGTCAACAACGCGAAGAACGCCGGCTTCGAGTCCGGCCTGACCAACTGGACGTGTACCGCGGGCAGCGGCACGACGGTCTCCTCACCCGTGCACGGCGGCGCGAGCGCGCTCAAGGCGACACCGGCCGGGCAGGACAACGCCCGGTGCTCGCAGACCGTGGCGGTGAAGCCCAACTCCACCTACACGCTGAGCGCGTGGGTCCAGGGCGGCTACACCTACCTGGGCGTCACGGGCACCGGCACCACCGACGTGTCCACCTGGACCCCGGACTCATCGTCCTGGAAGCAGCTCTCCACGACCTTCACCACGGGCGGCTCCACCAGCTCGGTGACGGTCTACACCCACGGCTGGTACGGCCAGGCGGCCTACTTCGCCGACGACCTCTCCGTGTACGGGCCGGACGGCGGCGGGGGCACCGACCCCGCTCCGACGGTCCCCGGCGTCCCGGGCGGGCTCAGCGTCCAGGGCCGCACCTCGTCCTCCGTCTCGCTGGCCTGGAACGCGGTCTCCGGCGCCACCGGCTACAACGTGTACCGCGACGGCACCAAGGTGACGGCGGTCGGCGGCACCTCGGCGACGGTCACCGGCCTCGCGGCCTCCACGTCGTACTCCTTCCAGGTCACCGCCACCAACGCGGCCGGTGAGTCGGCGAAGTCGGCGGCCGTGACGGGGACGACCACGGCGACCCCGACCGGCCCCTCCCTGCCGAAGCACGCGGTGACCGGCTACTGGCAGAACTTCAACAACGGCGCGACCGTGCAGAAGCTCGCCGACGTGCCGTCCCAGTACGACATCATCGCCGTCGCCTTCGCCGACGCGACCGGGACGCCGGGCGCGGTCACCTTCAACCTGGACTCGGCAGGGCTCGGCGGCTACACCGTCGACCAGTTCAAGGCGGACGTCCGGGCCAAGCAGGCCGCCGGGAAGAAGGTCATCGTCTCGGTCGGCGGCGAGCGCGGCACGGTCGCCGTGAACGACTCCGCCTCGGCGGCGAACTTCGCGAACTCGGTGTACGCGCTGATGCAGCAGTACGGCTTCGACGGCGTCGACATCGACCTGGAGAACGGCCTCAACGCCACCTACATGACGCAGGCCCTGCGGTCCCTGTCGGCGAAGGCGGGCTCCTCGCTGATCATCACGATGGCGCCGCAGACCATCGACATGCAGTCGACGTCGAACACGTACTTCCAGACGGCGCTGAACATCAAGGACATCCTCACCGTCGTCAACATGCAGTACTACAACAGCGGTTCGATGCTGGGCTGCGACGGCAAGGTCTACAGCCAGGGCTCGGTGGACTTCCTGACCGCCCTCGCCTGCATCCAGCTCGAAGGCGGCCTGGCCCCCTCCCAGGTCGGCCTGGGACTGCCGGCGTCCACCCGGGGCGCGGGCAGCGGGTACGTGTCGCCGACGGTCGTCAACAACGCGCTGGACTGCCTCGCCAAGGGCACCAACTGCGGCGCGTTCAAGCCCTCCCGGACCTACCCGGACCTGCGGGGCGCGATGACCTGGTCGACCAACTGGGACGCCACCGCGGGCAACGCCTGGTCAGGCGCGGTGGGCCCGCACGTGCACGCCCTCCCGTAGGGAGGCTTCACCCCGCCGGACGGTAGTGGCCGAGCACCCAGGCCAGCTGCGGGAACCACTCCTGCAGCCTGGCCCGGGGCTTGGCCTCCACCACGCACTCGTAGAACCGGCCGTCCTGGTGGATCACGGCCACCATCAGCGCCTTGCCGTTCGGGCTCGCCTTGTAGTGCACGCTGCGGATCTCCGGCCAGCGGAACTCGACGGACAGGCCGTACATCTCGAAGACCACCCCGGAGGCGTCCACGACGACCGCGTTGCGTTTGTCGACGGCCAGGAACTCCGGCCCGGCGGCCGGCGCCCCCGGCTGCGGCGGCGGCGGCCCGTACCCCGGCTGCGCGGGGGCGTACGGCGGCGGCGCGGGCGCCTGGTGCGGGGCGTACTGCGGCGGGGGCGGGCCGAAGCCCGGTCCGGGTGCGGGTGCGGGTGGCTGCTCGCTCATCGGGGTCCTGGTCCTCGTCCTCGTCCTCGCGGGAAACCCGGCAGACTTCCGGGTGCTGCGGTGAAACATTCTCCCCGTCCCACCGCATCAGTGAGGTGAGGGCCTCACCGCACAGCCACAGGGGGACGTATGAGACAGCCGCGCGCGGACGAGTACGCGCGGTTCGCGGCGGCCAGGGCCGGGCATCTGTACCGCTCGGCCTGCCTGCTGACGGCCGGGGACACCCATCTCGCCGAGGACCTCGTGCAGGAGGCCCTCGGCCGGATCTACGTCCGCTGGGGCCGGATCTCCCGGGTGGACAACCCGGCCGGCTACGCGCAGACCGTCCTCACCCGTGTCTTCCTCGCCCACCAGCGCCGGCGCAGCAGCACCGAGCGGGCCACGGACACGTTCCCCGACCGGGCCGCCCCCGACGGCGGCCACGGCGACCTCCCGCTGCGGCTGACCCTGCTCCAGGCGCTCGCCCGGCTGCCCGCCAAGGACCGGGCGGTCGTCGTGCTGCGCTACTGGGAGGACCGCTCGGTCGAGGAGACCGCCGACGTCATGAACGCCAGCTCGGCCGCCGTGCGCACCCGGTGCACCCGGGCGCTGGGCCGGCTGCGCGAACTCCTCGGCGAGGAACTCGGCGAGTACGCCGCCCGCTGAGCCCGACCCCTCTCATCCTTCTCCGAGAAACGGTGGATCCGCCATGCCCGTGGAACACGACCAGGACCCCTTCGAGACCCGGCTCGGGCACGCCCTGCGCGACGCCGGGGACCACTTCACGGCCGACCGCACGGCACTCGTCGACGGAGGGCTCGCCCGGGGCCGCCGGCAGCGGCTGCGGCGCCGTACGGCGGTCCTCGGCGGGGTCGCCGGGGTCGCGCTGGCCGGGGTCGGCGGGGCGCTGCTCACCCCCTGGGACGACGGCGCCGCGCCCCGGCCCGGCACATCCGGACGGCCCTCCGCGCAGGCGCCCGTGGCACCCGTCACCGGGCACGAGCTGCTCGAGTCGCTGGAGGATCTGCTGCCCGAGGGCGAGGTGAGCGGGCAGGAGGCCAAAGGCGGGGCGGACCGCTCCCCGGCGCCGTACGCGCGTCTCGTCTTCGACGACGGCGAGGGGGCCGCGGCGGTCGTCGTCGGCCTGGACCGCATCCGGTTCGGCGGGCAGCACGCCCGGCAGACCGTCGACTGCCCCGACCGGACGCTGGTGCGGCACGACGCGTGCGTCTCCACCGAGCTGCCCGACGGCTCCCTCCTGAAGCTGTTCCAGGGGTACGTGTACGCCGACGGGCGCGCGAAGACCAAGCTGTGGTCGGCCGACCTGGTGACCCCGGCCGGGCAGCACGTCTTCGTCAACGAGCTGAACGCCGCCGCCGAGAAGGACTCCCCGGTGACCCGGCCGGAGCCCCCGCTGTCCACGGCCCGGTTGAAGAAGCTGGTGACGGCTCCGGTGTGGCGCGGCTACGTCGACTCGCTGCCCGAGGACCCGGTGGAGGCGCAGGAGCCACCCGCCCAGCCGTCCGTGGACTCGGTGCTGGACACGTTCGCGGCCCTGCTGCCCCGCAAGGCGAAGGTCGTGGAGCGGGGCGAGGACTACACGTTCCTGGTGCTGGACGACGGCAAGGGCCGCGGCTATGTGCAGGTCGACGTCCAGCAGAACATGGGCGACGTGGCCGGGGAGCTGTTCGGGGAGGGGTCCGAGACGCTGCCGGACGGGACGCTGGTCGACTTCCGGGAGAACGGCGGCGACAAGGGCGTGCCCGGTGCCGTGATGTGGACCGTGGACTCCCTGCGCACCGACGGCTTCCGGGTCGTCGTCAGCGCCCTCAACGCGCCGACCCAGCACGACGCCCCCAGCCGCACGGCACCGGTCCTCACCCGGGCACAGCTGCGGAAGATCGCCCTGAGCCCGGAGTGGGACCGGTACCGCTAGACGGTGATCAGAAGAAGTCGGCCCACGGCTGGTCCCAGATCTGCTTGACGCACAGCACCAGGAACAGCAGTCCGGCGACCGTCAGCATGGTGTTGCTGAGCGCGCCGTTGCGCCAGGGCGCGGGCGTGCGGGACGAGTTGAGGAGCCGGAGCAGGGTGCCCGCGAGGAACGGCAGGAAGGCCGCGCCCAGCACGCCGTAGAGGATGATCAGGCGGAAGGGCTGGCCCTGGAAGAGCAGGACGATGGGCGGGAAGGTCAGCCACAGCAGGTACGCGCGGAACGGCCAGGACCGTTCGCGGGCGCCGGAGGCGACCTTCTCGCCCTTCTGCGCCTCCTCGCCCCGGTAGCGGGCGACGAAGTCCGCGAACATCAGGCTCACGCCGTGCCAGACGCCGATGAGGGAGGTGTACGAGGTGGCGAAGAAGCCGATCAGGAAGAACTTCGCGGTCGCCGTGCCGTACTCGTCCTCCAGGATGTCGCCGAGCTGGAGGAGACCCTTGTCGCCGCTCGCGATGGCCACGTTCGCCGAGTGCAGCAGTTCGGCGCCGACGAAGAGCATCGCGACGACGAAGATGCCGGTGGTGAGGTAGGCGACCCGGTTGTCGAGCCGCATCACCTTCATCCAGCCGGTGTCCGTCCAGCCCTTGGCGTTGACCCAGTAGCCGTACGCGGCCAGCGTGATCGTGCCGCCGACGCCGCCGATCAGGCCGAGGGTGTTGAGGATCGAGTCCTTCTCGTCGGGCAGGACGGGCAGCAGGCCCGCGAAGGCGTCCCCGAGGTTCGGGGCGACGCGGACCGCCAGGTAGACGGTGACGACGAACATGACGCCCACCAGGACGGTCATGACCTTCTCGAACACCGCGTACTTGTTGAACCAGACGAAGACCAGGCCGGTCAGGCCGCAGGCGATCGCCCACCACTCCAGGTCCATCACGCCGGGGAACAGCGCCTGCAGGGGCAGCGCGCTCGACGACATCGCCGCCGCGCCGTACACGAAGCCCCAGACCACGACGTACGCGGCGAAGAACCAGGTGGTCCAGCGGCCCAGGGAGGCCCAGCCGTCGAAGAGGGTGCGGCCGGTGGACAGGTGCCAGCGTCCGGCGGCCTCGGCGAGGGAGATCTTGACCAGGCAGCCGACGATCGCGGCCCACAGCAGGGTGTAGCCGAAGTTGCTGCCCGCGATGAGGGTGGCGACCAGGTCCCCGGCGCCGACCCCGGTCGCGGCGACGACGATGCCGGGCCCGATGTACCGCCAACTGGACTTACGGGGACGGGAGTCCGCCGCGCCGACCGGTGATGCCTCTGTGCTTCCCGTGGTGTCCGCCATGCGGGTCAAGTAAGCGCACGGGCGCCGGGGCGGCAAGAGGGCGTGCCGCGATCTGCACCCGATGTCCGCACGGGCGCCACGGGGCCGCTCAGCCGTACTGAAGTCGTACGCTCGTCCCGCCCGGTTCGTCGCGGACGTCCACGTAGGCGCACACCTGACGGGCGAACCACAGGCCCCGGTCCTGCCCGGCCGCCGGGTCCGGCGGTACGAATCCGGCCAGCGGGTCCTCGACGCGGCGCACGGGCCGCAGTTCGCAGACGCAGGCCGGGCCGTCGGCCCACAGCAGCGCCCGGTCGACGGGGCCGAGGGCGGCGGCCGCCTCGGTGACGGCTGTCGCGAACACGTCCGCCTCGGCCGGGGCGAGCCCCTGCACGGTGGCCCAGGTGCGTACGGCTCCGGCGGCGGGGGCCGGTCCGGGGATGCGCTCGGCGGAGCCGGGCGGCGCGGGCAGCGGTACGGCGTCGAGTTCGGCGGCGATCCGCAGCGGGTCCTCGTACACCGCGCAGTCGGGGTGGGTGCGCTGGGCGGCGGCGACGATGGCGGCGCCCGCGACCCGGGTGTCGTAGGCGCACAGGGCGGTGGTGGCCTGGGGCGCGAACAGCAGGTTGGCGAGGGCCTCGTAGCGGATCCACTCGGCGGTCTCGCGGGGCGAACGTCCTGCCCGGCCGCCCCACACGGGTTCCATCAGCAGATGGATACGGCCGCCGGGTCCGGCGTGCGCGGCGAGGTAACCGGCGCCTTGCGCGATCGCGTTGGCGGCGGAGCCCGTGTACCACTCGGTGTGCGGGAGGAGTCCGATGTCGCCGGCCGCGGGGCCGAGGGCGTCGCGCAGCAGGTCCAGGTTGCCGGGGGCGGCGATGACCACGGGCGGCGGTTCGTGCCGTGCGGCGAGTCCCTCGGCGAGGAAGGGGAGCGCCTGCGCCAGGAACTCGTCGTCGGAGCCGAAGACGGCCATGCGGTGGTCGAACGGGCTGGAGCCGGGTGCGGCCGGGACGGTCATCGGCGGGCTCTCCTGACGTCACGGGGAGGCCGGGGGGAGCGGGGGCGCGCCGGTCCCCGCCGCCGTCGCTCCCCCCGCTCCCCCTTGCGCGGACCCTCACCCTTCCCGGCCGTGCGCCGTCGCGCACCCCGGGGTCACACCGGCGGGTGGACTTCGCCCGGGAACGCTCCGGGCGCATGCCGCACGCGTACACTGCGCGGCTCGTTTTCGGCCTGTCCCGGGCGTCGGCCGGTTCTCCACTCTTGAACTGTTCATGCCATACCCCGACCATGAGCCCCGCACCCCGCACCACGTCGTACGTCGCACTGAACCCCACCCCCCACTCCCCCGAGGAGACTTCATGCGACTTCGCACCCGCGGACCGGGCGCGCGCGGCGGCAGACGGGCCGCCGCACTCGCCGCCCTGCTCTCCCTCGCCCTCGCGGCGCCCCTCGCCGAGACCGTCTCCGCGTCCGCCTCCGCCGACAGCGCCGCCGAAGCCGCCCCCTCCGCCGACGACATCCGTCAGTACGAGGTCCGGCTGCACGCGACCCCCGCCGACCGCACGGCACTCCAGCGGACCGGCGTGAGCGTGGACGCCGCCGACGACCACGGCGTCGTCGTCTCCGGCCGCGCCGGCCAGATCGGGAAGCTGAGAGCGCTCGGCTACGACGTCACCCCGCTCGGCGCGGTCCCCGACCGGTCGGCCGGCGAGGGCGACGTCCGGCTGTACGACTTCCCCTCGGCCGACTCCCGCTATCACAACTACACGGAGATGACGGCCGAGATCGACGCGATCGTGGCGGCCCACCCGTCCCTCGCGAGCCGGCGCGTCATCGGCCGGTCCTACCAGGGCCGTGACATCGTCGCCGTCAAGATCAGCGACAACGTCGGCACCGACGAGGCCGAACCCGAGGTGCTGTTCACGCACCACCAGCACGCCCGTGAGCACCTCACCGTCGAGATGGCGCTCTACCTGCTGCGCGAACTGACCTCCGGCTACGGGACCGACGCGCGGATCACCGGCCTGGTGAACAGCCGGGAGATCTGGATCGTGCCCGACCTCAACCCGGACGGCGGCGAGTACGACATCGCCACCGGCTCCTACCGGTCGTGGCGCAAGAACCGGCAGCCCAACTCCGGTTCCTCGGCCGTCGGGACCGACCTCAACCGCAACTGGGCCTACCGCTGGGGCTGCTGCGGCGGCTCCTCCGGGTCGGCGTCCTCCGAGACCTACCGGGGCGCCCGCGCCGAGTCGTCCCCCGAGGTGAAGGTCGTCGCGGACTTCGTGCGCGGCCGGATCGTCGGCGGGAAGCAGCAGATCACGGCCGGCATCGACTTCCACACCTACAGCGAGCTGGTGCTGTGGCCGTTCGGGTACACGTACTCCGACACCACGACCGGGATGACGGCCGACGACCGCAACGCCTTCGCCACCGTCGGCCGCAGGATGGCCGCCAGCAACGGCTACACGCCCGAGCAGTCCAGCGACCTCTACATCACCGACGGCTCGATCGACGACTGGCTCTGGGGCGACCAGCGGATCTTCTCGTACACCTTCGAGATGTACCCGAGGTCCGGCGGCGGGGGGTTCTACCCGCCCGACGAGGTCATCGAGCGGGAGACCTCCCGCAACCGGGACGCCGTGCTCCAGTTGCTGGAGAACGCCGACTGCATGTACCGGTCCATCGGCAAGGAGGCCCAGTACTGCTCCTAGCGGTTACTGGTCCTCGGATTCGGCCTCGGCCTGTTCGGCCGCGCCCTCCTCGAAGTAGGCGTCGAGGACGGCGTCCAGCCGCTCGTCCCACTCCGTGAAGCGGCTCCTGGCCGTCGCCTCGATCTCGATCGGGTACCAGCGGCGGTCAGGAGTGTGCACCGTGATGGTGAACCGCTTCCCGAAGCGCGGGGACTCCGTCTCGACGGCGGCGATCTCGTCCCAGCGGAACTCGCACTCCTGGTCGTCCAGGCGGAGCCGGACTCCCCGGTGGTCGGCGACGATCCGCGCCCGGCGGTCGGCGGCCTCGAACACCGGGCCGTCCACCGGCGCCTCGTCCTCGGCTGCGTCCTCCTGGACGTCCTCCGCCTCGTCCGCCTCTTCGGGCTCCTCGGCGGCGGCCTCCTCGGGCACCGTCTCGTCGGGGTCCGCCGCGGCCGGATCGTCCTTCTCCTGCGGGCCCTTGGGGGCGGCGGACGCGGGCGGGGTGAGCCCGGGGACGAAGGCCGGGTCGAACCCGGCGCCTTCCACCAGGGGCTGGCTGCCTGAACCTATGCGCTGCTCCACAGCCGAGCAGTATGGTCGACAACCCTGTGTCCCGCGCAACCAGCCCCCGCATCGTTACCGAACCCGCGCGCCGCGGGGACTACACGAACAGGCTGAGCACGGCCGCCACCGCGAACCCGGCCAGCGACAGGACGCTCTCCAGGACCGTCCAGGACTTCAGCGTGTCCCGCTCGGTGATGCCGAAGTACTTGGCCACGATCCAGAATCCGCCGTCGTTGACGTGCGAGGCGAAGATCGAGCCGGCCGAGACCGCCATGATGACGAGGGCGACGAACGCCTGCGAGTGGTGCCCCTCGGAGAGCAGGGGCGCGACGATGCCCGCCGTGGTGACGATGGCGACCGTCGCGGAGCCCTGCGCGACCCGCAGCACCAGCGAGATCAGGTACGACAGCACGATGACCGGCAGGCCCACGTCGTTGAAGGTGTCCGACAGGGCCTGGGCGACGCCGCTCGCCTTCAGGACGGCGCCGAAGACACCGCCCGCGCCGACGACCAGCAGGATGTTGCCGACCGGCTTGAGCGATGAAGTGGACACCGTCTCCAGGGACTTGCGGGACCAGCCGCGCCGGATGCCCAGCAGGTAGTACGCGAGGAGCAGGGCGATCGTCAGGGCGACGAACGGGTGCCCGAAGAACTCGATGACCGAGCGGGTGGTGGAGGGGTCCAGGCCGATCGAGGAGAACGTCGCGGCGAGGATCAGCACCAGCGGGGTGCCGATGATCCCGAGGACCGTGCCGAGCGGCACCGGCTCCTCCCGGGGCTCCACGCCGGCCGCCCGCTGCTCGGCGACGACCGCCTCCCGGGCCTCCTCCGCCGCCTCGACCATGTCCTGCGGCACGGCGACGAAGAGGCGCCGCCCGATCCAGGCCGCGTACGCCCACGCGGCCAGCACCGCGGGGATACCGCAGACGACGCCCATGAGGATGACCCAGCCCAGCTCGACGTGGAGCAGTCCGGCCGCGGCCACCGGGCCGGGGTGCGGGGGCAGGAAGGCGTGGGTCATCGACAGGCCCGCGAGGAGCGGCAGGCAGTACAGCAGGATCGACTTGCCGGAGCGCTTGGCGGCGGCGTAGACGAGCGGCGCGAGGACGAAGATGCCGACGTCGAAGAAGACCGGGATGCCGAAGATCAGGCCGGTCACACCCATCGCGAGCGGGGCCCGCCGCTCCCCGAAGAGCCGCAGCAGCCGCGAGGCCAGCACCTCGGCCCCGCCGCTGACTTCGAGGATGGCACCGAGCATGGTGCCGAGCCCGATGATGATGGCGACATGGCCGAGGATGCCGCCCATCCCGGACTCGATGGTGGAGACCGCGTCGGAGCGCTGGACGGTGCCGAAGAGTTCGGTGACGGACAGGCCGGCCATCAGGCCGACGGCTATGGAGACGGCGAGCAGCGCGACGAAGGGCTGGAGCCGCACCTTGATGATCAGGTAGAGCAGCAGGGCGATACCGAGGGCGGCGACCGTGAGCAGTCCGGCCGTGCCGTCGATCAGGTGCAGCAGACCGCCGGTGTGCGGGGGTGTCTCGGGGGCCTGCGCGGCGAGCGGGAGGAGCGAAGGGGGCATCGGGGGTCCTCGGGGTGGGTGCATCCGGCTTTCGGGCAGGGGGCATCGCGGCATGGCGTCGCGGGGGTGGGCGGACACCATGCCGTGCGGGGGGTGCGGCGGGCGGTGCGAGGGAGGCGTCAGCCGAGGACGGCCAGCGCGTCGATCTCGATGAGGAGGCCGGCGGGCAGACCGACGTACACGGTCGTGCGGGCGGCGGGCGGCTGGGTGAGGCCCTGCTCCTCGAAGTAGGCGTTGTAGAGCGCGTTCATCTCGGCGAAGTGGTCCACGTCCGTCAGATAGACGCGGATCATCATGACGTCGTCCCAGGAGGCGCCGCCCTCCTCGAGGATCGCCTTGACGTTGGCGAGGGTCTGGAGGGTCTGCTCGCGCAGGGTGGGACCGGCGGGCGTGGGGGCCTGGCCCTCGACGGCGGGGAGGAAGCCGACCTGACCGGCGACCTGGAGGATGTTGCCCTTGCGCACCCCGTGGGAGAACTTCGCGGGCGGCGTGGTGTGGGTCTTCGGGGTGAGCGCGGTCTTGTCGGTCATGGGGTGTCCTTCGCTGGGGTTCTGCCGGAGTACTCGCCGCTGATGGCGTCGGCGGTGCGGCGCACGAGCGGGAGCAGGGTGAGGAGTTCGTCGGCGGTGACGACGACGTTCGGCGCGGACACCGACATCGCGGCGACGACCCGGCCGTCCGCGCCTCGGATCGGCGCGGCGACGCAGTTGATGGACTCCTCGTGGCCGCCGAGGTCGGTGGCCCAGCCCTGTTCGCGGACCTTGTCCAACTCCCGAAGGAAGGCGGGGGCGTTGGGGGTGGAACGGGACGTGTACATGGGGTAGTCGAGCTGTTCGGCGAGGGCTCGCCGCTCGTGCTCGGGCAGGTCGGCGAGGAGCAGCTTGGCGACGGCCGCGACGGTGATGGCGACGGGCTTGCCGATCCGCGAGTACATCCGCACGGGGTAGCGGCTCTCGACCTTGTCGATGTAGAGCACCTCGTCCTCCTCGTAGACGGCGAGGTGCACGGTGTGCCCGCACTGCTCGTTGAGCCGGACGAGGTGGGGGTGGGCGATCCCGCGGATGTCGAGGTTCTCCATCGCCTCCTGGGCGAGGGCGATGAGGCGGGCGCCGAGCCGGTAGCGCTGGTCGGACTGGCGGTAGACCATGCCGTGTTCGTGCAGGGTGCGCAGCAGCCGCAGCGCGGTGGACTTGTGGACGCCGAGCCGCTCGGCGACCTTGCCCAGGTCGGCGGGGCCCTCGGCGAGCAGCGGCAGGATGCTGAGCGCGCGGTCGACGGTCTGGCTCATGGCGTGGGTACCTCCTCGTCGGCCCGGTCCGCGGGGTGGGTCCGGCCGGGGCCGAGTCGAAGTTTCTCCCACCCGGCGTCGTCGAGGGCCACCAGGGCGTCGGCGGTGTCGCGGGCGGGGGGCGCGGCGAGGTCGGCGGGGCTGGTGAGGGTGGCGGCGGCCCACAGGTGCCCGTGGCGCAGCCGGTCGCGCAGCGGGAGGCCGCGCAGGGTGGCGTGGAGGAATCCGGCGGCGAAGGCGTCCCCGGCGCCGGTCGCGGCGGCGACCCGCACCGTGGGGGCCGGGACGTGCACGGCGGGGCGCCGGGCGTGGTCGAAGGCGGTGGCGCCGCGCGGGCCGTCCTTCACGACGAGCAGCGGCGGTTCGGGCAGCGCGGCGCGGATGGCCTCGGGGCCGCCGGTGACGCCCCAGGCGTCCTGGGCCTCGTCGACGCCCACGAAGACGAGGTCGGCGGCGCGGGCGAGGTCCAGCAGGACGGCGGGGCCTCCGGGGTCACGCCACAGGCCGGGCCGGTGGTTGACGTCGAAGGAGACGAGCGGGCGGTCCTCGCGCGGCGCGGTCAGTTCGCGCAGCAGGCCGAGGCAGGTGCCGGAGAGCGCGGCGGTGATCCCGGACAGGTGCAGGACGCGTCCGGCGCGCACGGCGTCGAGGTCGACGTTCTCCGCGGACATGGCGGACGCGGCGGATCCGGCCCGGTAGTAGGCGACCTCGTGGGCGTCGGTGCCCCGGTCGCCGGCGGTGCGGAAGTAGACGCCGGTCGGGCGGGCGGGGTCGCGGCGCACGGCCGTGACGTCGACGCCGTGGCCGCCGATGGTCTCCACGAGGTGGTCGCCGAAGCCGTCGGCCCCGACCCGGCTGACCCAGCGCACCCGGTGCCCGGCGGCGGCGAGCCCGCAGGCCACGTTGGACTCGGCGCCGCCGATGGCCCGCTCGAACGAGGGGACGTCGGCGAGGCGTCCGGGCCGGGACGGCAGGAACGTGACCATGGACTCGCCGAGCGCGACGACGTCCACGACGCCGGGGGCATTGCGGGGTCCGGTGAAGGTCACGATCGTCGTAGCTCCAGACCTTGGGCGGGCGGATCCGCGGTTCCGTTGACCCGCGGTTGGCCGAGATGTTAGACAGCGACAAGCGACATACGCAATGAGTGTTGCACTCACTGCAACGCCACTGATCAGGGAGGTTCCATGGGGAACGAGGCGCTGGCCCGCCTGTCCGAGGAGCGCGTCGACCACCGCTTCAAGGGCCTCCCGCCCGACGCCGACGGCCTGACCGTCGGGGAGCTGGCCGCCCAGCGGCGCAACCTCTTCACCGGCGGCTTCACCACCCCGGTGCTCGCGCTGTCCGCCGAGCGCCTGGAGCACAACCTCGCCCTGATGGAGACGTACGCCGACCGCCACGGCCTCGCGTTCGCCCCGCACGGCAAGACCTCGATGGCACCGGCGCTCTTCCAGCGGCAGATCGAGCGCGGCGCCTGGGGCATCACGCTGGCCGTGCCCCACCAGGTGCGCGTGGCCCGCGCGTTCGGCTTCGGGCGGATCTTCCTCGCCAACGAGCTGGTGGACGCCTCCGCGCTGCGCTGGATCGCCGGCGAGCTGGCCGACCCGGAGTTCCGCCTCGTCTGCTACGTCGACTCCGTGTCCGGCGTACGCCTCATGGACGCCGCGCTGCGGGACGCCGGGGCCGGCCGGCCGCTGGACGTCGTCGTGGAGCTGGCGGCGGGCGAGGGCGCGCGCACCGGCGTCCGGACGGACGAGGAGTGCGCGGCCGTCGCGGACGCGGTCGCCGCCACGGAAACCCTCCGTCTGGTCGGGGTCGCCGGGTACGAGGGCGAGGTGCCGCGGGCGGACCCGCAGCGGGTGCGCGCCTGGCTGCGCCGGCTGGTGGCGCTGGCGGCGGGCTTCGACGAGGCGGGCCGGTTCGCGGGCCTGGACGAGATCGTCGTGAGCGCGGGCGGCAGCGCCTGGTTCGACACGGTCGCCGAGGTGTTCGCGGAGATCCCCGCCCTGTCGGTGCCGGTGCTGAAGCTGCTGCGCTCGGGCGCTTACGTCTCGCACGACGACGGCCACTACCGCAGGCTCACCCCGTTCAACCGAGTGCCGGGCGAGGGCGCCCTGGAGCCCGCGTTCCGGCTCTGGACGCAGGTCGTCTCCCGCCCGTCCCCCGGCCAGGCGTTCGCCAACGCCGGCAAGCGGGACGCGGCGTACGACCTCGATCTGCCCGTCGCCCAGGTGGTCCGCCGGGACGGTGTGGAGCACCCCGCCACCGGCATCACCGTGACCGCGCTGTCCGACCAGCACGCCTGGCTGGAGACGACCGGCGAGGCGGACCTGGAGGTCGGGGACTGGCTCGGCCTGGGACTGTCCCACCCGTGCACGGCGTTCGACAAGTGGCAGCTGATCCCGCTCGCCGAGGCGGACGGGACCGTCGTCGACTACATCCGCACGTTCTTCTGAGGAGGGGCCGGTCGTGGAAGAGCTCGTCATCCGGGACGCCGACGTCGTCGACGGCAGCGGGGGTCCGTCCTACCGCGCCGACGTGGTCGTGGACCGCGGCAGGATCGTGTCGATCGTCCAGGAGGCCGCCGCGGCCGGCTGCCAGCGGCCGAAGGCGCGCCGCGAGCTGGACGCGGAGGGGCTGGTCCTCTCCCCCGGCTTCGTCGACATGCACGCCCACAGCGATCTGGCGCTGCTGCGGGACCCCGACCACAGCGCCAAGGCCGCCCAGGGCGTCACCCTGGAGGTGCTCGGCCAGGACGGGCTGTCGTACGCGCCCGTCGACGACCGCACGCTGGGCGAGGTGCGCAGCGCCATCGCCGGCTGGAACGGCTCCGGCGACGACATCGACTTCGACTGGCGGTCCGTCGGCGAGTACCTGGACCGCCTCGACCGGGGCATCGCGGTGAACGCCGCCTACCTGATCCCGCAGGGCACGGTCCGGGCGCTCGTCGTCGGCTGGGAGGACCGGGAGGCGACACCGGCCGAGCTGGACCGGATGCGCGCCCTGGTCGCCGAGGGCCTGGAGCAGGGCGCGGTCGGCCTGTCGTCGGGGCTGACGTACACACCGGGCATGTATGCGCGGGACGCCGAACTGACCGAGCTGTGCCGGGTCGTGGCCCGGTACGGCGGCTACTACTGCCCGCACCACCGCTCCTACGGGGCCGGGGCGCTCGAGGCGTACGAGGAGATGGTGGCGCTGACCCGGGAGGCGGGCTGCGCGCTGCATCTCGCCCACGCCACCATGAACTTCGGCGTGAACCGGGGCCGCGCCCCGGAGCTGCTGTCCCTGCTGGACAAGGCGCTCGCCGAGGGCGCCGACATCAGCCTCGACACCTACCCGTACACGCCCGGCTGCACGACCCTGGTGGCCCTGCTGCCGAGCTGGGCGAGCGAGGGCGGGCCCGAGGCGGTCCTCGCGCGGCTCGCGGACGACGCGACGGCCGAGCGGATCCGGCACGACCTGGAGGTGGTCGGCGCGGACGGCTGCCACGGCGTGCCCGTCGAGTGGGAGACGATCGAGATCTCGGGGGTGGCCGAGCCCGCGCTGGCGGACCACGTGGGCCGTACGGTCCGGGAGACGGCGGACGCGCGCGGCGAGGACCCGTGGACGACCGCGCGCCGGCTGCTCCTGGGGGACCGGCTGGGCACGACGATCCTGCAGCACGTCGGCCATGAGGAGAACGTCCGGGCGATCATGCGGCACCGCGTCCACACGGGCGGCTCGGACGGCATCCTCCAGGGCGCCAAGCCGCACCCGCGCGCGTACGGCACCTTCCCGCACTATCTCGGGCACTACGTGCGGGAGTTGGGGGTGCTGTCGCTGGAGGAGTGCGTGGCGCATCTGACCTCGCGCCCGGCGAAGCGGCTGCGGCTGCCGGACCGGGGCCTGGTCCGCGAGGGGTACCGGGCGGACCTGGTGCTGTTCGACCCGGAGACGGTGGCGGCGGGCTCCACGTTCGAGGAGCCGCGCACGCCACCGACGGGCATCCCGCATGTGCTCGTGGACGGCCGTTTCGTCATCGAGGACGGCCGCCGCACGGACGTACTGGCGGGCCGGGCGGTCCGCAGGACCGGTTAGCCGGCCCTACGGCGTGCCGGTCACGGCTTGGGAAGCACGCAGCCGCTCGCGCTCAGGTTCAGCTTGTTGCCGGTGCCGAAGCAGGTGGGGATCTGGTAGATCTGCTGGGCGTAGTTGATGCCCTGGCGGACGGTGACGTTGCCGCTCTCGTCCACCTCGCACGGGTTGTTGACCGTGCAGCGCTGGCCGTCCTCGTTGCCGGTGTTGTTGACGGCGACGACCCGCTTCGTGGCCTGGTCGATCACCGGGGAGCCGGAGGTGCCGCCGATGGTGTTGCAGGCGGAGGTGTAGCGGACCGAGTCCTTGAAGGTCCAGTCGCCTTCCTTCAGGCGGTACGCGAACCCGTCGACGTTGCAGTTGTAGAGCCGCTTCCAGTAGCCGGAGGCGACGGTGATCGCGGTGCCGGCGGCCGGGCGGGTGTCGGACACGGTCAGCGCGCTGATCCCGGTGGAGCTCTTGATCTGCGCGTACGTGCTGGTGAGCTGGTAGATCGACACGTCCGTGTCGGTCATGGTGCCGTAGGCGATCTTGCTGGCCCGCAGGGTGGCGACCTTGGAGCCGGACGCGTTGAGCAGGCTGAAGGTGCGGCTGGACGACCGGTTGACGACGACCTGTCCGGGACCGGGCATGCCGGTCTCCAGGCAGTGGCCGTTCGACAGGACGAGCGCCGGGTCGCTGTCCTGTGACTTCGGGAAGCGCACGACGGAGCCGGAACAGTTGCTGAGCGCCACGGTGCCGGCGAAGTCGACGGCCTGGGCGGTCGGCTTCAGCGCCTGTTCGAGACCGGCGGTGACGGAGGCGACGGTGTCCCGGACCACCGAGGTGACCGAGCCCGTCCCGGCACCCTTGCCGAAGGACGGGGCGGTGTCCGCGGGAGCCGCGGCCACGGGTGCGGCGCCGGCCCCGGCCAGGGCCAGGGCGAGGAGGGTGGCGCCGAGAGGTTTTCTCATGTGGGGGTCCCCTCATACGAGGAGGGTGACCGGAGAATCTCCGGCCACCCGCGCTTTTGTCATGCGCATTCTCACTCAGGAGACGGGCCCCGACAAGGACTTGATGACCGGCGCTTTCGGGCCGTAGGGCTTTCCCTACCACCGGGTACGGAAGGTTTCGGCGCGGCGGCGCAGGACCTCCACGCCAGGGTGGCCGGATCACCACAGGCGGCCCGGCGCACACGCGCTCTACGAACTCGCCCTGCGCACCGGCCGGCTTCGAAGCGGCCGTCGACATGACCACGGCCGCAGATGGCAGGCCGCTCGGCGACGGGCTGTGGGACATATCCCTCTCCATCGGCGCCAGGGCCTGACACGCGAGGGCCCGCATCGGCAGCAGGCGGGCCAACGATGTGTCAGGCGCGGCCGCGACACACGTCGTGGACACCGTCGAGGGCACCCGCGCCGTCACCCTCTACACCACTCGCCCGCACGGCAACCTCACGCTTGACATCGGCGAGCGCAAGCATGCCGTCCTGCCGCGAATCAGCCTCGCCAACGTGGTCCGGTGGGCATCGGACGCCCCGACGGAGTTGGAGTTCACCGGCCGATGCACGCTCGCCGGATACCCGGAGGGTGCTTTCACTGTGGCCATGGAGAGCGAGCAGAGTGCCACGGCTGTCTTCAAGGTCTCCCGGGTGCTCACCGGCGTCCCGGGCGGGTTTGGCGTACCAGGGCAGCGCGCGGCGGCGCCATTTGGCCGGTTCGCCCTGCAGGTCGCCAGAACCGACCTCGTCCGAGCCGTGACCCGGTCCATCAGGGGCTGAAGGGGGAAGCGTCACGTGGTGCAGCAGTGCCTCTTCGTGATCCGCAACCCACGCCCCCGTGGCCGTCGGCCGGGCGGCTTCACCTTTCGTCGAAGGCGTTCTGCCGGCTGTGCGGCGGCGGCCGGCCCCCGCTTGCCCTGGTGGAGCGGGGTCGCCGTCTCGTGCGGGCGCTACCCGTTCGGCTGCACCTGGGGCGTTGCGGTCCTCACGCTCAAGCGGCCTGGACGGGGCCGCGGAGCAGGGGCGGGAGGGGCCGCCGAGACTGTAGCGGCGATATCAGCCCAAACCATCGGGTCTCACGTGGCGGGAAACACGACGCAACCCGGCTTACCGGGCCGTAAGCTCCTGCCATGCAGGTGATCCAGTCGACCAAGCTCGCCAACGTCTGTTACGAGATCCGGGGCCCGGTGCTCGAGGAGGCGATGCGGCTCGAGTCGGCGGGGCATCGGATCCTCAAGCTGAACACCGGCAACCCTGCAGCGTTCGGCTTCGAGTGCCCGCCCGAGATCCTGGAGGACGTCCTCCGCAACGTGTCGTCGGCCCATGGCTACGGCGACGCGAAGGGCCTGCTGGCCGCGCGCCGGGCCGTCGTCATGCACAACCAGACCCTCGGCATCGAGACCGACGTCGAGCACGTCTTCATCGGCAACGGCGTCTCCGAGCTGATCGTCATGGCGATGCAGGGACTCCTCGACGACGGGGACGAGGTGCTGGTCCCGGCGCCGGACTACCCCCTGTGGACCGCGGCCGTCTCCCTGTCCGGCGGCACCGCCGTGCACTACCGGTGCGACGAGCAGTCCGACTGGATGCCCGATCTCGCCGACGTCGAGCGCAAGGTCACCGACCGCACCAAGGCGATCGTCATCATCAACCCCAACAACCCGACGGGGGCGGTGTACGACGAGGCCGTCCTGCGCGGGCTGACGGACATCGCGCGGCGGCACAACCTGCTCGTCTGCTCCGACGAGATCTACGACAAGATCCTCTACGACGGCGCCCGGCACACCCCGACCGCCGCCGTCGCCCCCGACCTGCTGACCCTCACCTTCAACGGCATGTCGAAGGCGTACCGGGTGGCCGGCTACCGGGTGGGCTGGATGGCGATCTCGGGCCCGCGCGCGCACGCGGACTCCTACATCGAGGGCCTGACCATCCTGGCGAACATGCGGCTGTGCGCGAACATGCCGGGTCAGCACGGGGTCGTCGCCGCCCTGAGCGGCCGGCAGACCATCAACGACCTGGTGCTGCCGGGCGGGCGGCTCAAGGAGCAGATGGACGTCGCCTACGAGTTGCTGACCGCCATCCCGGGCGTGAGCTGTGTCCGCCCGAAGGGCGCGCTCTACCTCTTCCCGCGCCTGGACCCCAAGGTCTTCAAGATCAAGGACGACCGGCAGATGGTCCTGGACCTGCTGCGCAGCGAGAAGATCATGGTCGTGCAGGGCACCGGCTTCAACTGGCCGGAACCGGACCACTTCCGGGTGGTGACCCTGCCCACGGCCACCGACCTGCGGGACGCGATGGGCCGGATCGGCCGCTTCCTGGACGGATACGGCCAGCCGTGACCGTATGTACGTGTACGGTCCACTTTTTGCTTCCAGCTCAACTTTAGACGAGATCTAAGCTAGGATGGCTTCCTGTCAGCGCACAGGAGGCCATCCCCCATGTACGAACCGATCCGCACCAAGTCGATCCACAGCACGATGGCCGGCGGCACCGACTTCCCCCACCGCTCGCGCGAGGAGGAGCTGGACATCCAGCTCGCCGGTCACCTCGCCGCGCTGCTCGCCGTCACGGACGAGCTGCGCGCCACGGCACCCTCGCGGGACCTCGACCTCGCGGCCGAACGGCTCGCCGAGCAGGTGACCCGGCTCCGGGAGGGACGCCCGCCGGCCCGCTCCGCCGCCGCGGCCGACCCGGCGCGGCTGGCGACCCTGCACCGCCGTGCGCACGCTCTCGCCGGGCGCGCCCTGGTCGTCGCCGCGTCCCGCGCGGACACCGCCGCGGCCATCCTCGCCGCCGAACGCATGGACGCGCACGCCGCGGCCCAGGCGTCGCAGGAACTCACCGGGGTCTGAGACCCCACCCCTGGCTCTTTCCGCAGGCCCTCGCCGTCAGGCGAGGGCCTGCCGCCGCTCTCGTCCCGTCGGGGCGGACGGGAACCGGCGGCGGCAGGCCCGGGGCCCCGCACGCCGTTGTACGGGGCCTCGCCGGTCCGGGAGGCGGTCACCGCGGCCGGCCGTGACGATGTAGCTGGTCAGGGCACGATCGGAGCCGGCCGCGGCGTCTTGGGGGGCTGTGCTCAGCCCAGGCGCTCCACCAGCGCGTGGTACTGGTCCCACAGCTCCTTGGGCGTGTGGTCGCCGAAGGTGTTGAGGTGCTCGGGGACGAGCGCCGCCTCCTCGCGCCAGACGTCCTTGTCGACGGTGAGCAGGTAGTCCAGGTCCGCGTCGGACAGGGCGAGGCCCGCCGTGTCGAGGGCGCCCTTGGCGGGCAGGACGCCGATCGGCGTCTCGACGCCCTCGGCCTTGCCGTCCAGACGCTCCACGATCCACTTCAGGACCCGGGAGTTCTCGCCGAAGCCGGGCCAGACGAACGTGCCCTCGTCGTTCTTGCGGAACCAGTTGACGTAGTAGATCCGCGGCAGCTTGGACTGGTCCTTGTCCTTGGCGACATCGACCCAGTGGGCCATGTAGTCGCCCATGTTGTAGCCGCAGAACGGCAGCATGGCGAACGGGTCGCGGCGCAGCTCGCCGACCTTGCCCTCGGCCGCGGCGGTCTTCTCGGACGCCACGTTGGCACCGAGGAAGACGCCGTGGTTCCAGTCGAAGGACTCCGTCACCAGCGGTACGGCGCTCGCGCGGCGCCCGCCGAAGAGGATCGCGGAGATCGGCACGCCCTTGGGGTCCTCCCACTCGGGCGCGATGATCGGGCACTGCGAGGCGGGCGTGGTGAAGCGGGCGTTGGGGTGGGCGGCCGGGGTGCCGGACTCCGGCGTCCAGTCGTTGCCCTTCCAGTCCGTCAGATGGGCCGGGGTCTCCTCCGTCATGCCCTCCCACCAGACGTCGCCGTCGTCGGTCAGCGCGACGTTGGTGAAGACCGAGTTGCCCCACAGCGTCTTCATCGCGTTGGCGTTGGTGTGCTCACCGGTGCCGGGCGCGACGCCGAAGAAGCCGGCCTCGGGGTTGATCGCGTAGAGGCGGCCGTCCTCGCCGAAGCGCATCCAGGCGATGTCGTCGCCGATCGTCTCGACGGTCCAGCCGGAGATCGTGGGTTCCAGCATGGCGAGGTTGGTCTTGCCGCAGGCGCTCGGGAAGGCGGCGGCCACGTACTTGGACTCGCCCTGCGGCGGGGTCAGCTTGAGGATCAGCATGTGCTCGGCGAGCCAGCCCTCGTCGCGGGCCATGACCGAGGCGATGCGCAGGGCGTAGCACTTCTTGCCGAGCAGGGCGTTGCCGCCGTAGCCGGAGCCGTAGGACCAGATCTCGCGGTCCTCGGGGAAGTGCGAGATGTACTTGGTGGAGTTGCAGGGCCAGGGGACGTCCTCCTGGCCGGGCTCCAGCGGGGCGCCCAGGGAGTGCACGGCCTTGACGAAGAAGCCGTCGGAGCCGAGCTCGTCGAGGACGGCCTGTCCCATCCGGGTCATCGTGCGCATGGACACGGCGACGTACGCGGAGTCGGTGATCTCGACGCCGATCGCGGACAGCGGCGAGCCGAGCGGGCCCATGCAGAAGGGCACGACGTACATGGTGCGGCCGCGCATGGAGCCGCGGAACAGGCCCCGCTCCCCCTGGAAGACCTCCCGCATCTCCGCCGGGGCCTTCCAGTGGTTCGTCGGGCCCGCGTCCTCCTCCTTCTCGGAGCAGATGAAGGTCCGGTCCTCGACGCGGGCGACGTCGGTCGGGTCGGAGGCGGCGTAGTAGGAGTGGGGGCGCTTGATCGGGTCGAGCTTCTTGAAGGTGCCCTTGGCGACGAGCTCCTCGCACAGGCGCTCGTACTCGGCCTCGGATCCGTCGCACCAGACCACGTTGTCCGGCTGCGTCAGTTCGGCGATCTCGTTCACCCAGGTGACGAGTGCCTGGTGCTGGGTGGGAACGACGGGGGGAGCCGCGTTGTCACGCGCCACGGTTGCTCCTAAGTGAGGGATTTTGTCCTTGATATGCCCTTGTGTGCCCCGTGGGGGCCTCGACCCGGACGCCGCACTGACTGGATCGCGTCGCGCTCATCCGGTGCCGACCGCACTCATTTGATCATCCGACGCGTCCGCGCATATGTCCAGAGGGCGTCACAAGTGAGCGGCGTGAGGATCGCCACTCATCCGGATGTTTTCGATCCGTCATCACGGACTCACCCCGGGTACACGTGCCTCGGGAGCCCCGTGAGACGATGGCCACTTCGGGCCCTCATCAGGCCGCCGAGAGGCATAAGTTACGGTTCCGTAGGTACGATTTCCTCATGACTAAGCCCGTCCCCGACGCGCCCACGGACACGCCGGCCGACGGCCGGGAATCCGGCGCGCCCTCCCTGCCGCACCAGATCGCCCACCACGCCCAGCAGCTCGGCGAGGAGATCAAACCGAAGCTCCGCGGCTGGCTGCACCTGGGCATGTTCCCGGCCGTGCTCGTCGCCGGGCTGGTCCTCACGGCCTTCGCGGACTCCCCGCGCGGCCGGCTCGCCTGCGGGATCTACACCCTCACCGCCTGCCTGCTGTTCGGCGTGAGCGCGCTGTACCACCGGGGCAACTGGAGCCGTCGCATGGACGGCGTCCTGCGCCGGCTCGACCACGCCAACATCTTCCTGATCATCGCGGGCACCTACACCCCGCTGACGATCCTGCTCCTGCCCGGCGCCAAGGGGCAGTGGCTGCTCTGGGGCATCTGGGGCGCCGCCGCGGCCGGCATCGTCTTCCGGGTCTTCTGGGTCGGCGCGCCCCGCTGGCTCTACACGCCCTGCTACATCGCGATGGGCTGGGCCGCCGTCTTCTTCCTGCCGGACTTCATGCACACCGGCGGTGTCGCCGTGCTCGTGCTGGTGATCGTCGGCGGCCTCCTCTACAGCGCCGGCGGCGTGGTCTACGGCATCAAGCGCCCGAACCCGTCACCGCGCTGGTTCGGATTCCACGAGGTCTTCCACTCCTTCACGCTGGCCGCGTTCATCGCGCACTACATCGGCATCTCCCTCGTCGCCTACCAGCACGCCTGACCGGCGTCCACACCGAGGAAAACGTCGCGGGACCGTCGACGCCGGCCCGGCCCTGCTGACGTCCCCGGGGCTCACGCGCCCTGCCGTGACATCCTGACGGGGTGAACGGTCCCGAGATCCACGTCGAGTTCGCGCCCGAGCTGCACCTGTTCGTCGCCGGTGCCCGGCGGCACGGCGCCACCCCGCTCAGCACCGACGGCGTCTCCACCCTCGGCCATGTCGTGGAGTCCCTCGGCGTCCCGCTCACCGAGGTCGGCACCCTGCTCGTCGACGGCCGCCCCGTCCCCGTCGCGCACGTCCCGCGGGCCGGCGAGTCCGTCACCGTGCGGCCCGTCGAACGCCCGCAGCGGGTGCCCGGCGCCCCCCTGCGCTTCCTGCTCGACGTCCACCTCGGCACCCTCGCCCGCCGGCTGCGCCTCCTCGGCGTGGACACCGCGTACGAGTCGACCGACATCGGCGACCCGGCGCTCGCCGCCCGCTCCGCCGCCGAGAAACGGGTCATGCTCAGCCGTGACCGGGGCCTGCTGCGCCGCCGCGAGCTGTGGGCCGGCGGCTACGTCTACAGCACCCGCCCCGAGGAGCAGTTGCGGGACGTCCTCGACCGCTTCCGCCCGGACCTGCGCCCCTGGACCCGCTGCACCGCCTGCAACGGCACGCTCCGGCAGGCCACCAAGGACGAGGTCGCCGACCAGCTCGCCGGCGGCACCCGGCGGACGTACGACGTCTTCGCGCAGTGCACCGCGTGCGGGCGCGCCTACTGGAAGGGCGCGCACCACGAACAGCTGGAGGCCATCGTGGAGCGCGCCCTCACCGAGTACACGGGCTAACGCCTGCCCAGGTCGCCCTTTCCGCAGGCCACGCCGTCCCGGTCCGGGTCGAGGCGCAGCGGGTCGTCCTGGCCGTTGACCTTCAGCCGGCCATAGTCGTTGTCCTTCAGCCAGTCGCAGCGGGCCTTCGTCGTCGCCTTCACGGCCGGCGGGAAGTCCGTCGGCACACAGACGTTGGCGGAGCCGTAGTGCCGGTCGCAGCCGGAGACGGTCGGGGCGACCTTCTGCGCCGTGCGCTTCTGGCCGGGGCCCGTGACCTTGCCCTGGAGGTCGTCGGCGAAGGCGTGGACGTGCGCGGAGGCGTCCTTGGCGCTGAGCGCCTGCGGGCCGTCCAGGTGCACCCACTTCGCCACCGACGGCACCCCGTTCGCGTCCACCGCGAAGAGCATGTACCAGCCGGGCGGCGCCAGGTTGGGGTTGCTCGTCACGTTCAGGTCGACGTTGTTCCCGTCCACCGACAGCGGCAGGTCGACGAACCGCTGGTTGGGGTCGGAGGAGTGGGTGACCGCGGCCGGGCGGATCAGCTCGGCCTTGGCGATGGGCCGGTCGACGGTGATCCGCTGGGTGTCGCCGTACGTCCACTCGGTGTCGATCACCGAGGTGATCGTGGGACGTTCGCCCTTGAGCAGATAGGGCGGGGTGTAGATCGACACGTCGTGGTTCCAGGAGCCGTTGCCCGGGTTGTCGCCGGTCGCCATGACCCGGCCGTCGGGCAGCAGGAACGCCGAGGAGTGGTAGCCGCGCTCCTCCGGGTCGGCGGCCACCGGGTCGAAGGTGCCGGTCGCCGGGTCGTAGATCGACGACTCGTACACGGGGTCGGCCCGGTTGTGCAGGGCGCCGCCGGTCTCCAGCACCTTGCCGTCGGGCAGCAGCACCGCGGAGACGTACATCTTGCCCTGGTCGCCGGTCTCGGCGACCTTGCCGGCGCCCAGGTCGACGGTGCCCTGCGGCAGCGGCGGCCCGGCCACGTACGACGGGTTCGGCTGCTTGAGGTCGATGACGTCGGTGAGGCGGTTGGCGTCCGGGTTGGAGTCGATGTTGCCGCCGCCGATGGTGAGGACCTTCTGGTCCTGTGCGGGCGGCAGCAGCACGCTCGCGGACTGGTCGCGCTCGTCCTTGTTCCGCAGGCCCGGGACCTGGGTGACGGTGTTGGCGTCGTAGTCGTAGATCGCCGCGCCGGTGCCCGGGATGTTGTTCCCGAAGACATGACTGCCGGAGTAGAACAGCCGCCCGTCCTGCATGAGGATCATCGACGGGTACAGACCCCAGTACGACCAGGTCTGGTTGACCTTCCAGAGCTCCAGCCACTTCTGCTCGGCGTCCGACCACCGCTCGGCCGTCACCGAGCCGGTCGAGTCCTCGCGCAGCCCGCCGAAGGAGATGACGTCGCCGTTGCCGAGGATCGTCGCCGACGGGTACCAGTGCCCGTCGTTCATGTCGTTGGTCCTGCTGTACGTCTCGGTGACCGGGTCGAAGATGTACGAGTCCTTGTAGCCCTGGTAGCCGACCGTGCCGTCGGCCGACGGATAGCCCTTGTTGCCGCTCATCACGAGGACCCGGCCGTCCTTCAGCTGGACGTGCCCGGCGCAGAACATGTCCTTGGGCGTCGGGATCTGCTTGTACGTGCCGTTCTGCGGGTCGTAGACCGCGCTGGTGAACGTGCCCGCCTCGAACATCTCCTCGCTGTTGCCGGACCCGGCGATCAGCAGCACCTTGCCGTTGTTGAGGACGACGGAGTGCATGGAGCGGACCGGGTTCCGCGTGGGCAGCACGTCCCAGCGGCCGTCCGCGCACTCCTCGGCGGTGCCCGTGCACTCCGGGTCCGGCACGGGCTCGGCGACCTGGTCCATCGTGTAGTCGTCGGTGGTGACCGAGCCGGTGCCGTACACGGAGACGCCCCACGCGATCCGGTCGGTGCCGGCCGGCACCTCGGGCGTGCGGACCGTCGCCTCCGTCCAGGCGGCGGCCATGTCCAGCGTCTTCAGGTCCGTCCAGTACTGCCAGCCGGCGGTCGCGTCGTGCCGGAACAGGGTGATCGACGTGTCCGGCGTCGTCGACCTGTACCAGAGCCCCAGGTCGTACTGCTTCCCCACCGAGACGACCGGCGCGCACTCGGCGGTCTCGGTGATGAGCGCCTTGCGGTCGCCCTCGGTCCGCCGGGTCAGCGTCACCTTCATCGCCTTGGACCCGGAGTGCGCGTCGGCGACCGTCTCGAAGGTGAAGTCGTTGTCGCCCCACCCGGACTTCTCCCAGCAGTACGGCATGTCGTCGCCGCCCGCCGTCTCGAACCCGGGGTTCTTCACGAGGTTGGCGGCGGACGCGGGCTGGGGCGCGGTGAGGAGCAGCCCCGTGGTGAGGCCCGTCACGGCCAGCAGGGCCGTCCTGGATCTGGATCTCATGCGGTACTCCTCGCTGTGCGGCTGCGGCTCCTGCGGGGCAGATAGACCAGCGCCTCGGTACCCACGAAGCGCAGGACGAACGTGATGACCAGGGCCAGCGCCGTCGCGGGCAGCACGGCGAGCCCGAACCGGCCGACGAGCAGCGCGATCAGCGGGATGCGCAGCACCAGGTCGGCGTTGGCGAGCAGCGCGAACCGGACCGTGCGGTCGGCCCAGTGCCGGTGGGCGCGCCGCTCACGGAACAGCAGCTTCTCGATCAGCAGGAAGTTCCATGCCACCCCGAACTGGTTGGCGACGATCTCGGCCGGCAGATAGTGCAGGCCGGCCCCGGTCATCGCCCACAGCGCGGCCAGGTTCGGCACGAAACCGGTCAGCCCGATCAGCCCGAACACCACCATCCGGGCCAGCGGGCTCGCCGTGCGCAGCCCCGCGAGGTGCCGCAGGAAGCGGCGCCCCTCCGCCGCCGTGGACTTGGACTCGCCCGCGAACCGCTCCTGGAACACGAACGGCACCTCGGTGACCGTCCGGGGGCGGCTGCGGACCGCCAGCTCCAGCAGGATCTTGTAGCCCAGCGGCTTGAGGGCGTCGGCGGCGATGTCGCTGCGCCGGATCGCGAAGAAGCCGCTCATCGGGTCGCTGATGCCGTGCAGCCGGCGCGGGAACAGGGCCTTGGTCAGCCAGGTCGCGCCCCGGGACACGGCGATCCGGTAGCCGCCGGCGAGCCCGGCCCGGCTGCCGCCCTCGATGTACCGGGAGGCGACGACGAGTCCGGCGTTCGCGCGTTCACCGGTGGCCACCAGCTCCGGGACCAGGGACGGCGGGTGCTGGCAGTCGCCGTCCATGACGACGATCCAGTCCGAGCCGGCCGCCTTCATACCCTCCACGACCGCGCCGCCGAGCCCGCCGACGGGCTCGTCCCGGTGCAGCACGGTGACGGGGAACGGGCAGTCCTTGGCGGCCTCCTCGATGACCCGCGGGGTGTCGTCGGTGGAGTCGTCCACGAAGACGACCTCGCAGGGCAGCCGGGCCGGCACCGACTCGGTGATCTGGTGCAGCAACTGCCGTACGTTCGCCGACTCGTTGAACGTGGGCACGACGATGGTGACGGCTCCCGGCTCGGGAACCTCGACGGGCTCGACGGCCGGATCGTCCAGCCGGCCGGAGGCCGTGTACTCGTGGGTCATCGAACGCCTCCGGCGGAAGTCTGGATCTGGCGGATCTCGATACGGTCCTCGCCGCTGCCGAACACGGCGACCGGCTCGGAGTGCTCCATGGCTGCCTTCACGTTGGGCAGGTCGACGGCGTCACGCCGGACCGTCGGGGACGCCACGACGTAGTCGAGGTCCTTCCAGCCGCGCGGCATCGTCTTCGTGACGGCCGGGTCGAGGTCGGCCTTGTAGAACCAGATGACGCCCCGTCCCGGTTCGTACCCGGCGTGCACCAGGTCGAGCCACAGCGCGTCGTCGACCAGGACCCGGGTGTCCGCCGGGTCCTCCACCTCGGTGGCCAGCCACTTCGAGGCCGCCCGGTAGGGGGCGTTGGCGTCGGCGGTGACGGCGGTGCGGTCGCCGTCGTACCAGCGCGGGACGACATAGGAGCCGGCCGCGATCGCCAGCACCGCCGCCAGGGCGTACCGGCCCGCGGTGACCGGGCGGGGCTCGCTCTCCGCGCGCCGGCGCCGCAGCACGGCGTGCGCGACGGAGGCCGTCCCCCCGGCCAGCACCAGGGCGAGGAACGGCAGCGCCTGGATGACGTACATCGCCGGCAGGTAGCCGCTCGGGCGCAGGGCGACCAGGGCGAGGATCACGACGGCGGCCGACGGCCCGGCCAGCGCGCGGGCGGTGACGGACCAGCGCCAGGTCACCAGCAGCAGGAGGGCGCCCGCGAGACCGCCGACGATGAGGACCCGGTCGTAGTACAGCCACGACTGGAGCACGCCCCAGGAACCCGAGCCCTCGTCGAGGATGAAACCGGAACCGGGCCGGGTCATCTGGTACGTGATGCCGTCCCACAGCGAGACGTGCCCGCTGCCCGGCAGCAACTCGCCCTTCAGCAGGGCGAACAGCGGGTAGGACAGGCCGATCAGCGCGCACGCCGTGATCGCCCCGGTGAGGGCGAACTTGCGGGTGTCGCGGTGGCTGTGCCGCCACATGGTGACCAGCACCGCCGGGAGCACGAAGAGCATCGTCTCCTTGGTCAGCACGGCCGTGGCGGCCGCGATGCCCGCGCCGAAGTGGTGCCACAGATGACGGCTCGGCGAGGCGGCCAGCGCGAACGCCAGCAGCGTCCACATCACCGCGAGGTTGTCCAGGAAGATCTCCCGCTGGAGCACCACCGACAGCGGCGACAGGCCGAACAGCACCATGCCGAGCCCGGCCGCCCAGCGCGGCAGCGACAGCCGCCGCCCGAGGACGTAGACCAGCACCGCGCTGATCGCGCTGACGACGAGCATCGCCGCCCGCATGGTGCCCACGGTCATCGACCCGGGGCTGAGCGCGGACGGGATCCAGGTCAGCACGGCGATCTGGATCCAGCCCAGCGGCGGATGGTCGTACCAGTAGGTGTAGTGGGCCAGGCCGCGGCCCTCCTGGACGGCCCAGGCCTGGGCGAGATAGGTGCCCTCGTCGTCGCTGAGGGCCGGGTAGTCGGCGATGTTCCAGCCCTGGACGACGAGGATCGCCACCAGGAGGACACCGCACAGGAGCAGGTCGGAGCGGGACGAACGCAGCCGCGAGGGCGCTGTTCGACCGGTCGGACGGGCCGTGGACACAGGCCGGCGCTGCGCGGGGACCTTCGGAGTGGTCACCGCGGGAAGGGTGGAGGTCACGCGGGGACGTCCTCTCGGAGGTCACGGGTCACGGCGGCGCCGTCCAGATGCGCGCCGACATGGCTGGTCAGCTCCCAGTCGTTGCGGCCGCGCTGCTCGCGCCACACGGCGCGGACGGCGGCCCCCGCGAGGAGCACCTGGTAGAAGGGGCCGCCCACGACGAGCTTCAGATAATGGACGAGGCGCACCCGCAGCCCGTACTGCCGCCCGAAGTCGTGCAGTCCGACGAGCTCGAACACGAACGTGACGAGCGCGGTGACGGCCGGCAGGAAGGTGATGAACGCGATGCCCACCGGCACGTCGAGGAACACCGCGATCGCGATGTTCAGCGGGATGACGAGCCCGGTGAACGCCTGCATGAACGGCGTCATCAGCGTGTACCGGGCGAGCAGCCGCTGCCCGAACGTGGGCAGTTGCTTCCAGTCCTTCTTCCGGTAGACCTGGAGGAAGCCCTGGTTCCAGCGGGTGCGCTGCTTCAGCAGCGACATCAGGCTGCCGGGCGTCTCCTCCCGGGTCACCATGTCGGAGTCGTAGGCGACGACGACCTTCTTGCCGACGCTGGAGAGCCTGACCCCCAGGTCGCAGTCCTCGGCCAGGCAGTCCGGGTCCCAGCCGCCGGCCTCGCGCAGCACGTCGGTGCGGACGAAGACCGTGTTGCCGCCGAGCGGGATGAACCCTTTCTGCGCGTGCAGGTGCAGCCGCGAGCGGAACCAGAAGAAGTACTCCAGGCAGTTGCGCAGGCTGTACCAGCTGGAGTGGAAGTTGATCAGCTGGACGCCGCCCTGGACGACGTCCGCGCCGGTCGTGCGGAACGCGTGGTCCACATGGGCCAGCAGCTCCGGGTGGACCTGGTCCTCGGCGTCGAACACCCCGACGACATCACCGCGGCAGTGCGGCAGCGCGGTGTTCATCGCCTTCGGCTTGTTCTTCTTCTCGTGCGTGTCGACGACGACACGGACCCGCGGGTCGCGGGCTGCCGCCCGCTCGGCCACCTCGGTGGTCTCCGGGTCGTCGTGCCCGACGATCACGATGATCTCGAAGTCGGTGTGCGTGGACTCCAGCAGCCGCTGGATCGTGTGGTCCAGCACGGCCTGTTCGTGCCGGGCCGGCAGTAACAGGGAGAACGACACATGGTCGTCCCCGTCCGGTCTGCTGAACCGGGTGGAGGCGAGCACTTCGGGCGTACGCCACGCGTGCATCTGCCACCACAGGGTGAAAGCCGCCATCCAGAACAAGGCCAGCGAGACGACGGCTATGAAGACAGACGTCAGCAACAGATCCCCCCAGATCCCCAATGCCCCCTGTCGCGACGGTGGGCCACACCGGTCGCGGCACTGTGCAGAGATTAGGAGGAATGTGTGAAGTTCGCAGACGCTTTCGATGAAGAGCGCGTTTCCTCACAACCGGAGGCGAGAGTGAACAATTCGCGCGCCACCCGCGTAACCGCCCCGATCCGCGCCCTGTTTCAGCTGCTCAGCGCCTCCCGCAACCGGTCCGGGTCGGTCGTCGGAGCGTCACAGGTGAAGTCGCGGCAGACGTAGGCGGCCGGCGCCCCCTGCTGCAACGGACGGTCGGCGAGCAACGGGAACTCGCCGCTCCCCGCCGCCCCCACCGCGACCACCGCGCCCGGCGCCGTCCCCAGAAGTGCCGTACGGTGCAACGCCCTTGTCGCCTCGTCGGACAGCGAGGGACCGACGACCGCGACCTCACGCGGCCCGTCCAGCAGCGCCTCCGCCACCGCCAGCCCCCACCCGATGAACCGCGGCACCCGCGGACCGAGCGCCTTCACCACGCCCAACGCCCGCTCCGCCGCCCGGCGATGCGGCTCGGACCCGGTGTGCGCGGCATAGCCGAGCAGCGCCCCGGCCGCCGCGCTCCACCCCGACGGCACCGCGTTGTCCGTCGGATCCTGCGGCCGCCGGATCAGCCGCTCGGCGTCCGCCGCCGTGTCGAACAGCGCGCCCGACTCCTCGTCCACGAACCGGGCCAGCACGTGGTCCAGCAGGAACCCGGCGAAGTCCAGCCACACGCCCTCCCCCGTGACCGACGCCAGCGCCAGGAAACCCTCGGCGACATCGCCGTAGTCCTCCAGCACCCCGGCGTTGGCCCCCGCCCTGCCGTCCTTGCTGGTCCGGGTCAGCCGCGCCTGCTCGTCCAGATGCACCCGCACCAGCAGGTCGGCGGCGCCGAGTGCGGCGTCCACCAGGTCCGGGCGGTCGAAGTAGGCGCCGGTCTCGGCCAGCGCGGCGATCGCGAGACCGTTCCACGCGGCGACGACCTTGTCGTCCCGGCCCGGCGCGGGCCGCCCCGCCCGCCGCTCCAGCAGCCGGGCCCGCACCGACGCGACCCGCTCGGCGTCGAACACCTCGTCCCGTTGCGGAAGTTGCAGCACCGAGGCGCCCTCCTCGAACGTGCCCTCCTCGGTCACCCCGAAGTACCGCGCGGCCATCTCGGCGTCCTCGTCCCCGAGCGCCTCACGCAACTGCTCCGGCGTCCACACGTAGTACGCGCCCTCGACGTGCCGCCCGCTGCCGTCGTCACTGTCGGCGTCCAGCGCGGACGCGAACCCGCCCTGCTCCGTGCGCAGTTCCCGCACCATGAAGTCAGCGGTCTCCAACGCCA
The DNA here is from genome assembly GCF_008973465.1 of Streptomyces sp. SS1-1. Lineage (NCBI taxonomy): Bacteria > Bacillati > Actinomycetota > Actinomycetes > Kitasatosporales > Streptomycetaceae > Streptomyces > Streptomyces sp. SS1-1. The sequence goes on along the minus strand of NZ_WBXN01000004.1, from coordinate 4,544,266 downwards.
CCCGCCGCGCGAGGTCCGACCCGGTGGCCCGCCACAGGTGCGCGTAGACGCGGCACAGCAGGGCGTTGTCATAGAGCATCTTCTCGAAGTGCGGGGTCACCCAGTCCCGGTCCACCGAGTAGCGCGCGAAACCGCCGCCGAGCTGGTCGTAGATGCCGCCCCGCGCCATCCGCTCGCAGGTGTCCGCCGCCATCTGCAGCGCTCCCTCGGCGCCCGTGCGCGCGTGATGGCGCAGCAGGAACTCGATCACCATGGACGGCGGGAACTTGGGCGCGCCCCCGAATCCGCCGCGCTGCGGGTCGTACTCCCGGGTGAGGCCGAGCAGCGCCTGCGCCAGTTCCTGTTCGCCGGGGGCCTCGGTGCCGCCGTAGGAGATCTCCCGGCCGGCCAGGTCCCGCACGATCTTCCCGGCGACCTCGGCCACCTCGTCGCGCCGGTCGGTCCAGGCGGCGCGGACCCCCTCCAGCACCTGCCGGAAGGACGGCATCCCGTGCCGGGGCTCGGGCGGAAAGTACGTCCCGAAGTAGAAGGGCTCGGCCTCGGGGGTGAGGAACACCGTCATGGGCCAGCCGCCCTGGCCGGTGGCCGCCTGCACGGCCTCCATGTAGACGGCGTCGACGTCGGGGCGCTCCTCGCGGTCCACCTTGACGCTGACGAAGTGGGTGTTGAGGAACTCGGCCGTCGCCTCGTCCTCGAAGGACTCGTGCGCCATGACGTGGCACCAGTGGCAGCTGCTGTACCCGACGCTCAGCAGGACCGGCCGACCGCTTCTGCGGGCCTCCTCGAAGGCCTCTTCCGACCACGGCCACCAATCCACCGGGTTGTCGGCGTGCTGGAGCAGGTAGGGGGACGTCTCGTGGGCCAGTCGGTTCGGCATGTCCCCATCCTGCCCCACCTCCCCCGGCGGGCCCCGGGACGGCCCGCGCCTCCGCCTGTCGCCGTCCGGGGTCGGGCGGGTGTGCGGGGGTCGTGCGGGTGATCGTGGGATTCCGGGGTGCGCGAGGGCGTTGATCGTCGCCCTCTCGCGCTCGCGTGCGTGCCGAAGGACACTCGTAGGCGCTGGAGTTGCCGCCGGAGGGGGACATGCCATGCGGGACAGCCACCGGGCAGAGGCGGAGCGGCTGCTGGGCCGGGCCGTGGAGGAGGAGGTCCGGCGTTCGGGCGGGCGGGTGGACGGGCAGGTGCTGTCGGCGCGGGCCCGCGCGTCGCTGGACGCGCTGGCGGAGAGCGCGGCGGAGGAGTACGAGGCGTACACGCGGGCGCTGGACGCGGCGGAGGCCGGGCGGCTGACGTTCGGCGGGCGGTTCGCGCGGGAGGGTGGGCGGACGCCGCTGATGGTGGCCGGGGTCGCGGCGCTCGCGGCGACGGTCTCGGACCTGGCACTGGGCACCGGTGCGGGCATCGCGCTCGGGGCGGGTGTGACGGTGGGGGTGGTCGGCGCGGCGGCGACGGTGGTGAAGGTGGCGGGCGCTCATCTGCCCGCGGCGCATCACCGGGCGGGGGCGGCGGGGCAGCCGGGCGGTCCCGAGCAGTTGCGGCTGCAGTGGCTGACGGCGCTGGAGGTGCGGGGCATCCGTCCGTTTCTGGACCAGCAGCGGGTGCTGAGCGCGGCGACCGGGCCGGTGGCGGCGGGGCCGCGGCTGAAGGGGGCGGACAAGAGCGCGGCGGCGCGCGGGCGCGGGGCGCTGGCGCAGTCGTTCGGGCAGTTGCCGGACGCGGTGGAGCCGTTCGCGGGGCGGCGGCGGGAGCTGGCGTCGGTGCGGCGGTGGGTGCAGGCGGGGCGGGCGGACACGGAGACCCGGCCGACGGTGGTCGTGCTGCACGGGACGCCGGGCAGTGGCCGTACGGCGCTGGCGGTGCGGGCGGCGCACGAGCTGCGGGACCAGTTCCGGGGCGCGTGCGTGGTGGATCTGCGCGGGGACAGCCCGGAGGAGCCGCCGCTGACGACGCGGGAGGCGCTGCTGCATCTGCTGAACCGGCTGGGCGCCCCGCGGGAGCAGTTGCTGTTCCGGGAGCGCGCGTCGGCCGGGCAGCAGGTGGGACGGCTGGGCGAGCTGTACCGGCGGCATCTGGCGGGGGTGCCGGTCGTGGTGGTCCTGGACGACGCGCGGGACGCGGAGCAGGTGGCCGCGCTGGTGCCGGAGCGGTCCGACAGTCTGGTCCTGGTGACGGCGCGGGAGCCGCTGGACCTGCCGGCGGGTTCGGTGGCGCGGGTGCACCGGCTGCCGGTGGAGCCGCTGGACGCGGCGGGGTCGGAGGAACTGCTGGCGGCGGCCGCGCGGGACGCGTCGGGGCCGTACGACGCGCAGGCGGCGGACCGGATCCGTGAGCTGTGCGGCGGGTTGCCGTTGGCGCTGCGGATCGCGGGGTCGTCGCTGGGTCCGAGATCGCCGCGTGCGCTGGCGGCGGATCTGGGGGCGTACGGGCCGGTGGAGCCGGGTGAGCGGGTGCTGTGGCTGCGCTACACCGACCAGGGTGAGGCGGGCCGGCGGCTGCTGCGCAGGCTCGCGCTGGCGGGCCGCGCGTCGCTGGGGGCGGCCGCGGCGGCGGCGTTGCTGGCCACGGACCGGGCGGAGGCGGGCCGGCTGCTGGCGGGTCTGGCGGACGCCGGTCTGATCGACCATGTGCGCGCGGACCGGTACCGGCTGCACGACCTGGTGCGCGGGTTCGCCCATGCCCGTCTCCTGGACGAGGAGGATCCGGCGGAGCGTACGGCGGCGCAGGAGCGGCTGATCACGAGCTACGCCGATCTGGCGGACTCGGTGCTGCGGCTGGTCGACGGGAACGTGTCGACCCGTTCGGACCGGTTCAGTCCGCACGGCTTCGGGTCGCCGGACGAGGCGCTGCGCTGGCTGGACGAGGAGTCGAGCTTCATCACGGCGGCGCTGCGGCACGCGGAGGGCGTGGACCAGGGTCCGGTGGTGAGTCTGCTGGGCGCGCTGTGCGACTACTGCCTGCTGCGCGGCGATCTGTACCGGCTGGGTGAGATCAGTGAGCTGGCGCAGGCCGTGGACCAGGGGCTGCTGGTGCGGTCGGTGCGGTGGCGGACGGGGATCGCGGCGCGGCAGCTGGGTGAGCTGGACAAGGCGCGGGCGACGCTGGCGTCGGTGGTGGATCTGTACCGGGAGGCGCATCACGACGCGGGTGCGGCGCGTGCGTTGTGTTCGCTGGGGATCACGCTGCACCACCAGGGCGATCTGACGGAGGCGGCGGCGCGGCTGCGGGAGGCGCTGGATCTGCAGGCGGCTCCGGCGCTGGCGACGGACCGGGCGTGGACGATGCACGCGCTGGCGGCGGTGGAGCGGGACCGGGGCCGGGTCGCGGAGTCCGGTGAGCTGCTGGCGGAGTCGCTGGCGCTGCACCGCGCCGGTGAGTCGCTGCACGGGGAGGCGTGGGCGCACTTCCAGCTGGGCCAGCTGGAGCTGCGGACGGGGGACGTGCCGGCGGCGGAGGCGGATCTGCGGGCGGCGCTGGAGCTGTACGGGCGGACGCGGGACGCGCGGGGCGAGGCGTGGGCGCTGACGCAGCTGGCCCGGGCGCGGCTGGTGGCCGGGGACGCGGAGCCGGCGGTGGAGGCGCTGCGGCGGGCGGCGGCCCGGCACCGGGAGAACGAGGACGCGCGGGGCGAGGCGTGGTCGGTGTACTACCTGGGGCAGGCCCTGGAGGAGGGCGGGGACCTGGATCCGGCGGTGCGGGAGCTGGAGCGGTCCCGGACGATGTTCTCGCGGATGCGGGACGTGTACGGCCTGGCGTGTGCGCGGCATCATTCGGCGCGGGTGACGCGGGACCAGCGGGCGGTGCAGACGGGGTCGCTGCGCAATTCGGGCTTCGCGCGGCAGCTCCTGGTGGACGCCCGCGCGGACTTCCGGCGCATCGGTGTCGCGCACGGGGAGGCGTGGACGTGTCTGGAGCTGGCGGTGGTGGACGGCGGGAACGCCCGGACACGGCAGGCGCTGGCGCTGTGCGACGAGGCGGTGGCGCTGTTCGCGTCCTACGGGGATCTGCGGGGCGGGGACTGGGCGCGTTTCCTGCGCTGCACGCTCCTGCCGTACGCGGCTCCGGGCGGGGTGGAGGTGGGTACGGCGGTGGCGCTGGAGGAGCTGGCGCAGCTGGCCCGGTCGGGGCATCCGCTGCGGGACGGCAGGCTGGCGGAGTGCCTGGAGGCGTACCGGCTGCTGCTGGAGCGGGGTGTGGAGCTGGAGGCGGGGTGGCAGGCATGGCGGCTCGGCATGGTGCCGAACCGCCATGCGCGGGAGGTCATGGGGGTCGCCTCGGCGGCCCCGCGCTGACCGGGCCGCGGGGGCGGCGCCGTCAGCCCTGCTTCCGCCCGTCGGCGCCGGTGGTCGTCCCGGTGGCGTCGGCGGGGGCCTCGGCCTTCGGGTCGGGGTCCTCGGTGAACTCGACCCGGCTCATGTGCCGGTTCATCGACCTCATCAGCGCCCACACCGCGAGGGCCATCACGGCGAAGACGATGAAACCGAGGACGCCGGGGGTGACCTTGTCCTCGTCCACCTCCTTGGCGAGGGTGGCGAGGTGTGTCATTGCCAGGCTTGCGCTTGCGGTCATGTCAGGCATTGTCCCGGATGCCCGCGAAGAGGTCGTCCTCGGGGAGGGAGGTGGCGACGAGGGACTTCGCCAGCTCGTACTCCTCGGTCGGCCAGACCTCCTTCTGCAGGTCCAGCGGGACGCGGAACCAGCCGCCGTCGGGGTCGATCTGGGTGGCGTGGGCGATCAGCGCCTTGTCGCGGATCTCATAGAAGTCCGCGCAGGGGACGTGCGTGGTGAGCGTGCGCTCGACGCGCTCGAACTCGTCCCAGCGCTTCAGCCAGTCCCCGTACGGGGACTCCAGGCCGCGGTCGAGCATGGCCTGGTGCAGGGCCTCGGTGCGGGGGCGGTTGAAGCCCTGGTTGTAGTAGAGCTTCAGCGGCTGGTACGCCGGGCCGAACTCGTCCTCCGGGTACTTCTCGGTGTCGGCCGCGCCCTCGAAGGCCACCATCGAGATCTTGTGGGTCATGATGTGGTCGGGGTGCGGGTAGCCGCCGTTCTCGTCGTAGGTGGTGATCACCTGCGGGCGGAACGAGCGGATCTGCTTCACCAGCTCACCGGCCGCCTTGTCGACGTCCTCCAGGGCGAAGCAGCCCTCGGGGAGCGGGGGCAGCGGGTCGCCCTCGGGCAGGCCGGAGTCGACGAAGCCGAGCCACTCCTGCTTGACGCCGAGGATCTGGCGGGCCTCGTCCATCTCCTTCTTGCGTACCTCGTGGATGTGCTCCTCGACGTACTTGTCGCCCTGGAGCTTCGGGTTGAGGATGGAGCCGCGCTCCCCGCCCGTGCAGGTCACGACCAGCACGTCCACCCCCTCGGACACGTACTTCGCCATGGTCGCCGCGCCCTTGCTCGACTCGTCGTCGGGGTGGGCGTGGACGGCCATCAGTCGCAGCTGGTCAGTCAAGACTCAATCCTCGTAGTCGGCGCCCCGGCGTGCCCCGGTGCGATCGGCGGCTTCTATAGTGACCGAATCGGGGGGCGGATAATTCCGGGGTACGGCCCGGAGGCCCTGATTCGGGACATCCGTTCCGCTCCGGCCGGGAGGACGATCATGAGTACGGCGAGCACGCGACCGCCCGAGGGCCGTTACGGCCGTTCCTCGGACGCGCGCGCCGACCGCACGCTCAAGGTCGTCGGCGGGGTGCTCGGGGTGCTGCTGCTGGCGCTGGTCGGGTACTTCGGCTGGCACTACGTCGGCCAGAACAAGATCAGCGCCGAGGTGATCGAGTTCGACGTCCGCAAGGACGCGGTGGACGTGCATCTGGAGGTCCGCAAGGACGCCGGGGCCTCGGGCTACTGCACGCTGCGGTCGCAGGCGCGCAGCGGCGCCGAGGTGGGCCGGGCGGACTTCCGCTTCGACGGGGACGAGACCCGCATCGACAGGGTCGTCACCCTCCGTACGACGACCCCGGGGACGACGGCCGAGCTGCTCGGCTGCCACGCCGACTGACGGCATCCGGAATGCGCCGCGACTGACCTGCGGCGATGTAAATCTGGTGGCTTATGTCCTCCCCCTTCGGGCATCCAATTGTTAGGCTCGTGGTTTCGCCCATCCGTGAAGGCACATTCTTCTGGGTAGGGCGATGCTTTGTATTCCCAGTACCGACGAGGAGCACCTGTGACCCAGACCAGCGAGAACGTCACCTGGCTGACCCAGGAGGCGTACAACCAGCTCAAGGCCGAGCTGGAGTACCTGTCTGGTCCTGCGCGCACGGAGATCGCAGCCAAGATCGCGGCGGCGCGCGAGGAGGGGGACCTCCGTGAGAACGGCGGGTACCACGCGGCCAAGGAGGAGCAGGGCAAGCAGGAGCTCCGCGTGCGCCAGCTGACCCAGCTCCTGGAGAACGCCAAGGTCGGTGAGGCCCCGGCGTCGGCGGACGGCGCGGTGGCGCCCGGGATGGTCGTGACGATCGCCTTCGACGGCGACGAGGACGACACGATGACCTTCCTGCTGGCCTCCCGCGAGTACGCGAGCTCGGACATCGAGACGTACTCGCCGCAGTCGCCGCTGGGCTCCGGCGTGATCGGCCACAAGGTCGGCGAGGACGCGGAGTACGAGCTGCCGAACGGCAAGAAGGCCTCGGTGCGCATCCTGAAGGCCGAGCCCTACAGCGGCTGACCCGGCCCCTTCACCTTCACGAGAGCCCCCGGCGCCGCTCGACGCCGGGGGCTTCGTCGTGTCCGCGTGTCCGGGGCGGTGCCCCGTGTCGGTCAGGCTGTCGCGGAGCGGTACTTGCGGACGGCCAGGGCGCGGAACACCGCGATGATCAGGACCGACCAGATCAGCGACGCCCACACGGGGTGCTGCATGGGCCACGCGTCGGGCGCCTTGAACCCCGGCGGCAGGTTCCCGAACAGCTCACGGCAGGCCTGGACCGTGGCGCTGAACGGGTTCCACTCGGCGATGTGCCGCAGGAAGGTGGGCATCTGGTTGGCGTCGACGAAGGCGTTCGAGATGAACGTCAGCGGGAACAGCCAGATCAGTCCGCCCGAGGTCGCCGCCTCGGGGGTGCGCACGGACAGGCCGATGAGCGCGCCGATCCAGGAGAACGCGTACCCGAGGAGCAGGAGCAGCCCGAAGCCGGCGAGGACCTTCCCCGCGTTCTCGTGGGTGCGCCAGCCGACGATCACGGCGACGACCGCGAGGACGACGAGGGTGAGCGCGGTCTGCACGAGGTCGGCGAGGGTGCGGCCGGTCAGGACCGCGCCGCGGGCCATGGGCAGCGAGCGGAAGCGGTCGATCAGGCCCTTGTGCATGTCGTCCGCGATACCGGCCCCCGCACCGGCGGTCGCGAAGGTGACCGTCTGGGCGAAGATGCCGGCCATCAGGAACTCGCGGTAGGCCTGGGTGGAGGTGGACGAGCCGACCTGGATCGAGCCGCCGAACACATAGGTGAACAGGACCACGAACATGATCGGCTGGATGAGCCCGAAGATCAGCACCTCGGGGATCCGGCCCATGCGGATCAGGTTTCTGCGGGCGATGACCGCGGAATCGTTGATGGCGCTCACTTGGCCGTCTCCTCCTTGCCGTTCTCCTCGCTCTTGGTCTCGGCGACGTGTCCGGTCAGGGACAGGAAGACGTCGTCGAGGGTGGGGCGGCGCAGGCCGATGTCGTCGATCTCGATGCCCCGGGAGTCGAGCTCGCGGATGACCTCGGCGAGCAGCTTGGCGCCGCCGGTGACCGGCACGGTGAGCTTGCGCATGTGGTCCTCGACGGTGGTCTCGCCCTTGCCGAAGCCGCTCAGCACCTCGGACGCGGGCCGTATGTCGTCGCGCTCGTGGACGACGACCTCGACGCGCTCGCCGCCGGTACGGGCCTTGAGCTGGTCGGAGGTGCCCTTGGCGATCACCCGGCCGTGGTCGACGACGGCGATCTCGTGCGCGAGGTGGTCGGCCTCCTCCAGGTACTGCGTGGTCAGCAGCAGCGTCGTGCCGCCGGAGACCAGGCGCTTGATGACCTCCCAGAGCAGCTGGCGGTTGCGCGGGTCGAGGCCGGTCGTCGGCTCGTCCATGAACATCACGGGCGGGGAGACCACGAGGGCCGCCGCGAGGTCGAGCCGGCGGCGCATGCCGCCCGAGTAGGTCTTGGCGGGCCGGTCGGCGGCGTCTGCGAGGTCGAACTGCTCCAGCAGCTCGATCGCGCGGGCCTTCGCCTGCTTCGCCTTCATCTGGTACAGCTGGCCGACCATCTGGAGGTTCTCCCGGCCGGTCAGGTATTCGTCGACCGCCGCGAACTGGCCGGACAGGCCGATGGAACGGCGTACGGCGTCGGGCTGCCGCAGGACGTCGAGTCCCGCGACGACCGCCCTGCCGCTGTCGGGGCGCAGCAGGGTCGTCAGACAGCGGACGGTCGTCGTCTTGCCCGCGCCGTTCGGCCCGAGCAGACCGAGGACCGTGCCCTCGGGGACATCGAGGTCGACGCCGTCCAGAGCCCTTACGTCACCGAAGGTCTTCACCAGGCCTTCGGCGTAGATGGCGCCTGGCATATGGATCTCCACGTCGTCGGGGAAGTTCGGAAAGTCTAGGTTTGCACTTCTCATGCCGCTCGCGAGCGGCATTACGGGACACACCATAACGCGATGTATCGCGTCTCTCAATGGAGTTTTCCGAACGTGTGACACGAGGGGTCCGAGGAGCGTGCGGGGCCGGTGCCCGGACCGCTACGGCGGCCCGGCCGCAGACGGCTCGGGCGAAGACGGCAGAGGCGATGACGGTCAGGCGATGACGGTGTAGCCCGCCGCCCGCAGCGCCTCGCCGACCTCGGCGCAGTGCTCGCGCCCCTTGGTCTCCAGGTGCAGCTCGACCTCCGCCTCCGTGAGCCCGAGCCGTGGATCGGTCCGGACGTGGCTCACGTCGAGGACGTTGGCGTCCACCACTGACAACGCCCCGAGCAGCGACGCCAGCGCCCCCGGCCGGTCGGTCAGCCGCAGCCGTACGGCCAGGTAGCGGCCCTGCGCGGCCATGCCGTGCCGCAGGACGCGCTGGAGCAGCACCGGGTCGACGTTGCCGCCGGAGAGCACCGCGACGACGGGGCCCTCGAAGGCGCCCGGGTCCCTCAGCAGCGCGGCGACCGGGCTCGCCCCGGCCGGCTCCACGACCAGCTTGGCCCGCTCCAGGCACAGCAGCAGGGCGGCGGCCAGCTCGTCCTCGGTGACCGTGCGGACCTCGTCCACCAGGTCGCCGATGATCCGGAACGGCACGTCGCCGGGCCGGCCCACCTTGATGCCGTCCGCCATCGTCGCCGGGTGCTCGACCGCGACCGGGCGGCCGGCCGCCAGGGAGGGCGGGTAGGCCGCCGCGCCCTCCGCCTGCACGCCGACGATCCGCACGTCCGGGCGCAGCGTCTTGACCGCCATCGCGATCCCGGCCGCGAGCCCTCCCCCGCCGATGCCGACGACGACGGTGCGCACCTCCGGGCACTGCTCCAGGATCTCCAGCCCGACCGTGCCCTGACCGGCGATGATGTCGGGGTGGTCGAAGGGGTGGATGAACACCGCGCCGGTCTCGGCCGCGTACTCCTGCGCGGCGGCCAGCGTCTCGTCGACCACCTGGCCGTGCAGGCGCACCTCGGCGCCGTAGTCGCGGGTGGCGCTGATCTTCGGCAGCGGGGCGCCCTTGGGCATGAACACCGTGGACCGCACGCCGAGCAGGGAGGAAGCGAGGGCGACGCCCTGCGCGTGGTTGCCGGCGCTGGCGGCCACGACGCCGGCGGCCCGCTCCTCGGGGAGCAGCCCGGCGATCCGCACATAGGCGCCGCGCAGCTTGAACGATCCGGTGCGCTGGAGGTTTTCGCACTTGAGGTGCACCGGGGCGCCGACCAGCTGCGTCAGATGCCTGCTGCCCTCCATCGCCGTCACCCGGGCCACGCCGCTCAGCATCTTCTGGGCGCCGCGCACGTCGTCGAGGGTGACCGGGGGCAGTACGTCGGACGTGCGGTGGTTCATGTGGCCAGTCTCGCAGTTCACAGCCGCTACTTTGCGGTGTGACCAAGCAGCGAGACGGGATTGCGCAGCGTCGGTACACCCCGCGTCCCGGCCGCGTACCCTGTCCCCCAACCCAGCACCCCCTTCATGAAGTGAGCCTCCGGCCATGCCCACAACACCTGACATGTCGACGGACATGACGACCGTCGCTGACAGCGGTCTCCTCGACACGCTGCAGCACGAGGTGGCGGTGTTCGCCCGCCGTGCCGAACAGACCCGCCTCGGTGGGGTCGGCCAGGTGCGCAACTCCATGGACCGCGCCGCGTACCTGCTGCTCAACCGCCTGCACAAGGAAGGCCCCATGGGCGTCAAGGCGCTCGCGGCGAGCATGGGGATCGACTCCTCGACGGTCACCCGGCAGGTCGCCCCGCTGGTCGACACGGGTCTCGTCAAGCGCACCTCGCACCCGGAGGACGGGCGCGCGGTCGTGCTGCAGCTCTCCCCGCGCGGGCAGTCCCGGCTGGAGGAAGTACGGGCGTCGCGTCGTCAGTTGATGGCCGAGCTGACGCAGGACTGGGCGCCGGAGGAGCGCGAGGCGTTCTGCTCGCTGCTCACCCGTTTCAATGTCGCGCTGTCGGCGCGGATGGCGCCCCAGTCGGGGGGCGCGGCGCCGGAGGCGCCCGGCGCGTCCTGAGCCGGGCAGGGGGCCTCACGCGCGGGCGGGCACCCGCGTGGGACGGGAGGACGGCTCCCGGCTCTTGACCCCCGGGCCACCGCAGGCTTCCCATGAGACCGGGCCCTCCTGACGCACGGCAGGCGTGTCGTGCGGCCGGCGGGGCGGTCCTCGGCGCGCGGCCTGGCGGGAGGGGCGGTGGAACGACGGCACATGATCCGTGACGCCCGCCGCGGCCGTGAGTTCGAGGCGTTCGTCGCGGGCGCGGCGGGACGCCTGCTGCACACCGCGACGCTGCTCACCGGCGAGTCGCGGGACGACAATCCGCGCGCGTGTCGTCTGCTGACGCTTTCGCTCGCGCACACGTACGCGTGCTGGGACCGGCTGCGCGGCGAGGACCCCTACGGCGTCGCCCGGCAGGAGCTGGCGACCCGGTTCGCGCGCTCGGTCTGGCACCGGTACGGCGGTCCCGGCGCGCTGGGCCGCAGCCGCCCGCATCCGGACAGCCCGCTCGCCCGGCTCTCCCCGAGGGAACGCCTGGTGCTGGTGCTGCGGCTGTACGAGGGGGTCGCCGAGGAGCAGACGGCGGCGCTGCTGGGGCTGCCCGGGGAACGCGTCGAGGCGATCTGCGCGCGGGCGACCGCGACGCTGCTGCACCGGCCGCGCGAGACGGCCCCAGCCGTGCTCGGGGCGAAGGCGGTGGCGCGGTGAACCGGGTCCGGCGGGAGGCCGCCGCGCGGCAGCTGATGGAGGCCGCGCCGCCCCCGCGGGTGCCGCCGGAGCTGTACCCGGAGATCGTGCGGCGCGGGGAGCGCCTGCTGTGGCGCCACCGGGTCGCCGTACGGCTGATGTGGCTGCTGCTGTGCGCGGCGGCGGTGGCGTTCACGGTGTGGGCGCTGACCGCCCACCCGTGGGTGGAGCCGCCGTCGGAGACGACTCCACCGCTCACGGGCTGGTGAGCTACCGCGTCACTGGTCGAGCGCCTGCTTGAGGTCCTCGACCAGGTCGTCGACGTTCTCGATGCCCACCGAGAGGCGGACCAGGTCGGCCGGGACCTCCAGGGCGGAGCCGGCCACGGACGCGTGCGTCATCCGGCCGGGGTGCTCGATCAGGGACTCGACACCGCCGAGGGACTCGCCGAGGGTGAAGACCTGGGCGCGGTTGCACACCTCGACGGCCGCCTCCTCGCCGCCCTCGACGCGGAAGGAGATCATGCCGCCGAAGGCCCGCATCTGCTTGGCGGCGACCTCGTGGCCGGGGTGCTCGGGCAGCCCCGGGTACAGGACGCTCGTCACGCGCGGGTGCCGGGTGAGCATGTCGGCGATCTTCGTGGCGTTCTCGCTGTGCCGGTCCATGCGCACGGACAGCGTCTTGCTGCCGCGCAGCACCAGCCAGGAGTCGAAGGGGCCGGCGACGGCGCCCATCGCGTTCTGGTGGAACGCCAGCTCCTCGCCCAGTCCGGCGTCGGCGGCGATCAGCGCGCCGCCGACGACGTCGGAGTGGCCGCCCATGTACTTGGTCAGGGAGTGCACGACGACGTCCGCGCCGAGGGCCAGCGGCTGCTGGAGGTACGGCGTCGCGAAGGTGTTGTCGACGACGAGCCGGGCGCCCGCGTCGCGCGCCACCTGGGCGACGGCGGCGATGTCGGTGATGCCGAGCAGCGGGTTGGAGGGGGTCTCCACCCAGATCACCTTGGTCTTCGGGGTGATCGCGGCCCGTACGGCGGCCGGGTCGGAGGTGTCGGCGACCGACCACTCCACGCCCCAGCGGGCGACGACCTTCGCGAACAGCCGGAACGTGCCGCCGTAGGCGTCGTTCGGGATGACCACGTGGTCGCCGGGGCTGAGCAGCGTACGCAACAGGCAGTCCTCGGCCGCCAGTCCGGACGCGAACGCGAGGCCGCGGCGGCCGCCCTCCAGGGCGGCGAGGTTCTCCTCGAGGGCGGTGCGGGTCGGGTTGGCGCTGCGGCTGTACTCGTAGCCGCCGCGCAGGCCGCCCACGCCGTCCTGCTTGTAGGTCGAGACCTGGTAGATCGGCGGGACGACCGCGCCGGTCAGGGGATCGGCGGTGTTGCCCGCGTGGATCGCGAGGGTCTCGAAGTGCTGACTGATGTGCCTGTCGCTCATGGGGCCGAGGGTAGTGCGCCCGCGCCCGGGATGCGGCGCGGGCGGTGCGCGGCGGTCCCGGGACCGCCCGGACGCGGCGTCCGCCGGACCGTTTCTCCACAGGATGCCGACCTCGTTGGCCAAGAGTCGGCGGCGTCTGGAACGCTTGAGGCATGGAGATTCTCTGGGTCCTGATCGCCGCCGCCATGCTCGGCTTCGTGCTGGTGCCGTTCATGCGGCGCAGGAGGGGCATGATCGAGCAGGTCTCACCGGGCCACCCGGACGCCGCGGACCCGGCGAACTACGGCTTCGTCCTCCAGGAGGAGCTGGACATCCGGATGCCGGGTCCCGACCAGGACCTGCTGGACGTCCTGGACCTGGTGCAGCGCACCCAGGACTACCGGGCGGCCGCGCAGCTGCTGGCCGGCACCGAGGCCGAGGGCGAGCGCCGCTGGCAGCGGGTGCAGGCGTTCGCGGGCGCGGCGGCGCTCGAGCTGCAGCAGCGGCCCGGCGGCGTCGGCGAGGCGCCGGGCGGGCAGTGGCTGCGGGTGTGGCGCACCGAGCAGCCGAAGGACGCGGGCGGCGCGGCCGTGCAGGCGGAGTTCCTGGTGCAGCAGGCGTGGCGTACGGCGACGCCGGGCACGGACGAGTTCCGGATCATCATGGAGGAGGCGAAGGCCGCGTGCGGGCAGGCCGCGCTCCTCGCCCCCGGTGACCCGGTCCCGTACATCGTCGAGCTGTCGATCGCGCGCGGACTCGGGTACTCGCGCGCCGAGTTCGAGCAGCTGTGGCTGAAGATCCTGGACCGCGCCCCGGCCCACATGGGCGCGCATCTGGCCGCCCTGCACTACTGGTGCGAGAAGTGGCACGGCTCGCGGCAGCTGGCGTACGAGTTCGCGGAGGCGGCGGCCGCCCGCGCCCCCCGGGGGTCACTGCTCGCCGCGATGCCGCTGTTCGCCGTCTTCGAGCACCTGCCCGACGTGACCCTGGTCGCCGGTTTCTGGCAGAGCGAGGTCGTCACCAAGGCGGTCCACGGCGCGCTGTTCGCGGTGGGCGCGGCCCGGCCCGACGACCCGATGCTGGCGCACGTGCGCCATCTCCTGGTGTTCTTCCTGGTCCGCGGGGAGCGCTGGGCGGAGGCCATGGACCAGCTGGTGCACGTCGACGGGCATGTCGGTGCCCTGCCGTGGACGCTGTCGGCCGACCCGGCGGCGGAGTTCGCGGTGTTCCGGGCGCTGGCGGTGGCGGGCTACGAGGCGAACGGCGGCAGCCCGGCCACGCTGCCCCACTGACACACGGCGGCCCCGCCGCGCGTCGCGCGCGGCGGGGCCGGAAGGCTCGCGGTCAGCTCTCCGTGCGGGCGGGCAGGCGCCAGCCCGGGCGGGGGAAGTGGCAGGTGTAGCCGTCGGGGTAGCGCTCCAGGTAGTCCTGGTGCTCCGGCTCGGCCTCCCAGAAGGGGCCGACCGGCTCGACCTCGGTGACGACCTTGCCCGGCCACAGGCCCGAGGCGTCCACGTCCGCGATCGTGTCCTCGGCGATCCGCTTCTGCTCGTCGTCCACGTAGTAGATCGCCGAGCGGTAGCTCATGCCGATGTCGTTGCCCTGGCGGTTCTTCGTGCTCGGGTCGTGGATCTGGAAGAAGAACTCCAGGATCGCGCGGTAGTCCGTCTGCTCGGGGTCGAAGAGGATCTCGATGGCCTCCGCGTGCGTGCCGTGGTTGCGGTAGGTCGCGTTCGGCACGTCACCCCCGGTGTATCCGACCCGGGTCGCCGTCACGCCGGGAAGCCGGCGGATCAGGTCCTGCATCCCCCAGAAACATCCGCCCGCCAGTACGGCCCTCTGCGTCTGCGCAGCCATTGCGGCCCTCCATCCTTGTCGCTTCACACACTCGGGCTTCTCGACGGGCAGGTCCACCGGCATCGATGCCCACCAGCGACAACACACCGGGGGCCGCCGCGATTCCGGGCCGGTCCGCGCGCCGCCGGGGAGCCGTGCGGGCGTCGCCCGTGGTCGCGAGGCGCACGGCCGCTCCGAGGGCGTCGGGCGCGCCTCGTCCCGTGCGCCCCTCCCGGCCTACGACGACAGCGGCACGCCGACCCGTACTAGGGGACGCCCGAGGTTCCCGCCCGCGTGTTGAGGCGGGCCGCCCGGCGGGTCAGGTGGGCTCGTTCCTGGAGGTTGGGGGCCTTGAGGGCGGCCTCCGTGTAGAGGAGGGCCGCCGTCGGGAGGTCGCCGGCGCGTTCGTGGAGGTGGGCGGCCACGGCCGTGTGGCGGGGCAGGGCGGGGTCGAGTTCCGCGAGGGCGGCCAGGCCCGCCTGCGGGCCGTCGGCCTCGCCCACGGCGACCGCGCGGTTGAGGCGGGCGACGGGACTGCCGGTGAGGCGGACGAGCTCGTCGTACCACTCGACGATCTGCACCCAGTCGGTCTCCTCGGCGGTCCGCGCGTCGGCGTGCAGCGCGGCGACGGCGGCCTGGGCCTGGTACTCGCCGAGCCGGTCGCGGGCGAGGGCCGCCTGCAGGATGCCGATGCCCTCGGCGATCGACCGGGTGTCCCAGCGGGAGCGGTCCTGCTCGGCGAGCGGCACGAGAGCGCCGTCGGGCGCGGTCCGGGCGTCGCGCCGGGCGTGGTGCAGCAGCATCAGCGCGAGCAGCCCGGCGACCTCGGGGTGGTCGACGGCCGCCGCGAGCTGCCGGGTGAGCCGGATCGCCTCGGCGGCGAGGTCGACGTCCCCGGAATAGCCCTCGTTGAAGACGAGGTAGAGGACGCGCAGCACGGTGGCGACGTCCCCGGGCCGGTC
The DNA here is from genome assembly GCF_008973465.1 of Streptomyces sp. SS1-1. Taxonomy (NCBI): domain Bacteria; kingdom Bacillati; phylum Actinomycetota; class Actinomycetes; order Kitasatosporales; family Streptomycetaceae; genus Streptomyces; species Streptomyces sp. SS1-1. The sequence continues at coordinate 4,528,719 of NZ_WBXN01000004.1, read as the reverse complement.
GAGCCGGACCCCGGACACCGTGCGCTTGGCCCGGCTGATGCGCTGCGCCATCGTCGCCTCGGGGACCAGGTAGGCCTGGGCGATCTGGCGCGTGGTGAGCCCTCCGACGGCGCGCAGGGTGAGCGCGACCGCGGAGGACGGGCTCAGCGACGGGTGGGCGCACAGGAAGTGGAGCCACAGTGTGTCGTCCGCGGACGGCACGGGCCCGGGCGCCGGTTCCTCGTCGGCGCGGTCCTCGCGCCGGCGGCGCGCGGTGTCGGCGCGGGCCGCGTCGAGGAACCGGCGCCAGGCCACCGTGATCAGCCAGCCCTTGGGGTCCTTGGGCGGGTCGTCGGGCCAGACCCGGACGGCCTCAACCAGCGCGTCCTGTACGGCGTCCTCGGCCGCCGCGAAGTCGGCTCCGCGGCGGACGAGGACGGCGAGGACGCGCGGGGTGAGGCTCCTGAGCAGGGCCTCGTCCAGCGACGGGGGCATCGGCTCGGTCACTCCGTGATGGTGGGCGCCGCGTACAGGAAGGGACGGAGCTCCAGCCACTCGTGGATCGGCCTGCCGCCCGCGCCGGGGGCGGCGGACAGCTCGCCCGCGAGTTCGACGGCACGGTCGTAGCTGTCGACGTCGATGACCATCCAGCCGGCGATGAGGTCCTTGGTCTCCGCGAACGGCCCGTCGGTGACCGGCGGGCGCCCCTCGCCGTCGTAGCGGACCCAGGTGCCCTCCGGCGCGAGCGCCTGCCCGTCGACGTACTCGCCGGTCTTCTCCAGCCGCGCCGCGAAGTCCGTCATGTATTGGATGTGCGCGGAGACCTCCTCGGGGGTCCAGTGGTCCATCGGCACGTTGTTCACCGCGTCGGGGGCGCCGCGGTAGTGCTTGAGAAGCAGGTACTTGGCCATGACGGTCTCCTCGGTACGGACACGAACCATTGTGGTCGCGTTCCTACCGGGGACGGAGCCGGTCACGGCTTCTCGACATCCCCGAGGAGGTTTTTCGAGAATCTTTCGTTCGAAAATCTCTGCGATTTCGCGCGGGCCCTGCCTACGCTCTCCTCATGTCTCTTCACCGAGCGTTACGGACCGTCCTGGTCCTTCTCATCACCCTGACCGGCGCGCTGGGCGCCGGCACGGGCACCGCGCTGGCCCGGGATGGCCGGGCCCCCGCCGATCAGCGCACCCGGCACGACGGACAGCTGCTCTTCTTCAACCATGCCTACGGCGTGCTCGACCGGGAGACCGCGGACGCCATCGAACACTCCGCGTATCTGCGGGAGTTCGCGAACTTCCAGGTCCGCACCACCACCGGCGCCGACGGACAGGTCTGGACGGGCCGCTACCTGATGGGCCGCGAGACCTATCTCGAACTGTTCGGCGTGGGCGACGTGCCCGGCCAGGACGGCGAGCTCGGCGCGGGCGGCCTCGGCATCTCCGCGGAGCGCTCCGGCGACCTGGACCGCGCGGCCGCGCGGCTGCCGGGCCTGGGCGTCCCGGAACCGATCGCGTTCCAGCAGACCCGGGACTTCGGCGACGGCGTCCCGGTGCCGTGGTTCGACGCGGTCCTCACCACCGGGGAGTACGACGGCTTCGGAGCCTGGGGGATGGAGTACCGACCGGAGTACTTCGCGGACCCGCGCGGCGCCACCGAACCGGCCTCCTACCCCGGTGACGTGGGGCGGGAGCGCTATCTGCCCGACGCCTACCGCGACCACGCGATGCGGGACGTCGGCTCCATCCGGCTCGCGGTCACCCGGCGCGACCTCGACAGCACGGTGCCGCTGCTGCGGGCCGGCGGCTTCACCGTCCAGCCGGCACCGGGCGGCGGGATCGTCGCGCGGGGCGGCGGCACGACGATCCGCTTCGACGCGGTGCCGCGCGAGGAGGCGGGCCTGCGCGAGGTGACGTTCACGCTGAACGGCTCGCAGGCGTCCCGGCACGTGGAGCGCATCGGCCGCTCGGTCCTCACCGTGGGCCCGGGCACGCGGGCCGTGTGGACGTTCGGGCACTGAGCGGGGCGGGGCGGCCCGGCGGGGCGGAGCACACCGGCCCGCCGGGCGCCTCGGCCCCTCGGCCCCTCGGTCGCTCGGCCGCTCGACCCTTCGGCCCCTACAGAGCCGTCCCCCGGCCCGCCCGGGTCGCGTCCGCGCCCCAGCTCGCGAGCAGCCGCAGCCCCTCGGCCGACGGTGAGCCGGGCTCGGCGTAGTACGTGGTCAGATACTGGTCGGTGCCGTCCGACAGCCGGAACGAGTCGAAGTTCAGGGTCAGTTCGCCGACGAGCGGATGCCGCAGGCGCTTGACGCCGTAGGTCTTCTCCATGACGTCGTGGACGGCCCACAGCCGCCGGAACTCCGCGCTCTTCACGGAGAGTTCGCCGACCAGCGCCGACAGCCTCGGGTCGTCCGGATGGCAGCCGGCGTCCATGCGCAGATGGCCGACCATGTCGGACGCCTTCTGGTCCCACTCCACGAACAGCTCGCGGTAGTCGGGCCGCAGGAACACCATCCGGGCCCAGTTCCGCTCCTGCGCCGTCAGCTCCCCCCAGTCGCCGAAGACGGCCGCGGCCATCGGATTCCAGGCGAGGATGTCCGAGCGGCGGCCGGTGATGTACGCGGGGACGCCGTCGATCGACTCCAGCAGATGCCGCAGCGCCGGCCGCACCTGCTCGGTCCGGGTGGACGGCCTCCTCTTGTGCTGCTTCGGCTTGGTCAGGTGCATGAGGTGCGCGTGCTCCGCGTCGCTGAGCCGCAGCGCCCGCGCGATCGCGTCGAGGACCTCGGCGGAGACATTGCGCCCGTTGCCCTGTTCCAGCCGGGTGTAGTACGCCACGGACACCCCGGCCAGCTGCGCCAGCTCCTCGCGCCGCAGCCCCGGCACGCGCCGGTGCCGCCCGAAGTCCGGCAGCCCCACGTCCTGCGGCTTCAGCCGGGCCCGCCGGGTGCGCAGGAACTCGCTCAGCTCGGCACGCGGATCCAGTCCCGCCCCGGCGCCGGCCCCTGACTCGGATACGGGCTGCTCGTCCATGCCCCCGAGTATCGCTGGTCGTACGCACGGGAGCCTGACCCCGCCGGTGGTAGGAACAGCGGACGTACGAACACCCGGGGGCTGGGTGGCCGCGGCCCCTCCGGGCAGGCTGGACGCCGTGCCCGGACGCAGCACCCCAGGACGTACCGGGTACGCACGCCGAACCCCCCTAGGAGATCCCCCGGCATGACCACCGTCGCCGCGTACGCCGCACCCGCCGCCAAGGCTCCGCTGGAGCGCACCACCATCGAGCGCCGCGAGGTCGGCGCGCACGACGTCCTGATCGACATCAGGTTCGCCGGTATCTGCCACTCCGACATCCACCAGGCCCGGGAGGGCTGGGGCGAGGCGATCTTCCCGATGGTGCCCGGCCACGAGATCGCGGGTGTCGTCGCCGAGGTCGGCTCCGGGGTGACCAGGTTCCAGGTCGGCGACCGGGTGGGCGTCGGCTGCATGGTCGACTCCTGCCGTACGTGCGAGAACTGCGCGGCGGGCCTGGAGCAGTACTGCCTGGAGGGCAACACCGGCACCTACAACGCGATCGGCCGGGACGGCGAGCCGACCTACGGCGGCTACTCGGAGAAGATCGTCGTCGACGAGAACTTCGTCGTCCGCGTCCCCGACGGCCTGTCCCTGGACGTCGCCGCGCCCCTGCTGTGCGCCGGCATCACCACGTACTCCCCGCTGCGCCACTGGAACGCCGGCCCCGGCAAGAAGGTCGCGATCCTCGGCATGGGCGGCCTCGGGCACATGGGCGTGAAGATCGCGCACGCGCTCGGCGCCGAGGTGACGGTCCTGTCGCAGTCCCTGCGCAAGCGGGAGGACGGCCTGCGGCTGGGCGCCGACCACTACTACGCCACCAGCGACGACGCCACGTTCAAGGAGCTGCGGGGCACCTTCGACCTCATCCTGTCCACGGTGTCGGCGCCGCTGGACCTGGACCGGTTCCTGTCCCTGCTGCGGACGGACGGCGCCTTCGTGAACGTCGGCGCCCCCGAGGAGCCCGTCGCCCTGAACCTGTTCTCGGTCATAGGCGGCCGCAAGACGCTCGCGGGCTCCGGCATCGGCGGCATCCGCGAGACCCAGGAGATGCTGGACTTCTGCGCGGCGCACGGCATCGGCGCGGAGATCGAACTGATCGGCGCCGCCGAGATCAACGAGGCGTACGAGCGGGTGCTCGCCAGCGATGTGCGGTACCGCTTCGTGATCGACACGGCGACGATCTGACCGGCCCGGCCTCGATCCCGGTCGCGGGACGCAGGACCCTGGGAGGAGGACCGCCCCCGTCCGGGGACCGATGTGCCGGGACGGGGTGGCGGCCTAGCGTGGCTCGCGGAACGACCGAACCGGTCCCACGAGGAGGCAGCCCGATGACCGTCCGGCTCGACCACACCATCGTCGCCGCGCACGACCAGCAGGCGTCGGCCCGGTTTCTCGCCGACATCCTCGGCCTGGAGGTGGGCCCGCGCTACGGGCCCTTCGTCCCGGTCGCGATCCCGAACGGGGTGACCCTCGACTTCCTGGACTCCCCCGGCCCCGTCACACCGCAGCACTACGCGTTCCTCGTGTCGGACGACGAGTTCGACGCGATCTTCGGCCGGATACAGCGGGCCGGGCTGACCTACTGGGCCGACCCGCACCACCGCCGGCCCGGTGAGATCAACCGCAACGACGGCGGCCGGGGCGCCTACTTCGAGGACCCCGACGGCCACAACCTGGAGATCCTGACGGTCCCCTACGGCGGCGGCTGACACGCAACAGGGAACGGGGGGCGCCCAGCCATGGGCGCCCCCCGTTCCACTGCCGGGAGCTACTTGCCGTAGTAGGCGTTGTAGATCGAGATCGTCGCCTTGTTGCCCTTCTTGTCGGCGACCTTGCCGTGGAAGGAGATCCCCTTGCCCTTGCCGGGGTTCTTCACGGTGATCTTCCCGTTCCTGACGTCGAGCTTCTTCCAGGTCTGCCCGTAGTCGTACGACACGTAGACGTGCAGCGACTTCAGGTTGCGCCCGGCGGCGGCGCCGACGACGGTGACCGGGAAGGTGACCTTCCTGCCGGCCTCGGCCCGGCTGTCCAGCCCGGTCTTCGCGCCGAACCGCACGGTGGAGGCCGGGAGGGCCGCCTGGTCACCGGACGGCTTCTTGGAACGGAACGTCCAGCTCGCGTCGATCCGGGTGGAGGCGGCGGCGACCTTGACGCTCCGCTTCACCGAGGTCGTCAGCCGGTACTCGGCGTCCGCCGCGGGCACCTTGAACGACTCCCCGAGCAGCGGATCGGCGTTGGTGCCGATCCTGGTGCCGTTGCGGTAGAGGTTCGTGGTGACCGAGGTGACGTCGGACGACCCGGCGTGCTTGTTGGCGTCGGCGAACAGCGGCAGGAAGCCGTAGATCTCGTTGCCGGCGCGGAACAGGCCGTATTCCTTGTTGATGTGCGGGCCGAAGACGGCGGTGTTGAACGTCTTCGTGTAGCTCTTGTTTGCCTTGAAGGTCTGCGGGTCGCCGAGTGTGTAGAAGGCGTCGATGATCGGGAGGCCGTCGGCGTCCGTGCCGGAGTGCTGCTCCATGTCGAACGTCCACTGGATCCTGTCGGACGTCGACACGTACAGCGTCCGGGTGCCGGGCAGCTTCTGCTCGACCGGCGTCGCGATCACGACGTCGTCGGGGAGGAAGCCGACGGGCAGCAGCGCGCCGGTCTTGTTCGGCGCGGCGGCGCCGAGCCCGGTGGACACCTTGGCGAGTTCGCCCGCCGTGAAGTGGCGGACCTTGTGCCCCTGGATCTTCTTCACCTTCGCCGAGGTGGCGACGTCGTACTCGGTGGCCGCGCCCTTGGTGTACTGGGCGTTCCAGGTCTGCGTCAGACCGCTCGCGATCTCCGGGCCGAGGTGGGCCATGCGCAGGTCGGCGAAGGAGCCGGCGCCGGCGGCGATGCCGATGCCCGCCGTGTCGTACCAGTAGCTGGAGGCGGCGAAGACCGGCTTGGCCCGCGGGTCGGGCACGGTGATGTCGGCGGACTTCGTGGTGCGCGCGTCGATGGTCAGGGTGGTGTTCCGGGTGACGTTCAGCTTGGGCTGGACCACCCAGTCGAGGCCGCCCTCCACGGTCACCAGGTCCTTGGCGATCCAGGCGTCCATCAGGTAAGTGCCCTTGGGTACGCGCAGCTTGACCGTGCCGGAGGCGGCCGTGGGCACCTGGTAGTAGCGCTCGTTCGCCAGACCGGAGTAGCCGATCAGGGCCGTGTTGTACTCGGGCGCGGGCTTGCCGTCGCGGCCGATGTGCTTGACGGTGACGTCGTACGACTCCACCTCGCGCTGGACCGCGGCGGCCGTACGGACGCTCTGCCCGCCGCCCGTCGCCGTCACGTACGCGGAGTAGGCGCCGTCCAGGGTGCCGCCGAGCCGGGTGTCGACGGTGAAGCCGACCGTGGCCCTGCCGCCCGCCGGGACCGTGACCTGGGTCGCGCCGAGCTTGAAGAAGCCGGCCGGGGCCGCGTGGCCCTTGGGGTCGGTGGACTTCACGGCGAGCTGGAGCGTGACGTCCTTCGTGCCGAGGTTGCGGTACGTCAGCTTCCGGGCGTCCGGCTTGTCGTCGGTGTGCGGCCACTGCTGGGTGCCGAAGCTCACCGACACCGGGTCGGCGATCACGTTCTGCTTGATGGCCTTGTCGACCTGGACGCGGCCCGCGCCCTGCTCGAACGGCGTGTACGCGCCGCCCTTCGCGGAACCGGTCAGCGCGCCCTTCAGCTCGGCGTACGTCCAGTCCGGGTGCTGCTGCTTGAGGATCGCCGCCGCGCCCGCGACGTGCGGGGTCGCCATCGAGGTGCCCTCGATGGTCACATAGCCGGGCGGGTTCTCCCCGACCTCCTGCGCGATGGCGCTGCCCTTGGCGGAGGCGGCCGTGATGTCCACGCCGGGCGCGGTCACGTCCGGCTTGACCGCCCCGTCGCCGGCCCGGGGGCCGGTGCTGGACCAGGGGGCGAGGGCGTCCTTGTCGTCGACGGCGCCGACGGTGAGGGCGGCGTCCGCGCTGCCGGGCGAACCGACGGACTCGGGGCCCGCGTTGCCCGCCGCGATGGTGAACAGCACGCCCTTCTCGGCGGACAGCTTGTTCACCGCCGCCTCCAGCGGGTCCACCTCGGGGGTGTCGGTGCCGCCCAGGCTCATGTTGACGATCTGGGCGCCCTGGTCGGCGGCCCACTCCATGCCGGCGAGGATGCTGGAGTCGTCGCCGTAGCCGTCGTCGTCGAGGACCTTGCCGTTGAGGATGCCGGCGCCGGGCGCGACGCCCTTGTACTTCCCGCCGGACTTGGCGCCGGTGCCCGCCGCGATGGACGCGACATGGGTGCCGTGCCCGACCTTGTCGGTGGTGTCGGGGGCCGGGCTGAAGTTCTTGGCGGCGACCACCTGGCCCTTGAGGTCCGGGTGGGTCGCGTCGACCCCGGTGTCCAGGACGGCGATCTTGACGCCCTTGCCGTCGTAGCCGGCCGCCCACGCCTTGGGGGCGCCGATCTGCGCGACGGACTTGTCGAGGCTGGCCCTGCGGACGCCGTCGAGCCAGACGTGCGCGATACCCGAGGCGGTGCGGTCGCCGTCGGTGAGGGCGTCCCACAGACCGGGGGCGCCCTGGTCGGTGGCCTGCACGGCGTCCGCGTTGAGGGACTTCAGGGTGCGCCGCAGGGTGCCCGCGTCGCGGACGTCCGCCTTGGCGCCGGCGGCGGTCCCCCGGTAGCCGACGATGACCTTCGGGCCCTTGGCGCCGGCGGCGCCGGTGTGCGCCCTCGTCAGCTCGGTGACGTCGAACAGGCGCCGGTCGAGCGTGCCGTCGGCGACCAGCCCGGCCGCGTCGGCCGGTATCACGAGGGTGTGCCCGTGGATCCTGCGTATCTGGACGGGTATGTGGCCGCGCCCCTTCGCCCGCTCCAGGCCGACGACCCGGCCCTTGGCGTCGACCGCGACCCGGTCGCCCGTGATCAGGGTGACGCGGTGCGGGGACGGGGTGGAGGCGGCACCCGGGGGGCGCTGCTCGGGCCGGGCGGACGCGGGTCCGGTCGTTCCCGCGATGAGGGCGAGGGCGGCCGCCGAGGAGACGGCGGCCGCGCATGCTCGTCTGACGTGTCTGCGCAAGTTTCCCCCTTGCAGAAGAACCGGGTGAGTTCCCGGCTCACCCGTCCGGGGGTGGTCTCGTACGCATGCGCGTCGCCCCCCGGAGCACGCAGTATGCCGAGGGGTTGTCTCACGCCTCAAGGGAACGGGGGGAGTTGGCCGGCGTACCGGACGACTGTTACGTGACCGGCCGAACTCCGTTACGCAGTCGCGGGGTCAGGCCTTGGCGTTCTCCTTGACAGTGATGCGTCCCTTGCGGATGGTCGCCACGCGCGGGGCCTTCCGGGCGATCGCCGAGTCATGGGTGACCATGATGAACGTCAGCCCCAGCTCCTGCCACAGGCGTTCGAGCACCTCCATGATCTCGTCGCGCGTCGACTCGTCGAGATTTCCGGTGGGTTCGTCGGCGAGGAGCACCTTGGGCCGTTTCACGAGGGCGCGGGCGACGGCCACCCGCTGCTGCTGCCCGCCGGACATCTCGGACGGCAGATGGGCCAGCCGCTCGCCGAGCCCCACGGAGTCCAGCGCCTCGGCGGCCCGCTCCCGCCGCTCGCGGGCCTTCAGGCCGAGCGGGACCAGCGCGGTCTCGACGTTCTCCTGGGCGGTGAGGGTGGGGATGAGGTTGAAGGACTGGAAGACGAAGCCGATGTTCTCGCTGCGGACCCGGGTCAGCCGGGCCTCGGGCAGCCCCGCCAGATCGGTGCCGTCGAGGACGACCTCGCCGGAGGTCGGCCGGTCGAGGCCGCCGAGCATCTGCAGCAGCGTGGACTTGCCGCCGCCGGTGGGGCCCTGGATGACGAGCCGGTCGCCGTCGGGGACGGTGAGGTCGATCCCGTCGAGGGCGAGGACGGTGTCCTTGCCGCGGGTGTAGCGCTTGGTGACGTTCCTGAGTTCGTACATGGTGGCTCCTGGGTCGGGTTCGGGGTGGTGCGGGTCGTTCCCGTCCGCTACTCGACGCGGCGCAGGGCGTCCGCGGGGCGCAGGCGCGAGGCCCGCCAGCCGCCGAACGCGCCCGCGACCAGGCCGCCCGCCACCGCGAGGCCGACCGCCAGGCCCACCGTGGTGAGGCTGACCGGCGCGGTCAGGGCGACGTCGAGCGTCCGGGCCGCGCTCTCCCGTCCGGGGCCGCCGAAGCCGCCCATGCCGGGTCCGCCCGTGCCGCCGGGGCCGCCGGGGCCGCCGCCGAGCTCCGCCTGGAGCGTCGGGCTGATCGCGGTCACCGCGTAGGCGCCGGCGAGGCCCACCGCGATGCCCAGGACGCCGCCGAGCAGCCCGTTGACGACCGCCTCGCCGACGACCTGCCGGGTCACCCGGCCCGACTTCCAGCCGAGCGCCTTGAGGGTGCCGAACTCCCGCACCCGGCGCGAGACCGCCGAGGAGGTCAGCAGCCCGGCCACCAGGAACGCGGCCACGAGCACCACGACGGACAGCCAGGTGCCGACGCGGGTGGCGAGCGAGGACGCCGTCGACAGGGAGCCGGACACCGTGTCCGCGAGGTCGGCGGAGGTCGTCACCGTCGTACCGGAGACGTTCTTCTGGATGGCCGACTTCACGGAGTCGATGCGCTGGGAGTCGGTGGCCCGCACATAGATGGTGGTCACCTTGTCCTTGGCGTCGGCGAGCGTCTGCGCCCGCTTCAGCGGCATGTACAGGTTGGCGGCCGCGTCCCCGCTGTCGGGGGTGGCGATGCCGATCACCTTGAACTTGGTGCCCTTGACCGTGACGGTGGAGCCGGTCTTGAGCTTCTTCTCCTTGGCGTAGGAGGTGTCGGCGATCACGACCTTGGCGTCGGTCTCCGTCGCCTTGAACGTACGGCCGCTGGTGATCTTCGAGGTGGTCAGCGGGCCGAGGCCGGTCCGGGTGACGTCGGCGCCGTAGACGGAGTAGCTGTTGACGTCGAAGTCGGCGCCACCGCCGCGCACTTCGCCTCCCGGCTGCCCGGTGCCGCCCTGTCCGGGAGGCCCGCCGTTCCCGTCCTGCTGGAACCGGCCGCGGGTGAACTCGCCGCTGACCTTGAGGACTTGCAGGCTGAGCCCGCCGACCGCGTCGGAGACGCCGTCCTGTTCGCCGACCTCGCCGACGGTGGAGGCGGGCAGTGTCTGGAAGCCCTGGACCATGACGCGGTCGCTGGACTGCTCCTCCCCGGAGTCGTCGTCCCGGGCGTCGAAGCGGAAGCGGGGGCGCTCGGACGCGCTCGGCGCGGGCTCGGCGGCCTTGGTGACGGTCATGTCCGTGCCCAGGCCGTACAGGGACTCCAGGACCTTGTCCTGGGCCTTGCTCATGCCGGAGGACACCGAGGTGACCACGATGACCAGCGCGATGCCCAGCGCGAGCCCGGAGGCGATGACGAGGGCCGCCTTTCGGCGGCGGCGCAGCTCGCGCCTCAGGTAGGTGAAGAACATGCGCCGCAAGCTATGAGCGGCGCCTGATGAAGCGATAAGGCCGCGATAAGAGACGGATGAGAAGGCCCCCACGGCCCGTCCGGCACCCCGCACGCCCTCGCGCACGGCCCCCGGAAACGCCGATGCCGCCCCTGGGGGCGGCATCGGGTCGTGCGGGGACGGGGGTGGCTCAGACGGCGGAGCCGGCCTTCCACTGGGCCCAGTCGAGGTTCCAGCCGTTGAGGCCGTTGTCCGGGGCGATGGTCTTGTCGCCGGTGTTCTGGACGACGACGACGTCACCGACGATGGAGTTGTTGAAGAACCAGTAGCCGGCGGTGCCCTTGTCGTTGGCGCCCTTCGTGTCGGACAGGCCGACGCAGCCGTGGCTGGTGTTCACGCTGCCGAAGATCGACTTGGCGCCCCAGTAGTTGCCGTGGATGAAGGTGCCGGAGGTCGACAGGCGGATGGCGTGCGGCACGTCCTTGATGTCGTACTCGCCCTTGCCGTCGTCGTCGGTGAAGCCCACGGTCGCGCCGTTCATGCGCGTCTCCTTGAACTTCTCCGACATCACCATGACGCCTTCGTACGTCTTGTTGTCCGGGGAGCCGGCCGAGATCGGGATGGTCTTGATGACCTTGCCGTCCTGCGTGACGCGCATCTGCTTGGTCTTGGCGTCGACGTAGGAGACCTGGTTGCGGCCGATCGTGAAGTTGACCGTCTTCTGCTGGACGCCGTAGACGCCGTCGGCGCCCTCGACGCCGTCCAGGGCCATCTTCAGGGTGACCGTGGAGCCTTCCTTCCAGTAGTCCTGGGGGCGGCAGTCCATGCGCTTGTCGTTGAACCAGTGGCAGACGACTTCCTGACCGCTGGTGGAGTTGACGGAGACGGCCTTCTGCACGGCGGCCTTGTTGGTGATCGCCTTGTCGAAGTTGATCGAGACGGGCATCCCGACGCCGACGGTGGAGCCGTCCTCCGGCGTGAAGTAGCCGAGGAAGCTGTTGGCCGGGGAGACGGTGGTGAAGGAGCCGTTCTCGTGGGCCGCGAGGCCCTTGGCGTCCTCCGCGGTCACCTGGATCTTGTACGTGGTCGAGCGCTTCAGCGGGCCGCTGGGCTTCCAGCTCGTCTTGTCCGCGGATATCTGACCCTCGACGGCGGCGCCGTCGGCGGTCGTCATCTTCACCTCCGTGAGCGAGCCCTTGCTCACGGTGACGGCCGCGGAGTTGTTGATGGAGGCGTTGTCGGTGCCGTCCTTCGGCGTGATCTTGATCTGCGCCTCGGAGGTCTTCTTGGCGGCGGCCTCGTCGACCTTGGCCTGCGAGGTGTCGCCGCCACCGCCGGAGGCGTCGTCGTCGCCGCCCGAGCAGGCCGAGAGCACCAGGACACCGCCGAGCAGAGCGGACGCGGCCGCCAGGCCCTTGCGCCGCTTGCTTTTCGTCATCACACGCTTCTCCATCGTTCCCGAATCCCCATACGCCCGAGAGTCCCCGTCAAGGATCTTCAACGCTACGACCGGTCCGTCCCGTTCCACATCCCTGTCATGTGTGGGCCACACCACCTCGGCCGTGGCCGGTGGTGCTGATCGCGGTGCGCGCGCCCCATGAGACGACGGAACCCCGGGCGGCGGTTGCCGTCCGGGGTCACGAATTCCCCAAGACGCCTCAGCCGGCCCGCGTGGGCTCTTCGTCGTCGAAGTCCTCCTCGCCATCATCCTCGCCGAGGTCCCACTCGGGCGAATCCGGGTCGTAGTCGATCGACTCGGTCGACCAGGAGGCCTGGGTGAGCTCGATCCCCGGCACCTCACTGACCAGGTCGAACGGATCCACGAGATAGGCCAGCGCCTCCGCAGTGTCTTCCGTCACAGCGGTCTCGGCGTGGGCCCGCTCCTCCTCGGGCAGACCGCCCTCGGCGGCCTCGCCCTCGATGCGCCCCAGCGCGGCCTCCCGCACGGCACCCTCGTCGTCCACCTCCACGACGAGCTCCAGACGAAGACGTACAAAACGCGTGTTTTCCGGTGTACTCATACCCGGAGCGTACGGCTCATTTCTCCCGTGACTTTCCCGTGACCCGCGACTTTCACTACCATCGGCCCACACGGCCAATTCGCCGCTAGCGCAAGGGGATCGATATTCCGTGTCCGCCGCTCACCGATCGTCGTCCACCGCACGCCGATCGCTGCTGACCGCCACCGCCGCGGGAGCCCTGCTGGGCGCCCTGTGGTTCGTACCCTCCGCGAACGCCACGGGCGGGGAACCGGCGAGAACGGAACCCACGGCGACCCCCTCCGTCCAGGTCACCCAGCAGGCGCGCGCGGCCTCCACCAGCACCGACGGCACCGACGGGGCCGCGCAGGGCACCCGGCTCGCCGATACCGGAAGCTTCGACACCACCCCGTACATCGTGGGCGGAACCGCCTTCCTCGCGCTCGGCGCGGGATTCGTCGCCTACTCGGTGCGCCGCGAACATCTGGGTTTCTAAAAGATCTTGACGATTCTTTGACCCGGCCTTCATAGTCCGATCATGAAGAGATCATCGGGCGTGCGTGCAGCCGCCACGGTTGCCGTGAGCGCGCTGTCGCTCGCCCTTGTCACGGGCTGCGGTGGGGGGTCTGACGACGCGTCGAACGCGTCGGACGGACAGGCCGCGAAGACAGAGACGAAGGCCGCGAAGGCGCTCAGCGCCGCGGAATTGAAGAAGGCGATCATCGCCGACGGCGATGTCGAGGGCTACAAGGTGGACGCCTCCGCCAAGCAACTGCCGAAGTCCAAGGACCAGGTCAAGAGCGCCGACGAGAAGTGCGCGCCCATCGCCTACGCCATGGGGGGCATGGCGCCGGGCGACTCGGCCTCGACCGCGGCCGTCATGGTCCAGCAGGACAAGCAGAAGCCCACCGACAACGCCTCCAAGTCCCTGGAGGACCTGACGGAGGGTGAGATCGAGGACTCGCTCACCGACGCGATGAGCCTGGACATGACCGTCGTCGGCCTGTCCTCGTACGACGGTGACGGTGCCGAGCAGACCTTCAAGTCCGTGTCGGACGCGGTGGAGGGCTGCGCGGGCGGCTTCACCCTGACCATCCAGGGCACGGACCAGAAGCTCACCAAACTCACCTCCGAGAAGGCGTCCGGCGCGGGCGACGAGTCGGTCGCCTTCGCGGTGTCGAGCGACGCCGAGGGCGGTGACGTCGCCACGACCCACGTCGAGGTGGTGCGGCACGGTGCGACGATCGCGACGTACTACACGATGAACATCGGCCTGATGATCTCGGACAAGACGTACAGCGTCCCCGCCGCCGTCATAGAGGCGCAGGCGGCCAAGCTGAAGTAACCCTGTACGCCCACACGTCGAGGGGCCCTGTCGCGCGCGGCAGGGCCCCTCTCGCCGTCACGGGGACGGCCGGTGTCTCACTGGAGCGGGCCGGTGACCTTCTCCGCGGCCGCGACCAGCTGCCCGGTGCGCACGAAGGCGTCCGCCGCTTCGAGGTCGGGGGCGAGGAACCGGTCGGGCCCGGCGCCCTGGACGCCCGCCGCCCGCACGGCGCCGATGACCTCGCGGGAGGCCGGCGCCGGGGTGAGCCCGTCGCGCAGCTCTATCGCACGCGTGGCCGCGTACAGCTCGACGGCGAGCACACGCGCGAGGTTGCCGACGGCGGTGCGCAGCTTGCGGGCCGCCGACCAGCCCATCGAGACGTGGTCCTCCTGCATGGCGGACGACGGGATGGAGTCCACCGAGGCGGGTACGGCCAGCCGCTTCATCTCGCTGACCAGGGCGGCCTGCGTGTACTGGGCGATCATCAGGCCCGAGTCGACACCGGCGTCGTCGGCGAGGAACGGCGGCAGCCCGTGGCTGCGGTTCTTGTCGAGCAGCCGGTCGGTGCGGCGCTCGGCGATGGACGCGAGGTCGGCGGCGGCGATCGCGAGGAAGTCGAGCACGTAGGCGACGGGCGCCCCGTGGAAGTTGCCGTTGGACTCCACGCGCCCGTCGGGCAGGACGACGGGGTTGTCGACGGCGGAGGCGAGTTCGCGCTCGGCGACCAGCCGGGCGTGCGCGAGCGTGTCCCGTCCGGCGCCGGCGACCTGCGGGGCGCAGCGCACGGAGTAGGCGTCCTGGACGCGGGGCGCGTCGTCCTGGTGGTGCCCGGTGAGCTCCGAACCCTTCAGCACGGCGGCCATGTTGGCGGCGGAGGCGCCCTGCCCGGGGTGCGGGCGGATGGCGTGCAGCTCGGGCGCCAGCACCCGGTCGGTGCCGAGGAGGGCCTCCAGCGACAGGGCGGCGGTGACGTCGGCGGACTTGTAGAGGGTGTCGAGGTCGGCGAGGGCCATGACCAGCATGCCGAGCATGCCGTCGGTGCCGTTGAGGAGGGCGAGGCCCTCCTTCTCGCGCAGTTCGACGGGCTCGATGCCGTGCGCGGCGAGCAGGTCGCGGGCGGGCCGTACGACGCCGTCGGGGCCCTCGGCGTCGCCCTCGCCCATCAGTGTGAGGGCGCAGTGCGACAGCGGGGCGAGGTCGCCGGAGCAGCCGAGGGAGCCGTACTCGTGGACGACGGGGGTGATCCCGGCGTTGAGGACGTCTGCCATGGTCTGCGCGACCTCCGGCCGTACGCCCGTGTGGCCCGAGCAGACGGTCTTCAGGCGCAGGAACATCAGCGCCCGCACGACCTCCCGCTCCACGCGGGGGCCCATGCCCGCGGCGTGCGAGCGGACGATGTTGCGCTGCAGCTGGGCGCGCAGCTCCGGGCTGATGTGCCGGGTCGCGAGGGCGCCGAAGCCGGTGGAGACGCCGTAGACGGGCTCGGGCTTGGCCGCCAGCGCGTCCACGATCTCGCGCGCGGCGGCGAGGGCCGCGAGCGCCTGCGACGACAGCTCGACGCGGGCTCCGCCGCGTGCCACGGCGAGGACGTCGGACGCGGTGACCCCGGACGTCCCCACCACCACAGTGTGCATATCCATATTCAGGAGCGTACGCAGTGAAGACGAAGATGTCACTACTGGGTGGCCGCTCCACCCCTTACCGCTCCCCCTCGCCGGGCGGCCCCGGTCACGGCACCCGCCCGCGGAACCGCCGCCGCTCCACGGCACCCTCCCCCGAGGGCTCGGCGTCGGCGAGCCGTACCACCGGATCGTCCGGCCCCTCGCGCCCCGCGACGACGGGCCGCTCGGCCCGCACCGCCTTGGCACGGTACTGGGCGGCGTCCGCGAGCCGGAACAGCCGCCGCGCGCTGCGCACCTGGCCGATCGGGTCCTCGGTGGACGCGACCCCGCACGCCACACCCTCACCCAGCTCCAACTCGGCCGCGCGACGGCAGAGTTGGTCGGCGGCCTTCACCACGTCGTCCGCCGGGGAGCCGACGGCCAGCAGACAGAACTCGTCCCCGCCGAGGCGGGCGGCGAGCGCGCCCGGCAGCATGGCACCGCACAGCGACAGCACCGACCCGAACCGTTCCAGCAGCCGGTCGCCGACGGCGTGGCCCTGGGTGTCGTTGACCCGCTTGAGCCCGTTCAGGTCGCACACGACGAGCGAGACGACGACCCCGTCCACGCGATGCCGCTCCACGGCCTCCTCCAGCCGGACGTCGACGGCCCGGCGGTTGGCCAGCCCGGTGAGGGAGTCGGTGAACGCCAGCCGCCGGGCCTCCTCCAGCCGCTCGGTCTGCGCGAGCCCGGCGGCCACCACCGAGGCCAGCACGGTCGCGAAGTCGGCGTCGCCGCGCTCGAAGACGGGCACTCCGGCGGGGCGCGCCACATACAGCTCGCCCCACGCCCGCCCGTGCAGCACGATCGGCGCGACCACACAGCAGCCCCGGCCGCGCCGGCGCAGCGCGGCGACCCGCTGATGGCAGTAGCCGGGGTCGCCCGCGGCGGGCCCCTCGGCGGTCTCCACCCACGCGTCGGGCTCGCCGCCGGCCGCCCACCGCTCGTGCAGGAACTCGGTGATCTCCGGGAACTGGTGGACGGGATACGTCTCCTCGGCGGGGAACTCCTCCTCGCCCCGGGTGCGGTCCCCCACGTTCACGAGGACGCGCAGCCGCCCGAGCTCCCGCTCCCACACCGACAGCGCGGCGAAACTCCCCGCCAGCGCCCGGCACGCCCCGAGTGCCGCCGCCCGCCAGGACTCGCGCGGGGTGTGCGCCGCCGCCATCCCCTGGGCCAACGCGACCACGGCCGCGAGCCGTCTGTCCTCACCCATCACCCCAGGCTAGGGAGCTTTGCCCTTCTTTGGGACATTGGTGTGGCGAACGGGGCGCTCAGCGGTCCGTCGACGCGCCCGTCACTCGCCCGTCACTCGCCCGGCCACTGGGGCTTGCGCTTCTCGTTGAAGGCGGCCACGCCCTCCGCGCGGTCCCCCGAGAACGCCACCGACCGCCAGGCCGCGT
This sequence comes from Streptomyces sp. SS1-1, assembly GCF_008973465.1. Classification (NCBI taxonomy): domain Bacteria; kingdom Bacillati; phylum Actinomycetota; class Actinomycetes; order Kitasatosporales; family Streptomycetaceae; genus Streptomyces; species Streptomyces sp. SS1-1. Next base: position 4,511,865 of record NZ_WBXN01000004.1, on the reverse strand, counting down.
CCTCGACCTCCAGCCCGGCCCGCAGATCCATCCCGAAGCCCAGGCGCAGCGCCTTCTTCGCGGCCCGCAGCCCCACCGGCGAGTTGGCGGCCATCCGGGCGCCCAGCGCCAGCGCCTCCTCGCGGTCGCGGCCCTCCTCGACGAGCACGTCGACCAGGCCCAGCTCACGGGCCTCCGGGGCCTCGACCCGGCGCGCGGTGAAGATCAGCTCGGCCGCGCGGGCGGCCCCGACCCGGCGCGGCAGCAACTGCGTGCCGCCGCCCCCGGGGATCACGCCGACCGACACCTCGGGCAGGCCCACCACGGCCGTCGGGTCGGCCACGATCACGTCGCAGGAGAGCGCCAGCTCGAAGCCGCCGCCCAGCGCGAAGCCGTGCACGGCCGCGACCGTCGGCACGGGCAGCTCCAGCACGCCCGTGTACGCGCCGCGCGCCACCGGGCGCTGCCGCACCAGGTCGGCGTCGCTGAAGGAGTTGCGCTCCTTCAGGTCCGCCCCGACGCAGAACGCGCGCTCGTGCGTGGAGGTGACCACCACGACCCGTACGTCACGGTCGGCGCCCAGCGCGGCGCAGGCCCCCGCGATCGACCGGGCCATCTCCGTCGAGACGGCGTTCATGGCCTTGGGCCGGTCGAGGGCCAGCTCCGCGACATGCCCGTCCCCGTGCCGCCGCACCAGGACGAACTCCCCGAACCGCTCCTCACTCATGACACCCTCCGGTTAACGCGGGTTAACAACACTCGCCCCGATCATCGCAGCCCCGCCCCTCCGGGGAAAGGCCCACCACGCACGGGTCCGCACCAGGTCCCGACACCCGTTCGAGTGACATCCCGCCCAAGTCCCGCGCCACCCCTCACAGCACCGCATAACGTGCCCGACACCACGGCGCCTCGGGGGCACAGGCGCGTGGGGGAGGGGTCGCGATGGGCAACACGACGGACAGACCGAAGGACCGGGCACCGGGCCGGATACCGGGGTCGCACGACGGGGAAGCGGGCAGCCCGCACCCGTCCCACGCCACGACCTACGGAACGGGCTCCCCCCGAACCACCCCGGACACCACCCCACCGGGCACCCCGAAGCCGGTCCCCCTGGCGAGGAGGGCACGCCCTTCGGACACGGCGGCTCCGGTCGGCGAGGCCACGGCACAGAACCCGACCGAATCCAAGCCGTCGGGAGCGCCAGAAGGCACGGCCACGACGACTCCGAGTCCGCCCCGGCCGACGCCCCCTGCCGCACCCGGCCGGCCTCCACGGCCCGCCAAGACCACGGCACCGACGCCGACGCGAGCCCAATGGCCGGCCGCAGCCAAGCCGTCGCAGCCGCCCGAGGACACGACCGCCACACCCGAGCGGCCCCGGCCCTCGAAGCCGGTCGCTGCCGGGCCCAGCCAGGAGCGGCCCCGCGCCAAGACTCCGGGACGATCCACAACCGAGGCCCGGCCCTCGCGGGCGCCTGGACACACGGGCACGACACCCGGGCCGCTCCAGCCCACGACGCCATCCGGTGCCGCTGCGGCCGAGCCCGGCCAGAACCCGCGGCCCGCCAACACCACGCCACCGACGCCGACCCCGGCCCCTGCGCGAGGCCAGGGGCCGGCCGCAGCCAAGCCGTCGCAGCCGCCCGAGGACACGACCGCCACACCCGAGCGGCCCCGGCCCTCGAAGCCGGTCGCTGCCGGGCCCAGCCAGGAGCGGCCCCCGGCCAAGACACCGGGTCGCTCCGCAGCAGCCGCCACGTCTCCCCGGCCTTCCAAGACACCCGCCACCGAACCCGCCGGACCGAACCGGGAGCGGCCGTCGGCCGGGACACCGGCTGGCTCCACCGCCGTAGCCATGGCACAGGGTCTGTCCGCAGCCGACGCCAAGCCCTCCCAGTCGCCCGAGGACACGACCGCCACAGCCGAGCCGCCCCGGCCCCCGAAACCGGCCCCTACTGCGGCCAACCGGAAGCAGCCCCCGACCGAGGCGCCCCAGCCGGCCGCCGCCGCAGCCGCCGCCGACGCGCAGCACCCCGCCACCACCGCCGACACCACCGCCGACACCCCTGACGAAGCCGACACGGACGCATACCCCCGGTTCTTCGGCCGTCGGGGGCGGCACCGGCGGCGGCCCCGGCGTGCGGCCCTGCTCGCGGCCGGGGGGCTGGCGCTGGCCGCCGGGGCGTTGAGTCTGGTGCGGCTGGCGCCCGAGACCGGGATTCCGGGGCTGGGGCCGGCGGACCCGACCGACGCGCCGGAGCTTGCCATCGGCGCCGGCGAGCCCGGCACGGACCGCTCCACGGAGGCCGCCGCCACGCTCGCCCCGTCGGCCCGTGCACACCCAAGCCCGTCCGCCACCTCCGCCATGGGCGGCCTGGGCACCACGCCCACCGCCGGCTCGATCCTCGTGCCCACCGCTACCGCTACCGCTGGCGCGACGGCAGGCGCGAGCGAGACGCGGTCCCCCGCGCCCGGCGCGACAGGTGACGCCCCGCCTCCTCAGGCCCCGCCCGCCGCCCAGGAGCCGTCCCGGCCCGCACCCACGACGCCGCAGCATCCCCCGGCGCCCGGCCGCCCCACCCCCTCTCCGACACCGACACCGGCTCCGCAACCGTCGGAGCCCGACGACCGCGGCGTCTGTGTGCCGGTCATCGGGCTCTGCATCGATCTGTTCGGTTCCAGCGGTGGGCGCTGAAGGGGGGTCGAGGAAGAGGCGCTCACTCCTCCCCGGGAGGCGTCCTCCGGGTCAGCAGCCACGGCTCGACGACCCCGAGGCCACGCACGGGGCGCTGCCACATCGGCTGGAGGGCGAACCGGTACGCCGGGGGCTCCTCGCCCTCCTTCTCGGCGGTGGCGGCCGCCTCCGCCGCCTCGGCCTCCGAGGCGGGGGCCTCGCCGGTCCGGATCAGCTCCTCCGCGAACGCGCTGTCCACGAGGACGGCGTCGCGGGGGGCTATGGAGGTCAGCCGGGAGGCGAGGTTCACGGTCGTGCCGAAGACATCGCCCATCCGGGTGGTCACGGTGCCGAAGGCGATGCCGACCCGCAGTTCGGGCATCGTCTCGTCGTGGGCCATCGTCTCGATGAGCCGCAGCGCGATCTCGGCGGCGACGCCCGCGTCGTCGGCGGCGTACAGCACCTCGTCGCCGAGCGTCTTGATCAGCCGTCCGCCGTTCGCGGCGACCAGGTCGGCCGCCGTGGTCTCGAAGGCCTCGACGAGCTCGCCGAGTTCCTCCTCCTCCATCCGGCGGGTCAGCCGCGTGAACCCGACGAGGTCGGCGAAGCCCACGGCCAGCCGCCGGTCGACCATCTCCTCGTCGTCGGCGGCCTGCACGACCCGGCCGGTCGCGGCGGCCAGCTGGCGCCGCCAGACATAGACGAGGAACTCCTCCAGTTCGGGCAGCAGCAGCTCGACCAGCGGATACGTGACCTCGGTACGGGTCATGCCGGGTTCCGGCGGCTCGGTCAGGCCCTCCAGGAAGGAGTCGATCTGCCACTCCGCGAGCCGGGCCGTGGTCTGCCCGGTGGACCGGGCCACCTGCACGGCCATGGCCTCGCTGAGCAGCCCCGCCTCGACCAGACCGGCCAGGCGCCGCAGCGCCAGCACGTCGGCCTCGGTGAGCGCCTTGGCCTGCCCGATGTCGGCGAAGCCCATGGCCCGCCAGAAGCGGGAGGCCAGTTCCATGGAGACCCCGGCGCTGCGGGCCGCCTGGAACGGGGTGTAGCGCCGCTCGGCGCCGAGGATGAGCTGTTCCAGGCGCAGGGCGAGGGGGTCCTCGCCCGGTTCGGCGGCGTGGGGGTCCACGCGGCCGTCCCCGCCGGAGCCCGTGTCGTCGACGGTCACGCCTGCTGCCCTTCCGATCTGCCGCGGTCGAGTAAGCGACCGGCCTTCACTTTACGGCAGGTGTGCGCCAGCTCACTCCGTCGGGGAAAGCCGGTCCTGCCGTACCGCCGCTGGTGGGGTACCCGGGCGGTCGTGTTCCGATCCGGCGCGCGCCGGCCCGTCCCGGCTTCCGCTTGGCGCCCGGGGCGCCCCGTGCGCCCGTACGGCCGCCGTCACGCCCGGCGCAGATGCACGATGTCGCCGGCGCCCACCGGCTCCTGCACGCCCTCCCCGGTCGCGATCACGAGCCGTCCGTCGCCGTCGAGCGCGACGGCCTCCCCGGTGATCGCCCGGTCGCCCGGCAGTTCGGCCCGTACCTGCTTCCCCAACGTCGCACACCCGGCCGCGTACGTCTCCTGGAGTCCGCTGGCCACCGGGTCGCCGTTCGCGGCCCGCCACCGCCCGTACCACTCCTCCAGGGACCGCAGCACGGCCCGCAGCAGGGGGTCCCGGTCGGTGCTGACGGCGCCCGCGAGCGCGAGCGAGCCCGCCTGGGGCACCGGGAGCTCGTCCGCGCGCAGGGTCACGTTGATGCCGACGCCGATGACCACGCCGTCGTCACCGGCCCGCTCGGCCAGGATGCCGCCGGCCTTGCGTTCCTCGCCGCCGACGGTCAGCAGCAGGTCGTTGGGCCACTTGAGTGCCGTGTCCACGCCCGCCGCGCGCGACAGCCCGGTGGCCACGGCGACGCCGGTGAGCAGCGGCAGCCACCCCCAGCGGGTCACCGGCACCCCGGCCGGGTTCAGCAGGACGGAGAAGAACAGCCCGGAGCGGGCCGGTGCCGTCCAGTCCCGGTCGAGGCGGCCCTTGCCGGCCGTCTGCTCCTCGGCGACGAGGACCGCGCCCTCGCCGGCCTCGCCCTTGGTGGCCAGCTCCACCAGGTCGGTGTTGGTGGAGCCGGTGCGCGCCACGATCCGCACGTCGCGCCAGAGTCCGCCCTCGCGGACGAGTCCCCGGCGCAGCGCGGCGGCGTTGAGCGGCGGACGGTCCAGGTCCGACCAACGGCTGTCGTCTGATGCATCTCGCGGCGTCATGCAAGCCACCCTAGGTGTGTGAAACGCCGCACTGCTGATCCCGAGACCCGCCACTACTCTACGGATGAGTAACCGTCCCCCCTTTTGAGCAGGCAGGGAGCCGCGATCCCGATGTCCGAGCCGGAAGAGCAGATCGACATCCACACCACCGCGGGCAAGCTCGCGGATCTCCAGCGCCGCATCGAGGAAGCGACGCACGCCGGCTCCGCACGTGCCGTCGAGAAGCAGCACGCCAAGGGCAAGCTGACGGCCCGTGAGCGCATCGAACTCCTCCTCGACGAGGGGTCGTTCGTCGAGCTCGACGAGTTCGCCCGGCACCGCTCGACCAACTTCGGGCTGGAGAGGAACCGCCCGTACGGCGACGGAGTCGTCACCGGCTACGGCACGGTCGACGGGCGTCCGGTGGCCGTGTTCTCGCAGGACTTCACCGTCTTCGGCGGCGCGCTCGGCGAGGTCTACGGCCAGAAGATCGTCAAGGTCATGGACTTCGCGCTGAAGACGGGCTGCCCGGTCATCGGCATCAACGACTCGGGCGGCGCCCGTATCCAGGAGGGTGTGGCCTCACTGGGCGCGTACGGCGAGATCTTCCGCCGCAACACGCACGCCTCGGGTGTCATCCCGCAGATCAGCCTGGTCGTCGGCCCGTGCGCGGGCGGCGCGGTCTACTCCCCGGCGATCACCGACTTCACGGTGATGGTCGACCAGACCTCGCACATGTTCATCACCGGCCCGGACGTCATCAAGACGGTCACCGGTGAGGACGTCGGCTTCGAGGAGCTGGGCGGCGCCCGCACCCACAACTCGGCGTCCGGCGTGGCCCATCACATGGCGGGCGACGAGAAGGACGCCATCGAGTACGTCAAGCAGCTGCTGTCGTACCTGCCGTCCAACAACCTGTCCGAGCCTCCGGCGTTCCCGGAGGAGGCTGACCTCGCGGTCACGGACGAGGACCGCGAGCTGGACACGATCGTGCCGGACAGCGCGAACCAGCCGTACGACATGCACGCGGTGATCGAGCACGTCCTGGACGACGGCGAGTTCTTCGAGACGCAGGCGCTGTTCGCCCCGAACATCGTCACGGGCTTCGGCCGGGTCGAGGGCCGTCCCGTCGGGATCGTCGCCAACCAGCCGATGCAGTTCGCGGGCTGCCTGGACATCGCCGCCTCGGAGAAGGCCGCGCGGTTCGTGCGCACCTGCGACGCCTTCAACGTGCCGGTGCTGACCTTCGTCGACGTGCCGGGCTTCCTGCCGGGCGTGGACCAGGAGCACGACGGCATCATCCGCCGCGGCGCCAAGCTGATCTACGCGTACGCCGAGGCGACCGTCCCGCTGATCACGGTCATCACCCGCAAGGCGTTCGGCGGCGCCTACGACGTCATGGGTTCCAAGCACCTGGGCGCCGACCTCAACCTGGCGTGGCCGACGGCCCAGATCGCCGTGATGGGCGCGCAGGGCGCGGTCAACATCCTGCACCGCCGCACGATCGCCGAGTCGGACGACCCGGAGGCGACCCGCGCGCGGCTGATGCGGGAGTACGAGGACACCCTGCTCAACCCGTACGTCGCGGCCGAACGCGGGTACGTCGACGCGGTGATCATGCCGTCCGACACCCGTCTGCACATCGTGCGCGGTCTGCGTCAGCTCCGGACGAAGCGGGAATCCCTGCCTCCGAAGAAGCACGGCAACATCCCCCTCTAGTCCCGCTGGGAGCCGTCATGAACATCAAGGTGCTCCGGGGCAACCCGACACCGGAGGAGCTGGCCGCCGCACTGGCGGTGGTCCGCGCCCGCGCCGCGGCGGCGGCAGCCGTGCCGCCCGGCGCACCCGAGCCGCGGGACGGGTGGTCGGACCCGTCCCGCATCGCCGCCCACCGGCTGCCCCAGCCGGGCCCGTCCACATGGGCCCGGACGTACTGGCCCGGTTAGACGGCCGCCGCGACGGCTTCGGCCATCACCTCGTACCCGGCGTCGTTCGGGTGCAGGTGATCGCCGAAGTCGTACGCGGGACGCAGCCGGTCCGGGTCCGCCGGGTCGGCCAGCGCCCGGTTCAGGTCCACGACCGTGTCGTACTCCCCCGAGCCGGCGATCCAGGCGTTCAGTTCGCCGCTGACCCCGGCCGCGTGCGGGCCCCAGTGGTCGGAGCCTCCGAACGGCAGCAGGGTGCAGCCGGCCACCCGCAGCCCGGCCGTCCGGGCCTGCCGCAGCACCTCCCGGTGCCCGGCGATCAGCTCGGCCGTCTCCACCACGGGCGCCGGCTTGTAGGTGGGCTGTTCATCGGTCTCGCTGAAGCCGATGTCGTTCAGCCCGAGCAGCACGACGAGGGTGTCCACGCCCGGCCGTTCCAGCACGTCCCGGCGCAGCCGGGCCACGCCCCGCTCGCCGTACCAGGCGGAGTCGTGGAGCAGCAGGTTCCCGCCGATGCCCGCGTTCAGGACGGGCCGTCCGGTGCGGGCGGCGAGCGCGTCGGACCAGCGCCGGTCGGCGCCCGGCGTGGAGCCGAACCCGTCGGTGATCGAGTCCCCGAAGAGCGCGACGGCGTCCGTGCGCCCGGCGTCGGTCTCCACCGCCGTCAGGAAGTACCAGGAGGCGCTGACCTCGTCGAAGCCCGCCGCTGCGGGGTCCGCCGTCAGATCGCCGGGGCCGCGATGGGCGTCGGCGAAGGCCTGGGCGTGGAACGTGGCGGGGCCGGTGGCCGCCTCGAAGTACAGGGTGACGGTCAGCGACTCCCCCGCGGTGACGGCGAGCGGGACGGCGTCGCTGACGAGTTCCCCGCGCGCCGGTACGGCCGCCTCGGGTGAGCCCCCGAAGGTGAGCCGGGTGAGCGTCCCGGGCCGTACGGCGCCCCCGGGTGCCGTACGGCCGGCGCTCGCGGCCGCGATCCGCACGGGCGAGCTGCCGTACGCGTGCCCGAGCCGTATCCGCAGCCGTTCCCCGCCCGCCGACAGCCGGACGGCCTGCCGCAGCGACTGGCGCCAAAAGCCCTCGCGGGACCAGTTGGGGGTGAAGCCCTCGCTGGGGAGCTGGGGCGCGGCACTCCAGGACGTGGTGAACACGCGAGCCTCCAAACGGAATCGCTGTGCCATTAGTTAATGGAACAGTAGCACCGTTAGCGGAAAGCTGAGTACGCGTACTCAGGCGCCGGGCCCGACGCCCGGCCGACGATGGAAGGCATGCTGTGGTCCGACCCCGAGAACGAGCCGCCCGAGGAACTGCGCGAGATGCAGGACAGGTTGCGGCGGCTGGGCGTTCTCATGGCACTGGCCATGGTCCTGACGATGATCGTGATCGGGCTGAGGTGAGCACGCCCCGGCCCGCCGATACGCTGACGGCATGACTGATCAGCCGCGCCGCCGACTCGTCCTCGCCTCCCAGTCCCCCGCCCGGCTCAACCTGCTGCGCCAGGCCGGGCTGGCCCCCGAGGTCCTCGTGAGCGGCGTCGACGAGGACGCCGTCACCGCCCCCACCCCCGCCGAGCTGGCCCTCGCGCTGGCCGAGGCGAAGGCGTCCGTCGTGGCGGCCAGGCCCGAGGTGCAGGGCGCGCTCGTCATCGGCTGCGACTCGGTCCTCGACCTCGACGGGCAGGCGCTCGGCAAGCCGGCCGACGCCGAGGAGGCCACCGCCCGCTGGAAGGCCATGCGCGGCCGCGCGGGCACCCTCCAGACCGGCCACTGCGTCTACGACACCGCCGCCGGCCGCTACGCCTCGGCGACCGCCTCCACGGTCGTCCGCTTCGGCGAGCCGACCGACGAGGAGATCGCCGCGTACGTGGCCTCCGGCGAACCGCTGCACGTCGCCGGGGCGTTCACCCTGGACGGCCGCTCGGCCCCGTTCATCGACGGCATCGAGGGCGACCACGGCAACGTCATCGGCATCAGCCTGCCCCTGGTGCGGCGGCTGCTCGGCCGGCTCGGCGTCGGGATCACGGAGTTGTGGGCGCCGGCGGAGGCGTGACCGGGGAGCCCCCGTCCGCGGAGCCGTCGCCGTCCCCTCCGGACGGGGCGCCGGCCGGCTTCGCGGGAGCGCCCTGACCGTCGTACGTCATCAGCACCAGCACGATCAGGGCGAACACGACGACCATGAAGAGGAACGCCGTCCAGCCCACCAGGCCCCACGCGAACGCGCCCAGCAGCGCGTGCACCACGGCGGCGCTGATCAGCAGGACACGCCCGAAGCCGGCGGGCGCGCGGTCGCGCAGGGCGACGAGCAGGGCCACCAGACCGCACAGCGCGAAGTAGGCGCCGAAGACGACCCCGCCCACCTTCGACGACACCGACATCACGTCAGGATCCAGACCGGCCAGGGACATGTCCTGGCGGTCGACGACGATGCCGAGGAACCAGTTCAGCGCCGCGACGCCGAGCGCCTCGACGAAGAGCACGACCGCCACGACCCATGCCACCGGCCTGCGCACCACCGGTCCCACCCACTTCCGAGCTCTCGCCGAGCGCCGCCCCGGCCCATCCGGGCGCGGCCGCTGTTACCCCAAGTACGTTTCGAGACATCGCGAACGCTACTAACGGGTAAACCTCGGGACAAGGGTTCGGACGGGGGCAAAGAATCATTGGGCCATTCGTAGGGATTCCACAAAGAAACCGAGTGGCCCGCAGCACGTGATGACAGAGACCTTGACCACAGCGGCGGGCTAGGGTTTTCCGGGAGAGACCTGCGTGCCGAGGCGCGACATGGGATTTCGCAGGGTGGACCGACCCGGAATCACGCTCCGTGTGGGCAAGGTCACCACTGGGGACGGGTCGAAGTGCCGTGTCGGCAGTCCCTAAACTCGGCTTGTTTCAAGGAGGGAGCCTCAATCGTGCGCAAGGTGCTCATCGCCAACCGTGGCGAAATCGCTGTCCGCGTGGCCCGGGCCTGCCGGGACGCCGGGATCGCGAGCGTGGCCGTCTACGCGGATCCGGACCGTGACGCGTTGCATGTCCGCGCCGCGGATGAGGCGTTCGCCCTGGGCGGTGACACCCCGGCCACCAGCTATCTGGACATCGACAAGGTCCTGAACGCCGCCCGCGAGGCCGGGGCGGACGCGATCCACCCCGGATACGGGTTCCTGTCGGAGAACGCCGACTTCGCCCAGGCCGTCCTGGACGCCGGGCTGATCTGGATCGGCCCGCCCCCGCAGGCCATCCGCGACCTCGGTGACAAGGTCGCCGCCCGGCACATCGCCCAGCGCGCCGGCGCCCCCCTCGTCGCCGGCACCCCCGACCCCGTGAGCGGCGCCGAGGAGGTCGTGGCCTTCGCCAAGGAGCACGGCCTGCCGATCGCGATCAAGGCGGCCTTCGGCGGCGGCGGACGCGGCCTGAAGGTGGCCCGCACCCTCGAAGAGGTCCCCGAGCTGTACGACTCCGCCGTGCGCGAGGCGGTCGCCGCGTTCGGCCGCGGCGAGTGCTTCGTCGAGCGCTACCTCGACAAGCCCCGCCACGTCGAGACCCAGTGCCTGGCCGACACCCACGGCAACGTCGTCGTGGTCTCCACCCGTGACTGCTCCCTGCAGCGCCGCCACCAGAAGCTGGTGGAGGAGGCCCCCGCCCCGTTCCTCTCCGACGCCCAGATCGACGAGCTGTACTCCTCGTCGAAGGCGATCCTGAAGGAAGCCGGCTACGTCGGCGCCGGCACCGTGGAGTTCCTCGTCGGCGCGGACGGCACGATCTCCTTCCTGGAGGTCAACACCCGTCTGCAGGTCGAGCACCCGGTCACCGAGGAAGTCGCCGGCATCGACCTCGTGCGCGAGATGTTCCGTATCGCCGACGGCGAGGAACTCGGCTACGGCGACCCGGTCCTGCGCGGTCACTCCTTCGAGTTCCGTATCAACGGCGAGGACCCCGGCCGCGGCTTCCTCCCCGCCCCCGGCACCGTCACCACCTTCGACCCGCCGTCGGGCCCAGGTGTCCGCCTGGACGCCGGCGTGGAGTCCGGCAGCGTGATCGGCCCGGCGTGGGACTCGCTGCTGGCGAAGCTGATCGTCACCGGCGCCACCCGCGAGCAGGCCCTCCAGCGCGCCGCCCGCGCCCTGGAGGAGTTCAAGGTCGAGGGCATGGCGACCGCGATCCCGTTCCACCGGGCCGTCGTCAAGGACCCCGCGTTCGCCCCCGAACTGACCGGATCGGCGGACCCGTTCACCGTCCACACCCGGTGGATCGAGACCGAGTTCGTCAACGACATCAAGCCCTTCACCTCCCCCACCGACACCGACCAGGACGAGGACACCAGCCGCGAGACGGTCGTCGTCGAGGTCGGCGGCAAGCGCCTGGAGGTCTCCCTCCCGGCCTCGCTCGGCATGTCGCTGGCCCGCACCGGCCTCGCCGCCGGAGCCAAGCCGAAGCGCCGCGCGGCCAAGAAGTCCGGCCCCGCCGCCTCCGGCGACACCCTCGCCTCCCCGATGCAGGGCACGATCGTCAAGGTCGCGGTCGAGGAGGGCCAGGAGGTCAAGGAGGGCGACCTGATCGTCGTCCTGGAGGCCATGAAGATGGAGCAGCCGCTGAACGCCCACAAGGCGGGCACGGTCAAGGGCCTGACCGCCGAGGTCGGCGCCTCCCTCACCTCGGGCGCGCCGATCTGCGAGATCAAGGACTGACGCCCCACGGCACCGGAGGCGCCCGGCGGACCCATGGACGGTCCGCCGGGCGCCTCCGCGTCGTACGGGTGGCATTCTTGAGGCACACCGGAGCCGGCGACCAGGAGGCAGGGTGGGCGCGACCTCACGTGAGCGAGCGGGGAGCGAGGACCTCGTGGTGCCCGCGCGCGCCATGCGCGCGGACGCCCGCCGCAATCACGAACGGCTGCTGACGGAGGCCCGCGCGGCCTTCGCCGAGCACGGCACCGACGCGTCCCTGGAGGACGTGGCCCGGCGGGCCGGCGTCGGCATCGGCACGCTGTACCGGCACTTCCCCAACCGGGACGCCCTGGTGAGCGCCGTCTTCGAGGACGCGGCCGGCGAGCTGCTGACCCGCTCGCGCCAGCTCCTCGACGCCCCGGAGCCCTGTGCGGCCCTGGTGACCTGGCTGCGGGAGATGGTGACGCACGCGGGCGAGTACCGCGGGCTGGCCCGCTCCCTGATGGCCGTCTCGGCGGACGGGTCCTCCGCGCTCGCCCGGTGCAGCGACCCGATCCGGCAGGCGGGCGGGGCGCTGCTCGCCCGCGCCCAGCAGGCCGGCTCCGTCCGCGCGGACGTGGCGATCGCCGACCTGCTCCAGCTGACGCACGCGATCGCCCTGGCGGCCGAGGAGACCCCGTCCGACCCGGACCTCGCGGACCGGCTGCTGAACCTGACCCTGCGGGGTCTGAAGCCCTGAGGGCTCAGCGCCGCCGCAGGTCGGCGACCCGGGCCCGCTCGCGCTCGGCGCCCTGCTCACCGAGCATCGTGGCGGCGGCGGGCCGCAGCCCCGGCGGAGCCTGACCCCGGCGCGGTCCCGGCAGCGCGCGCTGCTGCTGCCGGCGCGCCGGGACCTCGTCACCCCCCGACGCCCCGGCCGCCCCGGCCACGGCGATCTGCACCCCCTGGTCGGCGAGGGCCTGGAGCTCGGTGTGGGCCCGGTCGTCATGGGCCGGCGGCTCGTCGGTGACCAGCCGCGTGATGACGTCCGAGGGGACCGTCTGGAACATCGTGTCGGTGCCGAGCTTGGTGTGGTCGGCGAGGACGACGACCTCCGCGGCGGCCTGCACCAGCGCCCGGTCGACGGACGCCGACAGCATGTTGGACGTGGACAGCCCGCGTTCGGCGGTCAGCCCGCTCCCGGAGAGGAAGGCCCGCGACACCCGCAGCCCCTGGAGGGACTGCTCGGCTCCGCTGCCGACGAGGGCGTAGTTCGAACCACGCAGCGTGCCGCCGGTCATCACGACCTCGACCCGGTTGGCGTGGGCCAGCGCCTGCGCCACCAGCAGCGAGTTGGTGACGACGGTCAGCCCGGGCACCCGTGCGAGCCGGCGGGCCAGCTCCTGGGTGGTGGTCCCCGCTCCGACGACGATGGCCTCGCCCTCCTCCACGAAGTTCGCGGCGAGGTCGGCGATGGCGGTCTTCTCGGCGGTCGCGAGATGTGACTTCTGCGGAAAGCCGGACTCCCGCGTGAACCCGCCCGGCAATACCGCACCGCCATGCCGGCGGTCGAGGAGTCCTTCTGCCTCCAGTGCGCGCACGTCCCGCCGTACGGTCACTTCGGAGGTCTGGACGACGCGGGCGAGCTCACGGAGCGACACGGCCCCGTTCGCTCGCACCATTTCGAGGATCAATTGGCGACGTTCTGCAGCGAACACGAAACTGACAGTAACCCCAACGACCGTCTGCTTTCAGCAGTTTGCGCCGAATAACAGAAGTTGTTCGTACGCGGGTACGCGGAGTGGTATAAGGCCTAGTCCCGCCGCCTATGCCGCCCGCATGCCCGGCAACTCCCCGTGACCAGCGGGGAGTCGGATCCGGCCGTCAGAGGTCGGCGCCCGCCTTGCGCGTGTGCAGCTGCCGGGCGACCTCGGCGATCGACCCCGAAAGCGAGGGGTACACGGTGAAGGCGTTCGCGATCTGCTCGACCGTCAGATTGTTGTCGACGGCGATCGAGATGGGGTGGATCAGTTCCGAGGCGCGCGGGGCCACGACCACACCGCCGACCACGATGCCGGTGCCCGGCCGGCAGAAGATCTTGACGAACCCGTCCCGGATGCCCTGCATCTTGGCGCGAGGATTGCGCAGCAGCGGCAGCTTCACCACGCGCGCGTCGATCTTCCCGCCGTCCACGTCGGCCTGGCTGTACCCGACGGTGGCGATCTCGGGATCGGTGAAGACGTTCGAGGACACGGTCTTCAGATTGAGCGGAGCCACCGCGTCACCGAGGAAGTGGTACATGGCGATCCGCCCCTGCATCGCCGCGACCGAGGCGAGGGCGAAAACGCCCGTGACGTCACCAGCGGCATAGACGCCCGGAGCGGTCGTCCGCGACACCTTGTCGGTCCAGATGTGCCCGGACTCACGCACCTTCACGCCGGCCTCCTCCAGGCCGAGGCCCTCGGAGTTCGGGACGGCGCCGACGGCCATCAGGCAGTGGCTGCCGCTGATGACCCGGCCGTCGGCCAGCGTCACCTCCACCCGGTCGCCGACGCGCTTGGCGGCGGCGGCACGCGAGCGCGCCATGACGTTCATGCCACGACGCCGGAAGACGTCCTCCAGGACGGCGGCGGCGTCCGGGTCCTCCCCGGGCAGCACGCGGTCCCGCGACGAGACGAGTGTGACCCGCGACCCCAGCGCCTGATAGGCACCGGCGAACTCGGCACCGGTGACACCCGACCCGACCACGATGAGCTCCTCGGGCAGCTCGTCGAGGTCGTAGACCTGGGTCCAGTTCAGGATGCGCTCGCCGTCCGGCTGGGCGTCGGGCAGCTCGCGCGGGTGACCGCCGGTCGCGATGAGCACGGCGTCGGCGACCAGCGTCTCCTCGCTGCCGTCGGCGGTCCGCACGACGACCTTGCGCGACCCGTCGAGGGCCTGCATGCCCTCCAGCCGCCCGCGCCCGCGCATGACCCGGGCGCCGGCCCGCGTCACCGACGCGGTGATGTCGTGCGACTGGGCGAGCGCGAGCCGCTTCACACGCCGGTTGACCTTGCCCAGGTCTACGCCCACGACACGCGCGGGCGTGTCGATGTGCGGGGTGTCGTCGGCGACGATGATGCCCAGCTCCTCGTACGAGGAGTCGAAGGTGGTCATCACCTCGGCCGTGGCGATCAGAGTCTTGGACGGCACGCAGTCGGTCAGCACCGACGCCCCGCCCAGACCGTCGGAGTCGACGACGGTCACCTCCGCGCCGAGCTGAGCGGCCACCAGCGCCGCTTCGTATCCGCCGGGTCCGCCACCGATGATCACGATCCGAGTCACGTACTCCATTGTCCCGCACGCGATGGGGTGCGACCGCCTGGGGGGCCACCACGAGACACCACCGTTACGACAGTGGCACTGCCGTACCCTTCCCCCCATGTCGCTCTACGCCGCGTACGCCGGCAATCTCGACGCGCGGCTGATGACCCGCCGCGCCCCCCACTCGCCGCTGCGCGCCACCGGCTGGCTCAACGGGTGGCGGCTGACGTTCGGCGGCGAACAGCTCGGCTGGGAGGGCGCGCTGGCCACGCTCGTCGAGGACCCCCTGGAATCGGTCTTCGTCGCGCTCTACGACATCGCGCCGATGGACGAGGACTCCATGGACCGCTGGGAGGGCGTGGGCCTGGGCATTTACCGCCGCCTCCGCGTGCGCGTGCACACCCTGGAGGGCGAGGAACAGGCCTGGACGTACGTCCTGAACGCCTACGAGGGCGGCCTCCCCTCGGCCCGCTACCTGGGCGAGATCGCCGACGCGGCCGAATCGGCGGGAGCCCCCCACGACTACGTGATGGAACTGCGCAAGCGCCCCTGCTGAGAGCTCGGCCTTGTCGGATACGACAAGACAACGATCGCCATCCCGTGAGCTCCGTCATCTACGCGCGTAGGCCCAAACCGGCTACCCTCAGTCGCGTGAACGCATCTCTCCTTCCGGACGACATCCAGGGCGACCCGCACGCGGCCGCCGACGCCGCCGCCGCGCGCCTGCGCGAACTCACGGGCGCCGAGACCCACGACGTCGCCCTGGTGATGGGCTCCGGCTGGGCACCGGCCGTGGACGCCCTCGGCGCGCCCGAGGCCGAGTTCCCGGTCACCGAGCTGCCCGGCTTCCCGCCGCCGGCGGTCGAGGGGCACGGCGGCAAGATCCGCTCGTACCGCACGGGCGACAAGCGGGCCCTGGTCTTCCTGGGCCGTACGCACTACTACGAGGGCCGCGGCGTGGCCGCCGTCGCCCACGGCGTGCGCACCGCCGTCGCCGCGGGCTGCAAGACGATCGTGCTCACCAACGGCTGCGGCGGCCTCCGCGAGGGCATGCGCCCCGGCCAGCCGGTCCTCATCAGCGACCACATCAACCTCACGGCCACCTCCCCCATCGTCGGCGCCAACTTCGTCGACCTCACCGACCTCTACAGCCCGCGCCTGCGCGCCCTGTGCAAGGAGATCGACGCCACCCTCGAGGAGGGCGTCTACGCACAGTTCCCCGGCCCGCACTACGAGACGCCGGCCGAGATCCGCATGGCCCGCGTGATCGGCGCGGACCTCGTCGGCATGTCGACGGTCCTCGAGGCGATCGCCGCCCGCGAGGCCGGCGCCGAGGTCCTCGGCATCTCTCTGGTCACGAACCTGGCCGCCGGTATGACGGGCGAACCCCTCAACCACGAGGAGGTCCTCCAGGCGGGCCGCGACTCGGCCGCCCGCATGGGCTCCCTCCTCGCCCAGGTCCTCGGCCGCCTGTAAGCCGTACGCCCCACGAGCCGCACCCGGCCGTGTGCGCCGTACCCCCCACGGCGGGAGAGCCGCGCGCGGCGGGGAGGGCCCGGGGTGGGGGGTGTCCGCCCGCAGCGGCCGGCGTCAGGGAACAGCACATCCGTTCCCACAGAGCCGCCGGACCGAGGACGGACACCCCCCACCCCGGGCCCGCACCCTTCGAACGCCCCGGCGCTGCAGAAACCCCCACGAGGCGCAACGGGCCGCCGCAGGCACTGGACAGGCATGACGCAACCCGCACCACAAAGACCACGGACCACGAGAGGCTGACCGACGTGCAAGACGACGACCTCATCGCCCGCGCCCAGGCATGGCTCGCCGAGGACCCCGACCCGGAGACCCGCGCCGAGCTGGCCGCGCTCCTGGACGCCGGGAACACCGACGAGCTCGCCGCCCGCTTCGCCGGCACCCTCCAGTTCGGCACCGCGGGCCTGCGCGGCGAACTCGGCGCCGGCCCGCTCCGCATGAACCGCTCGGTCGTCATCCGCGCGGCCGCCGGCCTCGCCGCGTACCTGCGCGAGCAGGGCCACACCGACGGCCTGGTCGTGATCGGCTACGACGCCCGCCACAAGTCCGCGGACTTCGCCCGGGACACGGCCGCCGTCATGACCGGCGCCGGCCTCCGCGCCGCCGTCCTGCCCCGCCCCCTCCCCACCCCGGTCCTCGCGTACGCGATAAGGCACCTCGGCGCGGTGGCCGGCGTAGAGGTCACCGCCAGCCACAACCCGCCCCGCGACAACGGCTACAAGGTGTACCTCGGCGACGGCTCCCAGATCGTGCCGCCCGCCGACGCCGAGATCGCCGCGGAGATCGCCGCGATCGCGTCCCTCCACGACGTCCCGCGCCCCGAGTCCGGCTGGGAGACCCTGGACGACGGCGTCCTGGACGCCTACCTCGCCCGCACGGACGCGGTCCTCGCCGCGGACTCCCCCCGCACCGCCCGCACCGTCTACACGGCGATGCACGGCGTCGGCAAGGACGTCCTCCTGGCGGCCTTCGCGCGCGCGGGCTTCCCCGCCCCCGCCCTGGTCGCCGAGCAGGCCGAGCCCGACCCGGACTTCCCGACCGTCGCGTTCCCCAACCCGGAGGAGCCCGGCGCGATGGACCTGGCCTTCGCGAAGGCCCGCGAGGAGGACCCGGACCTCGTCATCGCCAACGACCCGGACGCCGACCGCTGCGCGGTGGCCGTGAAGGACGACGGCACGTGGCGCATGCTGCGCGGCGACGAGGTCGGCGCCCTGCTCGCCGCGCACCTGGTCGCCCGCGGAGCGCGGGGCACGTTCGCGGAGTCGATCGTGTCGTCCTCCCTCCTCGGCCGGATCGCCGAGAAGGCGAAGCTGCCGTACGAGGAGACCCTGACCGGCTTCAAGTGGATCGCCCGGGTGGACGGCCTGCGCTACGGCTACGAGGAGGCGCTCGGCTACTGCGTCGACCCGGACGGCGTACGCGACAAGGACGGCATCACCGCGGCCCTGCTGATCACGGAACTGGCCTCGGTGCTGAAGTCCGAGGGCCGCACGCTGACCGACCTCCTGGACGACCTGGCCGTGGAGCACGGCCTGCACGCCACGGACCAGCTCTCGGTCCGCGTCGAGGACCTGTCGGTCATCGCGGACGCGATGCGCCGCCTGCGCGAGCGGCAGCCGACCGAACTGGCGGGCCTGCCCGTGACGAACGCGGAGGACCTCACCAAGGGCACGGACAAGCTTCCGCCCACGGACGGCCTGCGCTACACGCTGGAGGGCGCGCGCGTCATCGTCCGCCCCAGCGGCACGGAGCCCAAGCTCAAGTGCTACCTGGAAGTGGTGGTCCCGGTGAAGGACCACGAGTCGCTGCCGGCAGCACGCGCGAAGGCGACGGCCCTCCTGACAGCGCTCAAGAACGACCTCTCCACCGCAGCGGGCCTCTGAGCAGAGCGGGGGTGCCTCGGCAGACCCGAGGCACCCCGCCGAGCCGCAGCACGGAACGGAACGGAACCCGCTCACCCCACGGCGAGCAGGATCACCAACAGCACAGCCCCCGCCACCGCCGGCGCGATGACCTCGTAGGCCCATCGCACACCGACCTCGCCCGCACTCGGCGCGTCACTGCGCGAGGCCCGGTCCTCCCAGCGCGCCAGCAGCTCCCGCAGCTCGTCCATGACCTTGTCGGTCTCGGCGCGCACGGGCCCGTCGGCGACGGCGCCCCGCCTGGTTGTCCCGAGGTCCAGCCCGAGCTCCCGGTCCCCGCCCCCGCCCCGGCGCGCACCGCGCGAGGCGCCGCGCTCGGCGGCCGCCGTCTGCCGGGCCGCCTTCTTGCGGGCGCGCAGCGACACGGGAATGGCCCAGAGCGCGAACTTGGCTCCGGACGCCGTGACGACCTCGTTGGAGTAGCCCGAGCGCAGGGACGCGACCTGGCTCCAGGGCAGTACGACGACCCGGAGAGGGTTGCGGATCCGCAGGCGTTCCTCGTTGGCGTACACGGCCGGGCGCAGCGTGAACGCGGTGATGACCGGCACGATCAGGATGAGCGAGGCGAGGGCCAGCCACGGAGTACGCCCCGTGCCGATGACCAGGGCGTCGATGCCGAGCCACAGGGCGATGGCCAGCACGAGGGCACCACCGAGCATGCCCAGGGGCGAGCGGTAGACCCGGTCCTTCGCGGCGGGGTCGGGGCTAGGAGCAGGGGTCGTCATGCTGCCGATTCTGCCGTACCCATGAAGAACTCAGCCGATCACCTGTTCCCCGGCCGTCCGCCCCCACCGATTCCGCCCCACGGGGTGTACAGCCGCTACGCGCGTAGATATGCTCGTCTGGTGACCATGCCCACCAATGCACCTGCCGCAGCTCACGCACTCAAGGACGTCGCCGCGTCCGACAGCACGCTGCGCCGCTTCCTCCACGGGCTGCCCGGCGTAGACGCGGTCGGCCTGGAGGCGCGGGCCGCGTCCCTCGGCACCCGTTCCATCAAGACGACCGCCAAGGCGTACGCCATCGACCTCGCGATCTCGATGGTCGACCTGACGACGCTGGAAGGCGCGGACACCCCGGGCAAGGTCCGGGCGCTCGGCGCCAAGGCGGTCCGCCCCGACCCGACCGACCGTACGACCCCGTCGACGGCGGCCGTCTGCGTCTACCCCGACATGGTGGCCACCGCGAAGGAGGCCGTCGCCGGCTCCTCCGTGAAGGTCGCCTCGGTCGCCACCGCCTTCCCCGCGGGCCGCGCCGCGCTGTCCGTGAAGCTCGCGGACGTGCGGGACGCCGTGGCGGCCGGCGCCGACGAGATCGACATGGTCATCGACCGCGGCGCGTTCCTCGCCGGCAACTACATGAAGGTGTACGACGAGATCACCGCCGTGAAGGAGGCCTGCGGGACCACCGCCCGCCTCAAGGTCATCTTCGAGACCGGCGAGCTCTCGACGTACGACAACATCCGGCGCGCGAGCTGGCTCGGCATGCTGGCCGGCGCGGACTTCATCAAGACGTCCACCGGCAAGGTCGCCGTCAACGCCACCCCCGCCAACACGCTTCTCATGCTGGAGGCGGTGCGCGACTTCCGCGCGCAGACCGGCATCCAGGTCGGCGTGAAGCCGGCCGGCGGGATCCGCACCTCCAAGGACGCCGTCAAGTTCCTCGTGCTGGTCAACGAGACCGCCGGCGAGGACTGGCTGGACAACCACTGGTTCCGCTTCGGCGCCTCCTCGCTTCTGAACGACCTGCTGATGCAGCGGCAGAAGCTGGCCACCGGCCGCTACTCCGGCCCCGACTACGTGACGGTGGACTGATCACCATGGCTTCCGCATTCGAATACGCCCCGGCCCCCGAGTCCCGCTCGATCGTCGACATCGCGCCGTCGTACGGCCTGTTCATCGACGGCGAGTTCACGGACGCGGCGGACGGCAAGGTCTTCAAGACCGTCTCGCCGTCGTCCGAGGAGGTCCTGTCCGAGATCGCCCAGGCCGGCGAGGCGGACGTGGACCGCGCGGTGAAGGCCGCCCGCAAGGCGTTCGAGAAGTGGTCCGCGCTGCCCGGCTCCGAGCGCGCCAAGTACCTCTTCCGCATCGCCCGCATCATCCAGGAGCGCAGCCGCGAGCTGGCCGTCCTGGAGACGCTGGACAACGGCAAGCCGATCAAGGAGACCCGCGACGCGGACCTCCCCCTGGTCGCCGCGCACTTCTTCTACTACGCGGGCTGGGCGGACAAGCTCGACCACGCCGGCTACGGCGCGAACCCGCGCCCGCTGGGCGTGGCCGGCCAGGTCATCCCGTGGAACTTCCCGCTGCTGATGCTGGCCTGGAAGATCGCCCCGGCGCTCGCGACGGGCAACACGGTCGTCCTGAAGCCCGCCGAGACGACCCCCCTCTCGGCACTGTTCTTCGCGGACATCTGCCGCCAGGCGGGCCTGCCCAAGGGCGTCGTCAACATCCTTCCCGGCTACGGCGACGCGGGCGCGGCGCTGGTCGCGCACCCGGACGTGAACAAGGTCGCCTTCACCGGCTCCACGGCCGTCGGCAAGCAGATCGCGCGCACGGTCGCGGGCACCCGCAAGAAGGTCACCCTGGAACTCGGCGGCAAGGGCGCCAACATCGTCTTCGACGACGCCCCGATCGACCAGGCCGTGGAGGGGATCGTCAACGGGATCTTCTTCAACCAGGGCCAGGTCTGCTGCGCGGGCAGCCGCCTGCTGGTGCAGGAGTCGATCCAGGACGAGCTGCTGGACTCCCTGAAGCGCCGTCTGTCGACGCTCCGTCTCGGCGACCCGCTGGACAAGAACACCGACATCGGGGCGATCAACTCCGAGGAGCAGCTGAGCCGTATCACCTCTCTCGTCGAGCGCGGCGAGGCGGAGGGCGCCGAGCGCTGGTCGCCGGCCTGTGACCTGCCGGAGAGCGGCTACTGGTTCGCGCCGACGCTGTTCACGAACGTCACGCAGGCGCACACCGTCGCCCGGGACGAGATCTTCGGCCCGGTGCTGTCGGTGCTGACCTTCCGCACCCCGGACGAGGCGGTCGCCAAGGCGAACAACACGCCGTACGGCCTGTCGGCCGGCATCTGGACGGAGAAGGGCTCGCGCATCCTCGCGGTCGCGAACAAGCTCCGGGCGGGCGTCGTCTGGTCCAACACGTTCAACAAGTTCGACCCGACCTCGCCGTTCGGCGGTTACAAGGAGTCGGGCTTCGGCCGCGAGGGCGGTCGCCACGGCCTGGAGGCGTACCTCGATGTCTGAGCGCTTGACTGTCCTGAAGACCTACAAGCTGTACGTCGGCGGGAAGTTCCCGCGTTCCGAGAGCGGCCGGGTGTACGAGGTGACGGACTCGAAGGGCAACTGGCTGGCGAACGCACCGCTGTCGTCCCGCAAGGACGCCCGTGACGCGGTGGTCGCCGCCCGCAGGGCCGTCGGCGGCTGGTCCGGCGCGACCGCGTACAACCGCGGCCAGGTCCTCTACCGCGTCGCCGAGATGCTGGAGGGCCGCCGGGCGCAGTTCGTCCACGAGGTCGCCGACGCCGAGGGCCTGTCGAAGTCGAAGGCCGCCGATCAGGTCGACGCGGCGATCGACCGCTGGGTCTGGTACGCGGGCTGGACCGACAAGATCGCCCAGGTGGTCGGCGGCGGCAACCCGGTCGCGGGCCCGTTCTTCAACCTGTCCTCGCCCGAGCCGACGGGTGTGGTGGCCGTCCTGGCGCCGCAGGAGTCGTCGTTCCTGGGCCTGGTCTCGGTCGTGGCCCCGGTGATCGCGACGGGCAACACGGCGGTCGTGGTGGCCTCGGAGAAGGCCCCGCTGCCCGCCCTCTCCCTGGCCGAGGTCCTGGCCACGTCCGACGTGCCGGGCGGAGTGGTGAACATCCTCTCCGGCCGTACGGCGGAGATCGCCGCGCCGCTCGCCGCGCACCAGGACGTCAACGCGATCGACCTCGCGGGCGCCGACGAGGTGCTGGCGAAGGAGCTGGAGATCGCCGCGGCGGACAACCTCAAGCGCGTCCTGCGTCCACAGCCTGTGGACGACTGGTCGGCCGCTCCCGGCACCGACCGGATGACGGCGTTCCTGGAGACCAAGACGGTCTGGCACCCGACGGGTTCGCTGGGCGCGTCCGGCTCCTCGTACTGAGGACCGAGGACGCCCTTCGACCGGAGAGCCGTATCTCCCCTCCGTCCGGGGGAGCCACGGCTCTTCGCCGTGCCGGCGTACGCCCGGCGTGCGGGCCCCGGGATGTGATGCGCGTTTCAACGGCGTCCGCCGGGTCGTCCCGGGGCCGGTGGATGCCTCAGACTGGTGTCCCGTGAGTTCCCCTGCGCCCATACCGACGCGAGTCGTGCTGCTCTGCGGCCCCTCCGGCTCCGGCAAGTCCCTCCTCGCGGCCCTCTCCGGTCTTCCGGTGCTGCGGCTCGACGACTTCTACAAGGAGGCCGGCGACCCGACCCTGCCGCTGGTCCCCGGGAGCTCCGACATCGACTGGGACCACCCCGAGTCCTGGGACGCCGACGCGGCCGTCGCCGCGATCGCCGACCTGTGCCGCACGCGCCGCACGGACATACCGGTCTACGACATCTCGCTGAGCGCCCGCACCGGGCACGAGAGCGTCGACATCGGGCAGACCCCGCTGTTCATCGCGGAGGGCATCTTCGCCGCCGAGATCGTGTCCCGCTGCCGGGAGCTCGGCCTGCTGGCGGACGCCCTGTGCCTGAGCCGCGGCCCGGTGAAGACGTTCCGCCGCCGCTTCCTGCGCGATCTGCGGGAGGGCCGCAAGTCGGTGCCGTTCCTGCTGCGCCGCGGCTGGCGCCTGATGCGCCTGGAACGCTCGATCGTCGCCCGCCAGACGGCCCTGGGCGCCCACGCCTGCGACCGCGACGAGGCCCTGACCCGCCTCACGGCGGCCGCCACGGCGACTCCGGCCCCGACGGCCTGAACGATCCCACCGCCTTCTCCGTCGTAGGCACGACGCGAAGAGCGACGGAGAGGGCGAACGATGAGGCGCGCGGTTCCGCTGGTGACGGTGGCGGTCCTGACGGCGGCCGGGTGCTCGGACGGGGGCGACGGGTCCGGCGACGCGTCCTGCTCGGGCCGGGTGGTCTACGACGGCCGTGACTACCTGCCCACGGACGAGTCCGGCTTCACCGTCGGGAAGCGGCTCGGCACCGCCACCATCCCGGCGTGCGGGGACGTCCCGGTCGACCCGGCGACGCTGCCGGAGGCCACGGCCGGCGTCTACGCGATCGAGGGGACCGACCCCACCGAGGCCGTGGCCGTCGGGGACGACCCCGCCGAGGCGAGGCGCATGACCGCCCGCTGACCGCACACGGAAACGGGGCCGGCGGACCCCCCGGCCCCGGCCCCGCACCGTCGTGCTCCACCGCTTCCCCCGTGGTGGAGCACCCCCCGTTCCCCCGTGGATCCCCCCGGTGGCCCCCCAGCCCCCGTGGGTCCCCCCACTGGTACCGCTCCCCCGAGCGGTCCCCCCTTCACCTTCAGGCGACGAGCTCCCCGAAGGCGTCCTCCTCGTCACGGCCGAAGCTGAGGACCTCGTCCTCGCGCAGCCGGCGGAGCGACCGCCAGATGCTCGACTTCACCGTGCCGACACTGATGCCGAGGATGTCCGCGATCTCCGGGTCGGTGCGGCCCTCGTAGTAGCGCAGGACCAGCATCGTCCGCTGGAGTTCGGGCAGCCGGGCCAGCGCCTGCCACAGGACCGCGCGCAGCTCGGTGCCGCGCATCGCGTCCGTGTCGCCGGGCGTCTCCGGCAGCTCCTCGGTCGGGTATTCGTTCAGCTTGCGGCGGCGCCACGCGCTGATGTGCAGGTTGGTCATGGTCCGCCGCAGGTAACCGCCGACGGCGGCCTTGTCGCTGATCCGGTCCCACGCCCGGTACGTCGAGAACAGCGCGCTCTGCAGCAGGTCCTCGGCCTCGAAGCGGTCACCGGTCAGGTGGTAGGCGGTGGCGTACAGGGAGGCGCGGCGCTCCTGGACGTAGGCGGTGAACTCCGCCTCCGACAGCGAGCGCCGGCTCTCCCCCGAGTCCTCCCCGTACGCGGTTCCCCCGTGCGCCTCCCCCGTGCGGCCGTCGACCACCGTCATGTAACCGGTGTGCTGACGCCCCGTGCCGCGAGCGCACCCCCGCCCCGTCGTCCCCCGGCCCCCGTTCACGTCGTGCAGACGCGTGATCACTGCGCTGGTGCTGGTGCCGTGCAGCGTGTTCATCTCGCGCCCCCCGTCGTGGACTTCCGGTGTTCTTCGGTGCTGTCTTGCCTGTGCCGAGAATCTTGCCGGGCCACTTTCATGGCGCTGTCCGCCGACTGTCACAGACCTGTCACAGGGGTCCGGGACACCCGGGCACTACGCGCGCGTAGCCGAACTGCTCGTACAGGTGTCGAAACACCACCCCCGCATGGGCCAGAATGTGCGGCGTGCCTTCCCTGTTGCTGATCGAGGACGACGACGCCATCCGTACGGCCCTGGAGCTCTCACTGACGCGCCAGGGACATCGGGTGGCCACCGCTGCCACCGGCGAGGACGGTCTGAAACTGCTGCGTGAGCAGCGGCCGGACCTGATCGTGCTGGATGTGATGCTGCCCGGCATCGACGGCTTCGAGGTGTGCCGGCGCATCCGGCGCACCGACCAGCTGCCGATCATCCTGCTCACGGCCCGCAGCGACGACATCGACGTCGTGGTCGGCCTGGAGTCCGGCGCGGACGACTACGTCGTCAAGCCCGTGCAGGGCCGGGTGCTGGACGCCCGGATCCGCGCGGTGCTGCGCCGCGGGGAGCGGGAGTCGAACGACGCCGCGACCTTCGGCAGCCTGGTCATCGACCGCGCCGCGATGACCGTCACGAAGAACGGCGAGGACCTCCAGCTCACCCCGACCGAGCTGCGCCTGCTGCTGGAACTGAGCCGCCGCCCCGGCCAGGCCCTGTCCCGGCAGCAACTCCTGCGCCTGGTCTGGGAACACGACTACCTGGGCGACTCGCGCCTGGTGGACGCGTGTGTGCAGCGGCTGCGCGCCAAGGTCGAGGACGTCCCGTCCTCGCCCACCCTGATCCGCACGGTCCGCGGGGTCGGCTACCGCCTGGACGCGCCTCAGTGACGGACACGCAGGCAGGTCTCCGCGGCTGGGCCGCGGCTCGCAAGGGAGTGTGGTCGAGGCTGCGTCTCACCAGTCTGCGGCTGCGACTGGTGGTCGTCTTCGGCCTGGTGGCGCTCACCGCCGCCGTCTCCGCCTCCGGGATCGCGTACTGGCTCAACCGGGAGGCGGTCCTCACCCGCACCCAGGACGCGGTGCTGCGCGACTTCCAGCAGGAGATGCAGAACCGGGCCGCGCTCCTGCCCGAGCGCCCGACGCAGGACGAACTCCAGCACACGGCGGGGCAGATGGCCAACAGCAGCCAGCGCTTCAGCGTGCTGCTGGCCGCCCAGGACGCCGACGGCAGGCCGCTGTACAGCAGTTCCGGCGCCCTGGACGGCTTCACCCTGGCCGACGTGCCCAAGTCCCTGCGTACGGCGGTCGACGACAAGGTCGGCTCCGGCAAGGCCGAGTACCACCTGTACTGGCAGCGGATCGTGAAGAACGACAAGCCGTACCTGATAGCCGGTACCAGGGTCATCGGCGGCGGCCCGACCGGCTACATGCTCAAGTCCCTGGAGCAGGAGGCCAAGGACCTCAACTCCCTGGCCTGGTCCCTGGGCATCGCCACGGGCCTCGCCCTGATCGGCTCCGCGCTCCTCGCGCAGGCCGCCGCCACGACCGTACTGAAGCCGGTGCACCGCCTGGGAGTCGCCGCCCGCCGCCTCGGCGAAGGCAAACTGGACACCCGCCTGCGGGTGTCCGGCACCGACGAACTGGCCGATCTGTCGCGGACGTTCAACAACGCGGCCGAGGCGCTGGAGAAACGGGTCGCCGACATGGCCGGCCGCGACGAGGCGTCCCGCCGCTTCGTGGCCGACATGTCCCACGAACTGCGCACCCCGCTCACCGCGATCACCGCCGTCACCGAGGTCCTGGAAGAGGAGCTGGAGGCGGGCACCGGCTCGGTCGACCCCATGATCGAGCCCGCGGTCCGCCTGGTCGTCAGCGAGACCCGCCGCCTGAACGATCTCGTGGAGAACCTCATGGAGGTCACCCGCTTCGACGCGGGCACGGCCCGTCTGGTCCTCGACGACGTCGACGTGGCCGACCAGATCACCGCCTGCATCGACGCCCGCGCCTGGCTGGACGCCGTCGAGCTGAACGCCGAACGCGGCATCATGGCCCGCCTCGACCCCCGCCGCCTCGACGTCATCCTCGCCAACCTGATCGGCAACGCCCTCAAGCACGGCGGCTCCCCGGTCCGTGTGACGGTCCGCGAGGAGGACGACGCGGTGGTCATCGACGTACGCGACCACGGCCCCGGCATCCCCGAGGACGTCCTCCCGCACGTCTTCGACCGCTTCTACAAGGCCAGCGCCTCCCGCCCCCGCTCGGAGGGCAGCGGCCTGGGCCTGTCCATCGCCCTGGAGAACGCCCACATCCACGGCGGCGAGATCACCGCCGCGAACTCCCCCGACGGCGGCGCCGTCTTCACGCTGCGCCTCCCCCGGGACGAACCGAAGACGGAGGACTGATGAAGCGTCTCCCGGCCCTCCTCTCCCTGGCCGCCATCATGCTGGCCGGCTGCGGCATACGGTCCACGGAGGTACCGACCAACTTCGGCCCGGCCCCCTCCCGCGTCCACTGCTCGCTCTCCGAACCGGACGCCTCCCCCCAGGCCGGCCGCGGCCTCCCGGTCCAGATCTTCCTGCTCTGCGGCTCCCAGCTGGTCGCGGTCGATCGCACGGTCCGCGTCCCCGACGGCACGGCCGACGCGGCCCGCCGCGTCCTGGTGGCGCAGGGCCTCCTGGACGAACTCCAGGCGCCCCCCTCCCCGACGGAGAAGGAGGCCGGCTACACCACGGACGTCCGAGGCGCCATGGGCGTCACCGGCCCCCGCCGGTCGGACCCGGACGAAACCCTGCGCCTGACGACGCCCCCGGCCGCCCTCACGTCCTACGCCCTGGCCCAGATCGTCTGCACGTTCTCGGACTCCGCGGCTGCCGAGGGCGACGGCTCGGTCATCCTGGGCGGCCCCGCGGACACCCCGCCCCGCCGCTACGAGTGCACGGACGAGGTCCGCACCCGCCCCGGCACCAACGAGCCCCCGTCGACGGAAGTCGCCACCACCTGACGGACGCGCACGGCCCCGTCCCCACCGTGTGGCGGACGACTCACCCCACCCCACCCCCACCCCCCGGAACCGATCCCACCGATAGTCGCGTCTTGGGGTTCGTGCAGCGTCAAGGCTCCATCGGCGACAACGCCGTGATCCGCGTCCGCGCGACAGGAGGCATCCTCCTGGTCGCCCACCTTGCGTTCGTCGCCTGGCTCACGCTGCGCCCCCTGGACGTCCCCTGGGTGATGCCCGCCAACCTCCAGCCCTTCGCCGGCCTTCGCGCCGACCTCGCCCTCGGCTGGCGCGAGGCCACCCGCTGCATCGTCGAGGGCCTCGCCCTTCTGGCCCCGCTCGGCGTCCTGCTGCCGATGGCGCACGGCAGGACGACGTCCTCCCCGCTCGGCTCCCTGGCCCGTACGACGGCCGCCGTGGCCCTGATCTCCCTCGCCATCGAACTGCTCCAGACCGGCGTCCCCGGCCAGATCGTCGACGTCGACTCCCTCCTGCTCAACACACTCGGCGCGGCGATCGCCCACACCGCCGTCGTCCCCGCGGCCCGGGCCCGCCTGCGCCGCGGCGGGCGCCGCGCGCCGGTACCCCAGGAGGAGCCGTCTCAGGGTCGTACCCCGACGATCCCCAGGGTCGGGATGGCCCCGTAGCACGACGCTTCACCCTGTTTGTCCTCGTAGCGTTGAGGTCAGTTGGAAGAGACGACCGACGCTCACGAAGGAGCCACACCATGACCGCGCTCGCCCGACCCACCCACGGCCGCATGATCGGCGGAGTGTGCGCCGCGCTGGCGCGCCGCTTCGGCACCTCCGCCACGACGATGCGCGTGATCTTCCTGCTCTCCTGCCTGCTGCCTGGCCCGCAGTTCCTGCTCTACCTCGCGCTCTGGCTGCTGCTGCCGTCGGAGAAGTCGCAGAGCACGGCCTGGTGACACGACGAACCCCCTGACCGACCAGCGGCCAGGGGGCTCTCTCCACGCGTCAAGCAGCCACCACGACATCCCCCCGCGCCCGAGCCGCCCGCGACCCCACCACGGTGATCGTCACGACACCCAGCACCGCCACCAGCCCGACCCCGACGGTCCCGCCCCACCCCCCGGCGTGGAAGGCGACGGCCCCGACCGTGCTCCCCGCGCTGGAGCCGATGTAGTAGGCCGACTGATACAGCGCGGCCGCCTGCGCCCGCCCGTGCGAGGCCGCCTTGCTGACCGCCGACGACGCCACGGCGTGCCCCGCGAAGAACCCGGCGGTGATCAGCACCAGCCCCAGCAGCACCAGCGGCAGCGCCCCCGCCAGGGACAGCAGCAGCCCCGACGCCGTCGTGGCACCGGCCGCGTACAGGGCGCCCCGCCGCCCGAGCCGGTCCACCAGCCGCCCCGCCGTGGACGCGGACACCGTGCCGACGAGGTACACGAGGAAGATCGAGCCGACGATGCCCTGCGGCAGCGAGAACGGCGCCCCGGTGAGCCGGTACCCGATCACGGTGTAGACCCCGCCGAACACCGTCATGAACAGCGCGCCGATCGCGTACAGCCGCCGCAGCAGCGGATCGGACAGATGGTCGCGCACGGTCCGCGCCAGCACCCGCGGCCGCAGCGACCCGGGCGAGAAGTGCCGCGGCGCCGGCAGCAGCAGCCGGAAGGCGACCGCGCAGGCCACCGCGACGGCGCCGATGACGCCGACCGCCACCCGCCAGCCCCACTCCTGGGCCACCCAGCCGGTGATGACACGGCCGCTCATGCCGCCCACGCTGTTCCCGGCGACGAACAGCCCGATCGCCGTGACGAGCGCCCTGGGCCGCACCTCCTCGGCGAGGTACGCGGTCGCCGAGGCCGGCAGGCCGGCCAGCGCGGCGCCCTGGACCGCGCGCAGGACGACGAGCGAGGTCAGGTTCGGCGCGAACGGCACCACTAGGCCGACGGTGACCGCGACGGCCAGGGACGCCGTCATGACGGTACGGCGGCCGTACCGCTCGGAGAGGGCGCTCATGGGGAGCACGAACAGGGCCAGTCCGCCGGTCGCGGCCGCCACCGTCCAGCTGGCCGCGCTCGCGGGCACGCCGAACTCACCGGAGATCAGCGGCAGGAGGGCCTGCGTGGAGTAGAGGAGGGCGAAGGTCGCGACACCGGCGAGAAAGAGGGCGAGGCTCATCCGGCGGTAACCGGGCCCGCCCGGGGCCATACGGGAGTCGTCGACAGGGGCTGCGGGTGCGGTGGCGGCGACCACGGACGTGGACGCCCCGGTACTGGCGGGAGACATGCTTCGACGCTACGAACACCCGCACTGATCCGTCCAATGCATGGATTCGCCATAATCGTTCCCATGGAGCATCAGCACAGCTCACGACGTCGGCTGTCACCGTCCGGTGACACAGAAGACATGGCCGACATGACACGCCTGCTCGCTCCCCGCCTCGCGTACTTCGCCGGTGTGGCCCGCACCGAGCACGTCACCCGGGCCGCGCACGAGATGGGGGTGCCGCAGTCCACGCTGTCGCGGGCCATGGTCCGCCTGGAGCAGGACCTCGGCGTGGACCTGTTCGCCCGGCACGGCCGCACGGTGTCGCTGACCCCCGCGGGCCGCACCTTCCTCGCCTCCGTCGAGCGCGCCCTCGCCGAGGTGGAGCGGGCCGCCGAGGAGGTCCGCGCCGACGCCGACCCGGCGACCGGCAAGGTCGCCTTCGGCTTTCTGCACACCATGGGCGCGGAGACGGTGCCGGGCCTGCTGCAGGCGTTCCGCGCCGATCATCCCCGGATCCGCTTCAGCCTGGTGCAGAACTACGGGGAGGCGATGCTGGAGGGCCTGCGGGCCGGCGAGCTGGACCTGTGCCTGACCTCGCCGGTCCCGGACGCCCCGGACCTGGTGGCCCGCCGCCTGGACGAGCAGAAACTGCGGCTGGTCGTCCCCGCCGACCACCGGCTCGCCGCCCGCCGGCGCATCCGGCTGGTGGAGGCGGCGGAGGAGAACTTCGTGACGCTGGAGCCGGGCTACGGGCTGCGCCGGATCACCGACGACCTGTGCCGGGAGGCCGGGTTCCGGCCGCGGATCGCCTTCGAGGGCGAGGAGGCGGAGACCCTGCGGGGCCTGGTGGCGGCGGGTCTGGGCGTGGCGCTGCTGCCGCCGCCCGCGGTGCCCCGGCCGGGGGTGAGCGAGCTGACGGTGACGGCTCCCCGGGCGGCGCGCGAGATCGGCGTGGCCTGGCTGGCGGACCGCCCGGACACGCCTCCGGTGGCGGCGTTCAAGAAGTTCCTGCTGTCCCGCAGGGGGACGCTGCTGCCGTGAGGGATCACGACGAGCCGGACGGCACGCCTACCGCCGCAGCGACTTCCCGAACCCCGAGGCGAGCGGCATCCGCAGTCCGAGCGGCGGCGGCGCGGCGAACGCGTCGGCGACCGGCCGGGAGTACACCGTCCCGAACAGCGAGCCCATGACGAAGTCCTCGGAGAGGGCCAGCACTTCGTCCCGGTGCTGGTGCAACCGGTGCCGGTCGGAGTGCACCTCGAACCGGCACACCTCCCGGTTGGCCTTCTTGGCCCGCGCCGCCAGCCGGAAGGACAGTTCGGGGTCGGTGCGTTCGTCGTTCGTGCCGTGCACGATCATCACGCGCCGCCCGGCGAGCTGCTTCACCGGTTCGGGCGAGTCGGCGGTGTCCTCCTCGGGCAGCCACGGGGCGATGGCGAGCACGGAGTTGACGGCCTCGTGGCCGCCCGCGCGCAGCGCCGCCCGTCCGCCCATGTCGAGGCCGGCGAGGCACACGGGCACGTCGCCGTAGAGCCGTACGGCCTCGTCGGCGGCCCACAGGGCGTCGCTGAGGAGGGCGGCCTCGTCGCCGTTCCAGCCGCGGTAGCGGTAGTGGACGACGTGGACGGCGAGCCCTTCCCCGCGCCCCGCCCGGTGGAGCCGGCGGCCGAGTCCCCGGACGAGCGAGGTGGCCAACAGCGGGGCAGGTCTGCGATATGAGGTGGCGTCACCTGGCGGGAGCAGCAGCGCCACGCCGCTCACCGCCGTCGGCTCCGGCCCCATCGCCCTGCCCAGCCGGACCCTGCGCCCCGGCGTCGCTTGCTGTGCCATGACAGAACAGTGGCAGAAGTGAGGGCGTCCGCGACCCGTCCGTGCGGTCACCGTTACGTATCGACGGATGTGTAAAGCGGCGATCCGGACGTGTGCGCGGAGACGCGCTCTCTACGCGCGTAGGCGTTAGAGTGCGGAAATGACGAGCCAGACTGCCCCGAAGGCGCACACCCCGAGCTCGGACCAGATCCGCCGGGCCCCGAAGGTTCTGCTGCACGACCACCTCGACGGCGGGCTCCGCCCCGGCACGATCGTCGAGCTCGCCCAGGAGTCGGGCTATTCCGGGCTCCCCGAGACCGATCCCGGCAAGCTCGGCCTCTGGTTCCAGGAGGCCGCCGACTCGGGCTCGCTGGAACGCTATCTGGAGACGTTCTCGCACACCGTGGCGGTCATGCAGACCCGCGACGCCCTGGTGCGCGTCGCCCGCGAGTGCGCCGAGGACCTCGCGGAGGACGGGGTCGTCTACGCCGAGGTGCGCTACGCCCCGGAGCAGCACCTGGAGGGCGGGCTCACCCTGGAGGAGGTCGTCGAGGCCGTCAACGAGGGCTTCCGGGAGGGTGAGCGGATCGCCCGGGACAACGGCCACCGCGTCCGGGTGGGCGCGCTGCTCACCGCGATGCGGCACGCGGCCCGCTCGCTGGAGATCGCCGAACTCGCCAACTCCTACCGCGACCTGGGGGTCGTCGGCTTCGACATCGCGGGCGCCGAGGCGGGCCACCCGCCGACCCGGCACCTCGACGCCTTCGAGTACCTCAAGCGCGAGAACAACCACTTCACGATCCACGCCGGCGAGGCGTTCGGGCTGCCGTCCATCTGGCAGGCCCTGCAGTGGTGCGGCGCCGACCGGCTGGGGCACGGAGTGCGCATCATCGACGACATCCGGGTGCGGGACGACGGCTCGGTGGAGCTCGGCCGGCTGGCGTCGTACGTGCGGGACAAGCGCATCCCGCTGGAGCTGTGCCCGAGCTCCAACCTGCAGACGGGCGCGGCCGACTCCTACGAGGCGCACCCCATCGGGCTGCTGCGCCGGCTGCACTTCCGCGCCACGGTGAACACGGACAACCGTCTGATGTCCCACACCAGCATGAGCCAGGAATTCGAGCATCTTGTCGAGGCGTTCGGTTACACGCTCGACGACATGCAGTGGTTCTCCGTCAATGCGATGAAATCATCGTTCATTCCTTTCGATGAACGGCTGGCCATGATCAATGACGTGATCAAGCCCGGATATGCCGAACTCAAGTCCGAGTGGCTTTTCCGACAGACGAGCTCCACCAGCGGTTCTCCCGACGAGGAGGACTGACCGACGGCCCTGCGCGCACAGGGACTTCGGACGCCATTCACAATCCGTCCGCAATTCGATGTTTGCGGCCGGACGGCGGGGGTGTTTACGGTCGAAGAACCGCTCACATCCCCGTTTCGAATTCCGAGGTTTTCCATGAAGCAGTCTGCCGCCAAGTCCCTCGGTGTCGCCGCGCTCGGTGCCGCCTTCGCCGCCACGGGCGCGGGTGCCGCGAACGCCGCGCCCGCCGTCCCCGACGCCGGCGCGGCGCTGGACACCGTGACCCGGACGCTCCCGGCCGAGAGCCTGACGCAGGCCGCCCCGAACGCCGCCGAGGGCCTGGCCGGCGGGCAGGAGGCGGTGGCCGCCGGACTGGCCGCCGCGCAGCCGACCGCCGAGCGGACGCTGGCGGGCGCCCCGGCGCTGGCCGCCGCCCCGACGGGCACCGCCACCGGGCTGCTCGGCGGGCTGCCGGTGCAGAGCCTGCCGGCGCAGGGCCTCCCGACGCAGGGCCTGCCCGTGAACGGCGTCCCGCTGGGCTGAGCCCGGAGCACGGCCGCACACCGTCGGGGCGCACCTGTGACATGGGGGTGCGCCCCGCTGCCGTGCCCCGTCCACCTGCGGGTTTCCCGACTCCGGGGGCCATTGTCAGTGGGCTGCGGTAGCTTCCGAAGTGGTGGGGCGCGACGAGGCGTTCCACAGGACGGCCACAGGGGTGGGTGGACGATGAGCGACGGTACGGCGACCACGACGACGGACCTCGACGTCAGGTTGGAGAAGCACCGCGTCGAGCTGACCGGGTACTGCTACCGCATGCTCGGTTCGTCCTTCGAGGCCGAGGACGCGGTGCAGGACACGATGGTGCGCGCCTGGCGCAGCTACGACAAGTTCGAGGGGCGCTCCAGCCTCCGCTCGTGGCTCTACCGCATCGCGACGAACGTCTGCCTGGACATGCTGACCGCGGGCAACAAGAGGGCCCGGCCCATGGACCTCACCGAGTCGACGCCACTCGCGCAGGCCGCGCTCGCCCCGCGCCCGGACCACACCTGGCTGGAGCCGGTTCCGGACAGCCGCGTGCTGCCCACGACGGACGACCCGGCGGAGGCGGCCGTAGCCAAGGAGTCGGTGCGGCTCGCCTTCATGGCCGCCCTCCAGCAGCTGCCGCCGAAGCAGCGGGCGGTGCTGATCCTGCGCGAGGTGCTGGCGTGGAAGGCGAGCGAGGCCGCCGAGCTGCTCGGCACCTCGGTCGCGTCGGTGAACAGCGCGCTCCAGCGGGCCCGGGCCACCCTCGCCGAGCAGCAGCAGCCGGGCGCCGACGCGGCGGTCGCCGATCCGCTGGACGAGGAGCAGCAGAAGCTCCTGGACCGCTATGTCGCCGCCTTCGAGGGGTACGACATGACGGCGCTGACCGCGCTGCTGCACGAGGACGCCATCATGACGATGCCGCCGTTCGACCTGTGGCTGACCGGCGCCGGGGACATCACCGGGTTCATCACGACGCTGGGCGCCCCGTGCGCGGGTTCCCGGCTGGTCCCCGTCCAGGTCAACGGGCTGCCGGGGTTCGCCCAGTACAAGCCGGACCCGGAGGCGGGCGGGTTCACGCCGTGGGCGATCCAGGTGCTGGAGATCTCAGGGGGGCGGATCACCGGGTTCCACTGCTTCCTCGACACGAAGCGCTGGTTCCCGCTCTTCGGGCTGCCGCTCCACCTCGAAGCGGAGACCGACGAGGTCGAGAAGGGCGTCTAGCGCGGGGTCCGGGTCCCGCAGCCGTATCCGGCCGCCGGCCCGCCGGGCGGTGAGCTGGAGCCGGGCCAGCAGATCGACGGTGCCCAGGCCCGGCGGGCCGAGCCCGCCGACGTCGCACACGACCACCCTCGACCGGCCGTCCTCCAGCCGCGCCCGGACGACCGCGCACAGCCCCGTCACCTCACCCCGGGTGACGGGGCCGGCCAGCACGAGTACCGCGGGTGTCATGGCGTCCACGAGCGGTAGACCGGACCCGGCCCGCCAACTCATCGCGGGCGCGTGCCGGCGTGTCCGCCGTCCGGGATCACATTGACCCGGGCGCCTCCCCCACCCGAGGGTTGGGTGTATGCCCCAAGCACCGGCCCCTTCCCGAAGACAGCGTGTCCCGCTTCCCGCGAAGGAGACTCCGTGCAGGGGGTGTTGACGGGGTTCGCGGTGATCGCGGTGGTCATCGCCGTCGGCTATGTGATCGGCCGGCGCGGGTACCTCGGGGAGCACGGCCGGGAGGTGCTCACGAAGCTGGCCTTCCACGTGGCGTCACCGGCGCTCCTCTTCACCACGCTCGCGGGGACCGACCTCTCGGTGATCTTCTCCAGCCGTCTGCTGGTCACCGCGCTGAGCACGGCCGCCGCGGCCGGGGTCTTCGTGGCGGTCGCCGTCGTACGCCGCTGGGGCGTGGGCCGGACCACGATCGGCGCCCTGTGCTCCAGCTACGTCAACTCCGGGAACCTGGGCATCCCGATCGCCGTGTACGTCCTCGGGGACGCGTCGCTGGTCGCCCCGGTGCTGCTGTTCCAGCTGGTCGGGGTCACGCCGGTCGCGCTGACGATCCTCGACCTGTCCAACGGCGGCGCGAAGGGCGGCCCGCTGTCGCACCGCCTGCTGACACCGCTGCGCAACCCGATCGCGCTCGGCTCCCTGGCGGGCGTGGCGGTGTCGGCGGCGGGGGTGCGGGTGCCGGCGCCGGTGCTGGACCCGCTGACCCTGATCGGCGGCATGTCGGTCCCGGCGGTCCTGCTGGCCTTCGGCATCTCCCTGTGCGGCAGCACGATGCCGGGCCGGGGGCCGGACCGGCTCCCCGTGTTCCTGTCGGTGGCGCTGAAGTCCCTCGGCCAGCCCGCCGCGGCCTGGGCGCTGGCGGCCGGCGTCTTCGGCCTGCGGGGCGCTCCCCTACTCGACGTGGTGGTGACGTCGGCCCTGCCCGCCGCGCAGAACCTCTACACCTACGCGTCGACCTACGGCGTGGCCGAACGCCTGGCCCGCGACGCGATCCTGCTGTCGACGGTGCTCTCGGTGCCGGTGCTGGTGGCGGTGGCGGCGCTGCTGGGCTGACGGTCAGTCGACGGGGAACTCACCGGTGTCGATCGTGACGCCGAACGGTTCCGGCAGCGTGATCGGGTCTCCGAACTTGACCGCCCTCAGCACCCGGTAGACGTCGCCCTTCGGCTCCCCGAACAGCGTGGCGGTCGGGCCGCCGGGAGCCCAGCGGTCGATGAGCAGGTAGAGCGGGATGCCGGCGGTGGCGTACGCGGCGGGCTTGCTGACGCGGTCGTGCTGGGCGTTGGACCGGGAGGTCACCTCGACGACGAGTTCGGCCAGGGCCGCCGGGATGTGGGACTCCGCCTCCGCGCACTCCTCCACGGGCGCCACGAGCAGGTCCGGGATGAGCATGCCCAGACGGGACGGCACGGAGATGGCCAGCGTCTGGAAGATTCCCCAGTTTCATCGGGGATCACGGAGTAGAGGCGACGCTGAATACGTTCCGCGATCACGTTGTGGCGGGACGCGGGAGCAGGTGACACGGTGATGATCCCCTCGATGATCTCCACCTTGCTGCCCTCGGGCCATTCCATCTCCTCCCAGAACCGGACGAGGTCGTCCCAGTTCTGGTCGGGGTCCTGGCTCACGGTGAGTGCGCTCAGTCGGGTAGCCGGAGGGCGTTGCCGCCCTCCGGCCCCCTCAGAACCGGACGTGCGGCTGTTCACCGCATCCGGCTCAAGCGGGCCCCTGGAGTCACGCGGGTCGGTCATCTTGCTTGGCCCTTCTGTGGTCGCCGGCGTGCCAGGCGAGCGTTCCGCTGTGATCTCAGCGGCCAGCCGTCCTCGCGCGTTCGGAGTGAGCGCACGTTCCTGGTCGATCCCGGCCGTCCGACGGCCTGTGCTCTGCTGCGTCACCCGCTTCACGCTCACGAGCGTGTTCGAGTGGGAGCGCAGCATGAGCTTCTGCAAGTTTCGGACCTTCTTCAGGTCCCCTTCCTGCGCGGCTGTGAAGATGCGCTGCCTCAGTCGCCTTACCGACGCCTCTGCCTTGGCCCAGTCGATGCTGTGCCAGGTCTGGGCGTGGTCCTCCGGTCCGTTCGCCGTCGTGGGAGGCATCGCCGCCACGGCGGCCACTGCCACACCTTCCTTCGGCATCCAACTTGCCCTTCGGTTCGGGTCTCTTCGCAGTTCTTCTTCACGGGCCTACCTGATCCGCGTGGGCTCCCTTTCGGGCCGAGGCACCGCCTCGTGTCCGACGAGTTATGGGACGCGGCTGAGGTCTCCTCGTCCTTTTCCTCTGGGCTTTCGCCCTGTCGGCGTTCGCTTCTCGGATCATCCTGTCCCGCTGGAGGATTGGTCCTTCGTCGCCTCCGGCTTACCGGGATCACTCCCGGACTCCAACGGGGTTTCCACGTTCCGCTCCCACAAGATGCGACCGGGGTGGGCTCCCTCTTAATCCCGGGCCCGACGGTGTCCTCCCCCTTCGGCACCAATCCTCTGGGGTCGTCGTGCGCTCTTCCGCGCCAGGGCCTGTCTGCCGCCGACAGCTCACCATCGACGCGGCACAGGAGTTACGAGATGTCGTCAAGGGTTCATTTTCATTAGCCCGTCCGGCCTTCCCCTCGCCTGTTGCGGTCCGATGGCCGTGCCGCTCTTGGGCTTGCGCTTCCGGCTTCACACCCCGCCGTTGCCAGCGACGCATGCGGAAGTGGGGACGGACCTTGGACACTGGTCCGAGATGGCCTGCTCATGACCTCTTTTCCTCACACAGACCAACCACTTGGGTGGAGCGACTTCGTGTCGCACTGGCGGTCTCCTATCGGTGCGTCACCGATCCCAGCATGCCGAACGGGACCGGCGGTGGTCCACCGATCCCGTTCACCCGAAAGGGAAACCGCCTGGTCAGGCGATACGTTCCAGCACCACCGGCGACGCCGTGAAGCCGGTGCCGGCCGGGCTGACGTCGTACGAGCCCTCCACCGCCTGGAGCGCGTACTCGAAGCGCTCCGGGGTGTCCGTGTGCAGGGTCAGCAGGGGCTGGCCCGCGGTCACCGTGTCGCCGGGCTTGGCGTGCATCTCGACGCCGGCGCCCGCCTGCACCGGGTCCTCCTTGCGGGCGCGTCCGGCGCCCAGGCGCCAGGCGGCGACGCCGATGTCGTAGGCGTCGAGGCGGGTGAGGACACCGGAGGCGGGGGCGGTGACGACGTGCTGCTCGCGCGCGACGGGCAGTTCGGCGTCCAGGTCGCCGCCCTGGGCGGCGATCATGCGCCGCCAGACGTCCATCGCGGAGCCGTCGGCCAGGGCCTTCGCCGGGTCGGCGTCCTTCAGGCCGGCCGCCGCCAGCATCTCGCGGGCCAGGGCGAGGGTCAGCTCGACCACGTCGGCGGGGCCGCCTCCGGCCAGGACCTCGACGGACTCGCGGACCTCCAGCGCGTTGCCCGCGGTGAGGCCGAGCGGGGTGGACATGTCGGTGAGCAGGGCGACCGTCCTCACGCCGTGGTCGGTGCCGAGGCCGACCATCGTCGAGGCGAGTTCGCGGGCGTCCTCGATGGTCTTCATGAAGGCGCCGGAGCCGACCTTCACGTCGAGGACGAGCGAGCCGGTGCCCTCGGCGATCTTCTTCGACATGATCGAGGAGGCGATCAGCGGGATGGCCTCGACGGTGCCGGTGACGTCCCGCAGGGCGTACAGCTTCTTGTCGGCGGGGGCGAGTCCGTCACCGGCCGCGCAGATCACGGCCCCGGTGGTGTCGAGGACGGACAGCATCTCCTCGTTGGACAGCAGCGCGCGCCAGCCGGGGATGGACTCCAGCTTGTCCAGGGTGCCGCCGGTGTGGCCGAGGCCGCGGCCGGAGAGCTGCGGGACGGCGGCGCCGCACGCGGCGACCAGGGGCGCGAGCGGCAGGGTGATCTTGTCGCCGACGCCGCCGGTGGAGTGCTTGTCGGCCGTGGGGCGGGACAGCGAGGAGAAGTCCATGCGCTCGCCGCTCGCGATCATCGCGGCGGTCCAGCGGGCGATCTCGCGGCGGTTCATGCCGTTGAGCAGGATCGCCATGGCGAGCGCGGACATCTGCTCGTCGGCGACCTCCCCGCGGGTGTACGCGTCGATGACCCAGTCGATCTGTGCGTCGCTGAGCTCGCCGCGGTCCCGCTTGGTGCGGATGACGGAGATGGCGTCCGTCGACAAAACAGCCATGGCTTTCCTTCCGAAGGTGCCAGAAGAGACACGGCCCCTCCGCGGGTCGCGTGAGCGACGCGGAGGGGCCGCACGGGGGTTACTTGCTGAGGTGGTCCGGTCCGAACGCCTGGGGCAGCATCTCCGACAGCGGCAGGATGCCGGCCGGGGTGTCGAGCAGCAGGTCGGGGCCGCCGAACTCGTAGAGCAGCTGGCGGCAGCGGCCGCAGGGCACCAGGGTCCGGCCCTCGCCGTCGGAGCACGCGAAGTGCGTGAGCCGGCCGCCCCCGCTGTTCTGCAGCTGCGAGACGAGTCCGCACTCCGCGCACAGGCCGAGCCCGTAGGAGGCGTTCTCGACGTTGCAGCCGGTGACCGTGCGGCCGTCGTCGACGAGGGCCGCGGCGCCGACCGGGTAGCCGGAGTAGGGGGCGTAGGCGCGGGACATGGCGTCCCGCGCGGCGGCCCGCAGCTTGTCCCAGTCGACGTCGGGGGCGGCGGCCGGGCTCACTTGCCCTGTCCCTTCCGGTACGGCAGGCCGTCCGCCTTCGGCATCCGCAGGCGCTGCGCGGACAGCGTGAGGACGACGAGGGTGACGACGTACGGCGTGGCGGAGACGACCTGGTTGGGCACCTCGTTGGTGGTGGCGTACCAGGCGAACACCAGCGCGCCGACCACGGCGGTGATCATCGACGGGGCGTACTTCTTGCGGATCACCAGGTAGACGGCGCCGATGATCAGCAGCAGGGCGCCGAGCAGCAGCAGCGCGTGGACGTTGGTGGAGCCGCCGCGCAGGTTGAGGCTGTCGGTGTAGCCGAACAGTCCGGCGCCGAGGGCGAGGCCGCCCGGCATCCAGTTGCCGAAGATCATGGCGGCGAGGCCGATGTAACCGCGGCCGCTGACCTGGCCCTCCAGGTAGAAGGGGTTGGCGACGATGGAGAGGAAGACGCCGCCGAGGCCGGCCAGACCACCGGAGATGATCACGGCGATGTACTTGTACTTGTAGACGTTGACGCCGAGGGACTCGGCGGCGACCGGGTTCTCGCCGCAGGAGCGCAGCCGCAGGCCGAAGGCGGTCCGCCACAGGATCCACCAGGTGCCGGGGACCAGGGCGACGGCGATCAGGGTCAGCCAGGAGACGTTGGTGACCAGGCCGCCGAGCAGGCCGGCGATGTCCGAGACGAAGAACCAGCCGTTGTTGTTCAGGTCCCGCAGCCCGTCGGACAGGCCGGGCACGGTGAAGTGGCCGAGGGTCTCGACCGCCGGGGACTGCTTGGCGGAGCCGCCCGCGTGGCCCTCGAAGGCGAGGGGCGCGAGGTAGCGGGTGATGCCGAGGGCGAGGATGTTGAGCGCCACACCGGAGACGATGTGGTTGACCCGGAAGGTGATGGTGGCGATGGCGTGCAGGATGCCGCCGACGCAGCCGCCGGCGATGCCGACGACGACACCGGTCCAGGGGCCCCACTGGAAGCCGGCCCAGGCGCCGAACCAGGTGCCGAGGATCATCATGCCCTCGAGACCGATGTTGACGACGCCGGCCCGCTCGGCCCACAGACCGCCGAGACCGGCGAGGCCGATCGGCACGGCGAGCTGCAGGGCGGTGGACATCTGGCTGACGTTGGTGATGCCGTCGGCGCCGGTGATGATCCGGACGATCGAGGTCAGTGCCAGGGCTCCGGCGATGACCAGCAGCAGCACCTGCCAGGACATCCGGCGGCCGGTCGGCGCCGCGGGCTGCAGCGAGGGCTGGTTGACATCGACCGCTGAGGTCGGGGCAGTCATCGGCCAGCCACCTCCTTCGTGGTGTTGTTGTCGGCGCCGAGGACGTGGCCGGCTGCCAGTTCGGCGCCGACCCGGCGCTGCTGGCGGCGCAGGCCCCACTCGCGGACGGCCTCGTAGGAGACGACGACCGAGAGGACGATCAGGCCCTGCATGATGACCGCGATCTCCTTGTCGTAGCCGTGGAAGTCCAGCTCGGGGGACGCCTTGTCGAGCCAGGCCCACAGCAGGGCGGCGAACGCGATGCCGACGGGGCTGTTGCGGCCGAGCAGCGCGATGCCGATGCCGAGGAAGCCGATGCCGGTGGGGAAGTTCAGGCTGTACGTGTGGGTGTCGCCGAGCAGGATCGGCAGGCCGGCGAGGCCCGCGATGCCGCCGGAGAGCAGCATGGCGGTGAGCACCATGCGCTTGGGGTCGACGCCGCTGGCCGCGGCGGCGGTCTCGGAGGCGCCGGAGGCGCGCAGGTCGAAGCCGAAGCGGGTGCGGTTGAGGACGACCCAGTAGCCGATGCCGAGCAGCACGGCGAGGAAGACCAGGCCGTAGATCTCGCCGGCGTCGCCGACGGGGATGCCGGAGACCCAGCCGGACTCGTGCATCACGCCGGTGGTGTTGTTGTTGCCGACCTTGACGCCGAAGACGTCCGGCAGCCACAGGTAGGCGATCACGGAGGTCGCGATCGCGTTGAGCATGATCGTCGCGACGACCTCGCTGACGCCCCGGGTGACCTTCAGGACACCGGCGATACCGGACCAGAAGGCGCCGGTGAGGACGGCGGTGAGGAGGAGCAGCGGCACCTGGAGGCCGGCCGGCAGGCTGGCGTGGGCGCCGACGACGGCGGCCATCATGGCGGCGAGCTGGTACTGGCCGTCGACGCCGATGTTGAACAGGTTCATCCGGAAGCCGATGGCGACCGCCAGGGCGGCGATGTAGTACAGCGACGCCTGGTTGATGATCAGTACCTGGATGTCCGAGAAGCCGAGCTGCTCGAACATCAGGGCGTACGGCTCGACCGGGCTCTTGCCCGAGGCGATCAGGACGATCGCGCTGAGCACGAAGGCCACGGCGAGCGCGATGACCGGTCCGGCCACCGCGAGGAGCACGCGCTCCTTGTCGAACTTCTTCATCAGCGTGCCTCGTCTTCGCCGGACTCGGGAGACTTGCTCAGGTTCGGAGTCGCGGGGGTGGTGTCGTCGTCCTCGAGGTGCCCGGTGGCGGCACCCGTCATCGCCGAGCCCAGCTGCTCCGGGGTGATGGTGGCCGGGTCGGCGTCCGCGACCAGCTTGCCGTTGTAGATCACGCGCAGGGTGTCGGACAGGCCGATCAGCTCGTCCAGGTCGGCGGAGATCAGCAGCACGGCCAGGCCCTCGCGGCGGGCCTCGCGGATGTGGTCCCAGATCGCGGCCTGCGCGCCGACGTCGACACCGCGGGTGGGGTGGGCGGCGATCAGGAAGCGCGGCTTGTGGCTCATCTCGCGGCCGACGATCAGCTTCTGCTGGTTGCCGCCGGACAGCGAGGCGGCGGTGACGTCGATGCCGGGGGTGCGGACGTCGTACGCCTCGACGATGCGGCGGGTGTCCTGCTGGGCGGCCTTCGGGTTCAGCCAGACGCCCTTGGCGAGGGGCTCCTCGGTGACGTGGCCGAGGATGCGGTTCTCCCAGAGGGGGGCCTCCAGGAGCAGGCCGTGGCGGTGCCGGTCCTCGGGGATGTAGCCGATGCCCTGCTCGCGGCGCTTGCGGGTGGTCCAGCCGGTGATCTCCTCGTCGGCGAGGGTGATCGTGCCGGAGTCGGCGTGCTTGAGGCCGATGAGGGCGTCGACCAGTTCGGTCTGGCCGTTGCCCTCGACGCCGGCGATGCCCAGGACCTCGCCCTCGTGGATGGTGAAGGAGATGTCGTCCAGGAGGGCCTTGCCGCCGG
The DNA here is from genome assembly GCF_008973465.1 of Streptomyces sp. SS1-1. Classification (NCBI taxonomy): domain Bacteria; kingdom Bacillati; phylum Actinomycetota; class Actinomycetes; order Kitasatosporales; family Streptomycetaceae; genus Streptomyces; species Streptomyces sp. SS1-1. The sequence continues at coordinate 4,469,239 of NZ_WBXN01000004.1, read as the reverse complement.
CCGCCTCCAGGCGGAGCCTGTCGACGGTGATGACCGGGCGGTCGGTGACCGTGGACTCGGCGGTCTCCGGCGTGGGCAGCTCACTGCCGACCATCATCTCGGCGAGCTGCTTCGGCGTGGTCTCGGCGGGGACGGCCGTGCCGACGGTGGTGCCGCGGCGGATGACGGTGATCTCGTCGGCGACGGAGAGCACCTCGCCCAGCTTGTGGGAGATGAAGATGACCGACAGGCCCTCGGACTTCAGCTCGCGCAGGTTCTCGAAGAGGGCGTCGACCTCCTGCGGCACGAGGACCGCGGTCGGCTCGTCGAGGATCAGGGTGCGGGCGCCGCGGTAGAGGACCTTGAGGATCTCCACGCGCTGGCGGGCGGCGACGCCGAGCTCCTCGACGAGGCGGTCGGGCTCCACGCCGAGGCCGTAGCGCTCGGAGATCTCCTTGATCCTGCGGCGGGCCTTGGCGCCGATGCCGTACAGCTTCTCGCTGCCCAGCACCACGTTCTCGAGGACGGTGAGGTTGTCCGCGAGCATGAAGTGCTGGTGCACCATGCCGATGCCGCGCACGATGGCGTCGGCCGGGGACGAGAAGGTCACCTGCTCGCCGTCGACCGCGATGGTGCCCTCGTCCGGCTTCTGCATGCCGTAGAGGATCTTCATCAGGGTCGACTTGCCGGCGCCGTTCTCGCCGACGAGGGCGTGCACGGTGCCCTTGCGGACGGTGAGGTGGATGTCGTGGTTGGCCACGACGCCCGGGAAACGCTTGGTGATCCCGGCGAGCTCGACGGCGGTCACCTGACCGTTGACCGCCGCGCCGGCCGGAGGGCTGCTGGACGCGTTGATGGCGCACACTCCTGGGGACGGGGGTCGTCTACGCGCGTAGCGCCCCTATGGCCTGAAAAGGGGCCGGCGTACCGCGACAACGGGGTACGGGGAGCGAGCCTCCCCGTACCCCGTCGAGCGGACGAAACCCCTGGGGTTACCGCTGCTCAGGGTCTGGCTTCACTCAGCTGGTCTTGACCTTGATCTCGCCGCTGACGATCTTCTCCTTGGCCGTCTTGAGGGCTGCCTGAAGCTCGGCGTCGTCCGCGAACTTCGGGTTGGAGTTCGACAGGCTCACCTCACCCGACTTCAGATCGCCACGAACGATACCGGTCTCGGGCTTGCCGTCCTCGACCGACTTCGCCAGGTTGTACACCGCCTTGGCGACGTCCTTCATCGCCGAGGTCAGGATCGAGTCCTTGTACTTGGCGAGCGCTTCCTGGCTGTACTGGTCGGAGTCGACGCCGATGGCCCACACCTTGTTGGCGGCGGCGGCCTCGATGACACCCTGGCCGGACAGACCGGCGGCGGCGTAGACGACGTCCGCCTTCTTCTCGATCTGGCCCTCGGCGGCCGACTTGCCCTTGTCGGGGCTGGAGAAGCCACCCTCCTCCGCGGTCTGCGTGAGGTACTGGGTGAGGACCTTGGCCTTGGGGTTGGTGTCCTTGACGCCCTGCTCGAAGCCGGCCTGGAACTTGTGGATCAGCGGGATGTCCACGCCGCCCACGAAGCCGACCGTGTTCGTCTTGGTGGTCTTGGCGGCGGCGACACCGGCCAGGTACGACGCCTCCTGCTCGGAGAAGACGAGGTCGGCGACGTTCTTCGCCTCGACGGTGGAGTCGTCGACGATGCCGAAGGTCGTGTTCGGGAACTTCTCGGCGGCGCCCTTGACGGCGGCGGCGTAGGCGTAGCCGATACCGACCACCGGGTTGTAGCCCTGCTTGGCCAGCGACGCGAGGCGCTGCTCCTTGTCGGCGTCCGTCTCGCCGTCGGTGGGCTCGACGTCGGCGGTCTTGTAGCCGAACTCCTTCTTCGCCTGCTCCAGGCCCGCGAACGCGGCGTCGTTGAAGGACTGGTCGCCCTTGCCGCCGACGTCGTACGCGATGGCGAGGCCCTTGTCCCCGCCCTTCGAACCCTCCGAGGAGGCGTCGGTGGAGGTGCCGCCGCAGGCGGAGAGAGCGAGGGCCAGAGAGGCGGTCGCTGCGCCTGCGACCGTGATCCGGGAAATCCGGCGCATGTCGTGAGACTCCTGTCGTACTAGCGCCGGGGGGGTACAGCCGAGGGACAGCGTGCAGCAACGGCGCTGGCTTCCGCCGCAGAGTAACGCGCGTAGACCTGCCAGGAAACCCCTTCTGTCCACCTTGTTATAGGCCCGTGCCCAAGCGCACGCGCGGGGCGTGCCGAGGGCGGTTCGCGGCGGCCGGAGGGTGGCCGTGGGTGACCGGCGCGTCACCCGGGGAGCGGGGTGAGGAGGGGGAACGGCGAGCGGGCGGGCACCCGTCGGATGCCCGCCCGCTGAACAGTCGTACGACGAAGGGCCGTACGGCCACTACTACTCCGTCTTGACCTTGATGGAGCCGTCGATGATGCCTTCCTTGGCCTTGGCCACGGCCTCGGTCAGGCCGGGGATCTTCGCGAACTCCGGGTTGGAGTCGGAGAGGCCCACGCCGTCGACCTTGAGGTCGAAGGTCTGCGTGCCGGTCAGCGGCTTGCCGTCGTGGACGGACTTGGCCAGCGTGAACACGGCGCCGCCGACGTCCTTCAGGGCCGAGGTCAGGATCGAGTTCTTGTAGTTGGCGAGAGCCGCCTGCTTGAACTGGTCGGAGTCGACACCGATCGCCCAGACCCTGGCCTTCGACGCGGCCTCGATCACGCCCTGGCCGGAGAGGCCGGCGGCGGCGTACTCGACGTCCGAGCCCTTCTCGATCTGGCCCTCGGCGGCGGCCTTGCCCTTGTCGGGGCTGGAGAAGCCACCCTCCTCGGCGGTCTGCGTCAGGTACTGCGACAGGACCTTCACCTTGGGGTTGGTGTCCTGGACGCCCTGCTTGTAACCGGCCTCGAACTTGTGGATCAGCGGGACGTCGACACCGCCGACGAAGCCGACCGTGTTCGTCTTGGTGGCCTTGGCCGCGGCGACGCCGGCCAGGTAGGAGGCCTCCTGCTCGGCGAAGACGAGGGAGGCGACGTTCTTGCCCTCGACGACGGAGTCGACGATGCCGAAGGTGGTCTTCGGGTACTTCTTGGCCACGGCCTCCATCGCGGGACCGTAGGCGAAGCCGACGCCGATCACCGGGTTGTAGCCCTGCTTGGCCAGCGACGACAGCCGCTGCTCCTTGTCGGCGTCCGTCTCGCCCTCGGTGGGCTCGATGTCGGCGGTCTTGTAACCGAACTCCTTCGACGCCTTCTGCAGGCCGGCGTACGCGGCGTCGTTGAAGGACTGGTCGCCCTTGCCGCCGATGTCGTACGCGATGGCGAGACCCTTGGAGTCGCCGCTGCTGTCGCCGCCGCTCCCGCTGTCGCTGCTGGTACCACCGCACGCCGTGGCAGCGAGCGCGATCGACGCGACCCCCACCGCGACACTGGTCAGTTTGGATGTCCGACGCATCGTGAAGTCCCCATTCTCCAAGCCCCGCAGTGGGTGCTGGGTTCGGCGCACATTAACGCGCGTAGACACTCCTGGGAACGGGGTTTCGCCGTGCCGTTATCCATTCGTGCCGATGGCCGGTTACGTCCTTGTGAACCACCGGATCGAAAGGCACACATGGGGCGACCGCACCCACGGTGCCTTCCGCGCGGCAGCGCTCCGGACCGCCCGCCATCGCCCACACTCCCCCGGCCCCCGGGCGGTCGCAAGCCGAGTGGGCGAGACGGGTGGCGGGGTGCGCCAGGCCGGTCCGCGGGCCCCCCGGTCAGCGGCGGGCGTCGAGCAGGGCCGCCGCCGTGAACAGCTCCACGCCGACCGCGATCGCCGACTCGTCGACGTCGAAGTCGCCCTGGTGCAGGTCACGTCCGATCCGGTCGCCCGGGTGGCGGACGCCGAGGCGGGCCATGGCGCCGGGGACGTGCTCCAGGTACCAGGAGAAGTCCTCGCCGCCGAGGCTCTGCTCGGTGGACTCGACGGAGTCGGCGCCGCGCCGGGCCGTCATGGCCTCGCGCAGCAGGTCGGTGGAGTCGGCGTCGTTGACGACGGGCGGGACGCCCCGCACGTAGTTGATCTCCGACTTGGCGCGGTGCAGGTTGGCGACCTCGTCGATCGCGGCGACGACCAGGTCGGGTGCCTGCCGCCAGGTGTCGAGGTCGAGGCAGCGCACGGTTCCGGCCACCTCGGCGTGCTGCGGGATGACGTTGGGCGCGTGACCGGACTCGACGCGGCCCCAGGTCACCGACAGTCCGCTGCGGGCGTCGGCGCGCCGGGCGACGATCGCGGGCACGTCGGTGACGACGCGGGCGACGGCGGTGACGAGGTCGGTCGTCAGATGCGGGCGGGCGGTGTGGCCGCCGGGCCCGTCCAGGGAGATCTCCAGCCGGTCGCAGGCGGAGGTGATGGCGCCCTCGCGCAGGCCGATCCGGCCCGCGTCCACCTTGGGGTCGCAGTGCACGGCCAGGAACCGGCCGACGCCTTCGAGCACGCCGTTCGCGATGGCCTCGACGGCGCCGCCGGGGAGGACCTCCTCGGCGGGCTGGAAGAGCAGGCGCACCGGCCGGGGCAGCTGTCCGCGCCGCTCCAGCTCGGCGAGGACGAGGCCGGCGCCCAGGACCACGGTGGTGTGCACGTCGTGACCGCAGGCGTGGGCGCGGTCGGGCACGGTGGAGCGGTAGGAGCACTCACTCTTCGTGTCCGGGATGGGGAGCGCGTCGATGTCGCCGCGCAGCGCGAGCATGGGGCGTCCGCCGTCCCACTCGCCGATGTCGCAGACGAGGCCGGTGCCGCTCGCGAGGACGCGGGGCTTCAGGCCGGCCTTCTCCAGGCGGGCCTTGATCGCGGCGGTCGTGCGGAACTCTTGATTGCCCAGCTCAGGGTGTTTGTGGAGGTCGCGCCGGAACTCGATGAGCTCGGCGCGCAGCGCTTCCGGCACGGTGCCGGGCAGGGCTGATTCTCCGGTTTGGTCGGCCTCGGACTCTGCGGACATCTCTTGGTTCACCCTCTGAAGGGTAGGACGCCGAGACGGCCGACTGACCCTCGATCAACAAAAGTTCAACCCGTTCGGGGAAGAAAATCTGGTCGTCCGACGCGTAGGGAGGTGTTCAGGTGGGTAAACTCACGCGCCGCTCACCCAGCCGACCTGGGAGGTCGACGGAGCGTGACGGCGACGCGGGTTGCCCCATACTCCACGGATACCACGCCGACGACAGAACTGTCGGTCGTGTTCACCTGTCGGACCGGGTGCCCAGGCTCAACTCCCGGACACGCCCGCCCGGCAGCTCCTAGAGTCGCGGGGGTGCCAGCCGACTTCCTTGAGGCCACGCGGGCCTCGTACGACACCATCGCCACCGCCTACACCGAGCGGTTCCCCAACCGGCCCTCCGACGGCCATCCGCTGGACCGGGCGCTGATCGGCGCCTTCGCCGGCCTGGCGGGCGCGCACGCCCCGGCCCCGGTGGCCGACCTCGGCAGCGGGCCCGGTTCGGTCACCGCCCATCTGCACGGGCTCGGCCTCACCGTCTTCGGGGTGGACCTGTCCCCCGGCATGGTGGCCCTGGCCCGCCGCACCCATCCCGCGCTGCGCTTCCACGTCGGCTCGATGACGGCGCTGGACCTGCCGGACGGGACGCTGGGCGGGATCGTCGCCCTGTACTCGACCATCCATCTCCCCGACGAGCGGCTGTCCGAGGCGTGCGCCGAGATGGCCCGGGTGCTGCGGCCGGGGGCGCCGGTGCTGCTGGCCTTCCAGTCCGGGGACGCGGAGGCCCGGATGCATCTCGCCGAGCGGTTCGGCCGGGACGTCGATCTCACCTATCACTGGCGGACACCCGAGGCGGTCGCCGCCAGGCTGACGGAGGCCGGGTTGCGGGTGACGGCGCGGACGGTGCGGGAGCCCGTCGGGGAGGAGAGGCGCCCGCGGGCCTTTCTGCTCGCCGAGAGGCCGGACGGGGTCACCTCGCGCTGACCGCGGGGAGCCGGTGGGCGTCGCGGGCGGTGCCGGTGACGTCCGACAGGAAGCCCCGGGCGCGCGGGGAGGCGTGTGCCGTCAGCCAGGCCGGGTCGATGTCGCACACGGCGACCCGGACCCCGGTGCCGGCCAGGGCGAGGGGCAGGGTGTGCACGACGGTCGACGGGAAGCTCAGGACCGTACGGCCGACGGGGCCGCGGCGGGCGATCAGCTCCAGGGGAAGGTCGGGCCGGACGACCTCCAGGCCCGTGCCGACCGCCAGCCGGTGCAGTTTCTCCGCGCTCTCGCGGCGGTGGGCGAAGTAACGCGTGGCGCCGTGCGCCGCGGCCAGGGCCCGGACGGCGTCCAGGTACCGGTCGCCGTCCACGACCCCGGTCTCGACCAGGGACGTGCCGACCAGGTCGGCGCCCTTGGTGAGGCGGGGCGGGCCGAAGCGGTCCCGGGTCCAGGCGAACACGTTCGCCGTGACCGTCACCCCGGGCGGTGTCTCCTCCACCGGCATGGAGGTGAAGACCTCGACGGTCCGCCGCACGCCCGGGGTGAGGCGTCTGCGGGCGGTCGCCGACACCGGTGCGAACAGCAGGTCGCGGGGGCCGGGCCGGCCGCCCTTGCGGTGCCAGCGCACGAGCCGTTCCCCGCGGGCGAGCTGCGCCACGAACTCCATGGTCGCGGTGCCGTCGTCGACGACGACGAGGTCCCCGGCGCCGGTGATCGTCAGCAGGAGCTGCACATACCGGGAGAACGGGTCGCCCAGGACGATCCGCCCGGCGCCGCGCAGCAGGGCCGCGAGACCGCCGATGGTGCGGACGGGGGCCGTGGCGCCGCCGCGGGCCTCCTCCCAGCGGACCGTGTGCCCCTCCTCGCGGGCCAGCTCGGCCATCCGGCGGAGCTGGCCGCGTGTCATGGGATCGGTCGGGGACAGCACGACGAGGGTGAGCGCCGCGCCGGGCGCGCGGGCGTGGGCCCACTCCAGCATGTTGAGGAGCTGCACGGGGCTCTCGACGAACGCGAGGGTGGAGTGGCCGGCGTTCCCGGCGCGGCGGCTCATCGGCGTACGACCGTCCCCTGCCTCGTGGTGTCCGGGCTCAGACCGTGACCGGCTCGCCGGCCGCGGCGGCGATCTCCGCCTCGGCGACGACGCCGGAGACACGGCGGAGCTTCCTCATCGGGCCGAGCTCGGAGTCGTAGACCTTCTTCACGCCGTCGCCGAGGGACGCCTCGATGGTGCGGATGTCCCGGACGAGGCGGGTGAGGCCCTGCGGCTCGACGGAGGCGGCCTGGTCGGAGCCCCACATCGCGCGGTCCAGGGTGATGTGGCGCTCGACGAAGGCGGCGCCGAGGGCGACGGCGGCCAGCGTGGTCTGCAGGCCGGTCTCGTGGCCGGAGTAGCCGATCGGGACGTTCGGGTACTCCTTCTCCAGTGTGTTGATCACGCGGAGGTTCAGCTCCTCGGCCCTGGCCGGGTAGGTCGAGGTGGCGTGGCACATCAGGATGTTGTCGGAGCCGAGGACCTCGACGGCGTGCCGGATCTGGCGCGGGGTGGACATGCCGGTGGAGAGGATGACCGTACGGCCGGTGGCGCGCAGCTCGCGCAGCAGTTCGTCGTCGGTCAGCGAGGCGGAGGCGACCTTGTGGGCGGGCAGGTCGAACTTCTCCAGGAAGGCGACGGCCTCGGCGTCCCACGGGGAGGCGAACCAGTCGATCCCCTTCTCCCGGCAGTACGCGTCGATCTGCCGGTACTCGTCCTCGCCGAACTCCACGCGGTGGCGGTAGTCGATGTAGGTCATGCGGCCCCAGGGGGTGTCGCGTTCGATGTCCCACTGGTCGCGGGGGGTGCAGATCTCGGGGGTGCGCTTCTGGAACTTCACGGCGTCGCAGCCGGCTTCGGCGGCGACGTCGATGAGCTTGAAGGCGTTCTCCAGCTCGCCGTTGTGGTTGATGCCGATCTCGCCGCAGATGTAGACGGGGCGGCCGGGGCCGACCTCGCGCGAACCGAACGTGCGCAGACGGGAGTGGGTGCTCATCAGGGTTTTCCTCACGTGGGCCTACTGGGGGAGGGAGTCGAGGGAGGGGCCGAGGATCCAGCCGGCGATCTCCCGGATCGCGCCGTCGCCACCGGGGACGGTGGTGACCGCGCGTGCGGCGCCGCGGACGACGTCGTGGGCGCTCGCGACCGCCACGGGCCAGCCCACGAGGGCGAAGCACGGGAGGTCGTTGACGTCGTTGCCGACGTAGAGCACGCGCTCGGGCGCGATGCCCTGTTCCTCGCACCACTGCTTGAGTGCGAGGTCCTTGCGGTCGACGCCGTGCAGCACGGGGATCCGCAGTTTGCGGGCGCGGGCGGCGACGACCGGGTTCTGTTCCGTGGAGAGGATCAGCATCTTCAGGCCGCTCCTGCGCAGGGCGGCGATGCCGAGTCCGTCGCCGCGGTGCACGGAGACGAACTCCTTTCCGTCGGCGTCGATCAGCACCCTGTCGTCGGTCTGGGTGCCGTCGAAGTCCAGGACGACCGCGTCGAGGTCGGCGTACGAGGGGAGCGCGCCGGGCCGGGCCGTGTCGAGGAGGGGGGCCAGCGCGCGGGCGCGGGCCAGGTCGTGCGGGTCGTCGATCTCCAGCACGCGGGCGGGGTCGGTGCGCACGAGGTCGGTGCGGCCGAAGAAGCGGTGCCGGTGGGTGCGGAAGCCGGCCGCGTCCATGGCGTAGGCGGCGCCGGTCTCCAGGAGGTCCTGGGGGCGGTCCTGGCGGCGCGGGCGCACGGCCTTGTCGTGGTTGACGCCCTGACCGCCCTCGCCGGGTTCCCCGTTCTCGCCGCTCTCGCGCCAGACGAAGCCGTGGAAGGGCGCCACGGTGACGGCGGTGTCGGCGCCGTCCTCGGCGACCGCGGCGGCGACCTTCTCGATGTCGTCGCGGTCGAGGAACGGGCTGGTGCACTGGACGAGCAGCACGACGTCGACGGGGGTGCCGTGCAGCGCCTCGTGGGTGTCGAGGGCGTGCAGGACCGCCGCCTCGGAGGTGGCGGTGTCCCCGGCGATCGCGGCGGGCCGCGGGACGACCTCGGCGCCGGCCTCCCGGGCGACGGCGGCGATGGCCGGGTCGTCGGTGGAGACGACGACGTCGGTCACCAGCCGGCTCGCCCGGCAGGCGCGCACCGCGCGGGCCACCAGCGGGACTCCGCCGACCGGGGCGAGGTTCTTCGCGGGCACGCCCTTGGAGCCGCCGCGTGCGGGGATCACCGCGAGCACCCGGCGGTTCGAAACGCCGTGGCCCGCTACGGGGTCGGTCATGGGTTCTCCTTGTGCGGGGGGACGTCGGGGCCCGGTCACAGCTCGCCCATCCGCCGGATCACGGGGGCGACGCGCTGGACGCCGTGCCGGTAGGCGCCGCGCGCGGCCCGGCGCACGATCCGCCGGACGGGGCCGGGCGCCGTGCCGGCGGCGGGCGCTCCGGGCAGCGGCAGGCCGTCGGGGCCGAGGTGGTGGCGGGCGAGGACGCCGGGCAGATAGCCGGGCGCGGTCTGCGGGGTGTACCAGGGGGCGAGCGGCGGCAGGCCGCCCGGCCGGTCCAGCAGGCGGGCGACGCGGTCGCGGGCGTGGTCGAACGCCGTGGCGTAGGTGCCGTCGGCGGCCACGCCCTGCCGGGCCAGCCACTCCTCGTCCGGCTCGGGCCGGTGCCCGGCGTCGAGCTGGTCCCAGGAGGCGAGGCAGCCGGAGCCGACGAAGTGGTGGTTGCCGAGGGACTCGCGCACCCCGAGGTCGGTGAGGACGGCGGTCGGGACGCGGCGGTGCAGGGCCTCCAGGGCGGCGGTGGAGCTGACGGTCACGAGCAGGTCGGTGCGGTCCAGCACCTCCCCCATGTGCCCGTACACCAGCCGGAGGTTGGGCGGGAGGTCCCGGCCGCGGGCCAGTCTCTGGTACGGCAGTTCCTCGAGGTGGGTGGTGTGTTCGCCGGGCCGGGAGCGCAGTTTGAGCAGCACCTCGCGTTCGGGGTGTGCGCGGGCGTGCCGGACGAGGCGGTCCAGCAGGTAGGCGCGGTCGCGGCGGTCGCCCGGCACGGAGGGCTGGGCCGCGAACACCACGGTGTACGGCTCGTGTTCGCCGGTGTGCGGGGCACCGCCGAGGAAGGGCAGCGCCACCTCGGTCACCGCCGAGGCGTCGGCGCCGACCCCCTCGTACACCGCGCGGAAACGCTCGGCGTCCTGCCGCGAGTTGGCGAGGACGAGGTCCGCGCCGTGCCGCAGCAGCAGGCCGTCGGCGAGCTTCTCGTAGACGACGCCGACATGGCCGGTGACGACGACGGGGCGTCCGGGGCGGTCCTTCCACACGGCGCGCAGGCCGTGCAGCATCGCCTGCACCCCGCCGCCGACCAGGGCGAGGACGAGGACGTCGTACGGCTCCCGCTCCATGGCGCGCAGGAACTCGGCCGCGGTCACCTCGCGCAGGGAGTCGGCGGGGGCGCCGGTCTCCTGGAGCTGGCGGGCGGTGGGCGTGGCCCGGCCGCGCAGGAGGTAGCCGTCGAGGCGGAGGTCCGCGTCCTCGGGGGCGATGCGGCGCGCGGTGAGCGCTCCCCACTTCCACCGGGTGTCGGAATCCGCGAGCACGGCCGTTCGCCGGGTCTTCGTCGTACGTACTGGCACGTCGAGGACGCTAGGAAGGCTTTCGGAGCACCCGCCCAACCCGAACACAACAAAAGGTGAACAGCGCACCGACGAACGGCGAATCGGGCCGGGTGAGGGCCGGGAGAAAGCCCGGTTCACGGGTTCGCCACACGTCGTTCACCCGCATTCAAGGAAGGCGTCAAGACGAATGCCGGACCGCGCCCTACGGTCTTTCCCGTGGTCAAGCTCTCCGTCATCGTGCCGTTCTTCAATGTGCGGCAATACGCGCCCGACACCCTTCGGAGCCTGCGCGCCAACGCGCGCGACGACTTCGAGTTCATCCTCGTCGACGACTGCTCGCGCGACGGGACCCCGGAGATCCTCGCGCGGGCCGAGCGCGAGCTGCCGGGCGCCGTCCTCGTGCGGCACGAGGAGAACGGAGGTCTGGCGACCGCGCGCAACACCGGGATCGACCGGGCGCGCGGCGAGTACCTGACGTTCCTGGACGGTGACGACTGGCTCGCCCCCGGCCACTACGACCGCCTCGTCGCCACCATCGAGGCGCTGGGCTGCGACTTCGTGCGCACGGACCACGTCCAGTGCACGGGGCGGGCGCGCGCCGTGCACCGGGTGCCGCACGGCCGGCGCGGGGTGGTGCTGCGCCCGCGCGACGCGATCCTGCCCGCCGACCGCTCGACGTCCGTCGACTACGCGTACGCCTGGGCGGGGATCTACCACCGCCGGCTGGTGGAGCGGGGGCTGCTGCACTTCACCGACGGGCTGCGCACCGCGGAGGACCGGCCGTGGATCTGGCGGCTGCACCGGGAGGCGGACTCCTTCGCGATTTCCGGCCTGCTCGGTGTCTTCTACCGGCGCGGGGTCGCCTCTTCCCTGACGCAGATCGGTGACGTACGGCAATTGGATTTCATCCGCGCATTCGACCAGGTCGTATCGGAAACCGCCGCGGACCCCGCGGCGGACGTCCTGCTGCCGAAAGCCGTGCGCACGTATTGCGCGATCATTTCCCATCATCTGGCGTCCATCGAGAGGTTCGAACCGGCGGTGGCGAGAAAACTGAAGGCGATGAGCGCCGGGGCGCTGCGGCGGTTGCCGCAGGACGTGCTGGAGGAGGCGCTGGACTCGATGGACACCGGGCGCGCCACCCGGCTGCGGCGGCTGCGCCGCCGTCCCGCCGTCGTGGGGGCCGCCGCGTGACGACCCAGATCTTCCAGGCGTCCACGCTGTACGGCGCCGCCACTCTGGCCGCCGCCCTGGACGCGGGCTGCTTCGGCCCCGCGGACCGGCGGATCCTGCTGGTCTGCAACAACGCGGCGACCCCGGAGACCACGCCGGGCCTGGAGACCCTGCCGGGCTTCGGGCGGCTGCGCGACCGCTTCGACGACGTGCTGTCGTACAACGAGACGATCTTCCCGTTCCACCCCGGCGGCTGGGCGCCCCGGGCGGACGACCTGCCGCTGTGGGAGCGGTTCGTGCGCCACGAGTGGCGCCTCGGTGACGACGACGTGGCGCTGGCGGTGGAGTCGATCCAGGTCGACCCGTCGCTGGCGCTCGCCCGGATCTTCACGGGCGCCCCGGTGACCGTCTACGCCGACGGCCTGATGACCTACGGCCCGACCCGCAACAGGATCGACCCGCTGGTCGGCACCCGGGTGGACCGGGTGCTGCACGTCGACCTGGTGCCGGGTCTCGCGCCGCTGCTGCTCACCGAGTTCGGCGTCCCGGCGGAGATCGTGCCGGCGCAGGCCCTGACGAAGGTGCTGGCCGACCTCGCGGACGGGGAGGACGGCCTGCCGGACGCCGGGGAGCCGGCGCTGCTGCTCGGCCAGTACCTGTCCGCGCTCGGCATCCTCACCCCCGAGGAGGAGGACGCCCTGCATCTGCGGATGCTGCGGGGCGTGGTGGCGCTCGGGCATGAGCGGGTGGTGTTCAAGCCGCACCCCTCGGCGCCCGCGCGGTTCACCCGCAGCCTGGAGGAGGAGGCGGGGCGGCTCGGCGCCGAGCTCGTCGTCTGCGACCGGCCGGTCCTCGCCGAGGTGCTGTTCCAGCGGACGCGCCCCGCGCTGGTGGCCGGCTGCTTCTCCACCGCGCTGCTCACGGCGTCCGCGCTGTACGGCCTGCCGGTCGCCCGCGTCGGCACGGAACTGCTGCTGGAGCGGCTGACGCCGTACGAGAACAGCAACCGGGTGCCCGTCACGATCGTGGACGCGCTGCTGCCCGCGCTGGAGGACGGGGCGGCGGTCGCCGGGCGGCGCGCGGGCCGGGACGTCGAGGCGCTGTCCGCGCTGGTGCGGGCGGTCGGTTTCGCGATGCAGCCGAGGATCCTGCCGGGCCTGCGTGCGGAGACCGAGCGGTATCTGGCGCTCCATCAGGACGAGGGCACCCTGCGCTACTTCAAGCGCCGGCGGCTGACCTCGCTGGGGCTGCCGGGCGGGCTGCCCGCGCAGCTGGCGTTCATCCCGCGCAACGCCACGGTCCGGCGGGTGGCCCGGCGGGCGCGGGACCTGCGCCGGTCGGCCCGCGGGGGCGCCTCCTGACCGGCGCGCCCCGGGCCGGGGCGGGCGGCGCTCAGCCGATCCCGTAGCGGGCCTCGATGCCCGCGATCACCAGTTCCAGCCCCTCCTCGAAGTGCTGGTCGTAGTCGGCGAAGATCTCGGCGCCGGCCTGGGCCGACAGCGGGTAGTCCGCCATCATCCGGGCGCGTTCCTCGATGTCGTAGCCCTCGCGGCGCTCGCCGGGCAGCGGCTCGACGCCCTGTTCCTCGGTGACGAAGCCGAGCGTGTAGGCGTACGTCGTCGAGGTCGCGCGGACCGCCTGGGCGAGGGTGAAGCCGGCGGCCGTGAACAGCCGCAGGCTGTCCTCCATCTGCTCGGCGTGCACCATGCCGGTGAACCGTGAGCCGCTGAACACCTTCGCGCCGTCGCGGTAGCCGCGCAGCGCCGCGCGCAGCCCGCGGTTCGTCTTCAGCAGCCGCTCGCGCCAGGTGTCGCCGGGGTCCAGGGGGGTCCCGGCGACCATCCGCCGGTACATCTCCGTCGCCATCTCGTCCAGCAGCGCCTGCTTGTCCTTGAAGTGCCAGTACAGGGCGGGCGCCTTCACGTCCAGCTCGCGGGCGATGGCGCGCAGGGTCAGCCCGTCCAGGCCGACCTCGTTCAGCAGTCTCAGGGCGGTGTCGGCGACCCGGGTTCGGTCGAGGGGCGCGCGGCGTTCGGTGCTCACGCTTGACAGTTTAACGCCGTTAAGGGCACGCTCGGCACAGACGGCACTTAACAGCGTTAAGGAGTGACGCGATGACCGAGCATGCCCGTACGACGGACGTCCTGATCGTGGGCGCGGGGCCGACCGGCCTCACCCTCGAAATCGACCTGGCCCGGCGCGGCGTGGACGCGCTCGTCCTGGAGCGCGCCGGGGAGCTCTTCCCCGGCTCGCGCGGCAAGGGCCTCCAGCCCCGCACCCTGGAGGTCTTCGACGACCTCGGCGTGCTCCCCGCCATCCGCGCGGCCGGCGGCACCTACCCGGTCGGCATGGTCTGGCAGGACGGGAAGCGGGCCGGCGAGCACCACATGTCCGAGCCGGCCGTGCCGACCGAGGCATCCCCGTACGAGGAGCCGTGGATGGTGGCGCAGTGGCGGACCCAGCGGATCCTGCACGCGAGGCTGACCGAACTGGGCGGCGAGGTCGCCTTCGGCAGCGAACTGACCGGGCTCACCCAGGACGAGGACGGCGTGACCGCCCGGCTCGCGGACGGCAGCACCCTGCGCGCCCGCTACGCCGTCGCCGCCGACGGCGGCCGCTCCGTGGTCCGGCGGTCCCTGGGCATCGGCATGACCGGCGAGGACGTCGACCCCCAGCCCTGCCTGGTCGCCGACGCCCGGATCACCGGCCTGGACCGCGACAACTGGCACCTCTTCCCGCCCCGCGGGGACGACGCCTTCCTGGCGATCTGCCCGCTCGCCGGCACGGACGAGTTCCAGGTCGTCGCCCGGTTCCCCGAGGACGCCACCGTCGACACCTCCCTGGAGGGCGTGCGCAAGGTCGTCGCCGCGCGCTCGCACCTGCTGCCCGAGGACGTCACCGAGGTGCTCTGGGCCTCCGACTTCCGGCCGCGCATGGCGCTCGCCGACCGGTTCCAGGACGGCCGGGTGTTCCTCGCCGGGGACGCGGCGCACATCCACTCGCCGGCCGGCGGCCAGGGGCTCAACACCAGCGTCCAGGACGCCTACAACCTGGGCTGGAAGCTCGGCGCGGTGCTGCGCGGCGGCGCCGGCGAGTCCCTGCTCGCCACCTACGAGGAGGAGCGGCGGCCCGTCGCCGCGCACATGCTGGGCGTCTCCACCGGCGTGCACCGCGGCGAGGTCCGGCGCGGGCAGGCGACCCGTCAGCTCGGCCTCGGCTACCGGGAGTCGTCCCTCACCCGGGAGACCCGGCCCGAGCCCGGCCCGGTCCGCGCGGGCGACCGCGCCCCGGACGCGCGGGCCGACGGCGTCCGGCTCTTCGACGCGTTCCGGGGCCCGCACTGGACCCTGCTGACCGTCGGCACGGACACCGCGCTGCCCTCGCTCCCCCTGCCCACGGTCCGTATCGGCGCGCACGCCACGTACGGCACGGGCGTCTTCCTGGTCCGCCCCGACGGCTACGTCGGCTGGGCCGGGTCGACCGCCGAGGGGCTGACGGAGTACGCGAAGGAGCTGCGGCTCGCCTGACCCGCTACGCGCTCGCCAGCGACAGCTTCACCGCGAAGCCCAGGAACAGCGCACCCGCCGCCGAGGTCGCCCCGGCCGACAGGCGCCTGCGGCGGCGGAAGGCGGCGGCCAGCCGGGTGCCGCTGAAGATCAGGGCGCTGAGGTAGAGCACGCTGGCCAGCTGCGCGAGGGTGCCGAGGACCACGAAGGAGACGGCCGGGTGGGCGTAGGCCGGGTCGACGAACTGCACGAAGAAGGCGACGAAGAACAGGATCGCCTTCGGGTTGACCAGGCTGACGACCAGGGCGCGGCGGAAGGGCCGCTCCTCGCCGGCCGGGGCCTCGCCCGTGGCCGCGGCGGCCGTCTCGCGGCGGGTCCGCCACATCGCCCAGGCGGCCCGCAGCATGCCGATCGCCAGCCAGGTCAGATAGCCGGCGCCGGCGTACTTCACGATCCCGAACAGCACGTCGTTCGCCTGGAGCAGCGAGGCGACCCCGGCGGCGGACAGGGTCATCAGCACGGCGTCGCCGCACCAGACGCCGGCCGCGGCGGTGTACCCGGCGCGGACGCCGCGCCGGGCGGCCACCGACAGGACGTAGAGCGAGTTGGGACCGGGCAGCAGGATGATGAGGACGAGGCCCGCCAGATAGGTGGGGAGATCGATGACGCCGAACATGGACAGGAGTGTCACACGCGTCCGGGCGCCCGCACCCGGTGTTCCGCAGGGTGGGACGGCCCTGTCCGCCGGCCCCGCTCAGAAGGTCTCGGACGGCTCGTACCGGCCCCACACCTCGCGCAGGGTGCCGCAGACCTCGCCGACCGTGGCGCGGGCCCGCAGCGCCTCCTTCATCGGGTACAGCACGTTGCCGTCGCCGGCCGCCGTCCCACGCAGCGCGGCCAGCGCCGACTCCACCGCCCGCCCGTCCCGTTCGGCGCGCAGCCGGGCGAGCCGCTCCACCTGCCGCGTCTCGATGGCGGGGTCGACCCGCAGCGGCTCGTACGGCTCCTCCTCGTCGAGCCGGAAGCGGTTGACGCCGACCACGACCCGTTCACCGGAGTCGGTCTCCTGCGCGATCCGGTAGGCGTTCCGCTCGATCTCGCCCTTCTGGAAGCCCTGCTCGATGGCCGCGACGGCACCGCCGAGGTCCTCGACCCGTCGCATCAGGTCCCGTGCCGCCTCCTCCACGTCGTCCGTCATCCGCTCCACGGCGTAGGACCCGGCGAACGGGTCGACGGTCGCGGTCACGTCCGTCTCGTGGGCGAGGACCTGCTGGGTGCGCAGGGCCAGCCGCGCCGACCTGTCCGTCGGCAGGGCGATCGCCTCGTCGTAGGAGTTGGTGTGCAGCGACTGGGTGCCGCCGAGGACCGCCGCGAGGCCCTGCACGGCCACCCGGACCAGGTTCACCTCGGGCTGCTGGGCCGTCAGCTGCACGCCGGCCGTCTGTGTGTGGAACCGCAGCATCTGCGACTTCGGGTTCCGGGCGCCGAACTCGTCCCGCATGACCCGGGCCCAGATCCGGCGGGCGGCCCGGAACTTGGCGACCTCCTCCAGGAACGTCGTCCGGGCCACGAAGAAGAACGACAGCCGGGGCGCGAAGTCGTCCACGTCCATGCCCGCGGCGACCGCCGTACGGACGTACTCGATGCCGTCGGCGAGGGTGAAGGCGATCTCCTGGACGGGGCTCGCCCCCGCCTCGGCCATGTGGTACCCGGAGATGGAGATCGTGTTCCAGCGCGGGATCTCGGCCCGGCAGTACCGGAAGATGTCCGCGGTCAGCCGCAGCGAGGGCTTGGGCGGGAAGATGTACGTGCCGCGCGCGATGTACTCCTTCAGCACGTCGTTCTGGATCGTGCCGGTCAGCCGGTCCGCGCCGACGCCCTGCTCCTCGGCGACGAGCTGGTACAGGAGCAGCAGCAGGGCCGCCGGCGCGTTGATGGTCATCGACGTCGAGACCTGGTCGAGCGGGATGCCGTCGAACAGCACCCGCATGTCGTCGATCGAGTCGACGGCCACGCCGACCTTGCCGACCTCGCCGTGCGCGAGGGGCGCGTCGGAGTCGTGGCCCATCTGGGTGGGCAGGTCGAAGGCGACCGACAGTCCGGTGGTGCCGTGCGCGATGAGTTGCCGGTAGCGGGCGTTGGACTCGGTGGCCGTGCCGAACCCGGCGTACTGGCGCATCGTCCAGGGCCGGCCGGTGTACATCGTGGGGTAGACACCGCGGGTGAAGGGGTGGGCGCCCGGTTCGCCCAGGCGTTCGGCCGGGTCCCAGCCCCGCAGCGCGTCCGGTCCGTAGACCGGCTCGACGGGCAGTCCTGACTCCGACTCACGCGCCATGGTGGGGGCCTCTCGCGTCGCTGGGGGTGCCGGGCGCCGGTCCGGCCGCCGTGACTCCTGTGTTCCACCATGCCGCCTGGTTCGCCACCGGTCACGCGCGGGGAACATGTCGAGTGACATCCGGACGGCCGGGGGTGGCCGCGATGAGACGACAGGGGCCTGGATGCGTACCAGGGGCATGGGGCGGACACCGCGCAGGGCACGGGGCGGGCGGGGCGCGCGAACGGGCGGGCTGCGCGCGCCGACGGCCGTGCTGGCCTGCGGTGCGGCGCTCGCGGTGCTCGCGGGCTGCACGGTCGAGGGGCCGGACGGGGAACGGCACTCACCGGTGCGCATAGAGCTGCCGAGCGGCGAGCCGTCACCGGGACCGTCGGCGAAGTCGGCGTCGCCCGACGACAAGCCGAGCGCCCCGGCCGCGCCCGCCGTCCTGTGGGAGCGCGGCGACGAGGGCCGCGACATACGGGAGCTGCAGGCGCGGCTGCGCCAGGTCGCCTGGCTCTTCGACGGGCCGACCGGCGTCTACGACGACCTGACCGAGCGGGCCGTCCGGGGCTTCCAGGGCAAGCGGGGACTGCCGAGGACGGGCAGGACGGACCGGGTCACCTGGGAGCGGCTGCTGAGGATGACGCGCGAGCCCGGCACCTGGGACCTGTATCTGATGGGCGGGCAGCCGGCCGACCCGCCGGACCCGCGCTGTCTGACCGGGCGGGTGCTGTGCGTCAGCAAGAAGAGCCGGACGCTGCGCTGGATGGTGGACGGCCGTACGGAGCTGACGGTGCCGGTGCGGTTCGGCTCGGAGTACACCCCGACCCGGGAGGGCGTGTTCAGCGTCTACTGGAAGTCACGCCACCATGTGTCGACGCTGTACGACTCCCCCATGCCGTACGCGATGTTCTTCAGCGGCGGGCAGGCGGTGCACTACTCGGCGGACTTCGCGGCCCGGGGGTACGCGGGCGCCTCGCACGGCTGTGTGAACGTGGCGGACGAGCCGGCGATCCGGGAGATGTTCGCGCGGGTGCGGACGGGCGACAAGGTCGTCGTTCACCGGTGACGCCCGGCGTGTGGGGCGAGGAGTGTGGGGCGCGGGCGGGACCGGGGGAACGTGTCCCGCCCGCGCCGATGCACGAGCCGTAGGTACGGGGGGAACCCCGGCTCTGTGCGAGGGCCGATGACCAGTCGGCTCACTCTGATCAGCGCCGGGGCGCCCGAAAACGTCACTCCGGGCGCGAAGATTTTTCCGCTGGGCGGGAAAACCGCAGGTCAGCGAGTTGCGACCGAGAGGGACGCGGTGGGGCTCGGGCTGGTGGCGGCACGCGGCGCCCCGCGTCCGGCGGGCCCGTCGCCCTCATGGTGCCGGCCGTCGCCGGAGCCGTCGTCGCCGCGGGTCAGGCCGTTCGGGGCGTCGTCCTCGTCGTCGTGGCGCGTGTCGCCCCGGTCGTTCCAGTCGCCGTCGTCGTGCCGGCCGTCGTCGCCGTGGCCCCGGCCCTTGTCCCGGTCGCGGTCGTCCCCGGCGTCGCCGCCGGCCCTGGCGTCCACGGCCCGCAGGACCTTCTCGCAGTAGGTCCGCACCCGGTCCCGGCCGCCCGCCGCGCCGGTCAGGGCGCGTCTGCGCTCACCGGAGAGCGCCTTGCCGTCCCGGATGTCACGGCAGGAGGCGACGACAGCGCGCCACCAGCCGCCGGAGCCGTGCCGGCCGTCACCGCCGGCCTTGTCGTCCTCGGGGCCGCCGGGCTTCGCGCCTTCGGGCGCGCCGGGGTCCGCGGACGCCACGGACCCGCCGGGTCCGGTGCCCTCCGGTGTGTCCCCTCCCGGGGAGGGCGAGACGAGCGGCTGCTCCGTCGCGGGCGGCGCGGGGACCGTGGCGGCGGGGCGGGCGGGCTCGTCGTCGAACGGCGTCGGCAGGACTCCGGTTCCGGCCGCGACGGCGACACCGCCGACCATGCCGACGGCCAGCGCGGCGGCGAGGGCGAGCCGGACGGGCCGCCCCCAGCGCGGACGGCGCGGACGGTCGCCGGGGCCGCCGAGACACACCAGGCCGACCTCGCCGGCGGCCTGGCCACCGGAGACGCCGGGGGTCGCGGCGGTCGTGTCCCGGCCCGCGCGGGCCGCCCGGAACGCCGCCAACGCGGCGGCCTCTCCGGGGAGTTCTCCGCAGGTCGGGGCCGGTTCGGCGGTCAGGCCCTCAAGGGTCTTGGCGAGCCGTTCGGCCTGATCGCGGTCGGCCGGGTCGACAGCTTCGAGTGGCTCTCCCCGCAGCAAGCGTTCCGCCGTTTCGCGGTCCAGCCACCTGTTCAGCTCGTCGGCCATCACACATCCTTCTGCGTCCGCGTACGCAGATGCGTCACACTCGCGGACGTCACCGCGCGGCGGCGCGGCTCTCGCTGCGGCGGCAGGGCGTCGAGCACCCCGGCCGATTCCGGATCGTCGCCGAGCAGTTCGGCGAGGCGCTTCAGGCCCCGGTGCGCCGCGGTCCGTACGGCGCCCGGGCGCTTGCCCAGCGTCTGCGCGGCCGTCTTGGCGTCGAGTCCCACGACCACGCGCAGCACGACGGCCTCGGCCTGGTCCTGGGGCAGCCGGGCGATGAGGGAGAGGGTGCCGTCGGTGGCCAGGGCCTCGATGGCCTCGCCGGCCGTGTCGGACTCGGCGGCCTTCCCGGTCAGCTCCGTCTCGTCGCCGCCGATCGCGGGGCGGCGTCCGCGCATCCTGATGTGGTCGAGCGCCCGGTTGCGCGCTATCCGCGCGGCCCAGCCGCGGAACCGGTCGGCGTCACCGCTGAACCGGTCCAGGTCGCGCGCTATCTGGAGCCACGCCTCGGAGGCGACGTCCTCGGCGTCCGGGTCGCCCACCAGCGTCCGCACGTATCCGAGCAGCCGCGGGTGCACGGAGCGGTACACAGTACGGAACGCGGTCTCGTCCCCGTCCTGCGCCGCAAGCACCGCGGTGGTCAGCTCCGCGTCGTCCCCCAGCACTGGATACCTCAATTGATGGTTGCGGCACAGGACCGCAGGTCGTTGCGGTGGTCTCACACCCTCCGCGTCCGGCGCGAAAGGCACGTTACGGCCTGAAACCGCTGCTCGTCCATGTCTGTACAACATGCAACCACCCCGTGATTCGGCTGTCCCGCCGTCCGGGTGTGACAGAAAACGCACTCATGGCGCTGTAGAGAGTACGGGCCGCCGCGCGGCCCGTGCCGCGCGACGGCCGGGGCCTCTCCTGTGGGGGGTGGCGGCCCCGGCCGTTGCTTTGGCCGGCGTCGCGCCGCTTCCGGGCGCGGATCAGCCCTTGTTCTTGCCGGGGTTCCCGGAGTTCCCGTTCCCGTTCCCGTTCCCGTCATCGTCGGCGCCCTGTCCCGGCGTGCCCCGTCCGGACTCCGTGCCGCCCTGCCCCGTGCCGCCCTGCCCCGTGCCGCCCTGCCCCTTGCCGGTGGCCGGCGTCCCGGCCGTGCCGTTCCCCGCCGTGCCGTTCCCGGGCCGGGCCGGTGCCGTCGCGAGCCGGTCGGCGCAGTAGGCGGCCACCTCGTCCTCGCCGCCCGCCGCCGCGACGAGCCGCTGCCACGCCGTCGACTCCAGCGCCTTGCCCCGGCCCTCGACCTTGCCGTACGCACGGCACTTGGCCTCCAGGTCGCGGGCGGTGCCCGGGCGGGCGGTGGTCCGGGGTGCGGCGGACGGCGGCGCCGACGGCCGTGCGGAGGACGCGGCCGACGGGCGGGAAGCGCTTTCGGACGGAGACGTCCGGCGCTCCTCCGGAGCCTCCGCCGGACCGGACGAATTGATCGCGGCGACCGCGACCCCGCCCAGCGTGAGACCGGCGAGAAGCAGCGACAGGGTGGCGCGCGCCGACATCGCCAGGCGGCGGCGCTCGCGGGGCCGCCAGTCGTCCCGCCGCCGGGTGCGTGCCCGATGGGCGCCCTCGGCCCGCGCGGCCCGGAACGCGGCGACGGCCCGCTGCTCCCCCACGGCGTCCGGGCGGTGCCCGCGCAGCACGGCGGCGGACAGGAGCGCCTCCAGCGCCGCGTCGTCGAGCACGGCCTGGGGGGCGGACGGGTGACGGGCCGTCATCCGGTCGGGGTGCGCGTGCCGACGGCCGGGCGTCGCACCGCCGCTCTGCCGTTCACCCATGTCCGTTTCCGTTCCCGTCCTCTTCGCCGCGCCGGCTCCCGGCCCGCCGGGCGGATACGCCCCGCGTGGGACAGCCCTGTCCGCGGGAGCCGTAGCGCCTCCACGTCTCCCCTGTCCGTACGTCCCGTCCGTCCGTACGACTCACCCGCGCCCACCGCCCGCGACGCATGTCACGCCGGGCGTCCGCCCGCACAGGTCATGTCGATTCCCCCAGCGTCCCGGGGCCGTCATCCGTCACACCGGCCGCGCCGAGCTGGCCGGCCAGCCGCTTCAGCCCCCGGTACGCGGCCGTGCGCACCGCGCCCGGGCGCTTGCCGAGCACGCGGGCCGCGGCGGGGCCGTCGAGTCCGACGACCACGCGCAGGAGCACCGCCTCGGCCTGGTCCCTCGGCAGTCCGCGGATCAGGCGCAGGGCCTGTTCCGTGGAGATCGACTCCATCGCCCGCTCGTGCGTCCCGGACGGGTCGGGCAGGTCCAGCACGTCCTGCTCCAGCACGGACGACCGGGGCCGTACGCGCTGCCGGCGCAGATGGTCCAGTGCCCGGTGCCGGGCGATCGTCGCGGTCCAGCCCCGGAACCCGGCGCCGTCACCGGTGAACCGGCCGAGGTCCCGGGCGATCTCCAGCCAGGCGTCGGACGCCACGTCCTCGGCGTCGCCGCCGACCAGACCGCGCAGATATCCCAGCAGCCCCGGCTGCACCAGCCGGTACGCGACCGCGAACGCGGCCTCGTCGCCCTCCTGGGCCCGCGCGACGGCCGCGCCCAGTTCCCCGTCGTGCGCGAGCGCGCGCCGGGGTTCCCCTCCTCGAGCCAAGAACTGTCCTCGTCCGTACCGGTTCGTGGCGAATCCGTACCTCGCGGTACGCCCACCCTTGCGCACGCCCCTTCACGCTCAACAGCGCCTGGAACCACGGAAGTGTCACTGGTGACAGCCGTGTCGGTCCTGTCCAAGGACCCGTACAACCCTCTCGGCGCCTCGTGAGTCAGATGCCGCGAGTGAGGGCCGATGCCCCCTCGGCCCCGGCGCACGGGGCGAGGTGTGCCCGCCCCATAAATAACAAGTAAGAGGATGAACACGTCATGGCTACCCATGCCCCCTCCCGCTCCCTCCGCGGCGTCTCCGCCGTCGTCGCTCTGATCGCCGCCGGGGCGGTGGGGTGTTCGGGCGTCTCCGACGCCGTCGACAGCGCCAAGGACGGCGCGAAGAAGGTCGCCCGCCAGCGCTCGGTGTTCTCCCTGGACATCGGTGACTGCTACAACCCGAACGGCAAGGCCGAGGGGACGGCCCTCACCGTGGAGATCGTGCCGTGCGAGGAGGCCCATGTGGGTCAGGTCGTGGGCGAGTTCTCGATCGACAAGGGCAAGGAGTTCCCGGGCGAGGACGGTGTCTCCACGATCGCGGACGACCAGTGCCCGGTCGAGGCGCAGAAGTTCTCCCCGGACACCTGGGCGCTCCCCAAGGGCGTGTCGCTCTTCTACTACACGCCGACCAAGGAGAGCTGGGCGACCGGCGACCGCGCGGTCAGCTGCACGTACACCAAGGAGGACGGCAAGTTCAGCGGCACGCTGAACACCGCCAAGTCCCTCGAGCCCGGGCAGGCCACGTTCCTGAAGGGTTCGAACGGCGTCTACGAGGCGCTGTGGGCGAACCAGTCCGAGAAGGACGCCGTCGAGGACGACCTGGCGGGTTACAAGAAGCAGGCCAAGGCCGTCGCGGCCGCCCTCACCACGCACGTCGACGGGCTGAAGGACGTCAAGGGCGCCGAGGTGGCCAAGCTGCGCGCGACCCTGAAGAAGGCCGCCGCCGACTGGAAGAAGGCCGCGAACGCCGCCGACGCCGACGCGTTCTACATCGCCTACGACTCCGCGTTCGACGGCATCGACCCCAACGCGTCGGTCCCGGCCCGCAAGGAGCTGGGCCTGGCCACCACCGTCCCGGCCGACGAGGCCGAGGTCTGGGCGGGCTGACCCGCCTCCGCCGACGGGGCCGCGTCCACGACGGACCGGCCCCGTCGCCGTGTCCCTCCCGTGCGGCGCCGGGTGACGGTTTCGGCTGTGAGTGCGCTGTGTGTAAACGCCACCTGTGTGACAGGTGTGGCATCCGTGACTGCTCATAGGGGTGGGACAGTTGAGTCCTCGTAAGACTCATGCGTACAGGCCGCTCAGTCTGAAGAGACGTGCGTGGCTGACCGTGGGGGCCGTGGTCGTGAGCGCCGCCGGCGTGGTGACCTACGCCATGGCCGATCCGTCGACGAAGGCCGACGACGCGCGCGAGAGCCGCGGGCCCGCGATCCACACGCTCAAGCTCAAGGACCGCGGCGCGGGGCGCAAGGGCCTGGAGAGGCGGAGCACGGCACGCTTCAGCGCGGTCGTGCTGACCTGGAACGACCCGGAGGCGCAGGCCAAGGGCACGCCCGAGGTGCGCACCCGCGACCTGGACACCGGGAAGTGGTCGGCGTGGCGGCGGATCACGCTGGAGCCCAGCCAGGCGGACGGCGCGGAGGGCGAGCGGGCGGCTCTGCGCGGCGGTACGGAGTCGGTGTGGACCGGTGACTCCGACGGCGTCGAGCTGAGGGTCGTGAACGCGGACGGCACCGAGGCGAAGGGCCAGCCGTCCGGCATGGACGTCAAGCTGCTCGACCCGGGCACGGACCCGCAGGGCGCGCCCCGCCCGGCCGCGTTCTCCGCCGAGGAGACCACGGCCCCGGCGACGCGGACCCCGACGGACCCTCCGACGGACCCCGCGACGACCGACGAGCCCACCGGGACGCCGGCCACGACCGACCCGGTGACCACCGAGGCCCCGGTCCCGGCGGACACGCCGACGGACACCGGCGCCCCCACCGCGTCCCCGTCCCCCACGCCGACCGCCCCGGCGCCCCGGCCCTCCACGGTCGCGAAGCCGCCGATCATCACGCAGGCCGAGTGGGGCGCGTCCACGGACTACGACGGCACGCCGACGTACGCCGAGACGATCAAGGCCGCCGTGATCCACCACACCGGCGTCGACACCGACAACACGGTGTCCTGCGCCGACTCGCGGGCCCGGATGCGGACCATCCAGCAGTCCCACTTCAGCCAGGGCTACTTCGACATCGGCTACAACTTCGTCGTCGACCGCTGCGGCCAGATCTTCGAGGGGCGCAGCGGCGGGATGGACCTGCCGGTCATCGGGGCGCACGACGCCGGGTTCAACACCGACACGGTCGGCATCTCGTACATCGGCAACTTCGAGAGCGCCCAGCCGACCAAGGCCGGCCTGGACGCCATCGCCCGGATCGTGGCCTGGAAGTTCGGGATGTACGGCATCGACCCGACCGGCAAGGTCGCTCTGACGTCCGGCGTCCCGCAGGGGGCCAGCGGCAACAAGTTCCCGCTGGGCGCCTCCGTCACGCTGCCCCGGGTCCTCGGGCACCGGGACACCAACTCCACGGCCTGCCCGGGCGCGAACCTGTACCCGAAGCTGTCCCGGATCGCCCAGCTCGCCGCGACGCCGGGTATCTCGCACGCCCTGCCCACCTCGGACACCGACCGTGACGGGCTGGCCGACCTGGCCGCGGGCACGCCCCGCGCGCTGAGCGGCGGCGGCACCGTCACCGTCGTCCCGGGTGGCACCGCCGGTCCCGTCCTGGCGGCGAAGAGGACGATCAGCCAGAGCAGCACCGGGGTGCCCGGCTCCCACGAGTCCGGCGACGCGTTCGGCACCGCCACGGCGTGGGGCGACGTCAACGGCGACGGCTACGCGGACCTCGCGATCGGCGTGCCCGGCGAGGACGACACCAGCGGCCACGCGGACCGCGGCGCGGTCACCGTGCTGTACGGCCCGGCGCTGGACTCCGGCTTCTCGTACACCACCTCGGGCTCGGTCACGGCCACCGGCGCCAGGCTCGGCTCGACCGTGGCGGTCGGCGACTTCGACGGCGACGGCACGGCGGACGTCTTCGCGGCCGGCACCGGCAGGGGCGGCAACTGGAACGCCCGGCTCACCGGCGGGAAAACCAGCACCGGCACGCTGACCTCGGCCACCGGCGCGATCGCGTACCTGGACGCCGCCACGGGCGACTTCAACCGGGACGGCTACGCGGACGTGGCCCTCAACTACCGTGACACCGGCGGTATCGGCCGGGTGGTCCGCTTCGCCGGTTCGGCGACGGGCCTGACCAAGGCGGGCGTCCTCTCCGTCAAGGGCGGGCGCGCGGTCGCGGCCGGGGACGTGGACGGCAACGGGTACGACGACATCGTCATCGGCCAGCCGTACGTCGCCGAGTCGGGTGCCGCCACGGGCGGCCAGGTGACCATGCTGTTCGGCACCTCCGCCGGGTTCACCACCACCGGTATGAAGGTGATCCACCAGAACACGGCGTCCGTCCCCGGCTCCAACGAGGCCGGTGACGCCTTCGGCGGCTCGGTGTCGGTCGCCGACCAGAACGCCGACGGGTACGCGGACGCCCTGGTCGGTCTGCCCGGCGAGGACATCAGCCGCTCCGGCAACCGGTCCAACGCCGGTATGTCGGTGCTCCTCAAGGGCACCGCGTCCGGCCTGACCGGCGCCGGTTCGGTCGCGTTCTCCCAGGACACGTCCGGGGTGCCGGGCGTCTCGGAGTCCGGTGACACGGCCGGCTCGTCCGTGTCGCTCACCGACCTGACCGGGTACGGCCGGGCCGACCTGGTCATGGGCGTCGAGGGCGAGGACGCCGGCAACGGCATCCTCATGTACGTCCCGAGCGGCGGCGCGGGCCCCGGCTTCGGCAAGACCGTCATCCTCAGCAGGACTCCGCTGGGCACGCCGTCCGGCGCCCACCTGGGGCAGACGCTCACGCCGTGACCCACGGCAGCGGGGCGCCCGGCCGATCGGGCGCCCCGCACCGCCGGGTCAGCGGCGGGCCCCGCCCGTCGCGTCCCGGCACAGCAGGCGCAGCGACCCGTCGCCGGTGAAACAGCGACGGGCCTCGTCGATCGGGTCCCACAGCCGCCCGTCGGGCGTACGGATCCAGTGGTCGCCGCCGGACGTCCACCACTCTCCGCCGGTCCGGCGGGCGATCACCTCACCCGCGTAGGCGCCGAGGCCGCGCAGCACATGGGCCGCGGCGGCCGACGGCGTCCCCTCCCGGCGCAGTCCCTCGATCACGCGGTCGGCCCGCCACAGACTCTGCTCGGAGTAGTCCAGGCGCAGCCGTGCCCCCTCGCGCATCGTCGCCACCATGTCCGCCGCCCACCGGACCGGCTTGGTCGCCGCCGCGGGCCTGGTCTCCTGCTGAGTCGTCACACCCTGGAGAGCGTGCCCGCCCGGCGATCCGTCACGCGTTTCCGGCGACTCCCCCGGACCCGCGCAGGACCGTCGCACGGCATTCCCAAACGGGCACAGGACTCCCTCAGCAAGCGGGGTTTGGGCGCGCCGAGCCCGGCCCGCCGGCCTCAGCCCCGGCCGCGGGCCCGGCGGGAGACCACCGCGCGCAGGACGCGGCGGCCCTCCGTCGAGACCTCCAGGGCGCGGCGCACCCCGCCGGCCCCGTGGCTGTCGAGGAGTTCGAGGACGCTGACCTGGCGGCGCAGTTCGGCGGCGACGAGCGGGGAGACGCCCTCGGGGCGCGCGTCGCCCGCGTCGGCGGCGCGCACCGACTCCAGTGCCCCGTCCGTCCCGTCGTCCTGGCCGGGGTCGAGGAGCCGGTGGATCTGGAGGGACGCGACCGAGCAGGCGTCGGCCCAGGTGCGGGCCTCGGCGGCCGAGCGGACGGCGGGGGCGGCGGCCAGCATCCGGCGGGCCAGCAGCGCGGCCTCGTCCTCGATGTCCTCGTCGTCCACCACCTCGGCGACGCCCAGCTTGGCGCGGACCTGTTCGAGGAGCGCGCCCCAGGCGGCCGGGTCGCCGTCGGCCGCGAGGTTCGCCCACAGCGGCCGCAACACCTCGTCGTCACCGCCGAGCAGCGGCACGCACCGATCCAAACAAGCCAACCCGCTGGCGGCCAGTCCGCGCTCGTCGGCCTGAGCGATCAGTTCCACCAGGCTCATCCACGCCTCCCTAAGCGGGTCATCTCCGAGGATCGGGGCCCCCGCACAGGCCCCAGTCGGGCTCCTTTCTCACGGAGCCCGCACTTCCCCTTACTGCGTGCGACGGCCCGGGAGTGTCACAGCGGGACGACGCCGAGCCGGTCGAGCAGCCGGAAGAAGAGGTTTTCGGCCACGGAGTCCGCTTCGGCGGTCAGTACGTCGAGCACCGCGCCGGCGTTCACCTCGTGCCCGGCCTCGGCGGCCCAGGCGACGGCCCGCTCGGCGGCGTCGGCCGGTTCGAGGAAGTAGTCCTCCAGGGAGGGCCCGTCCTCCCCGGCGCCGAGGAGGCGGGCCGTCGCGGCCCGGGCCAGACAGGTGGTCCAGGCGCCGCTGTGCGGAGCGGCCGCCTCCACGACGACGCAGGCGCTGTCCATCACATAGCCGAACAGCGCGGGGGCCCCGGTCTCGGCGGCCAGGTCGTTCATGCTCGCGATCCCGGCGTCCCCGCTCGGGTACTCCCACACCTGCCAGTTGTCCGGCGCCCGTTCGCGCAGTGTCATCCCCTCGGCGCCGGACAGCGCGTCCCGTTCCGCCAGCGGCCGCTCCCCGCGGCCCACGACGAAGTAACCCCAGTAGCCCATCCGGCGTCCCCCCGGCTGATCGGTGTCGGCTCGGGCCGAATACACCACATTCGTACGGGGGTGCGCAGGCGTTCGGGTCAACTCGCGGGGCGGTCCAGCCGGTCGGCGAGGGCCTTGAACTGCGCCCAGGACAGGTCCGGCTCACCCGGGTCCCACGTCTTCTGCATCATCGCCCGCAGCGGCATCCGGATGCCGTCCGCGACCTGGGCCTGGGTCTGCGCGCTCGCGATGTCGCACCAGACGGCGAAGGAGGCGCCGAGGATCTGGCCGTCGTACTTGGCGGGGACGGCCGTGGTCCCGCGCAGCACACGCGGCGTCCACTGCTGGTAGATCCGCTCGCCCGTCGGATAGACGAAGGTCTGCGGCTCGCCGAGCACGTAGTAGAGGAACTCGTCGTTGTAGTTGATGACCTTGCGTCCCTCGGCGAGGTACTGGTCCGGGGTGCGGGCCCCGATCTCCTTGCCGGTCCAGTACGCCACCTGGACGTCCTTGTCGACCGTGACCTTGGTGTCCCGGAAGAAGCCGTCGTTCCAGGCGCGGGGCGTGCGGTCGTGGGCGCGGACGGTGTCGGCGCGGTCGTTGACCCACGCGGTGGCGAGGTCGGCGACGCCGGCGCCGGCGCCGAAGGCGTCCCGGGCGGCGCGGGCGAGCTGCGGGTAGGACGCCTCGGGGTTGGAGACGACCAGCGCCTGGTACTCGTCGCCGCCGAGGTGCCACTGGTTCCCGGGGAACAGCCCGGCGTACTCGTTGAGCAGGTCGTCGACGATCTCGGCGGCGGCGGGCTTGGAGATGTCCACGGCGCCGCGGGTCGCCACCCCGTTCACGTTGCGCAGCTGGAGGTCGGGGTGGGCGGCGATGACGGCCCCGAGGTGCCCGGGCGAGTCGATCTCCGGGACGACCGTGATGTGCCGGCTCTCGGCCAGCTTCACGATCTTGCGGACCTGCGCCTTGGTGAGGTGCTCCTTGGAGACGATCTCCGGGTGCGAGGTGGACTCGATGCGGAACGCCTGGTCGTCGGAGAAGTGCAGGCCGAGCTGGTTGTACTTGAGGTCGCCCAGCTCCCGCACCCGGTCCTCGATCCAGTCCGCGGTGAAGTGCTTGCGGGCGATGTCGAGCATGAGGCCGCGCACCGGCTTGGCGGGCTCGTCCCGCACGACGCCCTCGGGCGCGGTGCCGCCGCCGTGCACCTCCTGCTTGAGCGTCCGGGTGCCGTAGAAGACGCCGGCCTCGCCGGGTCCGCTGATGACGACCCGCCCGTCGCGGACGGTCATCGTGTACGACTCCGGGTTCGCGCCCTCGTCGTCGTTCAGCGACAGCCGTACGTCTCCGGCGCGGACGTCGTCCTTGCGGCCCGCGTAGTCCATGCCCAGCTCGCCGGCGATGAGCTTGCCCTCGTCGGCGAGCTCGTCGTCGCTGACGACGACGCGGTTCTTGTCGGCGGGCCGCCAGCCGGGCCCGCGCGCGGCGGTGTGCGACCGCACGGCGGGGATCGTCGCGGGCGCCTTGGACAGCGGGTACGTCCGGCTGGGCGAGGGGGTGGCGCCGTCGGACCCGGCCGGGACGCCCTCCGAGGCGCCGGAGGCGGACCGCTGTCCCGATCCGGCCCGGTCGTCGTCGCCGCCGCTCACGAGGAGGGCGATGCCCACGCCGGCGCCGACCGTCACGAGGACCACCGCGACGATCAGCACCCAGGTGTTCTTCAGGGCCTTCTTCGCCGGTGCCCGGCGCCTGTGCTGACTCACGGCGCCAACCTAGGGCCTGCGGACACTGTCAGCCGTCCAGCACACGTTCTGAAACTCTCCCGTTCGGCTGAAATTCGGGCATCGGTCGGACACCTCACGTCCACAGTCGGTAGCGTGGCGCCACGCCTCTCCCAGAATCCCCTGCCGAAACCCACGTGACGCCCACACATCTTCCCGGCCGAGTCGCCATACCGGCGCTGCCCGAACAGACCCGTACACCGCCCCCGGGCGGGCTGGAGCCGTTCAACTCCGCTCCCCCGCACGAGGCCCGGGCCACCCTTCTGACCTGCCTGCACAGCGCCCGCTGGGCCGATCGGGTGGCGGACCACCGCCCCTACCCCGACATCGGCGCCCTGCTGGCCGCCTGCGACGAGGCCGCGTACGACCTGACGCCGGCGGAGCTGTCGCACGCGCTGGCGGCGGAGGGGCTGCCGTTCCTGCCGGAGGACGTCTACTCGGCGGCACACACCGCCCTGAGCGCGGCATACGCCGCGTATGAGGCCAAATTCGGGCATGGGTTCATTATCTGCCTGGACGGCCTGACGCACACCGAGAGCCTGGACCATGTATTGGCAGGCATCCGGTCACGATTGGCAAACGATCCGGAGGAAGAAAGGGTCCTCGCGGCGGAGGAACTACGGCGGCTCGCGAAGGGGCGGCTGGTCAGCCATCTCGCCTGAGACGGGCATCCCGGCGCACAGGCCGCGAATGGACCATCCGCGTGCCAGTTTGATCACACCGCCAGGCCCGGCGTAAGCGCCGCAGGCAACCGTCGCTACGATGCTGGGGGCCGGTGGACCGTACCCGGCCGGGCCCGACCGACAGCACAAGCCGGCAGGCCCCGATACCCCGCTCCCGGAGGGACTTCCGTGCCGGCTGGAACGCTGTACCGCGGCCGGGAAGGAATGTGGTCCTGGGTGGCTCACCGAGTCACCGGCGTCCTCATCTTCTTCTTCCTGTTCGTTCATGTGCTGGACACCGCTCTCGTCCGTGTCTCCCCCGAGGACTACGACAAGGTCGTAGCCACCTACAAGACGCCGATCGTCGCGCTGCTGGAGTACGGCCTCGTCGCCGCCATCCTGTTCCACGCGCTCAACGGCCTGCGCGTCATCGCCGTCGACTTCTGGTCGAAGGGCCCGCGCTACCAGAAGCAGATGCTCTGGTCCGTCGTCGGTCTGTGGCTCGTGCTCATGCTCGGGGCGATCTACCCCGTCCTCGGCCACGCCGCTCGTGAACTGTTCGGGAGCTGACGCACATGTCCACGACTGAAACCACCGCGTCCGGGATCGGCCCGGTCGAGGGCGCCTCGCTCTACAACGTCGACAACCCGGCCCCGCTCATCGAGGCGCCGCGCAAGCGGACCAAGAAGACCCCCCGGTCCACCCGGGGCAACTTCGAGCTGGCCGCCTGGCTGTTCATGCGCCTGTCCGGCGTCGTGCTGGTCGTCCTCGTCATCGGCCACCTGCTGATCCAGCTGGTGCTGGACGGCGGCGTCTCGAAGATCGGCTTCGCCTTCGTGGCCGGCCGCTGGGCCTCGCCGTTCTGGCAGGTCTGGGACCTGCTGATGCTCTGGCTCGCGATGCTCCACGGCGCCAACGGTCTGCGCACGGTCATCAACGACTACGCGGAGCGCGCGAACACCCGGCTGTGGCTGAAGGGCCTGCTCTACACCGCCACGGTGTTCACCATCCTGCTGGGCACGCTGGTGATCTTCACCTTCGACCCGAACATCCGCTAGGCACGGGGCTGAGGTAACCGACCATGAAGATCCACAAGTACGACACCGTCATCGTCGGCGCCGGTGGCGCGGGTATGCGCGCGGCCATCGAGTCGACGAAGCGCAGCCGCACCGCCGTGCTGACCAAGCTGTACCCCACCCGCTCCCACACGGGCGCCGCGCAGGGCGGCATGGCCGCCGCGCTGGCCAACGTGGAGGAGGACAACTGGGAGTGGCACACCTTCGACACCGTCAAGGGCGGTGACTACCTGGTCGACCAGGACGCCGCCGAGATCCTGGCGAAGGAGGCCATCGACTCCGTCCTCGACCTGGAGAAGATGGGCCTGCCGTTCAACCGCACGCCGGACGGCACGATCGACCAGCGCCGCTTCGGCGGTCACTCGCGCAACCACGGCGAGGCCCCGGTCCGCCGGTCCTGCTACGCCGCGGACCGCACCGGCCACATGATCCTCCAGACGCTGTACCAGAACTGCGTCAAGGAGGGCGTGGAGTTCTACAACGAGTTCTACGTCCTGGACCAGCTGATCACCGAGGTCGACGGCGTCCGGAAGTCCGCCGGTGTCGTGGCGTACGAGCTGGCGACCGGTGAGATCCACGTCTTCCAGGCCAAGTCGGTCATCTACGCCTCCGGCGGCACCGGCAAGTTCTTCAAGGTGACGTCCAACGCGCACACCCTGACGGGCGACGGCCAGGCCGCCTGCTACCGGCGCGGTATCCCGCTGGAGGACATGGAGTTCTTCCAGTTCCACCCGACCGGCATCTGGCGCATGGGCATCCTGCTGACGGAGGGCGCCCGCGGTGAGGGCGGCATCCTCCGCAACAAGGACGGCGAGCGCTTCATGGAGAAGTACGCGCCGGTCATGAAGGACCTCGCCTCGCGTGACGTCGTCTCGCGCTCCATCTACACGGAGATCCGCGAGGGCCGCGGCTGCGGTCCCGAGGGCGACCACGTCTACCTGGACCTGACGCACCTCCCGCCGGAGCAGCTGGACGCCAAGCTCCCGGACATCACGGAGTTCGCGCGCACCTACCTCGGCATCGAGCCCTACACGGACCCGATCCCGATCCAGCCGACCGCGCACTACGCCATGGGCGGCATCCCGACCAACGTCGAGGGTGAGGTCCTGGCGGACAACACCACCGTCGTCCCCGGTCTGTACGCGGCCGGCGAGGTGGCCTGCGTGTCCGTGCACGGCGCGAACCGCCTCGGCACCAACTCGCTGCTGGACATCAACGTGTTCGGCAAGCGCGCGGGCATCGCCGCCGCCGAGTACTCCCAGAAGGCCGACTTCGTCGAGCTGCCGGAGAACCCCGCCGAGCTGGTGCTCGAGCAGGTCGAGCGGCTGCGCACGTCCACGGGCACCGAGCGCGTGGCGACCCTGCGCAAGGAGCTCCAGGAGACCATGGACGCCAACGTCATGGTGTTCCGCACGGAGCAGACCATCAAGACGGCGGTCGAGAAGATCGCGGAGCTGCGCGAGCGCTACAAGAACGTCTCGATCCAGGACAAGGGCAAGCGGTTCAACACGGACCTGCTGGAGGCCATCGAGCTGGGCAACCTGCTCGACCTGGCCGAGGTCATGGCGGTCTCCGCGCTGGCCCGCAAGGAGTCCCGCGGCGGTCACTACCGCGAGGACTACCCGAACCGCGACGACGTCAACTTCATGCGCCACACCATGGCGTACCGCGAGGTGGGCGACGACGGCACGGAGTCCATTCGTCTCGACTACAAGCCGGTCGTCCAGACCCGCTACCAGCCGATGGAGCGTAAGTACTGATGGCAACCCCCGTTCTGGACAAGGCCGAGGCGCAGTCCGACGCCTCCCCCTACATCACGGTCACGTTCCGGGTCCGCCGTTTCAACCCGGAGGTCTCGGCCGAGGCGGTGTGGGAAGACTTCCAGCTGGAGATCGACCCCAAGGAGCGCGTCCTCGACGGCCTCCACAAGATCAAGTGGGAGCTGGACGGCACGCTGACGTTCCGCCGCTCGTGCGCCCACGGCATCTGCGGCTCGGACGCGATGCGGATCAACGGCAAGAACCGCCTGGCGTGCAAGACGCTGATCAAGGACATCAACCCCGAGAAGCCGATCACGGTCGAGCCCATCAAGGGCCTCACGGTCCTGAAGGACCTCGTGGTCGACATGGAGCCGTTCTTCCAGGCGTACCGGGACGTCATGCCCTTCCTCATCACGAAGGACACGAACGAGCCCACGCGCGAGCGTCTGCAGTCGGCGGAGGACCGGGAGCGCTTCGACGACACCACGAAGTGCATCCTCTGCGCCGCCTGCACGTCGTCGTGCCCCGTCTTCTGGAACGACGGCCAGTACTTCGGCCCGGCGGCCATCGTCAACGCGCACCGCTTCATCTTCGACTCGCGTGACGAGGCCGGCGAGCAGCGCCTGGAGATCCTGAACGACAAGGACGGCGTCTGGCGCTGCCGCACGACCTTCAACTGCACGGACGCCTGCCCGCGCGGCATCGAGGTCACGAAGGCGATCGCGGAGGTCAAGCGCGCCCTGATCACGCGCCGCTACTGATCACCTGGCATCTGTGCGACCGAGGGCCCCGTTTCCATCGGAAACGGGGCCCTCGTATTGATGCCACACCTACGGGTGAATGCGACGGAGACCGACGTGAGGGCCTTGCCGCCCTACCCTGATGGTCTCGACACCAGCCCTTGGGAGGCACAGCGGCCCCACCACGAGCGTCCGCTGATCGCGGAGGCGATCCACCTCATGGACCGCAATCCGGGCTACAGCGTCGAGATCATCGGGGGCCGGCTCCTCGTGTCCGCCCGGCGAGATCGTGACCCTTCCCGACTCGATCGGAGCCGAGGTCACGCTGGACGTGGCGGCCGTTCTGGAGGCCGGGAGCTGACTCCGCCCCGCAGGTCGAGTGATCGGCGGGGCGAGAGGCGTTGCGGGTGGGGAGGTCAGCCGCGGAGGACGCGGCCTTCCTTGTCGGTGCGGTCGTTGCTGGTGAGGAACAGGATGCCGTCGATCAGAGCCCAGAAGCCGAGGCCTCCGCAGGTGAGGAGCTGCGCGACGCCCACGCCGACGGAGCCGACGTAGAAGCGGCCGATGCCCAGGGTGCCCAGGAAGAGCTGGAGGATACCGGCGACGATCTTGGACTTGTCGGAGTAGGGCCGGCCCATCGGGTCGACGCCGTAGGGGGCCTGCGGGGTGGGGACGGTCATGGCGACTGGCTCCTGTGCTGCATGTCTGAACGGGGAGTGCAGAAGGGACGCATGACGTCGCGAAACGCGCTTTGAGATGTCCGCAGCTGCCGACCGACGCCCTCGCACAGCTCAGCCGTGCCAGGACATCCCCCCTGTGACCGGTGAGCTTAGGTACAGCGGAGGGAAATGGGGGAGAGGTGAAGATCCATCGTTCCTGATCCGTGATCAAACTCAGCCGACGACGTTCCTCAGCACCGTCCACGCCACCGCGATCCCGAGGACGCCGGCCACTCCCTTCGTCCCCAGACGCGGCCGCCAGGCGCGCCCGCGCAGGCCCTCCCACGCCCAGCGGCCCAACAGCGCGAGCGCCAACGGCGAGGCGAGCAACAGGAACCGGTTGTCCAGCCATGCCTGGGCCAGGTGACCGTGCATCAGGTCGTACACCATGCGGGTGCCGCCGCAGGCAGGACAGAGCAGACCGGTGACCAGCCGGAACGGGCACCGCGGAAGCCAGTGACCGGACTCGTGCGGATCGGTGCCGTACAGATACGCGGAGCCGGCCGCACCCGCGGCAAGCGTTGCCAGGGGGGCTGCCGCCGGATGCCGCAAGGCGGCCGGGCACCTCGCGGAGAGGCGCCCGGCGTCAGCCACGCAGGACCCGCCCGTCACTGTCGGTTTTGCCGTCGCTGACCAGCATGACGATGCCGTCGATCAGCGCCCAGATGCCCAGGCCGCCGCAAGTGAAGAGCTGGGCGAGGCCGATACCGACATGGCCGATGTAGAAGCGGCCGACGCCGAAGCTGCCCAGGGTGAGCTGGAGGACGCCCGCGACGACCTTCGACTTGTCGGAGTAGGGGCGGCCCAACACGTCGTATCCGTAAGGGGCCTGGGGGTCGCCGGTGAAGGAACCGGGGGGGATGTATCCGTAACCGGGCTGGGCGTAGCCGGGGTACGGGGGCTGGCCGTAGCCGGGGTAAGGGGGCTGGCCGGGTTGGGGATACCCGTAGGGCCCGGGGTTGCCGGGCTGAGGCCCATGGGACTGCGGCCCATGGGACTGCGGCCCATGGGACTGCGCCTCATCGGGCTGGGGCTGCTGTGGCGTTTCGGACAAGGCGAGTTCCCCCGAAGTCTGTCAATCGGATCATCCGCAGGCGAATGGATGCAGGACATCTTGCAGCAGGAATCCCGCCACGCGCGGACCGGGGTGCCCTTCACCGGATTTCCGGGTCGCGGCGCCTACTATCTGACGGCATGTCAGACGATTCTTCGTACGAGCTGCTCGGGTTCGACAACGTGCTGCTGCCGGTCGGCGACATCGCCGAGGCCGTCGGGTTCTACGAGCGGGCCGGGTTCACCGTCGGGTTCCGGCTCGACGATGCCGGGATCGCGCTGCTGAAGGTGGGGGGCGAGACGCCGGGCATCCTGCTGCGGCACGAGGACGGGTTCGGGCGGCGCACCCCGCCGTGGCCGTCCGCGCGCGTGTGGCTGGAGGTGCCGGACGCACGGGCGGCGGCGCGGATCCTGCGGGACGCGGGGACGCAGCCGCTGGACGAGCCGTTCTCGACGGCCACCGGCTGGACCGTGGAGATCGCCGACCCCTGGGGGAACGTCATCGGTCTCACGGACTACACCAAGCGTCCGGAACTGGGCCGAAGGCCCTGACGGGTAGGGCCTCCTGACGGCGTGACGCACGCCTCACGCCCGCGAGTTGAACGTGTTCAAACACAGGTCTACTGTCATCCGTGTCAGAGATTTGAACACGTTCAAGAGGGGGTCGGGCCATGGACCGCACGGTCATCGCCTATGTCATCTACCTGGCCGTCAGCATCGGGCTCACCGTCTGGGTGGCCCGGACGCTCAGCCGCAACGGGCGGATCTTCCTCGCCGACGTCCTGCACGGCAACGAGAAGCTCGCGGACGCCGTGAACCACCTGCTGGTGGTCGGCTTCTACCTCGTCAACCTCGGCTTCGTCGCGCTGTATCTGAGCGACGACGGCACCGTCGCCGACACCCGCGGCATCTTCGAGGCCCTGTCGACCAAGCTCGGCGTGGTCCTGCTCGTGCTCGGGTTCATGCACCTCGCCAACGTCTACGTCCTCAACAAGATCCGGCGGCGCGGGGTGATGGAGCGCGAGCAGCTGCCGCCAGTCGCGCCGCAGGGCTGGATCGCCCCGTCGGCCGAGGCCTGAGCGGGGCCCGGCATGCCAGCCGAGACGCCTGAGAGGGCCGCCGCGACACCGGTCCGCGCGCTGACCGTCCTGTACGACCCCGAGTGCTCCCTGTGCACCTTCGTCCGCGACTGGCTCGTACGGCAGCCGAAGTGGGTGCCGTTGGAGACGGTGCCTGCCGGGTCCGCCGAGGCCCGCCGGCGCTTCCCCGGCCTCGACCACCGGGCCACGCTCGACGAGATCACCGTCGTCGGGGACGCCGGGCAGGTGTACCGGGGCGCCGCCGCCTGGATCGTCACTCTGTGGGCGCTGCGCAGGCACCGGACGCTGGCGCACCGCCTGAGCACCCCGAGCGGGGCGCGGCTCGCCCGGGGGGCCGTGCTCGCGGCCGCCGCGTGGCGCGGGGCGCAGGGCCGCGGACGGACGCGGCCGCAGGGCCAGGGATGGGTCTACGACCGGACGGCGGGCTGGACCTACCACCCGCCGGGCTGTGCCGACGGGGAGTGCGCGACCCCCTCGTGAACCGGGGACACGAGGGGGCGCGTACCGCCCGGAGGCGGGACGGGTTCGGCATACGGCCTTCACGGCCCGTACTTCGGCGCCGACGCGCAGAACCTCTACCAGGCGGCGCAGTCCTCCTGATCGGCACTGGTTAGGCTCGTTCCGTGCCCTCGAAGAACGACCGCCCCGAGCCGGGCGACACGCCCAGCAAGTCCGAGCAGACCCGTGCGCTGATCCTGGAGACCGCCATGCGGCTGTTCCAGGAGCGCGGCTACGACAAGACGACGATGCGGGCGATCGCCCAGGAGGCCGGGGTCTCCGTCGGCAACGCGTACTACTACTTCGAGGGCAAGGAGCACCTGATCCAGGGCTTCTACGACCGGATCGCCGCCGAGCACCAGGCGGCGGTCCGGGACATCCTGGCCCGGGAGACGGACCTGGAGGCGCGCCTCGCGGGCGTGCTGCGGGCCTGGCTGGACATCGCCACGCCGTACCACGAGTTCGCCGTGCAGTTCTTCAAGAACGCCGCCGACCCCGACAGCCCGCTCAGCCCGTTCTCGCAGGAGTCGGAGCACGCGCGCCAGGAGGCCATCAGCATCCACCGGCAGGTGCTGGCGGGCGCGACCCGGACGAAGGTGCCGGAGGAACTGCGCGAGATCCTGCCGGAGCTGATGTGGCTGTCCCAGATGGGACTCGTCCTGTACTGGATCTTCGACCGGACCGAGGGCCGTGAGCGCAGCTACCGGCTCGCCGAGCGCGGCGCCCGGCTCACCGCGCGCGGGGTCTCCCTGGCCCGCTTCCGGGTGCTGCGCCCCCTGGTGCGCGAGGTGCACGACCTGTTCACGGACTTCCTGCCGGGGATGACCCGGATGATCCCGGACCCGGCGAAGGAGTCCCCGGGGGCGCCCGCCCGCGACGAGCGCCCCTGAGGGATCGCCGGGTCAGTTGACGGCGTCGACCTCGTCCCCGGTCAGTTCGACGTCGTGCACCAGCGGCCCGTCCGCCACGACGACGTGCGCGGCGCGTGACCCGTACGCCGGTGCGCTCGCCGCCAGCAGATAGGTGCCCGGCGCCGGCACCGAGAGGATGTACGACCCGTCGGCCAGGGACGTCACCCGGTCCAGCTGCCGTCCGCCCTTGCTGAGCAGCGTCACCGCGGCGCCGTCGACGGGTTCGCCGTCGGCGGTGAGGACGAAGCCGTGCACGACCGAGGTGCCGGCCGGGCCGTCCGGCGCGGGCGCGGCCGGAGCGGGCTCCTCCGCCGGTTCGACGGCCAGGTGCGGAAGCCGCTTCTCCATCCACTCGGGCAGCCACCAGTTGGCCTTGCCGAGCAGGTGCATCGCGGCCGGCACCAGCGCGGTCCGCAGGATGAAGGCGTCCAGCGCGACGGCCGCCGCGAGGCCGATGCCGGCCATCGCGCCCTCCATGTCGCCGCTCAGGACGAACGCGCTGAACACGCAGATCATGATGAGCGCCGCCGAGTTGATGACGCGGCTGGTCTCCGCGAGGCCGACGCGCACCGCGCGCGCGTTGTCCTTGGTGTGGACCCACTCCTCGTGCATCCGGCTCACCAGGAACACCTGGTAGTCCATGGACAGGCCGAACAGCAGGGACAGCATGATGACCGGCAGGAACGAGGTGATCGGGCCCTCCTTGCCGACGCCGATCAGCTCCGTGCCCCAGCCCCACTGGAAGATGGCCACCAGGACGCCGAAGGAGGCGGCTGCCGCGATGAGGTTCATCAGGGCGGCCGTCAGCGGCACCACCAGCGAGCGGAACGCGATCAGCAGGAGCAGGAAGCCGAGCGCGATGATCGTGGCCACGAAGTACGGCAGCCGGTCACCGGTCACCGACGCGAAGTCCTTGAACACGGCCGTCACCCCGCCCACATGGGCCTCGGCGCCCGACTCCGGGATCACGTCGTCCCGCAGCCGGTCGATCAGGGCGTCGGTCTCCTCGGACTGCGGTGAGGTGTCCGGCACCACCTGGATCACGGTGACCCCGTTGGCGGGCGGGACGGGCGCGACCTGCGCGACGCCCTCGGTGCCGCGGATGCCGTCGACCAGACCGGCGGGCGCCTCGCCCTCGACGACGACCTGGAGCGGCCCGTTGAAGCCGGGGCCGAAGCCCTCGGCGAGCAGGTCGTACGCCTGCCGGGTGGTCGTGGACTCCTGGTGGTTGCCCTGGTCCGTGGCGCCGAGCCGCAGCGACAGCACGGGGATCGCGAGGACGGCCATGACGACGACGGCCATGGCGACGACCGGACGCGGACGCCGCTGGACGTACGCCGACCAGCGTGCCGCGAGCCCGGCGATCTCGGCGGGCTCCGGACCGGCCGCGGCGAGCCGGGCCCGCTGCCGCCGGCTGAGCACCCGCATGCCGAGCAGGCCCAGCAGGGCCGGCAGCAGCGTGATCGCGGCGAGCACGCTCAGGACGACGGTGAGCGAGGTCGCGATGACCACACCGTCCAGGAACCGCATGTTCATCACGAGCATCCCGGCGAGCGCGATGCACACCGTGCCGCCCGCGAACAGCACCGCGCGCCCGGAGGTGTTGAGGGCGGTCACGGCCGCCTCCTCCGGCTTCATCCCGCGCAGGATGCCGCGCCGGTGCCGGGTCACGATGAACAGGGCGTAGTCGATGCCGACGCCGAGACCGATGAGCGAGCCGAGCAGCGGGGCCACCTCGGGCACGTCGGTGACGTGGCTCATCAGCATCGTGGCGATCATGCCGGTGCCGACGCCCGCGACGGCCACCACGATGGGGAGCAGCATCGCGAACAGCGAGCCGAACGCGAGGAACAGCACCACGGCGGCGGCGAGGATGCCGACGGCCTCGGCCGTGCCCTGCGGGGGCTCCTGGGTGCGGGCGATGGCCTGCCCGCCGAGCTCGACCCGCAGGCCGTCCCGCTCGGCGGCCTGAGCGGTGTCCACGACGTCCTCGATGAGTTCCTTGGGGACGGCGTTGGCCTGCTCGGTGAAGGTGACCTGCGCGTACGCGATCCGCCCGTCCCGGCTGATCTGCGCGGCCCCCTGCTCCGCGTACGGGTCGGTGACCTCGCCGACGCCCTTCATCCGCCCGATCTCCTTCAGGGCGGGTTCGATCCGGGAGCGTACGGAGGCGTCCCGTACGGATCCCTCGTCCACCTTCCACACCACCGTGTCGGTGTCGCCGGCGCGCTCCGGGAAGGCCTTCTCCATCAGGTCGTACGCGGTCGCCGAGTCGGTGTCCGGGAGGGAGAAGACGTTCGCGTAGTTCGTGCCCGCCCCCGAACTCGCCGCGCCCAGGCCGAACAACGCCCCCAGCCAGAGCAACAGGACCACCAGCCGGTGCCGATAGCACCACCGTGCCAATGCCGCCACGCTCAACGCTCCTTAGTCGGTCGGATGGTCCCCCAGGTCCTGCGCACCAGCATTGGGTGCGCGCCCGCCCTCGCGGCAGGCGACGGCCATGACTCTCAAGGAACTCCAAAGACGCAACCGGCCCGGCCGCGCGCGGGCCCGCCGATACTGGGGGCATGACGACGGCTTCAGGCACCGTGCTGGTCGTGGAGGACGAGGAGAGCATCGCCGACGTCCTCCGGATCGCCCTGCGCTACCACCGGTTCGAGGTGATGACGGCGGGCACCGTCCGCGACGCGGTCGCCCTCGCCGAGCACACCCGGCCGGACGTGGCGCTGCTCGACGTCATGCTCCCGGACGGCGACGGGCGCGCCCTCGGCCGTGAACTGCGGCGCACCCGGCCCGAGCTGGCGCTGGTCTTCCTCACCGCGCGGGACGCCCCGGCGGAGATCGTCGGCGCGCTCGGCTTCGGCGACGACTACATCACCAAGCCGTTCGACGTGGACGTGGTCGTCGCCCGGATCACGGCGGTGCTGCGCCGCACCCGCCCCGCCGACGTCCTGCCGCAGCGCCCGCCGCTGCGCTACGGCGACCTGGAGCTGGACGAGACGACGTACTCGGTGCGCCGCGCGGGCCGTACGGTCGAACTGACCCCGACCGAGTACGCGTTGCTGCGGTTCCTGGTGCGCAACGGCGGCCGGGTCGTGCCCAAGGAGCAACTCCTGCGCCACGTCTGGCAGTACGAGCACACTCCGCCGGAGTCGACCGTCGTCGAGACGTACATCAGCTATCTGCGGCGCAAGCTGGACGCCCTGGGGCCCCCGGTGATCACCACCCGGCGCGGCGTCGGATACGGGCTGGCATGAGGGCCCGGCACCTGCTGGAGCGGTGCCGGCGCCGCGGCATACGCTCGCTGCGCGGCAAGCTGACCCTGGTGAACGTGGCGCTGCTGGCCGCGGGCATCGTCGTCGCGACCGCCGTCAGCCTGATGACCGCGCGGTTCTATCTGCTCGACAAGGTCGACACCGAGCTGAAGAGCGCGCGCGGCACGCTCGGCCAGGCCGGGTTCACGCTGCGCCAGATCGAGTCGCTGAGCGAACTGGGCATCGCCCTGGACCGGTTCAGCGGGGACGGCGCCACCGACACCGACCCGCTGCCCACCCCGTCCATGGTCTACGTCGCGGTCGACCCCACCGGCGAGCCGGTCGCCCTGGGCCCGCTGCGGCCCACTCCCCGCCAGCACGCCCTCGCGTCGTCCGTGTCCGACCCGCGGGCGCTGGCCGCGGACGAGGAGCCGCGCGACGTCACCGTCGAGGGCGAGCGCTACCGGATGGCCGGTGCCCGGCTGACGGACGGCACGGTCGTCCTCATCGCCATGCCCACCGAGGGCCTGCACGAGGGCATGGGCAAGGCGCTCAAGATGGACCTGGCCGTCGGCACCGGCCTGCTGGCCCTGCTGGGCTGTCTGACGATGTTCGGCGTGCGCCGGCGCATGCGGCCGCTGGAGGACATGGTGGAGACGTCGTCGGCCATCGCCGAGGGCGATCTGACCCGGCGCGTCCCCTCCAGCGGCAACGCCACCCTGGAGGTCGAGCAGCTGCGGCTGGCTCTGAACTCGATGCTGCACCAGGTGGAGTCGGCGTACCGCACACGCGAGCGCAGCGCGGCCCAGCTGCGGCGCTTCGTCGGCGACGCCTCGCACGAGCTCCGCACCCCGCTGTCCGCGATCCGCGGCTATCTCCAGCTGTACGACAAGGGGATGCTGCCGGACCAGGCCGAGCGCAAACGGGTCTGGGACCGGATGAACG
This sequence comes from Streptomyces sp. SS1-1, assembly GCF_008973465.1. Classification (NCBI taxonomy): domain Bacteria; kingdom Bacillati; phylum Actinomycetota; class Actinomycetes; order Kitasatosporales; family Streptomycetaceae; genus Streptomyces; species Streptomyces sp. SS1-1. The sequence goes on along the minus strand of NZ_WBXN01000004.1, from coordinate 4,426,460 downwards.
GCGAGGTGGACCGGATGGGCCGGCTCGTCGACGAACTGCTCACCCTGGCCCGCCTCGACCAGCGGCCCGCCCTGCGGTTCCGCAACGTGGACCTGAGCCGGCTGGTGCGGGAGGCGGCGGAGGACCTGCGGGTGCAGCAGCCCGAACGGCCGCTGACCGTGGGCGCCGAGGGGTCGCTCCTGGTGCACGCCGACGAGTCGGGGCTGCGTCAGGTGCTGGGCAATCTGCTGAGCAACGTCCGCACGCACACGCCCGCCGACGTGCCGGTGCGGCTGGAGGTGGAGCGGGACGACAAGGCCGTACGGCTGTGTGTGCGCGACCGGGGGCCCGGTCTGTGCGAGGAGGACGCGGCCCGCGTGTTCGACCGGTTCTTCCGGGCCGGCGGGGGCGCGGGCAGCGGTCTGGGCATGGCGATCGTGCAGGGCGTGGTGGAGGCGCACGGCGGTCAGGTCGCCGTGCGGACGGCGCCCGGTGAGGGGCTGGCGGTCACGGTGACCCTGCCGGCGGTGCCCGTCTCCTGACACCGCCGGCCGGGTGGTCCCGTGTCAGATCCAGCCGAGGCTCCACAGCCGGAACACGCCGGTGCCGTCCGACAGGTACTGTCCGCCGCCGACGTCCTCGGTGGTGACGACGTACTCCTTGGCCTGCCACAGCGGGATCAGCGGCACGTCCCGGGCGACGGCCTCCTGCATGTCCCGGAAGTCCCGGGTGGCCTGCGCGCGGTCGGCGTACTGCTGGCTGGCGGTGATCAGCCGGTCGACCGTCTTGTCGCTGTAGCCGGTGTTCATGGTGCCCTTGGTGCCGACGAGGGGGCCGCCGTAGGTGTCCGGGTCGGGGAAGTCGGCGACCCAGCCGACCGCGTACGCGTCGAGCTTGCCGCCCGCCCAGCGCTTCTGGAAGTCGGTCCACTCGTAGCCCTTGACGTCGACCTTGAACAGGCCGCTCGCCTCCAGCTGCTGCTTGATCTCCTCGGCCTCCTCGCCGCCGGAGCCGCGGCCGGTGGCGAAGCCGTAGGTGAAGCGCACCGGCAGGGTGATCCCGGAGTTCTCCAGCAGGGCGCGCGCCTTGGCGGTGCTCTGCTTCGGGTAGGCGTCGAAGTACGAGGTGGTGTGGCCGGTGATGCCGGTCGGGATCAGCGAGTACAGGGGGTCGACGGTCCCCTTGTAGACGGTGGCGGCCAGCTTCTCGCGGTCCAGCAGCCACGCCATGGCCTTGCGCACCCGCACGTCGTGCAGCGGGGAGGAGGCGCGGGTGTTGAGGTACAGGTTGCGGACCTCGGAGCTGTCGGCCTCCGACACGCGCTGGTCGCTGTCGGCGGCGTTGAGGCCGGCGAGGACGCGGGGCGGCAGCGTGCGCGTGGCCACGTCGATCCGCCGGTCGGTCCAGGCGTCGCCGAGGGCGTCCGCGTCGGAGTAGTAGCGCAGTTCGACCGGGGTGGCGCCGCCGCCGACCGCGCCCTTGTACCGGGGGTTGGGGTCGAGCCGGGCCTGCTTGCCCTCGCTGTAGCCGGACAGCGTGTACGGGCCGGTGCCGTCCACGGAGTCACCGGTGCGCAGCTCGCCCGCCGGGTACTTCTCCCGGTCGACGATGGCGCCCGCGCCGGTGGCGACCTTGAGCGGGAACGTGGCGTCGGGCGACGACAGCCGGAAGGTGACGGTACGGCCCTTCGCGCGCACCGAGCCGAGCGTGTCGAGCAGCGAGGCCGGGCCGACGTCCGAGTTGATCCGCTTGACCCGGTCGAAGGAGAACCTGACGTCCTCCCCGGTCATCTCCCGGCCGCTCGGGAACCTGAGGCCCTCGCGCAGCTCGCACCGGTACGTCCGCAGGTCGTCGCCGACCCAGCCGCAGCTCTCGGCGGCGTCCGGGACGGGTGTCACACCACCGGCCTCGAAGGTCATCAGCGACTGGAAGACGTTGCTGAACAACGCCCAGGAGCCGGCGTCGTAGGCGCCGGCCGGGTCGAGCGAGGTGACGGCGTCCGTCGTGCCGACCGTGATGGTTCGTTCCTGGTTCTGCTGTGACGGCAACAACTGCCAGCCACCCACTCCCACGGCCGCCAGCACGAGCAGCGTCGCGAGAATCCGCATGCGAACCGTACGCATGGGTGTGCCCTCTCCCCAGGCCCCGAAGGGCCCCCGCGTGAAGCTGTTTATTTTTCAGCCACTCCCCTAAGTGGCGGGCACACCTAATCACACGGGTTTCATCGGGCGGAAGGGGATTCTGCCGACATGAGAAAGAACTTACCTACGGGCGTTTCCAGCAGGTTTCACAATTCGGTCACCTCACGGGCACACGCAGGTCAGGCCTGACGGGACGCCAGCTCGATCACGGTGATGTCGGACGGGGCGCCCACACGCGTGGGCGGGCCCCAGGCGCCCGCGCCCCGGCTGACGTACAGCTGGGTGTCGCCGTAGCGCTCCAGTCCGGCCACGGTCGGGTTCGCCAGCTCGGCGATGAGGCTGCCCGGCCAGAGCTGACCGCCGTGGGTGTGCCCGGAGAGCTGGAGGTCGACGCCGTGCTCGACGGCGTCGTGGATCTGGACCGGCTGGTGGGCCATGAGCACGCACGCGCGTGCCGTGTCGCGGTCGCCGAGCGCCCGCGTGAAGTCGGGGCCCTGCCCCTCGTCCTCGCCCGCCACGTCGTTGACGCCGGCCAGGTCGAAGTGGGGCAGTTCCGTGCGGGCGTTCTCCAGGGGGCGCAGGCCCAGGCGGCGTACCTCGTCGACCCATTGCGCGGCGCCCGAGAAGTACTCGTGGTTGCCGGTGACGAAGAAGCTGCCGTCGCGTGCCCTCAGTCGCGCGAGGGGGGCGGCGGCCGGGCCCAGGTCCTTGACGCTGCCGTCCACCAGGTCGCCGACGACCGCGATGAGGTCGGGCTGGGTGCCGTTGATCGTGTCGACGACCTTCTGCGCGAAGCCCCGGCCGAGGACCGGTCCGAGGTGGATGTCGCTGACGACGGCGATCCGGTAACCGTGGGCCGCGCGTGGGAGCTTGGCGAGCGGCACGGTGACCCGCTTGACCCTCGGGCCGCGCAGCACGGTGCCGGTGCCGTAGCCGACGGTGCCGACGGCGGCCGCCGCGGCGGTGCCGGCGACGACCCGGGAGACGAACAGGCGGCGGCTGGGCTCGGGCCGGGGGGCGTCCTGGCCGTCGGGGCCGGCCGGGGGCGGGTCGGCGGTGAGCGCCGCCGCGCGGCCCGTGGCCGGGGACGCGCCCCGGGGGCCGCGCGGGGCGGCCGCCGCGGTGGCCGGGGCGGCGGCCCCGGCGGTGTCCGGCCCGGGGTGCGCCGCGGCCGCGCCGGCGCCCGCCCGCCGGTCGAGCCACCGGCGCAGCAGCGGCCGTACGAGCTCACCGGCCAGGAGGTACAGCAGCAGGTACAGCGACAGGGCCAGCCACAGGAAGCCCGGCCAGGCCAGGGTCCGCTGGAGCCAGAAGGGCGCTCCCGCGCGCTCGGCGACCAGGGCGCCGACCGTCAGCGCCCAGCCACCGGCGATCACGGCCACGCCCACACGGCGCACGGTCCCGGGAGCGCGGGTCGTGTCGCGGAAGAGGCGGCGCCACACCCACCAGTTGCCCGTCACCAGCACGGACAGCACGAGCAGTGCGACGAGCGCGAAGACGATGACCACGCCGGCGTTCCCTTTCCCTCACGTGCCCGGTGAACGTCCGGCCCGGTGGCCGAGTTCCTATGACGTCCGGCGCAGTGCGCGCACTCCGCGCAACCCGATGGCCCCGACGACCGTCCCCAGTACGAAGGAGACGACGGCGAGCAGCAGATGCACCCAGAAGTACGCCGTGGGCTGCCCGTCCTCGAACGCGAGCCCGCTGCTGTCCTTGATCAGGTTTTTGACGAAAGTGACCCAGATGACCCAGCTCCACACTCCGAAGGCGAGCAGGAACCAGGAGACGGGGCGGCTGAGCTTCATGTCCTCAGTATCGCCGTCCCCCGCCGGGTGCACGGAGCGGGGTGGGGGCGGGAACGGGACTTCCATGGGAACGCCCTGTACGTTTCCGCTCGTGCCCGCACCTACGAAGACCGCCAGGCGTGGCCTGCTGGTCGCCTCCGCCGTCCTGTCGTCCCTCGCGCTGACCGTGCCCGTCGCGCACGCGGCCCCCCGGCCGTCGCCGAGTACGAGCCCTTCGGCCACACCCCCGGCGGACATGTCGACGGTGGGCGGGGAGCTGCTGGGCCGGCCCGGCACCCAGGTGAACCTCGCGGGCGGCGCTCCCGTCCTGCCGAAGGACCTGTCGGCCCGCTCCTGGATCGTCGCCGACGCCGAGTCCGGCGACGTGCTCGCCGCGCACAACGCGCACTGGCGGCTGGCCCCGGCGAGCACCATGAAGATGCTGTTCGCCGACACCGTGCTGCCCCGCTTCCCGAAGAGCACCGAGCACAAGGTGGCCGTGTCCGACCTGGCGGGCGTCGGCGCCGGCTCCAGCGTGGTCGGGATAAAGGAGAACGAGACGTACTCGGTGCACGACCTGTGGCTCGGTGTCTTCCTGGCCTCCGGGAACGACGCCGTGCACGTGCTGTCCGCGATGAACGGCGGCGTCGACAAGACCGTGCGGGAGATGAACGAGCACGCCGAGGAGCTGCAGGCCCTCGACACGCACGTGGTCTCCCCCGACGGCTACGACGCGCCGGGTCAGGTGTCGTCGGCGTACGACCTGACGCTGTTCGCGCGGTCCGGGCTGCAGAAGAAGGACTTCCGGGAGTACTGCTCGACGGTCACCACGAAGTTCCCGGGGGCGACGAAGAAGAGCAAGGGCAAGTCGGTGCGCGGGTCCTTCGAGATCCAGAACACCAACCGGCTGCTGCGCGGCGACTACGACATGTCGGTCTATCCGGGCATCGCCGGGGTGAAGAACGGTTACACCACCAACGCCGGTCACACCTTCACCGGCGTCGCCGAGCGCGACGGCCGGGTGCTGCTCGTCACCGTGATGAACCCGGAGAAGAAGGAGCACAACGAGGTCTACAAGGAGTCCGCGCGGCTGTTCGACTGGGGCTTCGAGGCGGCCGGCAAGGTGCAGCCGGTGGGTGAGCTGGTGGCGCCGAAGAGCGCCCAGGGCGCCGCGCAGCCCGGCGCGGGCACGTCCGGGGAGGCCGGGGGCGCCAAGGGCGCGGAGAAGTCCGCCAAGCCCGCCGTGGGCGCCTCCGCGGCCGGCGGGTCGGGGGGCGTCGGGGTCGCGCTCGGCATCGCCGCGGGCGTCCTCGCGCTGCTCGGCGCGGGCGTCTTCCTGGTCAACCGCCGGTGGCCGCTGCCCGACCTGGTGCGCCGCCGGGGCCGTTCCTGACCCCTGGTCCGCCGGACGGGTCCGGGCCGCCGGAGGTCTCCGGCGCCGCGGACCCGTCCACCGGTTCGGCCTCCTTGCTGCCGGTCGCCGTCCAGGCCGCGCAGAACACCACCAGTTTCGACGTGAAGTTGATCCACAGCAGCAGGGCGACGGGCACGCCGAACGCGCCGTACATGCTCTTCGTGGCCACGCCCTGGATGTAGCCGCTGAGCAGCAGCTTCAGCAGTTCGAAGCCGATCGCGCCGATCAGGGCGGCCACCAGCAGCCGGCGGCGCGGCGGTTCGACGCCCGGCAGCAGGGTCAGCACGTACAGCAGGACCAGGAAGCCGGCGAGGACCGCGACCAGGAAGGCGGCGGCCCGCAGCAGGACCCCGCCCCAGCCGGCCTCGTCCACACCGAGCTGACGGGTCGTCCAGCCGACCGCCGCGGAGGCCACGGTGGACGCGAGGACCGTCACCAGGATCGCGCCGCCCAGGCCGACCAGGACGACGGCGTCCTTGGCCTTGTGCAGCAGCGGGTTCTCCTCCTCGTCGGGCAGCTCCCAGACCGCGCGCAGGCACTCGCGCACCGAGCCCACCCAGCTGATGCCGGTGAGCAGCAGGGCGGCGCCCGCGATGAGGCCGACCGTGCCGGCGTTCTGCACGAGGGTGTTGATGTCGAGCTGGTCGGAGATGCCGGGGACCTGTTCGGCCAGCTTGTCCTGGAGCGTGTCCTGCTGCTCCTTGCTGAGCGTGGCGGCCGCGATCGCCGCCGCCACGGTGAGCAGCGGGAACAGCGCGACGAAGCTGACGAAGGTCATCGCCGCCGCCAGCCGCGTCCACTTCACCCGGTCGAGGCGCTCGTAGGACCGCCACGCGTGCGTGGTCATCAGCCGGGCCACCCAGGGCCCCACGACGGGGAGTCTCTTCAGCCAGTCCACGATCCGACTCTCCCCTCCGCACGGAACACCCATGTCCGTGTGCCCCAGAACCGCAGGACCGTAGCCAGCGCCATGCCGACGACCGCCCCCGAGACGGTGTCCGCGCGCTGGGAGGTGAACCCGAGCCCGTAGTGGCTCACGGCCAGGCAGAGCAGCTGGACGGCGGCCCCGGCGGCGTTCACCACGAGGAACGCGGCGTAGGGGCGCGGCCCGCGCGGGCGGGTGTGCCGGTAGGTGCCGAGGGCGTTCCCGGCGTAGGCGACGCTGCAGCCGGCGAGGAAGGACAGGCTCTTGGCGGTGAGCGGGCCGAGTCCGGCGGGCCCGCGCAGGGCGGTGAACAGCGCGAGGTCGACGGTGTAGGCGGCGAGCCCGGCGGCGGCGAACCCCAGGATCTCGCGGCGGGCGGGTCGCGGCCCTACCAATTGGCCACCGCCAGCGCGTACATCGTCATCCACACCACCCCGATGACCGCCAGGGCCCGGTCGCGCAGGACCACCTCCTCGGGCTCGCCCGCGGTGCCCCGGTCGGCGAACACGGCGTACCGCAGGATCGCGAGGACGAAGGCGACCATGGACAGCTGCCGCCAGGGCAGCACGCTGGCGTGCGGCACCCCGCCCTCCTCCAGGGCCCACAGGCAGTAGCCGAGCACGGCGACGCCGGCCGCGAGCTGCCAGACGAAGCGCAGGTAGCCGGGGGTGTACTCGGTGAGCAACGCGCGCGTGGCGCCCGCCTTCCCGGCCATCTGGACGGCCTCGGAGTACCGCTTGGCCGCCACCATGAACAGCGCCCCGAACCCGGTGGTGATGAGGAACCAGCGCGAGAGCGGGATGCCGAGCGCGAGCCCGCCGGCGACGGCCCGCATCAGGAAACCGGTCGTGACGACCGCGAGGTCGGCGACGAGGACGTGCTTGAGCCGTACGCAGTACGCCAGTTGCATGCCCAGGTAGGCCACCAGCAGGGCCGCGACGGCCGGGGAGGCCAGCCAGGCGGCGAGGGCGGGCCCGAGGACGGCGAGGACGCCTCCGGCGGCGTACGCGACGGGGACGGGCACCTGTCCGGCGGCGACCGGGCGGCGGCGCTTGGTGGGGTGGGCGCGGTCCGCGTCGGCGTCGCGGGCGTCGTTGACCAGGTAGACGGCGGCGGCGCAGGCGGTGAACAGGGCGAAGACGAGCGCCACTTGGGTCAGGGCGTGCACCGAGAAGAGCCGGCCCGCGGCGGCCGGGGCGGCGACGACCAGGACGTTCTTGACCCACTGCTTGGGACGCGCGGTCCTGAGCAAGCCCGTCACCACGCCTCGCGGGCCGCGCCCGCCGGAGGACGGCTCGGTCCGGGGCGCCGGCCGGCGCTGCTCGTGGAGCGTCGCCTCCCCGGCGCGTCCGGTGCTCGTCAGGGGCCCGGCCTCAGCCATGGACGCCTCCCTTGCCCATCCAGCGTGCTCCGAGGCCCGCCGTGAGCGCGCCGAGGGCGGCGCCCGCGGCCACGTCCGAGGGGTAGTGCACGCCGACGACGAGTCGGGACAGGCACATCGCGGCGGCGAGGGGCGCGATCGCGGGCACGCCGAGCGCCCCGAACGCGACGGCGGCGGCCGTCGCGGAGGCGGCGTGGGAGCTCGGGAAGGAGTGCCGGCCGGCGGTGCGCACCAGCGGTTCGACGTGCGCCGGGCGCGGGCGGCGCACGACCCGTTTGACCGCCATGCTGACGAGGTGCGCCCCGGCCGTGAGCGCCGTGCCGCGCAGCCAGGCGCCGCGCCGCCCGCCGTCCACGGCGGCACCCGTCAGGCCCGCCGCCAGCCACAGCGCGCCGTGTTCGCCCGTCCAGGACAGGGCGCGGGCGGCGCCGGCGACCCTCGGGTCGCGGGCACGGGCGTGCAGGACGGACAGGATGCGGTGGTCCGCGCCCCGAAGGCCTTGCCGATCGATGGCGTCGAGGTGGTCCATGTGGACCCACTGTTCACGCCCACGAGGCCGTCATTACGGCAATATTGAGCGACATCCCATTAATCACCCATTTCGGGGAGGGGTGGGATGTTTCAGAAGTAATGCCGCACAAGCGGGCGCTACGGTCGCCGACATGCCTGCCGACACCGTCTCCGTCACGGGATGGGGCCGCACCGCCCCCACCACCTCCCTGCTGATCCGCCCGCGGACCTACGAGGAGGCCGCGGCCGCGGTCCGCGCCTGCGGGGCGCGCGGCGGGATCCCGCGGGGCCTGGGACGGGCGTACGGGGACGCGGCGCAGAACGCCGGGGGCACGGTCATCGACATGACCGCCCTGGACCGGGTGCACGCCGTCGACGCGGCGGGCGGGGTCGTCTCGTGCGACGCGGGCGTCTCCCTGCACCGGCTCATGGAGGTGCTGCTGCCACTCGGCTGGTTCGTGCCCGTCACCCCCGGGACCCGCTATGTGACGGTCGGCGGCGCGATCGGCGCGGACATCCACGGCAAGAACCACCATGTGTCCGGCTCCTTCTCCCGGCACGTCCTGTCGCTGGAACTCCTCACGGCCGACGGCGAGATCCGCACGGTCCCGCGCGGCACCCCCCTGTTCGACGCCACCACCGGCGGCATGGGCCTGACCGGTGTGATCCTCACCGCCACCGTGCAACTCCAGCCGGTGCGGACCTCGCTGATGACGGTCGACACCGAGCGGGCCCGCGACCTGGACGACGTGATGGCCCGGATGACGGCCACCGACGACCAGTACCGCTACTCGGTCGCCTGGATCGACCTGCTGGCACGCGGCGCCTCGACCGGGCGCGCGGTGCTCACCCGCGGCGACCACGCCCCCCTGGACGCGCTGCCGAAGGGCACGCGCGCGCGAAGGCACCCGCTCGAGTTCCGGCCCTCCCGGCTGCCCGCGGTCCCCGCCGTCCTGCCCGAGGGGCTGCTGAGCCGCCGTACGGTCGGCTGGTTCAACGAGCTCTGGTACCGCAGGGCGCCCCGCGCGCGGACCGGCCAGCTCCAGAAGCTGTCCGCCTTCTTCCACCCCCTGGACGGGGTGCCGCACTGGAACCGGATCTACGGCCGGAGCGGCTTCGTGCAGTACCAGTTCACCGTCGGGCACGGCCAGGAGGACACCCTGCGCCGGATCGTGCGGCGGGTCTCCGAGCACCGCTGCCCGTCCTTCCTGGCCGTCCTCAAGCGGTTCGGGGACGCCGACCCGGGCTGGCTCTCGTTCCCGCGGCCCGGCTGGACCCTGGCCCTGGACATCCCCGCCGGACTGCCGGGCCTCGGTGCCCTCCTGGACACGTTCGACGAGGACGTGGCCACGGCCGGCGGACGGGTGTACCTCGCCAAGGACTCCCGGCTGCGGCCCGAACTGCTCGCCGCGATGTACCCGCGCCTGGACGACTTCCGCGCGCTGCGCGCCCGTATGGACCCGCGCGGCGTCCTCGTCTCCGACCTGGCCCGCCGCCTCGACCTCTGACCCCGGCTTCCCATTCCCCCCAAGGAGTTGTCGTGAAGGACGCCTTCGGCCTTCCCCAGTCCCTGCTCGTCCTCGGCGGCACATCCGAGATCGCGCTGGCCACCGCCCGCCGGCTGATCACGCGCCGCACCCGCACCGTCTGGCTGGCGGGCCGCCCCTCACCCGCCCTGGACCGGTCCGCCGCAGAGCTCGGGGCCCTCGGGGCCGACGTGCGCACGGTCGCCTTCGACGCGCTCGACCCCGAGTCCCACGAGGCGGTGCTCGGCAAGGTGTTCGCCGAGGGCGACATCGACATGGTGCTGCTCGCCTTCGGCATCCTCGGCGACCAGGCGCGCGACGAACGCGAGCCGCTGAACGCGGTCCGGGTCGCCCAGACCAACTACACGGGTGCCGTCTCCGCCGCCCTGGTCAGCGCCTGCGCCCTGCAGTCCCAGGGGCACGGCTCACTGGTCGTGCTGTCGTCGGTCGCCGGCGAGCGGGCGCGCCGCGCCAACTTCATCTACGGCTCCAGCAAGGCCGGCCTGGACGCCTTCACACAGGGACTGGGCGACGCGCTGCACGGCACCGGCGTGCACGTCATGGTCGTACGCCCGGGGTTCGTGCGTACGAGGATGACCGCCGGCCGCGAGGAGGTGCCGTTCGCGACCACCCCGGAGGCGGTCGCCACGGCGATCGAGGTGGGGCTGCGGCGGCGCTCCGAGACGGTGTGGGTGCCGGGCACGCTCCGCGTGGTGATGTCGGCGCTGCGGCACGTCCCGCGCGCGGTCTTCCGCCGGCTGCCCGTGTGAGGACGGCGGCTACGACGCCGGGATGGACCCGCGCTCGACGCGGCCGGCCTGCGGGGGCACCACCGGACCGCCGAAGGTGAAGTCCCGCAGCCTGCGCCAGACGCCGTCGGCGCCCTGCTCGTACAGGGCGAAGCCGGTGCAGGGCCACTCGGCCCGGTAGTCGGCCAGCTCCTCGAACGCGCGGTCCATCGACTCCTCGTCGATGCCGTGGGCGACGGTCACATGCGGGTGGTACGGGAACTGCAGCTCGCGCGCGACCGGCCCGGAGGCGTCCCGGACCTGCTTCTGCAGCCACGTGCAGGCCTCGGCGCCCTCGACGACCTGGACGAAGACGACCGGCGACAGCGGCCGGAAGGTGCCCGTGCCGGACAGCCGCATCGGGAAGGGACGCCCGTGCGCCGCGACCTCCGCCAGATGCGCCTCGATCGCGGGCAGCAGCGAGGCGTCGACCTCGGTCGGCGGCAGCAGGGTGACGTGCGTGGGGATGCCGTGAGCCGCGGCGTCGCCGAAGCCCGCGCGCCGCTCCTGGAGCAGGCTGCCGTGAGGCTCCGGGACCGCGATCGACACGCCGATCGTTACGGTCCCCACGTCGTCTCCTGTCGTTCGTCGGTGAGTCCGCCGTCGCGGAGCTCGTGCCCATCGGGTGAGCGCGGGTGACGGCCCATGCCGTCACCCGTTATCGACTGTACGGCCACGGCCCCGCCGCGGGCAGGCGCAACCGAAGTGATGTGCAGCGCTGTGCGGTGGTGCGTCCGGCGCACCACCGCGTCCCGCCGCCCCCGGTGGGGCGGGGTCAGTGCTTGGCGGGCAGGAAGCCGACCCTGTCGTACGCCTGGGAGAGCGTCTCCGCGGCGACGGCACGCGCCTTCTCCGCCCCCTTGGCCAGGATCGAGTCGAGCGTCTCCGGGTCGTCCAGATACTGCTGGGTGCGCTCCCGGAAGGGCGTCACGAACTCGACCATGACCTCGGCGAGGTCCGTCTTGAGCGCACCGTAGCCCTTGCCGTCGTACTTCTGCTCCAGTTCCCCGATTCCCGTACCCGTGAGGGTCGAGTAGATCGTGAGCAGGTTGCTGACGCCCGGCTTGTTCTCGGCGTCGTAGCGGATGACGGTGTCCGTGTCGGTGACCGCGCTCTTGACCTTCTTCGCGGTGGCCTTCGGCTCGTCCAGGAGGTTGATCAGGCCCTTCGGCGTGGACGCCGACTTGCTCATCTTGATCGACGGGTCCTGGAGGTCGTAGATCTTCGCCGTCTCCTTGAGGATGTACGGCTTCGGGAGCGTGAAGGTCTCGCCGAAACGGCCGTTGAAGCGCGTGGCGAGGTCACGGGTGAGCTCGATGTGCTGGCGCTGGTCCTCGCCGACGGGTACCTCGTTGGCCTGGTACAGCAGGATGTCCGCGACCTGGAGCACCGGGTACGTGAACAGGCCGACCGAGGCGCGGTCCGCGCCCTGCTTGGCGGACTTGTCCTTGAACTGGGTCATGCGGCTGGCCTCGCCGAAGCCGGTGAGGCAGTTCATCACCCAGGCGAGCTGGGCGTGCTCGGGGACGTGGCTCTGCACGAACAGCGTGCAGCGGTCCGGGTCGAGGCCGGCGGCCAGCAGCTGGGCGGCGGCGAGCCGGGTGTTGGCGCGCAGCTCGGCCGGGTCCTGCGGGACCGTGATCGCGTGCAGGTCGACGACCATGTAGAACGCGTCGTGGGTGTCCTGGAGCGCCACCCACTGGCGGACGGCGCCGAGGTAGTTGCCGAGGTGGAACGAACCGGCGGTGGGCTGGATCCCGGAGAGTACGCGCGGGCTGCCCGGCACGGCGGAACCGTTCCCCTGCGGGTGGTCGTGGGCGGCGAGGGGGCGATCAGTGGCCATGCCCCCCATTCTCTCAGGTCCCGGGGGGCGGTCCGGAACGGGCCACGACGGGTCGGGAAACGGGTCACGACGGGTCTGAAAACGGGTCACGACGGGATGGGAACCGATCCGGCCCGGGCGGTGTACCAAAGATGTGAGGACGCGGGAGGGGGGCCGCATCGTCGATGAGGCCGCGGTGATCGCACGCGTACGCGCCGGGGAGCCGGAGGCGTACGCGCAGCTGGTGCGGGCTCATACGGGTATCGCGCTCAGGGCGGCCGCCGCGCTGGGCGCGGGTGCGGACGCGGAGGACGTGGTGCAGCAGGCGTTCGTCAAGGCGTACTGCTCGCTGGGCCGGTTCAAGGACGGCTCGGCCTTCCGGCCGTGGCTGCTGTCGATCGTGGCCAATGAGACGAGGAACACAGTGCGGGCGGCGGCCCGCCGGCGGACCCTCGCCGGGCGCGAGGCCGCGCTGGCCGAGGCGGACCCGCTGATACCGGCGTCGGCGGACCCGGCAGTCGCCGCGCTGGAGCGGGAGCGCCGGGCCGCGCTCCAGGCCGCCCTCGGCCGGCTGAGCGAGGAGCACCGGCTGGTCGTCACCTACCGCTATCTCCTGGAGATGGACGAGACCGAGACGGCCCAGGCACTGGGCTGGCCCCGTGGCACGGTGAAGTCCCGGCTGAATCGGGCGCTGCGCAAGCTCGGGCGGCTGCTGCCGGAGTTCGAGCCTCGGGAAGGGGGTGAGGGGCGTGGGTGACGGACGGGCGGCCGGCGAGGGCCGCGATCACGGCGGGGAGCGCTCCGGCCTTCCCGAGGAGCTGCGGGCGCTCGGGCGTTCCCTGGACGCGCGCGGCGGGCCGGACGGCGCCGAGACGATGGTCGAGCGGGTGCTGACCGAGATACTCGCCGGGCATCTGTCCGCCACCGCGCCCGAACCGCCGGGCCCTCGCCAGCGGCTGCGCGCCCTGCGGCGCTGGGTCCGGCGGCGGTGGCGTGCGCTGACCGCCGCGCTGTGCGGTCTGGTGGCGGTGCTCGTGCTCACGCCTCCGGTGCGGGCGGCCGTCCTCGACTGGTTCGGCTTCGCGGGCGCCGAGATCCGGTACGACCCGTCGGCGACGCCTTCGCCCGGCGCCCGGGTCCCCGGCTGCGGGGGATCGGTGCCGCTCGCCGAGGCGGAGCGCCGCGCCGGGTTCGCCCCGGTGGTGCCCGCGCGGCTCGGGGCCCCGGACGCGGTCGCCGTGACCCGTGAGCCGCGCGACCGGTTCCTGATCAGCCTCTGCTGGTACGACGACGGGCGCACGGTCCGGCTGGACGAGCGGCGGGCCGGGCTCGACGTCCGCTTCGGCAAGACCGTCCCCGTCCAGCCGCGGTGGATCACGCTCGGGCCGGAGGGGACGGACGGCGACGCACCCGAGACGGCTCTGTGGTTCGACCGGCCGCATCTGCTCACCGTCTGGCTCACGGACGCGCACGGCGCCTTCCAGCGGGAGGTCCGCCCGGCCGGTCCGACGTTGCTGTGGACGCACCAGGCCGGGGCCGAGACGGTGACGCTGCGGCTGGAGGGCGTCGAGGCGGTCGGGCGGGCGACCGAGATCGCCCGGTCGCTGGAGGACTGAGGGCGGGTCGGTCGGAAAAGCCGGGCCCGGGATGGGAACCGGGAGGGGTCGGGCGGTGTACCAGAAGTGACATGCGGCTCGGGGACGGGCCGCGAGGGGACCGCTCGGGTTGGGGGTTCGGATGTGGGGAGTGGGAGAGGGCCGACTGCGGGGCGTGGGGCGCCGACTCGCGGGCATGGGCGGGGCGTTGCTGGCGGGCTGTGCCCTGCTGCTGTGGGGAGCGGCGCCGATGGCGTCCGCGGGCGGGCCGACCAGCGTGCTCCTGGCGGCACCGGGGAACCAGCGGACGGCGGCGCTGTACAACTCCGACCGTGAGTACGCCGCGCTGGAGAGGCTCCTCGGCACCCCGGCCAGGGGATCCCGGGAGCAGCCGCCGGACGAGGAGCTGATGGCGGCCGACCAGATCAACGTCACCTGGATGGTGCACGACGTGATGCCGTGGCGCATCGACCGGGTCCACCGCATGGCCCGCGGCAAGGACGTGTGGATATTCCGGACGATGGACGTCGAGCGGCAGACCCGGGGCTCCTGGTACCGGGCCGCCCGTCCGGACGAGCTGCGCGCCCTGTTCGACGATCTCGACCTGACGGGCGGGCCGACCTCGACACCGGGGGCGTACGAGGAGACGCGGGACGTCCCGACGGGACCGGCCGCCGATCCCTCCGGAGCCGGCGCCGGGCCCTCTGAGGCCGCTGCCTCGGCGCCGCCCGCCGCCGGGGCGTCGTCCGGGCCGGGTGCCGGTACGGGGTGGTGGTGGGCCGGGCCGGGCGCGGTGGCCGGAGCGGTCCTGGCGCTGGTCCTGCGCCCGTGGGTGAGCCGGCGCCCCTGGGACCGGCTGCGCGGTGAGCCGGGGCCGCGTCAGGAGCTGCGGGACGTGTGAGCGGCGAGGTCCGGGCATGCCGGACGGGGAGTGGGAGTCATGTGGGCGAGGGAAGCGGCGAGGGACGCGGGGCGCGGCCGGTGGGGAGGGTGGCGGCGGTGGGGTGCGGGCGATTCGGGACGGGCGGGGGCTGCGGTGGTGCTCGTGCTGGTGTCGGGGGCGCTGGTCTGGGGGCCCGTGGCGGGCGCTGCGGCGGCGCCGGTGCGGGTGCGGAACGTTCCCGATGTGGCGGTGGTCGTCGCGGGCACCGGTGGGCGCACGACGGCACTGCACTCCGGCGACCGGGACTTCGCCCGGCTGTGGCAGCTGTTCCAGCCCGCGTACACGGGGACCGAGCGGGTGCCGGAGGCGTGGGTCGAGGGGCGTCATCCGCCGGTCCGCCTGACCGTCCTCTGGGGGCTGACCGGTGTCGGCGGCTGGCCGCAGACGGACCGGGCGCCGGGCGGGGACGTGGCCCTGCGGCGGCAGGACCAGCTGTTCGTGGCCGGCGACGGCACCCCCTGGGTGCGCTCCGACCTCGCACCGGACGTCGAGGACGACGACATCCGCTGGCATCGCGCGCCGCGGTCCGTTCTCCAGCGGCTGGAGCGGGGGCGGCTGCTGGGCGGAGCGGAGGGCGGCCCGTCGGAGACGGGGGCCGTGGCCGGGGGCGGGGAGAGCTCGGGACCGGGTGCGGGTGACCTGGGGTGGGCGGCGGCGGGGCTCGCCGTCGGGGTGGCGGCCGGGGCGATCGGGACCGGGCTGATACGCCGCGCGGCGGCCCGGCAGGGAGCCGGACCGCCGCGGGAGGAGCCGCGCCAGGAGCTGATCGACCTGGACCGGTGAGGCGGGCCCGAGGCCGGGTGACCGGGGCGCTCCGCCGGGGGGGGTCAGCCCAGGTCGACCTGCGGGTACAGCGGGAAGCCGGCCACGAGGTCGGTGGCCCGGCGGGAGATCTCGTCGGAGACCTTCGCGTCGAGGACGTGGGCCGCCTTGGAGGGGGCGCCCGACTTGGTGGTGCCCGGCTCGGTGGTGGTGAGGACGCGGTCGATGAGGGCGGCGACCTCGTCCATCTCGGCGGTGCCCAGGCCACGGGTGGTCAGGGCGGGGGTGCCGATGCGGATGCCGGAGGTGTACCAGGCGCCGTTCGGGTCGGCCGGGATGGCGTTGCGGTTGGTGACGATGCCGGAGTCGAGGAGCGCGGCCTCGGCCTGGCGGCCGGTGAGGCCGTAGGAGGAGGCGACGTCGATCAGGTTCAGGTGGTTGTCGGTGCCGCCGGTGACCAGGGTCGCGCCCCGGCGCGTCAGGCCCTCGGCCAGCGCGCGGGAGTTGTCCACGATGCGCTGGGCGTAGTCCTGGAAGGCGGGCTGCCGGGCCTCGGCGAGGGCGACGGCCTTGGCGGCCATGACGTGCGGGAGCGGGCCGCCGAGGACCATCGGGCAGCCGCGGTCGACCTGGTCCTTGAGGGAGTCGTCGCACAGCACCATGCCGCCGCGCGGGCCGCGCAGCGACTTGTGGGTGGTGGTGGTGACGATCTGGGCGTGCGGGACCGGGTCGAAGTCGCCGGTGAGGACCTTGCCGGCGACGAGACCGGCGAAGTGGGCCATGTCGACCATGAGCGTGGCGCCGACCTCGTCGGCGATCTCGCGCATGATCCGGAAGTTCACGAGACGGGGGTACGCGGAGTAGCCGGCGACGATGATCAGCGGCTTGAACTCGCGGGCGGAGGCGCGCAGGGCCTCGTAGTCGATCAGGCCGGTGGCCGGGTCGGTGCCGTAGGAGCGCTGGTCGAACATCTTGCCGGAGATGTTCGGGCGGAAGCCGTGGGTGAGGTGGCCGCCGGCGTCGAGGGACATGCCGAGCATGCGCTGGTTGCCGAAGGCGCGGCGCAGTTCGGCCCAGTCGGCCTCGGAGAGGTCGTTGACCTGGCGGACGCCGGCCTTCTCCAGGGCGGGGGCCTCGACCCGGTCGGCGAGGACGGCCCAGAAGGCGACGAGGTTGGCGTCGATGCCGGAGTGCGGCTGGACGTAGGCGTGCCGGGCGCCGAAGAGCTCCTTGGCGTGCTCGGCGGCCAGGGACTCGACAGTGTCGACGTTGCGGCAGCCGGCGTAGAAGCGGCGGCCGACGGTGCCCTCGGCGTACTTGTCGCTGAACCAGTTGCCCATGGCCAGCAGGGTGGCCGGGGAGGCGTAGTTCTCGGAGGCGATCAGCTTGAGCATCTCGCGCTGGTCGGCGACCTCCTGGCCGATCGCGTCGGCCACGCGGGGCTCGACGGCGCGGATCACGTCGAGGGCGGCACGGAAGGCGGTGGACTCGGGAGAGAGGGACTCGGCTGGCATGGGGACCTCCGGACGTCGTGTGCAGCGTTCACGGGACGGCCCAGGCGCACGGCACTCGGTCTGGACGGGTCCAGGGGCCGCTCCCCGATGGTTGGTCCATCCCAGCGCGCCAGTCACGGCCCGTGAGCCAGCCTACCGGGCGGTCCGGGGCGCGGGACCGCACGTCCACGATGCGGGCCGGGCGCCGGGGGCCGCCCGGCGCGGGCTGCCGGGCGGGGGCGGGGTCACGGCTGTCAGAGGATCACGTGCGGGAGGAAGCGGGCGTACTCGTCGGTGATCAGCCCGGAGGACTCGCGGATGCCGAGTCCGGCGGGCTCGTCCTCGACCACCCAGGCGCCGAGGACGACGTGGTTGCCGTCGAACGTGGGGAGCGGGGCGAGCTGCTGGTAGCAGCAGGGCTCGTCGCGCACCTCGGCGGGCGCGCCCTTCTCGTGCACGGTGACGCCGGCGCCCTCGCGGCCGAGCAGGGGCTTGGCGACGTAGCCGGTCGTGCCGGCCAGGTCGCGGGGGCCGTCGAGGTGGGCGGGCAGCAGGTTGGGGTGGTCAGGGAAGAGGTCCCACAGGACGGCGAGGAGGGCCTTGTTGCTGAGGAGCATCTTCCAGGCGGGTTCGATCCACAGGGTGGTGCCCGTGCCGCCGCCGTTGTCGAGGGTGTCGAGGACGTGCCCGGCGAAGCGGTCGGTGGTCAGCCACTCCCACGGGTAGAGCTTGAAGCAGCTGCGGATGAACCGGAGCCGGGTGTCGACGAAGCGGCCCGAGAGGGGGTCCCAGCCGATCTCCTCCATGGAGATCCAGCCGGTGTCCAGGCCGGCCTGTTCGGCCGTCTCCTTCAGATAGGCGACGGTCATCAGGTCCTCGCCGAGTTCGTCGGCGGAGGAGTACGCGAAGTACAGGGGGCTGCCGGGCGGGAGCCGGCCGGCCTGGTTCCGCCAGGCGTCGACCAGGCGTTCGTGGAGGGAGTTCCACTGGTCGGCGCCGGGGAAGCGCTCCTCCATCCAGAACCACTGGGGTGAGGCGGCCTCCACGAGCGAGGTCGGGGTGTCGGCGTTGTACTCCAGCAGCTTGGCGGGGCCGGTGCCGTCGTAGCGCAGGTCGAAGCGGCCGTACAGCGAGGGGAGTTCGGCGCGGCGGCGCCAGGACTCGGCGACCGCGTCCACGACCCGCGGGTCGGTGATGCCGAGGTCGGCGAAGCGGTCCGCGGCGACAATGTGGTCGGCCGCGGCGAGGCACATGCGGTGCAGTTCCGAGACGACGTCCTCCAGCGCCTCGATCTCCTCCAGGGAGAAGACGTAGTAGGCGCTCTCGTCCCAGTAGGGGCGCAGGGAGCCGTCGGGGTGGCGGGTGAGGGGGTAGACGAGGCCCTGCTCCTCGACCGTCCGCTGCCAGCCGGGGCGGGGTTCGACGGTGCGACGCTGCATCGGGGCGGCCCCGCTCAGCCGCCGCCGCTGCCGGAGCAGCCGAAGCCGCCCCGGTCGACGGCCTCGCTGCGGCTGAAGGTGCCGTGGTCGGCGCGGCCGCGGGACACGTCGGCGTCGTAGTACCAGGCGGCGTCGGCCCGCCCGGACGTCTTGCGGCCCTTGCCGGAGGAGGAGCCCGACGCGCAGTTCTTGTCCGCGACGACCTTGTAGCCCTCGTAGGTGTAGCTGTCCCGGTCGACGCAGCGCCGGTCGGGGTCGGAGCCGCAGGAGGTCAGCGCCGCGGCGATGACCCCCATGCCTCCGAGCACGACCGTGCTGGAGCGCAGCCGCCGTCGTCCTTCCGCCATGTGTGCCTCCCCCGTGGAAATGCCTGCCGCCATTGTCCGTGGCTCGTCAGGCAGACAGCGTAGAGACCGGGTGGACGCGTCGGCAGCGTGGGGCCGTCGATCTTCACCTCCCCTGGAGTCGCTTTGTGCTGTTGGGGAGGATGTGCGCGTTGGGTGCGGCCGTCTGCTTCGGAGCGGCGACCGTGCTCCAGGCCATGGCCGCGCGGACCGCGAGCGCTCTCGCGGTCACCGGGGTCGTCGCGGCCCGGCTGCGGCTGGCTGAGCCGCGCCGAGTGGGCGCGGTGGTCGTGGTGTGCGCCGGTCTGGCGATGCTGGGCCTCACCTCGGGGACGGAGGGCGACAAGGGGGGCCGGACGCCCTGAGGTTCGCGATGCTCGGGGTGGCGCTGGCCGTGCTGGGCGTGGGCCTGGTCGGGGCCGGCTGCGGGAGCGGGGGCGCGGGCTGGTGCTGGGGCTCGCGGCCGGGTTCGGCTTCGGTGTGGGGCGGGCGGCCGCTCAGGGCAGCACCCGGCACAGCGCCTCCAGCGTGCCCGCCCACGCGTGGTCCGGTGGGGTGCCGTAGCCCACGACGAGGGCGTCCAGGGGGTCGGCCAGGGCCTCTTCGTGGCGGTAGAAGCCGAGGCCGTGCAGGGCCAGGTTCTGCCAGGCGGCCGCCTGGACGACCGTGCCCTCGGTGCCGGGCGGGAGGCGCAGGACGGCGTGCAGGCCGGCGGCGATGCCGGTGACGGGGATGTGCGGGGCGTGGACGGCGAGGGCCCGCACCAGGGCGTCCCGGCGGCGCCGGTAGCGCAGTCGGGCCGCGCGGACGTGCCGGTCGTAGGCGCCGGAGGTGAGGAACTCGGCCAGGGTCAGCTGGTCGAGGACCCCGCAGGTGTCGGAGCCGCCCTTGGCCTCGACCACCTCCTCGACCAGCGCGGGCGGCAGCACCATCCAGGCCAGGCGCAGACCGGGGGCGAGGGACTTGCTGGCGGTGCCCAGGTACACGACACGGCCGGGGTCCAGGCCCTGGAGGGCACCGACGGGCTGGCGGTCGTAGCGGAACTCGCCGTCGTAGTCGTCCTCGAGGACCAGTCCGCCGGTGCGGCGCGCCCACTCCACGACGGGGGTGCGGCGGCTCTGGTGCAGGGGCACGCCCATGGGGAACTGGTGGGCGGGGGTGAGCAGGACGGCCCCGGCGTCGTCGGGCACCCCCGCCGGGTCGGTGCCGCGGGCGTCGAAGGGCAGGGCCGGGATGGCCAGCCCGGCCGCCGTCAGCTGCCGCCGGTGCGGGGCGAGGCCGTACGACTCCACGGCGACCGTGCGGACGCCGCGTGCCCGCAGCACCCGGCCGAGCAGGCGCAGGCCGTGCAGGAACCCGGAGCACACCACGATGTGCTCGGGGTCGGCGCGTACGCCCCGGGCGCGGGCGAGGTAGCCGGCGAGGGCGGTGCGCAGTTCGGGCCGGCCGCGCGGGTCGCCGTAGCCGAGGGCCTGGTGGGGTGCGGCGAGGAAGGCCCGGCGGGCGGCCCGCAGCCACTCCGTGCGCGGGAACGCGGCGAGGTCGGGGGTGCCGGGGACCAGGTCGTGGGCGGGGCGGGGGCTCTCCGGGCGGGGTGGGACGGGGGTGCCGGGCGGCGGGATCACGGGGCGGTCGGCGACGCGGGTGCCCGATCCCTGCCGTGCGGTGAGCCAGCCCTCGGCGACCAGGTCGGCGTAGGCGTCGGCGACGGTGTTGCGGGCGATGCCGAGGTCCCCGGCGAGGGAGCGGGAGGACGGCAGCCGGGTGCCGGGCGCGAGCCGGCCGGTGCGGACGGCCTCGCGCAGGGCGTCGGTGAGGCCCCGGCGCAGCCCGGGGCCCGCGGGGTCGAGGTGCAGGTCGATGCCGAAAGTGGCCCAGCGTTCCGCCATGGGAATGGACCATACTCCTGGGCTGCCTCGCTCCTAGGGTCGAAGCATGACGACCACGACGAACACCACGCCCGCCCCGGCCACCCCCGCCGCCGACTCCTACGCCGCCGAGCACCCCGCCCGTCTGGAGTGGGTCCGGCACTCCCCCGAGGTCTACAAGGCGATGGTCCGCCTCGACGCCGCCGCCCGGAAGGGCCTCGACGCCCGGCTGCTGGAGCTGGTGAAGGTCCGCGCCTCCCAGCTCAACCACTGCGCCTACTGCCTGGACATGCACTCCAAGGACGCCCTCGCGGCCGGCGAGAGCGTCGAGCGGATCGTGCAGCTCGCCGCCTGGGAGGAGTCCCGGCACTTCTACACGGAGAAGGAGTGCGCGGCGCTGGAGCTGACGGAGGCCGTCACGGTCCTCACGGACGGGTTCGTGCCGGACGAGGTGTTCGAGCGGGCCGCCGCGCACTTCGAGGAGGCGGAGCTGTCCCAGCTGATCGCCGCGATCACGGTGATCAACGCCTGGAACCGCTTCGGCGTGACCTGCCGCCTGACGCCGGGGCACTACCAGCCGGGTCAGCACGGCTGAGCCGCGAGCGGCCGAGGCCCGGCCTGATGCCCCCTGACGGGATCAGGCCGGGCCTCGGCCGGTGCGCGGGTGCCGTGCGGATCAGGGCAGCCACTTCCTCCAGTCCGCCTCGTGGCGGTCCACCCACTTCTTCGCCGCCTCCTCGGGGGACAGCTTCTGCTCGGCGATCAGCAGGGAGACCTCGTTCTGGTCCTCGGTGGTCCACTTGAAGTTCTTCAGCAGGGCCGCCGCGTCACCGCCGCTCTTCGCGAAGTCCGCGTTGAGGTACTTCTGGAGCGGGGTGTGCGGGTAGGCGCAGGCGACCTTCTCCGGGTCGGCGTCGCAGCCCTCCTTGTACTCGGGCAGCTTCACCTCCGTCATCGGGACCTTCTCGAACAGCCACTGCGGTTCGTACCAGTACGTCAGGAAGGGCTTCTTCTCCTTGGCGAACTGCTTGATCTGGGTGATCTGCGCCGCCTCGGAGCCGGCGAACACCACCTGGTAGTCCAGGTCGAGGTTCTTCACCAGCGCCTTGTCGTTGGTGACGTAGGACGGTGAGCCGTCCATCAGCTGGCCCTTGCCGCCGCTCTCCGCCGTACGGAGCTGGTCGGCGTACTTGTTCAGGTTCTTCCAGTCGGTGACGTCCGGGTGGGCCTTCGCGAAGTACGTGGGGACGTACCAGCCGATGTGCCCGGTGACCCCGAGGTCGCCGGCGTTCACGATCGTCTTCTTGTCCTGGACGTACCGCTGCTCCTCGTCCGGGTGCCCCCAGTCCTCCAGGAGGGCGTCGACCCGGCCCTGGCTGAGCGCGTCCCAGGCGGGCACCTCGTCGATCTGCACGGTGTCGACGCGGTAGCCGAGCTCGTGCTCCAGCAGGTACTGGGCGACGGCCACGTTGGCCTGGGCGCCCACCCAGGACTGCACGGACAGCGTGACCGTCTTCGCGCCCTTGGCGTTGGCGAACGGCGACGCCTGCTTGGTCATGTCGGCGGCGCCGCAGCCGGTGAGCAGCGCCAGCGAGGACGCCACGGCCACGGCGGCCGTCGTACGGATGCGCAGTCGCATGTCAGGCTCCCTTCCTCGCGCGGCGTTCGGTCGGCTGGGTCACCCGGTCGAGCATCAGGCCGAGGCAGACGATCGCGGCGCCGGCCACCAGTCCGGTCGCCAGGTCGCCCTGCGCGAGGCCGAAGACGACGTCGTAGCCGAGCGCGCCTCCGCCGACCAGGCCGCCGATGATGACGACGGCGAGGACCAGGACGACGCCCTGGTTGACGGCGAGCAGCAGCGCGGAGCGGGCGAGCGGGAGCTGGACCTGGCGGAGCTGCTGGCCCGGGGTCGCGCCGAGCGAGCGCGCCGACTCCAGGGCGGCCGGGTCGACCTGGCGCAGGCCCTGCGTGGTGATGCGGACGACGGCGGGCAGCGCGTAGACGACGGCCGCGGCGACCGCGGGGGCGCGGCCCACGCCGAACAGGGCGACGACCGGGATGAGGTACACGAACTGCGGCATGGTCTGGAAGACGTCCAGGACGGGCCGCAGCAGGCGTTCGAGGCGGTCGCTGCGGGCGGCGGCGACCCCGGTCGCGAAGCCGATGACGAGGGTGACGGCGACGGCCGTGAGGACCTGGGAGAGCGTGTCGAGCGACGGCTTCCACACACCGAGCACGCCGATCGCGGCCATCGCGAGGACGGCGGTCAGCGCGGTCCGCCAGGTGCCGATCAGCCAGGCGAGCGCGGCGACGATCAGCAGGACCGCCCACCACGGCAGGCCCTGCAGGCCGGCGCGCACCGGGTCGAGGACCCAGGTGGTGAAGTGGCCGGCCCAGTCGGCGGTGCCGCCGACGACGGGCACCCCGGAGTAGAGGTGCGCGGTCATCCAGTCGACGGCGCGGTTGACGGGCTCGGCGATGTTCAGGACCCAGGCGTCGGGCCAGTCGAGCCGGCCGACGAGGCGTCCGGCGACGGCCACCGCGACCGTGCCGGCCAGGGCGACGAGCCACAGCCGCCGCCCGTGCGGGTGCGGTTCCTCGCCGAGCGCCTCCCCGGCGGCGCCGGTGACGCGGTCGAGGACGACGGCGAGCAGCACGATCGGGATGCCGGCGGCGAGCGCGGCACCGACGTCGACGGAGGCCAGCGCCTGGTAGACGCGGTCACCGAGGCCGCCCGCGCCGATGACGGAGGCGATGACGGCCATCGACAGCGCCATCATGATCGTCTGGTTGAGGCCGAGCAGGAGTTCCTTGCGGGCCAGCGGGATGCGGGCGGTCAGCAGGCGCTGCCGCGCGGTCGCGCCGAGCGACTCGACGGCCTCCAGGACCTCCTTGTCGGCGCCGCGCAGCCCGAGGGCGGTGAGCCGGGCCATCGGCGGGGCGGCGTAGACGACGGTGGCGAGGACGGCGGCGGGCACGCCGATGCCGAAGACCAGCACGACGGGCAGCAGGTACGCGAAGGCGGGCAGCACCTGCATGGTGTCCAGGACGGGGCGCAGGACCTTCTCCGCCCGGTCGGACAGGCCGGCGGCGAGCCCCAGCAGGGCGCCGACGACGACCGAGGCGAGGACGGCCACGACCATCAGGGCGAGGGTCTGCGTGGTCGGCACCCACATGCCGAGGAGCCCGCAGGCGAGGAACGCGGCGCCGGTCCCGGCGGCGAGCCGCCACCCGGCGACGCGCCAGGCGACAAGGGCCGCGGCGGCGGTGACACCGGCCCAGCCCGCGGCGAGCAGCACGAGGTAGACGCCGCGTACGGCGAGCACGACGGCGTTGCTGATGTGCCCGAAGAAGTAGAGGAACAGCGGGTGGCTGTCGCGGTTGTCGATGATCCAGGTGCTGGTGTCGGTCAGCGGCCCGGACACGTCGACGGTGAGCGCGGCCGGCCAGCTGCCGCTGGACCAGCGGGCGTGGGCCAGCGGCACCAGGATCGCGGCGCCGACGGCGAGCACCGCGAGCTTGCGGACGGCGGGGCGCGCGAGGAGGCCCGGCGCGGCGGGGCGCGGGGCGGCGGCGGTGACGGTCGCCATCAGACCGCCCCCTTGGGCTGCTCCGTTCCGGCCACGACGCCGAGAAGCCGTTCGTGGTCCACCACCCCCAGGCAGCGGCCGTCCTCGACGACCCGGGCCGCGGAGCCGGTGCGGGCCACGGCCTCGATCGCCTCGGACACCGTGGCGTCGGGCGCGAGGGCCGGTCCGCTGCCGGTCTCGTCGGCGGAGGCGGGACGCATGGCGGTGCGGACCGTCATGACCTGTTCGCGCGGGACGTCGCGGACGAACTCGCGGACGTAGTCGTCGGCAGGGGAGCCGACGATCTCCTCGGGGGTGCCGAGCTGGACGACCCGGCCGTCGCGCATGAGCGCGATGCGGTCACCGAGCTTCAGGGCCTCGCTGAGGTCGTGCGTGATGAAGACCATCGTGCGGCCCTCCTCGTGGTGCAGGCGGACGACCTCCTCCTGCATGTCCCGCCGGATCAGCGGGTCGAGCGCGCTGAACGGCTCGTCGAAGAGCAGCACCTCGGGGTCGACGGCGAGGGCGCGGGCGAGCCCGACGCGCTGGCGCTGACCGCCGGAGAGCTGGCCGGGGCGGCGGTGCTCCATGCCCTCCAGGCCGACCTTGGCCACGACCTCGGCGGCCCGCTCGCGGCGCGCGGCCTTGCCGAGGCCCTGGATCTCCAGCCCGTACGCCACGTTGTCGAGGACGGTGCGGTGCGGGAGCAGGCCGAAGTGCTGGAAGACCATAGCGGCGCGGTGCCGGCGCAGTTCGCGCAGCCGGCCGCGGTCCATGGCGCGGACGTCCTCGCCGTCGATGGCGATGGTGCCGGCGGTCGGCTCGATGAGCCGGGTCAGGCAGCGCACGAGCGTGGACTTGCCGGAGCCGGACAGGCCCATGACGACGAAGACCTCGCCCTTGCGGACGTCGAAGGAGACGTCCCGTACGGCCGCCGTGCAGCCGGTGCGTTCCCGCAGTTCGGCGGCCGGGAGCGCGGCCAGTTCCGGGTCGGCGGGGACCCGGTGCGCCTTGGGGCCGAAGACCTTCCACAGGCCTTCGACGGAGAACACCGGCTCGCCGGCCGGGGGTTTACGGGTCTCGGGTGTCTCGTTCCGAGGCGTCAGGGGAGCGGTGGTACTCATCACGCCTCACCTCCCATCAGGTCCGCCGCCTTCTCCCCGACCATGAGCACCCCGATCATCGGGTTCACGGCGGTCATGGTCGGGAAGACGGAGGCATCGGCTATTCGGATGCCTTCGAGGCCGCGGACCCGCAGTTCGGGGTCCACGACGGCCAGTTCGTCGTCGGCGGCGCCCATACGGCAGGTGCCGGCCGGGTGGTACACGGTGTGCGCGACCTTGCGCGCGTACTCGCTCAGCTCCTCGTCGCCGGTGATGTCCGGTCCGGGGCAGACCTCGCGCTTGAGCCAGTGCGCGAGGGGCTCCGACTTCGCGATCTCGCGGGCGATGCGGATGCCGTCGACGAGGGTGCGGGCGTCGTAGTCGTCCTCGTCGGTGAAGTACCGGAAGTCCAGCGCGGGCTTCACGGACGGGTCGGCACTGGTCAGGTACAGCCGGCCGCGGCTCTTGGGCTTGGGGATGTTCGGGGTCATCGAGACGCCGAACTCGGGCCGCTGGTAGCCCAGTCGCTCCGGGTTGTCCGTGAAGGGGATCTGGTAGAAGTGGAACATCAGGTCGGGGCCCTGGTGTTCGGGGTCGCGCCGCACGAAAAGGCCCGCGTCGGAGTCCATCGCGGAGTTGTCGGGGATGGGTCCGTTCGTCTCCCAGACGATCACGGACTCGGGGTGGTCGAGCAGGTTCTCGCCGACGCCGGGCAGGTCGTGGGCGACCGGGATGCCCAGCTTCGTCAGGTCCCGCTCCGGGCCGACGCCGGAGTGCAGCAGCAGCCGGGGGGTGTCGACGGCTCCGGCGCACAGGACGACCTCGCGGCGGGCCCGGATCAGCGTCTCCCGGCCGTCCTTGGCGCGCACGTGCACGCCCTCGGCGCGGGTGCCGTCCAGTTCCAGCTTGTACGCCCACGTCTCCAGCAGGATCGTGAGGTTCTCCCGCTCGTCCATCACGGGGTGCAGATACGCCACCGACGCCGAGGAGCGCTTGTTGTTCTCGGGGTGGTAGGCGAGGTCGAAGAAGCCGACGCCCTCGGTGAACGGCTTCTTGTTGAAGCCCTCGACGCGGGGCACGCCGAGCGTGTCCTGGGCCGCGTCGACGAAGTCGCGGGCGATGGCGTTCCGGTCCTTCTCGTCGACCGGGACGATGTTGTTCTTCAGCCGGGCGTAGTACGCCTCCATGGGCACCGCGCCCCAGCCCTCGGCGCCGGCCGCCTCCCACTCGTCCCAGTCGGACGGCAGCGGCTTGAAGGCGATGAGGGTGTTGTGCGAGGAGCAGCCGCCGAGGACGCGGGCCCGGCTGTGCCGGATGTGGCTGTTGCCGCGCGGCTGTTCGGTGGTCGGGTAGTCGTAGTCCAGTTCGCCGCCGAGCAGGCCCATCCAGCGGCGCAGGGTCAGGACGTCGTCCCGGCCGACGTCGCTGGGGCCGCCCTCGATGACGGCGACGGTGACGTCCGGGTTCTCGGTGAGCCGGGAGGCGATCACGGAACCCGCGGTGCCGCCTCCGACGACGACGTAGTCGTAGACAGGGGTGTTCTCGGACATGAGCGGGGTACTCCAGGGATCTCGCGAAGTCGTGAGCGGTGAGCGAAGTCGTGAGCGGTGGGGAGAGGGCGATGTCAGCCGGAGAACCAGCGGACCGGCCGCGGCGCCAGGTTCTGGTAGACGTGCTTGGCCTCCCGGTACTCGGCGAGCCCGGCGGGGCCGAGTTCGCGTCCCACACCGCTCTTGCCGAAGCCGCCCCACTCCGCCTGCGGGAGGTAGGGGTGGAAGTCGTTGATCCAGACGGTGCCGTGGCGCAGCCGTCCGGCGACCCGGCGGGCCCGGCCCGCGTCGGCGGTCCACACGGCGCCGGCGAGGCCGTACTCGGTGTCGTTGGCGAGGGCGACGGCCTCGTCCTCGGTGCGGAAGGTCTCGACGGTGAGGACCGGGCCGAAGACCTCCTCGCGGACGACGCGCATCTCGCGGTGGCAGTGGTCGAGGACGGTCGGCTCGTAGAACCAGCCGCTCGCCGGGCGGTCGGCGGACGGCTCGGGACGCCGGCCGCCGGAGCGCAGCACGGCGCCCTCCTTGAGCGCGGACTCGACGTACGCCTCGACCTTGTCGCGCTGCTGCTCGGAGACGAGCGGGCCGCACTCGACGCCGTCGGCTGTGCCGCGGCCGAGGCGGATCTTCTGCGCCCGGCGGGCGAGTTCGCCGACGAAGCGGTCCCGGACGGACTCCTCGACGATGAGGCGGGAACCGGCCGAGCAGACCTGGCCGCTGTGGATGAACGCGGCGTTGAGGGCCTGGTCGACGGCGGTGTCGAAGCCCTCGTCGGTGGCGCAGGCGTCGGCGAAGACCACGTTGGGGTTCTTGCCGCCGAGTTCGAGCGCGACCTTCTTGACGGTGGGTGCGGCGGCCCGCGCCACCTTGGTGCCGCTGGCCAGGCCGCCGGTGAAGGAGACGAGGTCGACGTCGGGGTGCTCGGAGAGCCGGGCGCCGACGGAGTGGCCGGGGCCGGTGACGATGTTGGCGACACCGGTGGGCAGGCCCGCCTCGACGAGCAGGTCGATCAGGGCGATCGTCGTCAGCGGGGTGATCTCGCTGGGCTTGACGACGAAGGTGTTCCCGGCGGCGAGCGCCGGGGCGATCTTCCAGCTGGCCTGGAGCAGCGGGTAGTTCCACGGCGTGATCAGCGCGCAGACGCCGACCGGCTCGTGCACGACGACGCTGTGGATGTCGGGGGAACCGGCGTCGACGACCCGGCCGGGGGCCTCGGCGGCGACCAGGTCGGCGAAGTAGCGGAAGGCGTCGGCGACGCAGTCGATGTCGACGCGCCCCTCCTCGACGGTCTTGCCGGCGTCGCGGCTCTCCAGCAGGCCGAGCTTGTCGCGGTCGCGCGTGAGGAGGTCGGCGACCCGGCGCAGCAGGGCCGCGCGGTCGGCGACCGGGGTTTGCGGCCAGGCGCCCTGACCGCCGTCGAAGGCGCGCCGGGCGGCCTCCACCGCGAGGTCGACGTCCTGTTCGTCACCCTCGGCGACCACGGCGAACGGCGCCGCGTCCGCGGGGTCGAGGATCTCGCGCGTCGCGCCGGAGACGGCGCCGCGCCATGCCCCTCCCACGTGGATGGTGCCGCGTGCCGTCAGTTCCGTACTGTCCGCCATGATCGGTGTTGCCTTCCGTTCCTGTCTCGAACCCATGCGTCACACAGGGGTCACTCACGGGACCGAGTGCACCTGCCCGCGCCCCTCGCTTACATGCGCGATCGGTGAACGAAAGTGCGCCGGGTCACTGAAGATCCGCCCATAACCGGACATAAACCCCGAGCGAAGTCGAGGTCGAGGGACCCGTCGCCGCGGGGAAGGTGAGAGGAACCGGGCCGCTCCGGCGGCGCCTCAGCTCGGGGTGAAGGCCTGCCTGGCGTTCCGCAGGGTCTCCTGTGTGGCGGGCCAGTCGTCCGTCGTGCCCCGGACGACCATGGCGTACAGACGGCCGTCGTCCGTCCGGAACACCCGGTCGACGGCCTTGACCCGCTCGCCGAGGTCCTTGCTGTCGTACTCGTAGACGAGCTCGCTCGCGTCGGTCTCGTCGGCGACGGGCCCGCGGCTGATCTCGGTGAAGCCCGGCTGTCCGGAGAGGCTGTCGTCGGCGACGTCCAGGGCCTCGGCGGGGGTGAAGCCCGGCTCGATCACCTCGAAGATCTGCAGCAGGCCGCTCTTGTCGGGCGCGGTGTAGAAGACGACGGCGCCGCCGTCGCGCTCGCTGCGGCTCCAGTCCTCGGGGACCACAGTGGTGAAGCCCGAGGGGTCCTCGACCAGGCGGTGACCGGCCGGTACGTCGGGTGACTCGGACGCCGCGCCGTAGGTCGGCTCGTCCACGCCGGTCGTGGGGTCCGAGGGTGGTGTCCGGCTGTCCACCGAGGTGGCGGCCGTGCTCGACGGCGGGCCGCCCGCCTTGTCGTCGCCGTCGTCCCCCGGGCCGCGGACCGCGAGCCAGGCCGCCAGCGCCGAACCGGCGACCGCCGCCACGACCGCGACGACGATCACTTGACCGCGCCGGCCGCCCGGCGCCCCCGGCGGTGAGGGGGGCGGCTGCGGCCACTCGGGCGGAGCCGGCGGCGGCCACTCCCCCGGCGCCCCGCCGCCGGAGCCGTCCGCTCCGGCGGCCGTCCCGGGGTGCGCCACGGGACCCTCGGGCGGCGGAGGCGGGGCGCGGTGACCGTCCGCCGCGCCCACCGGCTCCCAGGACTGGGTCTCCTTGTTCCACCGGACCTCGCCGGCGCCCCCGCCCGCCATCGTTCAGCTCCCGATGAGTTCGGCCACGGCCGTGCCGAGGGCCGTCGCGGACGTGATCGCGCCGAGGACGCCGCCCGCCGCGTCGAGGGCCGTCCGGAGCCGGGTGAGGACGCCCGGCTGGGCCTCGCCGGTGGTGGTCACCTGCCGCTCGGTCTCCTCCAGGCTCGTGGAGAGTTCCGCCGTCTCCGGCGTCACCGGGTATCGCTTCAGGTCCTCGCCGAGCTCACGGACGGCCTGGAGCAGCACCTGGTACGACTCGTCGGCCGGAGCCGACGTCGACGTGTAGCTGGCGCTGGCTCCCGCGCCGACCGCGATGCCGTTGCCGGTCACGGACCCCCCGACGTACGTGCCGGAGCCCTGGGCGTCGCCCGCCGGTGGCTGGTTCATGTCGTCCTCCCGTCGTCCGATGCCGCTTCGGCATCCGTTGCTACTGCGAGGCGCCGCCGGACCGTGCCGGGGAGGTCCCGGACGGTGTGCCCGGCGCCACGGTGGCCTTGCTGTCCTTGCCGATGGCGATCCCGTTGCCCTGGACGGAGCCGGCGACGAAGGTCCCGCTGTTGTTGAACACGTTGGTGACCTTCTGCTCGAACTCCGCGATGTCGTACCCGGCGTTCCACAGCGCCTGGCGGACCCCGCCCGCGATCCGGTCCTGGATCGACTTCAGATAGCGGGCGACGTCCATCTCCTGGAAGAGGGTCGCCCGGTCGTCCGCGCCCAGTTCCCGTACGGAGGCACCCGGCCCGTCCGGCAGCGTGTCCGCGTGGACTCCGGTGAGCCGGCGCCACTGCTGGGCGACGGCGCGGACCAGGATGCGCAGGGCGTCGCCGGTGGCGGCCGGGACGCGCAGCAGCGCGACGAGGTAGCGGCCGGCACCGCGCCGGTGCAGATGCTCGTGGGCCATCCTGTCGGCGGACGCGAACAGCGGGTTGACCGGCGGCAGTACGTGCGGCGCGACCTCCAGCATCAGCATCCCGCCCTGGGTGTGGACGCGGACGAACACGGTGACGACGATCTCCTCGTCCCAGCCGCCGACCCGGACGCGCAGGAAGTGCCGCCGCTGCTCGCCGCCCTCCTCGACGGCGTCGGCGCGGTGCATCGCGTACGCCTCCGGCGTGAACGGGAAGGCCATCCGCCCCGGCAGCCCTTCCGCGGGCAGGAACACGCACTCGTCCACGACGAGTTCCCGCAGTCGGTCGAGCACGGCGTCGGCCGCCTCCGGCGAGGTGCGGGGCGACGGCTCGCGCAGCTCCTCCAGCAGCGGCCTGATCTTCTTCAGGACCGTGTCGTTGTCGATCGGCTCCGCGCGCGTGGGCGTCGCCGCGGGCTTGGTGAGGGCGTCACCCGCCTCGCGGGGGCGCAGCTCGATCGAGAGGGACCACGGTTCGAACGGCACGCCCGCGCCGCGGAACGGATCGGACTTCGCGTAGAGGATCAGGGGCGCGTGCTGCTCCTGGCGGATGCGGCGGCTCAGTTCCCGGAACCGCGGCGCGGTCGCGGCCTCGGCCGGGTCGCCGGCGACGTCCGGGAAGCGCTGCTTGGACAGCTCGCCCGCGATGGTGCGCGCGAACTGACCGCGCTGCCCCACGCTGAGCAGGGCGACCAGCAGCGGCAGGGCCAGCAGGCACCCGGCGGTGAAGCGGTTGAGGTCCGCGACGTCGCCCGACAGCAGGTCGAAGAGGGGGCCCAGGGCGTCGGTGTCCGACGGCTCGAGGAAGCCGGCGCCGGAATCGGTGAACGAGCCGGAGGAGGCGTACCCGCGGGACGTGTCCTCCTCCTGACCGGCGATCAGCACCCGGAGGAGGACGACGTACGCGCCGAACAGCGTGATCCGCCCGTACCAGCGCAGGGTGAACGCCGCCAGGCGGCGGACCAGGGCGTACTGCTGGGGGAACTGCGTGTCGATGGTGCGGCTGCCGCCGAGCCCGCGGCCCAGCGCGATCAGGAGGATCGGGAAGATCACCATGAGGATCAGCCACTTGGTGAGGACCGCGGTGATCACCCACAGGCCGGTCATGGCGGCCGCCCAGGCCACCTCCTGCCGGTGGGCACGCAGGGCGTGGGCGAGGACCCGGGCCGCGTCGAAACCGTAGGAGGGAGCGGCGAACCGCTCGCGGTGCACATACAGCTCGTCGATCACCGCGTCCCGGTAGCCGACGTGCAGATACGTCCCCGCGCACAGCAGCCGGCAGGCGTCGCTGCGGGCCGGATCGACCGGACGGCGTTCCCCGGTTCTCGGCTCCGGCGCCCGCTGGGGCGGGAGCTGCGGCTGGGTCATGGATCGTCCCCCCGACGCGAAACCAGTCGTTGCGGTCTGTGATGCCCTGGCCATGGATCAACTGCGGTATGGCGCAAGGGAGTTGACCAGGCCAAGGCCGACCAGCATAGGACACTGCTGTGACACCAGTCACCTGAAGCCGACACCGGTGCCTCACACACGACACCGGTCCCCGGGCGGCCGCTGCCGCCCGGGGACCGGTGGTGGTGCGTGGGGGTCGTACCCGTCAGATGAGGCCGAGGGCGCGGACCGCCTCGCGCTCCTCCTCGAGCTCCTTGACGGAGGCGTCGATACGGGCGCGGGAGAACTCGTTGATCTCCAGGCCCTGGACGATCTCGTACGCGCCGTCCTTCACGGTGACCGGGAAGGAGGAGATGAGGCCCTCGGGGACGCCGTAGGAGCCGTCCGACGGGATGCCCATGGAGACCCAGTCGCCCTCGTCCGTGCCGTTGACCCAGGAGTACACGTGGTCGATGGCGGCGTTGGCGGCGGAGGCGGCCGACGAGGCACCGCGGGCCTCGATGATCGCGGCACCGCGCTTGGCGACGGTCGGGATGAAGTCCTCGGCCAGCCACTTCTCGTCGTTGACGACCTCGGCGGCGTTCTTGCCGGCGATGGTGGCGTGGAAGATGTCCGGGTACTGGGTGGCGGAGTGGTTGCCCCAGATGGTGAGCCGCTTGATGTCGGCGACCGTCGAGCCCGTCTTCTTCGCGAGCTGGGTCAGCGCGCGGTTGTGGTCCAGGCGGGTCATCGCGGTGAAGCGCTCGGCCGGGACGTCCGGGGCGGCGGCCTGCGCGATGAGCGCGTTGGTGTTCGCCGGGTTGCCCACGACCAGGATCTTGACGTCGTCCGCGGCGTGGTCGTTGATGGCCTTGCCCTGCGGCTTGAAGATGCCGCCGTTGGCCTCCAGGAGGTCACCGCGCTCCATGCCCTTGGTGCGGGGGCGGGCGCCCACGAGCAGACCGACGTTGGCGCCGTCGAAGGCGACGTTCGGGTCGTCGGTGATGTCGATGCCCTGGAGCAGCGGGAACGCGCAGTCGTCGAGCTCCATCGCGGTGCCCTCGGCGGCCTTGAGCGCCGGGGTGATCTCCAGCAGGCGCAGCTTGACCGGCACGTCGGCGCCGAGCAGCTGGCCGGAGGCGATGCGGAAGAGCAGGGCGTAACCGATCTGGCCGGCCGCGCCGGTGACGGTGACGTTCACGGGAGTGCGGGTCATGGCGTTCTCCGTAGGACAGCTGTCGGTGGGTCGTCCCCGCCCCGGGGTGCGGGACGTCAGGATGATCGATCTCTTGGCGTCGAGAGATCCACCGGTCAGGCTATCGCGCATCCGGGAGCGCGCACGGCCGGGTCCCTGTGGCCCGGCCCACAGCGTCACCGGGATGGCGTGGAAGTGCCGCAGGGCGGGGAGAAGGGAGGCGGCCACCGGTCCGGGAGAGCGGGACCTGGCGGCCGCCGGGTGGGGGTACCGATGCCGGACTCCCGTGGGGGTACCGGTTCGCGTGCCCAGGAATCGGGCCCGCATTCCTGCCCCGCCGGATTTCTTCACGGGCCCTGGTGGGGCCGGGAAGCCGGCGGGGCCGGGTGCCCCGCTACTTCGTGCAGCCGTCCTGTCCGGCGGGCAGGGTCACACAGGCGACGGCCTCGCCCGCGTCCTTCACGGCCACCATCGGCGTGTAGGCGATCGTGTCGCCGGTCGCCGTGATCGAGCCGGTCTCCTTGGCCTTGCCGACCTCGACCGAGACCTCGGCGCCCTGCGACGCCTGGGTGACCCGGCCCCACGCGGCACCGCACGTCTCGCTGTAGCGCACCTCGACGACGGCCGTGCCGACCGTCGCGGTCTTGGCGGTGGTCACCAGGTCGCCGCTGCACCCCATCGCCTCGGCGTCCTTGCCGGTGCAGGAGTCACCGCTGCACTTCACCCCGGCCGGCAGGTCCTGGTCGGTGGTGGCGCTCGGCGAGGGCGTCCGGGCGGCCTCGTCGTCCTTCGTCCCGCTGCCGCTGGAGGTGAGGTAGAAGGCCAGGCCGATGACGACCAGCACACCGACGACGCCCGCGAGGAACATCGTCACCCGCCGCTTGCCCGCGCCGGCGGCCGCGGGGGCCCGGCGGTCGGCCCGGGGTCCCTGCGGCGGCTCGCCGAACTCCCCCGGGGCGCCGGGCGGGTACGGGGACGCGCCGGGTGCCGCCGGGGCACGTCCGGCGCCGGTCGGCGCGGGGCCCCGATAGCCCGCCACGCCCCAGGAGTTGCCGCCGGAGGACTCGGCGTCCCGCGACGGGCCCGGACGGCCCGAGGAGTCCGGTACGTCGGGGGCGGACGGCTGGACCGGCACCGTTGGGGACACACCGGCCGGACCGGCCACACCGGGGGTCGCCGTGGCGCTCCCGCCCCGGCGGGCGGCCCTGCCCGTCTTCGTGGCGCCCTTGGCGCCTGCCGGCGGCGGGCCGAACTCGCTCAGCGCCGCGCGGGCCTGGGAGATCCGGATGGCCTCCATGGTCATGTCGTGGCGCATCTCCGAACGGCTCCAGGCACGCTCGGCCAGCTCCCACATCGTCGTCAGGTGCACCGGGTTGGTCCCGGTGACCTCGGCGAGCGCCACGATCGCGCCCTTGGGCGCGAGCAGCCGCCCGTTCAGATACCGCTCCCAGGACGTCTTGCTGTAGCCGGTGCGGTCGGCGAGCGCGGCGATGCTCAGACCACTGCGGTCCACGAGCCTGCGCAACTGGCTCGCGAACTCTCTGACCTGCGGATCCATCTCATCCGGCAAGTCCTTCCAACGAGGCATGCTCCCCCCTCTTCCCCCGGTTGGTGCTGGTGTTACTCGCGATTCCCCCGCGCGTGGTGCCCTCCGCCGAGTCCCCGGTGTGGCTACCCACAGGGATGCGCCCACTAAGGATCTCAGTTCCCGGGGTGGGGGCGCACGGGAGCATCGGGACCGTGGCATGCACCGTCGCACGCCCGTCTGGTCGCGTCCAGTGTTCCACCGGCTTCCCCGGCCAGCCCACGCAACCCTGGTAGTAAGCCCTTGCCGCCCCCCGACGGTCCCTCGGGATGCCCCGGACCGTCCCAGGGGAACACGCTAGCCCGCCCGTCGAACGACTTCCTCGTACATGCGCGATTTTGTCAACACATCGACACACGGACCGCACATGAACGATCACTCGGGTCGCACGCGGCGTTTTCGGACACACCCGCGAGCGCTCACCCCGGCGGGCACGGGAGCACGCGGAGGCCCCCCGGTGTCCGGCTCAGCCGAACGCGAGGGCGCCGATCAGCGCGGCCAGGGCCAGGAGGGCGGCGAGCACCACGGCCGCCGTCAGCAGCCGCCGCGACGGGGACGGACGGGCCGGCAGGGGCGCGTCCCACCAGGGGAGGGTCGGGTCGTCCTCGTAGCCGTCGCCGGGATCTTGCCCGGTGGCGGCGGGCGCCTCCTGGAGCGGAGGCCCGGCGTCCTCCTGCTTCCCCGGGGGCGCCGGCTGCTTCGGCCACACCTTGACCGCCAGCTCCCAGCGCACCCCGAAGCGCTCGGCCTCCTCCGCCCCGGTGCCGGCGACCCGGCACAGCGCGACGACGGCCTGCCGGGGCGGCGGCTGCGTGGCGTTGAGATAGCGCTGCCAGGAGGACTTGCTGTACGCGGTGCGCGCGCCCAGCGCGACCAGGCTGAGGCCCGTGCGGTCCTTGAGCAGCCGTAACTGCTCCACGAAGTGCCGCACCTCGGGCGGCAGACCCTCGGGCAGCGGCTGCCACGCACCCATCGCTCACCTCCGAACGGACTCGTTCGGGTGACGACACGACGGCGTTCCTTGGTTCCCGGTGCGCGGGGCGTAGCGGAACGGTCACTTCCGTGCCACAGCGCGCGGACAGGCGTTGAACAGCGACTCCGCCGTGCCCGAGGGTTGACATACGACGACGGCCCGTCCCTCTTCGGGGGAGGGGACGGGCCGCCGTCGTACGCGAGGTCTCAGTTGTCGACCGTGAAGTGCAACGCGTCCTTGAAGAACGGGACCGTCAGCAGTGGCTTCGGCTGGGCCATCAGCGCCAGCAGCACGATCGCGAGCCCCAGCACGCCGTACGTCACCATGTCGGTGAAGCGGGAGCGCACGGCGAGCATGCCGACGCTCGGCAGGACCCAGCGCAGCACCGCGCCGACCAGCAGCGCGCTTCCGATGAGCAGCGTGCCGGCCCGGAACACGTCGAGCGCGGTGATGAGCAGGCCCACGGCGACCAGTCCGCAGACGAGCAGGATCGGCCACTGCCGGGCGGGGGCCGGCGCGTCACCGGGCGCCGCCCGGCCGCCGCCCTCCGGGCGGGCCGTGTCCCGGGTGAACAAGGGGAAGCGCCGGGTGGTCCGCCGGGGCGTGCCGTCCGCGTCCGGCGCGCTGATCGGATCCCGGACCTCGATGTCGTCCGCGCCGTCGGCGCCCTGCTCAGCCGGCACTGCGCTCCGCCGCCTCCACCACGTTGACCAGCAGCTGCGCCCGGGTCATCGGGCCCACACCGCCGGGGTTCGGGGAGATCCAGCCGGCCACCTCGGCGACTCCGGGGTGGACGTCGCCCACGATCTTGCCCTCGGCGCTGCGCGAGACGCCGACGTCGAGGACGGCCGCGCCGGGCTTGACGTCCTCGGGGCGGATCAGGTGGGCGGAGCCCGCGGCGGCGACGATGATGTCCGCGCGCTTGAGGTGCGACGACAGGTCCCGCGTCCCGGTGTGGCACTGGGTGACGGTCGCGTTCTCGCTACGGCGGGTCAGCAGCAGCGGCATCGGGCGGCCGATGGTGACACCGCGGCCGACGACCACGACCTCGGCGCCCTTGATCTCCACGCCGTAGCGGCGGAGCAGGGTGAGGACGCCGTTGGGGGTGCAGGGCAGCGGGGCGGGCTCGTTGAGGACGAGACGGCCCAGGTTCATCGGGTGCAGGCCGTCGGCGTCCTTGTCCGGGTCCATCAGCTCCAGGATGCGGTTCTCGTCGATGCCCTTGGGCAGCGGGAGCTGCACGATGTAGCCGGTGCAGGCCGGGTCCTCGTTGAGCTCGCGGACGACCGCCTCGATCTCCTCCTGCGAGGCGGTGGCGGGCAGTTCACGCTGGATGGAGGCGATGCCGACCTGCGCGCAGTCGCGGTGCTTGCCGGCGACGTACTTCTGGCTGCCGGGGTCGTCCCCGACGAGGATGGTGCCGAGGCCGGGCGTGACGCCCTTCTCCTTCAGCGCCGCCACGCGGGCGGTCAGGTCGGACTTGATCGCGGCTGCGGTGGCCTTGCCATCGAGAATCTGGGCGGTCATGCCCCCCATCCTCCTTGATGACGCCCCCAGTCTTCCAATCCGGGTCCCGCGCGGGGCCTCCGGCGCATCTCCGGGCGTATGCGTCCATGATCAGCGATGTTGCACTTGCACAACACATAGGGAATGCGGCTGGACAAGTAAGAGTCGTCTAAAGAACGATGTGACTGCAGTGCCGCGGGCAGTACCGGGGGGACGAACCGCATCAGTCACATCTCCTCCGCACCGTGCCGCGCGTCCCCGCACTCGGACAACGGAGGAAAGACCGCCATGAGTTTCGGCGACCCGAACAACCCTTACGGCCCGCCGCCGCAGCAGCCGCCCGCCACTCCCGGTTACGGCTACCCGCAGCAGGCGCCGCCCGGAGTCCCGCCCCAGCAGGGCTACGGCTATCCGCAGCAGCCGGCATACCCTGGCTACCCGGGTGGCAATCAGATGGTGCCCCAGTCGATGCCCGGCCTGCTCGTCACCGCGCGCGTCTTCCTGTTCATCATCTCGGCCGTCCAGATCCTCGCCGGTCTCGCCTGGCTCTACGTCGCGGCCATCGCCAACGACGTCTCCGACGCCGCGGACGAGCTGAGCTCGTCTTCCGACGACCCGTTCAGCGCGATCAGCGACGGCGGCGACATCGCCACCGGCGCCCTTCTGTTCATCGCGCTCATCGCCCTCGGTCTCGCGGCGCTGTCCATCACCCTCGGCGTCAAGTTCAGCAAGGGCGGCCAGGGCATCAGGATCACCACGGTGATCTACGGGGCGCTGGGCACGATCCTCGGCCTCATCTTCCTGTTCGTCGGCATCGACTCGGGCATGGCGACGGCCGTCATCTTCCCGCTGCTCTGGGTCGTCTTCGGCGCCATCATCACGGCGGCGCCGGTGGTGCGCAGCGGTACGGAGTGGTTCGGCCGGCCGCGGTACTAGGCCGCCCCGCGATCACGCACACCCGACTGGCCTGGGGCCCCTTCGTTCGAGGGGCCCCAGGCCAGTCGGCCTTGCGGTGACCTAAGGCCACGACTCCCCGCACGCACCCTGTCACTTGCCGTATTGCCTTGGCCAATGATTGACTCGGGTCTGCCGCGCAGTCGACCAGCGCGCGGCCGACGGCTCTGACCAGGCCGTCGACGCTTTTCTTCGGGGGCGGGCGCGCACGACCCTCCCCCGTAAAACGGGAGACCACACTTGAATACGTTCACGCCGCGCACTTTCCGCACGGGCGTTCTGGCCGGCACATCCGTTCTCACGGCTGCCGCCCTGCTGGCCACGGCATCCCCGGCCCTGGCCGATCCGACGGGCACCGAGGTGGCCAGGGCCGCCTCCCTGGTGGAACGGGCCACCGGGACGCAGGACTTGGCCCCGTCGACCGCAGCCACCGGCAGTGCGGCCCGAGCCGTCACCGCGACGGACGCGGGCTCGGTGACGGTGACAGCACCGGGCGACTCCCGCGGCTACGTGGAGGCCACCACAGGCACCGGCGCCCGGTTCCGGATCCACCTGCCGCAGACGAAGAAGGTCGACGGCGTCAGGACCGGAGCGGGCACGATCGTCTATCAGGACGCCGCCAAGTCCGCAGATCTGGCGGTGCAGCCGACCGACGACGGCGGCGCACGCGCACTTGTCACGCTGAAGGACAGCACCGCATCCGACGAGTACCGTTTCGACCTCGATCTCCCGTCCGGCTCTTCGCTCACGCCTGACGGCGATGGCGGTTACCTGATCACCAGGTCCGGGGACCGAGGCACGACCGTGCTGGGTTCCGTGGACGCACCGTGGGCGAAGGACGCCGACGGACGTCCCGTGCCGACCACCTACCGCCTGGAAGGCGGCACGCTCGTCCAGACGGTGAAGACCAGCGCCGACACCGCTTTCCCCGTGGTCGCCGACCCCAAGGTCAGCTTCGGGTGGAACATCTACATCAAGTTCACAAAGGGCGAGGTCAAGGCACTGAACAACAAGGTGCAGTACGCGGACACCTCGACGGCGGCGTGTGCTCTGCTCGTCAACCCGGTGGCCGCGGTCGGGTGTGCGGGCCTGTCCCTGACGGTGATCAAGAAGATCCAGCGCGTCTGGCAGTACGCCAAGGATCACAAGCGCTGTGTGGAACTCTCCCTCACCTACGCGGGTCTCTTCGCCGATGTGAAGCACTACAAGTGCTGACCTGTCGGCGTGACGTGAACGAGCCGTAGGCACCAGCAGTCGAGGGCCGAGCCGCACCGCCAGCCGGGCGGTGCGGCCCGGCCCTCGGCCGTTCCCGTCCGGTCTCCGGGCCCCGGCGTCACCGCCCGGCAATGAACACCCGTTCAACACTGCCCGGTTGTCCACCCGTTCTTGTCAGTGCCTTCCGGCAGGATGGTCAAGCGGCTTGTGGCGCACGGGGGTTGGGGAGAGGCACGCGTTCTCCCGCGTCCGGTGTGCCGTGCTTCGTCGTCGAGCCGCGGTCCCTGTCTCCCGCACGGAAGGTCGACCTGTGAGAACGAACCGCATCGCCCTGGCCCTCGTGGCAAGCGCTCTCGCCCCGGCGCTCCTCGCGTCCGCCCCGGCCTTCGCCGCCGACGCGGCGCCGTCGTCCGCCGTCACGGCGGCGGCCGCCACGGACGACCCCGGCACGCCGGTGGACGAGATGTCGGAGGAGGAACTGCGCGCCGCCATCGCCGCCATCCTGGCCGACCCGGACTCCGGCAGGGGCGTCGAGCGGGAGGCGAACGAGGCCCTCGCCGGCACCGTGGACGACATGCGCGAATTCCTCAGGACCGGCTACCGCCTCGCGCAGTACGAGGACGACAAGGTCGCCCTCTTCACCATCCTCGGCAAGCCCTACGCCGGAAAGCGCGTCAAGCAGGAGATCTACGCCCTCCTCGACGCACCCACCCCCGAAAAGCTCCGCACC
This sequence comes from Streptomyces sp. SS1-1, assembly GCF_008973465.1. Taxonomy (NCBI): domain Bacteria; kingdom Bacillati; phylum Actinomycetota; class Actinomycetes; order Kitasatosporales; family Streptomycetaceae; genus Streptomyces; species Streptomyces sp. SS1-1. The sequence goes on along the minus strand of NZ_WBXN01000004.1, from coordinate 4,386,359 downwards.
TGGCTCGAGACCGGCTACCGCCTCGCCCAGTACGAGGACGACAAGGTCGCCCTCTTCACCATCCTCGGCAAGCCCTACGCCGGAAAGCGCGTCAAGCAGGAGATCTACGCCCTCCTCGACGCACCCACCCCGGAGAAGCTGCGCACCTGGCTCGACAGCGGCTACCGGCTCGCCCAGGCCGAGGACGACCGCGTCGCCGTCGCCCGGCTGCTGGCCGACCCGGACATCAGCGACGCGCTCCGCGCGGCCGCGGAGAAGGTCATCGACGGCACGCCGGAGGAACTGCGGTACTTCCTGGAGACCGGGCAGTACGAGGTGGACAAGTAGGACTGACTCCGTCCGCCCGGCCGACCGTAGCGGTGGCCGGGCGGACGGACCCGTCAGTGGAAGAAGTGACGCGTCCCGGTGAAGTACATCGTGACGCCCGCCTTCTTCGCGGCCTCCACGACCAGCTCGTCACGGACCGAACCGCCGGGCTGGACCACGGCCTTCACGCCGGCCTCGATAAGGATCTCCAGGCCGTCCGGGAAGGGGAAGAACGCGTCGGACGCGGCGTACGAGCCCTGGGCGCGCTCGGCACCGGCCCGCTCCACCGCCAGCTTCGCGGAGTCGACACGGTTGACCTGGCCCATGCCGACGCCGACCGACGCGCCGTCCTTGGCGAGCAGGATGGCGTTGGACTTCACGGCCCGGCACGCCTTCCAGGCGAACGCGAGCTCGGCCAGCTCCTCGGCGGAGAGCGCCTCGCCCGTCGCCAGGGTCCAGTGCGCCGGGTCGTCGCCCTCGGCCTGCAGACGGTCGGTGACCTGGAGGAGGGCGCCGCCGTCGATGGGCTTGACCTCGACCGGGTTGCCGGGGCGCTCGGGGCAGCGCAGCACGCGGATGTTCTTCTTCTTGGCGAGGGCCTCGAGGGCGCCCTCCTCGTAGTCCGGCGCGACGATGACCTCGGTGAAGATCTCGGCGACCTGCTCGGCCATCTCCTTGCTGACCGGCCGGTTCACGGCGATCACACCGCCGAACGCCGACAGCGGGTCGCAGGCGTGGGCCTTGCGGTGCGCCTCGGCGACGTCCGCGCCGATCGCGATGCCGCACGGGTTGGCGTGCTTGATGATCGCGACGCAGGGCTCGGCGTGGTCGTACGCGGCACGGCGCGCGGCGTCCGTGTCGGTGTAGTTGTTGTACGACATCTCCTTGCCGTGCAGCTGCTCGGCCTTGGCCAGGCCGCTGCCGGTGCCGTCGACGTACAGCGCGGCCGGCTGGTGCGGGTTCTCGCCGTAGCGGAGGGTGTTCTCCCGCTCCCAGGTGGCGCCGAGGAAGTCGGGGAACTGCGACTCGTCCACGGGGGCGTAGGAGGACGCGAACCAGCTCGCCACGGCCACGTCGTAGGCCGCCGTGTGCTGGAACGCCTCGGCCGCGAGCCGCTTGCGGGTGGCCAGGTCGAAGCCGCCGTCGCGGACGGCGCCGAGGACGTCGGCGTACCGGTCGGGGCTGGTGACGACGGCGACCGACGGGTGGTTCTTGGCGGCCGCGCGCACCATCGACGGGCCGCCGATGTCGATCTGCTCGACGCACTCGTCGGGCGACGCCCCGGACGCCACGGTCTCGCGGAACGGGTAGAGGTTGACGACGACCAGGTCGAACGGCTCGACACCCAGCTCGGCCAGCTGCTCGCGGTGGCTGTCCAGCCGCAGGTCGGCGAGGATGCCGGCGTGCACGCGCGGGTGCAGCGTCTTCACCCGGCCGTCCAGGCACTCGGGGAAGCCGGTGAGCTCCTCGACCTTGGTCACGGGGACCCCGGCCGCGGCGATCTTCGCGGCCGTGGAGCCGGTGGAGACGAGCTCGACACCCGCCTCGTGCAGGCCGCGCGCGAGGTCTTCCAGACCGGTCTTGTCGTAGACGCTGACGAGCGCCCGTCGAATGGCCCGCTTGTTGCTCTCGGCGGTCACTGGATAACTACCTTTCGTCCCTCAATGCGATAGCCGTTGCGGGCGATCCGCCCCACGACCTCGACGAGCAGCCTTCGCTCGACTTCCTTGATGCGCTCGTGCAGAGCGCTCTCGTCGTCCTCGTCCCGGATCTCGACCACGCCCTGAGCGATGATCGGCCCGGTGTCGACGCCGTCGTCGACGAAGTGGACGGTGCAGCCGGTGACCCTGGCTCCGTACGCGAGGGCGTCACGGACGCCGTGGGCGCCGGGAAAACTGGGCAGCAGGGCGGGGTGGGTGTTGATGAACCGGCCGCCGAAGCGCGCCAGGAACTCCTTGCCCACGATCTTCATGAAACCGGCGGAGACCACGAGGTCGGGCTCGTACGCGGCGACGGCCTCGGCGAGCGCGGCGTCCCACTCCTCGCGGGTGGCGTGGTCCCTCACCTTGCGGACGAAGGTCGGCAGCCCGGCGCGCTCGGCCCGGGCGAGCCCCTCGATGCCCTCGCGGTCGGCGCCCACGGCCACGATCTCGGCGCCGTACGCCTCGGATCCGACGGCGGCGATCTCGTCGAGCAGCGCCTGGAGGTTGGTGCCGGATCCGGAGACCAGCACGACGAGGCGCTTGGCCACGGGCTTGGCGGCCACGATGAGCCCTTTCTCGGGGGTGCGTTCTTCGCGGCCGGCGGCACGAGCGGCACCACGAGCACCGCTTGTGCGTTCATACGAATGCGTCGCGCCCCGGGATACGGGGAAGTCTACGAAGCAGCCGACCGCCAGCAACGATACCGGCACCCCGGGTGCGGCCCCCATGGGACGGGGGCCCGGCCGGGAGGTAGCGTCTGTGCCGGGGCGGCCCGGGAACGCGCGCGATGTCCGGTGCGTTGAGGAAGTGACAGCTCAGACAGCTCCAGACAGCCCGGACGGTCCCGCGGTCCGGGCAGCACGGCCCGAACAGCCCCGGACCCCGTCCCGTCCAGCCGACCACAGGGAAGACGCTCGATTTGATGCCGGACCGCAGCCTGCGACTCCACACGCTCTCCTCGCATCCGGTGCAGGGAGGGGTGCACAGCGGCGTGCTGCTGCGGGAGCGCCCCTCCACGCCGCCCGACGCGCCCTCCGGTGGACAGGGCGGCGACGAGCGGGGCGACGGCCGGAAGCAGGACGACAACCCCTTCGCACCGCCCCCCGAGGGCACCCCGGACCAGCCCTGGCAGCCCCGCCACCCCTCGGGCGGCGGCGATGACGACGGGCAGGGCCGCGGCGACGGCGGCGAGTCCCCGTGGGGCAGCCAGTGGAGCGACCGCCAGCCCGGCCGCTCGTCCGGCGGAGGCTTCGGAGAGCGCCCGCGCGGCGACCGCCCCGAAGGCCCCGGCCAGGGCGGCTCCCCCGGCTCGAACATGCGCTGGGACCCGACGGACCCGGCGCAGCGCCGCGCCCGCTACGCGCTGCTCTCCGGAATGTGGGCCTTCTTCTTCGCCCTGTTCAGCTGGCCCTACGTGGCCCTGCTCCTCGGCGCGCTCTCCCTGTACTGGGGGATCAGCAGCCTGCGCACCAAGCCGCGCACCCCGGACCCGGACAGCCCGGCCCCCGCGCGGGCCGGCGGCCGCCCCCAGACGACCGCCGCGGTGAGCGGCCTGGTCACGGCGTCCCTCGCGCTCGCGGTGGTCGCCGCCGGGTTCACGGCGCAGATGGTCTACAGCGACTACTACACCTGCCGCAGCGACGCGCTCACCAGCGAGGCCGAGCAGTCCTGCAAGCAACTGCTCCCGGAGGAGCTGCGCGGGGTGCTCGGCAGCACCGAGTGACCCGTCCGGCCGGTCCACGCTCCCGTCAGGAGGCGGCGGCGCCCGGGTGCGGGGGGCTGGGGGGCGTCTCGGGGGCGGTGTCGGGTCGGGGGTCGGGTGCGGCGTCGCCCGTGGCTTCGGGTGTGGGGGCGTTTGTGGCTTCGGGTGCGGGGTCGGCTTCCGTCGGGGTCGCGTCTGCCGGCTTGGCGTCTGTCGGCTTGGCGTCTGTCGGCTTGGCGTTTGCCGGCGGGGCGTCTGTAGCGTTCGCCGAGTCCTCGTCGGGGGTCGATTCCTTGGCCGAGCCCTTGGAGTCCGGTTCCTTCGGGTCCGGCTTCTTCGGGTCCTGCTTCTTCGGGGTGGGGCCGGTGGGCTCGAGGTCGTCCGGCTGGTAGCCGTCCGGCTCGAAGGTCGTGTCGTGGTCGTACGCCCCGTACGGCACCTCCTCCACCGCTTCGTAGGCGTCGTCCCCGTCGTACCGGGCCGCCGCGGCTGAACCGCCGGGCCGGCCGTCGTTCTGCTGCGGCACGGGCTGGTCCTTCACCAGGGCCGTGAACGGGCTCTTCCGCTCGCCCGCCGGGACCTTCTTCCGGGCGCCGGTCGACGTGTCCGCCGTACGCGGCGAACCGATCGCCGCCGCCCTGGGCTCCGCGTCCCTCCGGGTGGCGTGCGCCAGGCACCGCCAGCCGCGGACGACCACGGCCACCGGGACACCCACCAGCGCGACCCACACGAGGGTCGCCGCACCCGCCTGCCACCACACCGGACCGAACTCCGCCAGGGCACTCCGGCCGAGCGGCCCGCCCGACAGCCCGGCCAGCACGGCGACCAGACAGGCGCAGATGACGGAGGCCAGCAGGGCGGCCGCGGCCGTCCGCAGCGGCGACCAGGTCGGCGTGGCCGGCGGCCGGGCCGGGGACGGCGCGTTCCTCCCGCCCCGCGTCTGCGGCCCGGAGTGCGCCCGTCCGCCCCTGGTCCTGGTCCTGCCCGTCCAGGTGGCCGTGTCGCCCCGTACGCCAGGGTCGACGCCGGAGCCCCACCGGGCCGCGCCCCGCCCCAGGACCACACCGGCCACCACCGGGACCGCCGCCACCGCCCACTGGAGCGGTCCGACGATGCCGGCCGACGGCACGGCGTCCAGCAGCGGGAAGGGCGGCAGGGGCGGGGGCGGTGCCGAGGCCAGCGGGGCCACCACATGCCCGGCGCCGAGCACGAAGCCGGGGCCGAGGGCGTAGGACGCCGCCCACACGGCCGCGTTCGGCACCAGGGAGGCGCACAGCAGCAGGACGCCGACCCGGCCCGACCAGCCCTGGGTCAGTCCGGCGAACGTCTGGCGGGCGTCCACGCCGTGCCACACCAGGGACACGGCCACCAGCAGCGCACCGCCCCCGACCAGCGCCGCCGCGCCCGCTCCGGCCGCGCGGGCCGCCGCCGCGAGCCGGGCCGGCGCGTCCGGTCCCTGCGCGAGCCTCCGCGCGCGGCCGGGGAGCGCGCCGAGCAGCCCGCGCGCCGCCTCGGGACGGCGCTCGCACGCCGTCCACACGCCCACCCCGGCGACCACCATCACGACGAGGGGCACGCACAGCACGGCCGACGGCCAGGACGGCTTGAGGACACCGCCGGCCGCGTACAGCGCCGCGGCCGTCGCCACGCCGAGGTAGCCGAGCACGACGCCCGCCCAGGCCGTGGGCCCGTGCACGGGCGGGGCGTCGTCCCCGCCGTCCGCCGCCGCGTCCCGGGCCGCCCGGTGCACCAGGCAGACCGGCAGCACGAACAGGAGCAGCGGGGTGACCCCGACCGGCACGGAGGCGCCGGAGAGGGTGTCGGCGCGGACCAGTTCGGCGCCGTGGCCCAGCAGCCAGAGCACGGCGGCGATCCGCAGGGCGCCGCCGGGCCCGCTGTCCGGATACGGCGAGACGACCCAGAGCACCATCACCAGGAACACGAGGGCCCCGAGCCCGAGCGCCGCGGCGAGCGCCCCGTTGAGAAGGCTGGCGCTCAGCCCCGGGGTGCGGTGACGCAACCGTGTGAGCAGGGACGACAGGGGCGTTCGGCGAGCAGTCATCTCGATCACGCGGCCATGCTCCCAACGACACGCGCTCAACCCTCGCAACAGGCGAACCTCCGAAGTGTCGCCCAATATACGTTTATGTACTTTTTCACACGGAGGGGTGCACTGTGACGCAGAGCCCGGCAACGCCGCTTCCCCCGCCCACGGAGCGCCGACGCCTGCGCGAGGCCGGGTCCTTGACGCAGGCTCAGGTCGCGGAACGGGTCGGCGTCAGCCGCCGGACGGTGCGCGCGTGGGAGACCGGCCGCGCGGCTCCGTCGGGCCGGGAGGGCGAGGCGTACCTGGATCTGCTGAGGACCCTCGAGGAGCAGAGGGAGGATCAGGAACGGTCCGCGGACGTTGACGTGACGGAACATCACACGGCGGCCGGCATCGAGGGCGAGTCCGGGACCGCGACCGCGACCGAGGGGAACGACGGTCTCGCCGGGGACGCCGCGGCCGACCCCACCGGCCCACGGCCCGGCCGACCCCTCACTCCCGCCCAGGCGTTCGACGCGCTCTACGCCTTCTGCGCCCCCGCCCTCGTACGGCAGACCTACCTGCTCACCGGGCGGCGGGAGCTGGCGCGGGAGTCCGTCGAGCGGGCCTTCGAGATCGCCTGGCAGCGCTGGCCCGAGGTCGCGCGGGACCCCGACCCGGCGGGCTGGGTGCGGGCGACGGCGTACGACTTCGCGCTGTCGCCCTGGCACCGGTTCCGCCCCCGCTACCGGCACCCCGAGCCCCCTCCGGCCGACACCGCCGACCGGCTCCTGCTCGACGTCCTGCTCGACCTCACCCCGTCGCAGCGCCGCACCCTGCTCCTGTACGACGGTGTCGGCCTCGACCTGCCCGAGACGGCGGCCGAGACCGAGGCGACCACCCCGGCCGCCGCCAACCGCATCCTGACCGCCCGGGCCGCCGTCGCCACCCGGATGCCCACCCTCGCCGACCCGGACGATCTCCACCGCCGGCTGGCCGAGCTGGCCTCGGCGGAACGTCTGCGGGCCTCCGCCGCCCCGGCCGTCCGCGAGGGCGGCGAACGCCGGGCCCGCTTCTGGACGCGCGCGGCGATCGCGTTCACCGTGGCGCTGATCGGCACGACCGCGCTGACGCTGCGGACCGCCCCCACCCGGTACGAGCCGCCGGTGCCGCCGGGGGCGACGGTGCACGGGGTACCGCCACCGGTGGCGCCGGGGCCGCTGTCGCACAAGGAGCAGAAGCTGCGCGACAAGCTCCGCTCCGAGCCGCACGCCGGCCCGGAGCGGCTCGCGCCCCAGCCGTTCTAGCGGCCGTGCGGAAAACCAGTGGCCGTGCGGAGAACGCCGGTGGGCCCGCCCCCTACGGGGACGGGCCCACCGGCGTTTCGGCGCGATGCCGGGGCTGGTGTCAGCCGCCCAGGATCTCGCGGGCGAGCTTCGCCGTCTCGGTCGGCGTCTTGCCGACCTTGACGCCCGCGGCCTCCAGGGCCTCCTTCTTCGCCTGGGCGGTGCCGGACGAACCGGAGACGATGGCGCCGGCGTGGCCCATGGTCTTGCCCTCGGGCGCGGTGAAGCCCGCGACGTAGCCGACGACCGGCTTGGTCACGTTCTTCGAGATGTACTCCGCGGCACGCTCCTCGGCGTCGCCGCCGATCTCACCGATCATGACGATCAGGTCGGTGTCGGGGTCGGCCTCGAACGCGGCGAGCGCGTCGATGTGCGTGGTGCCGATGATCGGGTCGCCACCGATGCCGACGGCCGTCGAGAAGCCGATGTCACGCAGCTCGTACATCATCTGGTACGTCAGCGTGCCGGACTTCGAGACCAGGCCGATGCGGCCCGGCTTCGTGATGTCGCCGGGGATGATGCCGACGTTCGAGCCGCCCGGGGTGATGATGCCGGGGCAGTTCGGGCCGATGATCCGGGTCTTGTTGCCCTTCTTGCCGGCGTACGCCCAGAAGGCGGCCGAGTCGTGCACGGCGATGCCCTCGGTGATCACGACGGCCAGCGGGATCTCGGCGTCGATGGCCTCGACGACCGCGTCCTTCGTGAACTTCTCCGGCACGAAGATGACGGTGACGTTGGCGCCGGTCTTCTCGATGGCCTCCTTGACGGTCCCGAAGACGGGTACCTCGGTGCCGTCGAAGTCCACGGTCTGACCCGCCTTGCGCGGGTTCACGCCGCCCACGACGTTGGTGCCGTCACCGAGCATGAGCTTGGTGTGCTTCATGCCCGTGGCGCCGGTCATGCCCTGGACGATGACCTTGCTGTCCTTGTTGAGCCAGATAGCCATGGTGTGTTGTGTCCTCGTCCTGAGTGCTTACTTGGCGGCGTGGGCCAGCTCGGCGGCCTTGTCGGCCGCGCCGTCCATGGTGTCGACGCGCTGCACCAGCGGGTGGTTGGCGTCGGTGAGGATCTGCCGGCCGAGCTCGGCGTTGTTGCCGTCGAGACGAACGACGAGCGGCTTGCTGACGTTCTCGCCGCGGTCCTCGAGCAGCTTCAGGGCCTGGACGATGCCGTTGGCGACCTCGTCGCAGGCGGTGATGCCACCGAAGACGTTGACGAAGACGGACTTGACGTCCGGGTCGCCGAGGATGATCTCGAGGCCGTTGGCCATGACCTGGGCGGAGGCGCCACCGCCGATGTCCAGGAAGTTGGCCGGCTTGACGTTGCCGTGCTTCTCACCGGCGTACGCGACGACGTCCAGGGTGCTCATGACGAGACCCGCGCCGTTGCCGATGATGCCGACCTCGCCGTCGAGCTTGACGTAGTTGAGGTTCTTCTCCTTGGCGGCGGCCTCGAGCGGGTTCGCCGCGGCCTTGTCGTGGAGCTCCTCGTACTCGGGGTGACGGAACTCGGCGTTGTCGTCGAGCGACACCTTGCCGTCCAGGGCGAGGACCTCGCCGGAGGCGACCTTCGCGAGCGGGTTGACCTCGACGAGGAGGGCGTCCGACTTGATGAAGGTGTCCCACAGCTTGATCAGGACGTTGGCGACCTTGTCCGCGACCTCGGCCGGGAACTTGGCGGCCTCGACGATCTCGCGGGCCTTGGCCTCGTCCACGCCGTCGATGGCGTCGATCGCGATCTTGGCGACGGCCTCCGGACGGGTGGCCGCCACCTCCTCGATCTCCATGCCGCCCTCGACGGACGCGATGGAGAGGAAGGTGCGGTTGGCACGGTCGAGGAGGAAGGAGACGTAGTACTCCTCCAGGATCTCCGGGGCCGTCTCGGCGATCATCACCTTGTGGACCGTGTGGCCCTTGATGTCCATGCCGAGGATGTCGGTCGCACGGGCCACGGCCTCGTCCGCGCTCGCGGCCAGCTTCACGCCGCCGGCCTTGCCGCGGCCACCGACCTTCACCTGGGCCTTGACGACGGACTTGCCACCGAGACGCTCGGTGGCTGCGCGGGCCGCCTCAGGCGTGTCGATGACTTCACCGGCCAGCACCGGTACATCGTGCTTGGCGAAGAGGTCCCTCGCCTGGTACTCGAACAGGTCCACGCGCTTCCGTCCCTATCAGTGATCTCGCGGTTCGTTGGATGCGTGGGCGTGCCGCGAAGGGCAACGTGACGTCCGCTCTGTCACAAGGGAGGCGCACACGGTGTCCGAGCGCGCGGCATGTCCGTCTCGCAGGTTATCGCCGCATGGGGGGAGCCTCTAAATCGCGGGTCACACGTGAGCGGTGATACCTGTCACATGATGCCGCGATCGGTGGATATCACTGGCACGGCGTGCCGAACGCGTGGACGAGGGGGAGGCGCCGCATCGGGTTGGGGTTGACCCGATGCGGCGCCTTGAACAGCCCGGAAGCGGCGGAAGAAGGCCGCTTCGGAGGGCCCTGGCCGGGGTGATCCCCACCCCAATGGGGATCACCCCGGCCGGTTCGCGGGGTCCGGACCCGAACGCCCGACGGCTTTCGGCCGTCCGGGTCCGTCCACCCGCGAGTCGGATGGCCGGCGTTGTCGATGACGCCGGGGGCTGCGCGGGGTGCTGCCGAGGTGCTGCGCAGGCGGGGTGCTGCCGGGTGCTGCGCCGGCGGGGTGCTGCCGGGGTGCTGCGCCGGCTTCGCGGGCCGGGGGCTGGTGCCGGCCGGCCGGCGGGCTGGCGCGGGGTCTGGGTGCCGGTGCCGGTGTCGGCTTGGTGCCGGTGCCGGTGCCGGTGCCGGTGTCGGCTTGGTGCCGGGGGCACGGGCAGGCGTCAGGGGGCGTGGCGGCCGGTACGGGTGGTGCGAGGTGCGAGCACCGGCGAGGTCGTGCCGGTCGGCGATCGGTCCTGCGGGCCGCGGTGCCGTCGACGATCGGTACCGCGGGCCGCGGGCCGCGGGCTGTGACGCGGTGCGGCGGCGAGGTGGCTCGGCGACCGGGAGGGCCCGGGGAGACCGGCGGGCCGTGCGGCGTCGGCTAGGCGGGCGACACCGGGACGTCCCCGTACCGGTCCCGTGTCTCGTCCGCCTCCGCCCGGACGGCGGCGCCGGGCACCAGTCGCACCGGGATCCGGCCGTACTCCACGGACACCGCGTGGGCGTCCGCGCACCGGGGACCGTTGTTGTCGCCGCTCGAACGGTTGCCCGGCACCCCGGCCGGGTCGTCCGGCGGTCCCTGCCGCACGGGGCCGTACCCGAACCGCGCGTCCGGCTGCGCGGCTACGGCGTCCATGGCGCCGGACGCCGTGCCGTCGGCGCCGGTCCCGACGCCGGCGGCGAGTGGCCGGGCGCCACGCGGGTCGCCCCAGGGGCCGTACGCACCGGTCGATCCCTCGCCGGTACATGGCGTGCGGTCCCGGTGATCCCCCGGCTCCTCCGCGGCGGGCTTGGGCGCCGGCGCGGTGTCGCGGGGGGCGGGCAGCGCCGGCAGGCCCGGGCCGCCAGGACGGCCGGGGACGTCGGAGAGGTCGGGGACGCCGGGGAGGGCGGGCGGGCTCGGCGGTTCGGGCGCGGGTGGAGCCGGCAGGCCGGGCACCTCCACGCCGGGCCAGTCCGGCATCCCGGGCGGCGTCGGTGCGGGTGCCGGTGACATGACCGGCGGTGCGGGCGGCGGGGGCAGTTCCTTCCGCACCTCGGTGAGTACGCCGGAGACCGTCTGCCCGACCGTCCGCGTCACGTCCTCGGTCACGGTCCGGACGAGGTCGCGCACCGGCGGGACCACCGACGTCGCGGGCGGAGCAACCTCCCGGCTCACCGCCGGCAGCGGCGCCTTGTCCCCCGCACCCTCCGCCGCCTCGGCCCGCTCCCCGCAGAGGAGACCGAGCACGAAGAGACCCCCGACGAGCAGCACCAACTGGAGCACGCGCGGTGCGGCACCCGGTGAGGCGGCGGGCCGGGACACGGTGGTGGTCCTCCCGTGGGGTGGGCGAGGGACAGGGGGCGCCGGGGTGTATGCGCTTACGGAACACGCCACACCGCTGACGGGACGCCGATCCTCGCACGCCCCTCCCGAGGTCGCGCAAGCCCTCTGTGACCGATGGGCACTCATGTCCGTTTTGCTGCACGGCGTCCACGGGCAACCGCCTCCCGTCCTGCCGATGGCGGCCCGCCCCACCACCGGTGACGGACCGTCAGGGAGTGTCCGGCACCGGGATCGGCCGCTTCTCGATGGCCGCCGCCATCACCTCCGGGAACAGGTCGGGCGTGCAGGCGAAGGCCGGCGCGCCCAACGCCGCCAGCGCCGCCGCGTGTTCACGGTCGTAGGCGGGCGCCCCCTCGTCGGACAGCGCCAGCAGCGCCACGAACTGCACTCCCGACGCCTTCATGGCCGCGACCCGCTTGAGCATCTCGTCGCGTATGCCGCCCTCGTACAGGTCGCTGATCAGCACCACCACCGTCTCGGCGGGCCGGGTGATCTGTGACTGGCAGTACGCGAGCGCCCGGTTGATGTCCGTGCCGCCGCCGAGCTGGGTGCCGAAGAGGACGTCGACGGGATCGTCCAGCTGGTCGGTCAGGTCGACCACCGCCGTGTCGAAGACGACGAGCCGGGTGTCGATGGACCGCATGGACGCCAGCACGGCCCCGAACACCGACGCGTACACCACGGACGCCGCCATCGACCCGGACTGGTCGATGCAGAGGACGACCTCCTTCTTCACCGACTGCGAGGCCCGCCCGTAGCCGATGAGCCGCTCCGGCACGATCGTGCGGTACTCGGGCAGGTAGTGCTTGAGGTTGGCCGCGATCGTGCGGTTCCAGTCGATGTCGTGGTGGCGTGGCCGGTTGATCCGGGCGCTTCGGTCGAGGGCGCCGGTGAGGGTCGCGCGAGTGCGGGTGGCGAGCCGCTTCTCCAGGTCCTCGACGACCTTGCGCACCACGGCCCGAGCCGTCTCCTTCGTGGTCTCCGGCATGGCCCGGTTGAGCGAGAGCAGCGTGCCGACGAGGTGCACGTCGGCCTCGACCGCCTCCAGCATCTCCGGTTCCAGCAGGAGCGTGGACAGGCCGAGCCGGTCGATGGCGTCGCGCTGCATGACCTGGACGACGGAGGACGGGAAGTAGGTCCGGATGTCCCCCAGCCAGCGGGCCACCGAGGGGGCCGACGCCCCGAGCCCCGCCGAACGGTCCTTGCCGGTCTGCTTCTTGTCCCCTCTGCCGTAGAGGGCGGTGAGCGCTCCGTCCATCGCGGCGTCCTTGCCGGAGAGCGCGCATCCCGTGCCGTCGGCGTCGTCCCCGCCCAGCACAAGCCGCCAGCGGCGCAGCCGCTCGCTCGCCGGGTCCCTCAGTTCGGTCGTCATCAGCGTGTCCCCCTTCGACACCGTTCCCGCCACCGGTTCCTCCGCGGGCTCCCCTCGCGGACCCCGCGCGCCGCCCCCTGTGTCATCGCCTCGTTCCCTCGCGGCTCTCGTACGCCGGCACCCGACTCCGTCACGCCCCCTCGTGCTGCCGCCGCTCCCACAGCGGCATCACCGGCACCGTCCGGGGCGTCGCCGCCCTTCGCTGGGCCGGGGTAAGGCGCGGCAGCCGCGCCGCACTCGTCGTCCCGGGGCCGGCGCGCTCGCCGCGCTTCAGCAGTCCCTCGGTCGTCATCCCGTCGCCCCCACAAGGTCACCGGCGGCGGGGCGGCCGCGCCCGGCGGCCCCGTCCTCCGTCCCGTCCAGTCCCAGCAGCAGGCGTACGACCGGCACCACCGCGTCCGCCCGCTCGCGGTCCAGCTCGTCGGCGAAGCCGGGTATGCCGGCCCCGGCGGTGCCCACGCCCTGCCGCTCCCCCGGTCCGCGCCGGACCAGTTCGCCCAGCGTGCGCCGGACGCCCGGCTCGTACGCCGAGAAGGTGCGCCGCAGCAGCGGCAGCACGTCGGTGAACGCCTCCGCCGGTACACCCGTCAGCCAGGTGTCGACCAGGCCGAGCAGCCGCTCGTCGTGCACGAGGAGCATCCCGCCACCGGATCCCCCGCCGACGAAGCCCTCGATCCACGCCGCCGCGTCCCCCGGCGGAGTTCCCGGCGACAACGCCAGCCCCATCAGCCGCGCGGCGTCCTCCTGGCGCAGCTCCCCGTCGTCGAGGAGCAACCGCACGGCGCGGCCCCTGATGACGCCGGGCACGGTGTCCCGGCCGGACAGCACCCGCAGCACTCCGTGCCAGCGCGGCCGCATCCCGGTCACCGCGTCCCCGAGCAGCCCCAGGGCCCCGTGCACCGCGTCGACATGGCGCCGCATCTCGTCCGCCGCGTCGGTGTCGAGGCCGACACAGGCCGGGGGCAGGCCGACGAAGACCCGCTCGGCGAGTCCGGCAGCCACCTCCGCGAGCGCGCCGGTGTCGGTGCCGCGGACGTCGCCGTACCGCAGGGAGCGCACCAGCGCCGGCAGGGCCTGCGCGAGATGCCCGACGTCCGCGTCGAGTGCCGCCCGTTCGGCCAGGACGTCCATCACCACCGGCAGCGCGTCCGGCAGTTCCGCCAGCAGGCAGCGCTCGGCGAGCGCCGTGACGTCGGCGAGCCCCTGCGCGGCGACCGCGTCGGCCTCGGCCCTGGCGGTGGCCGCGGCGAGCACCGTGGTCCCCCACACGCCGGCCTCGGCGACCCGCACCGCCAGCTCCGGCTCCCAGCGCAGCCGCCAGGTCTCCCGGAACGTCCCGGTGCTGCCCCGCGACGCGACCGGCTCGCCCCACGCCACGCCGAGCAGCCGCAGCCGGTGCAGCAGCCTGCTGCGCTCGGCGTCGTTCTCCTTGCGCAGGTCGAGCTCCAGCTCCCGCTCGAGCGCCTCCGGCCTCAGCCGCAGCCGGCGCTGGACGCGGTCCAGGTCCCGCTGGAGCGGCACGGCGGGCGCCGCCTCCGGCACCTCCCCCAGCACATCGCCGACGATCAGCCGGTCCCGGATCAGCTCCAGCGGCACGTCGGAGCCCTCGCACATCACCGCGCGGATCGCGTCGGTGGTCTCGCTCAGCCCCGGCAGCGGGCGGCCGCGCATCACCGCCAGCGTCTCCGCGAGACGGACCGCCTCGATGACGTGCGCCGAGGAGACGATGCGGTCCTCCTCGCGCAGCAGTCCGGCCACCTTCGTCATCCAGCGCTCGACGGGCCGGTCGGGCGCGCCGAACAGATGCCCGTACCATCCCGGCGAGTCGATGCCCGCGCCGTAGCCGCTGGCGCGGGCCAGCCTGCGGTGCGTCCACGGCACCCAAGTCATCTCGGTCTTGACCTTGGGCAGCCCCTTCAGCAGCGCCTTGTCGGCGGCGACCGTGCTCTTCCGCCGCAGCGCGGGCACATGCCAGGCACCGCACACGACGGCCACGTCGTCCCCGAACTCCCGCTGGGCGGCGCGCACCTGGAGGCGCATGTACGCCTCGCGCACCAGGTCCCGGTCGTGACCACCGCTGCCGTACACCTCCCGCAGGGCGGACATCGCCTCCTCCAGCCCCTGGAAGGGGGCGAACACGTCCCCGCCGGCCGTGCCCCGGTGCTCGACGACGTCCTCCCACCAGCGCTCGGGATCGTCGTAGCCGGCGGTCTCGGCGAGCACGGCGAGGGGGTCGACGCGGACGTCGGCCGCCAGGTCCCCGTCGTCCCCCCTGTCTTCGACGTCCTCCGCGTCCTCCTGCTGGGCGGTCGGTCCGGAGTCCGTCTCGCCGTCCCTGCTCCACGCCAGGGTGTGTGTGGCGGGCAGGTCGATGAAGCGGGCCGGGACCTGGTGTTCCAGGGCCCAGCGGAGGGCCACCCACTCCGGGGAGAACTCGGCGAGCGGCCAGAACGCCGACCGGCCGGGCTCGTCCACGGCGTGGGCGAGAAGGGCGACCGGCGGCCGCATGGTCTCGTCCCCGGCGAGCGGCACCAGGGCGTCGGCCTCGGGAGGCCCCTCGATCAGCACGGTGCGCGGCCGCGCCGCGTCCAGGGCCGCGCGGACCGCCCGCGCCGACCCCGGCCCGTGGTGCCGCACCCCGAGCAGCAGCGGCCCGGCGGGCCGGGCCCCCGACCCCGCCCGCGCGCCGTCGCTCGCGGTCTCCTCAACGCCTGTCACTTCGACCCCCTCGCTCCGTGCACCCGTCTGTCCCCCGTTCACACCGCGCCCCGCCCCTCCGCCGCCGCTCACCCGGCCTGCGCGGCTCGCGGCGTCGTCCCTCGCGTCGCCCGGCGGCCGCCGGACCCCGGCCGGCCGGACGCGCCGCCCGGTTTCGATCCCCCGCCCGGCTTGGAACCCCCGCCGGGGCGACCCCATCCGAGGTCGTCGCTCACGCGCTCACCTCCCGGCAGGCGCGGTAGAAGTCCGTCCAGCCGTCCCGCTCCCGGACGACCGCCTCCAGGTACTCCTGCCAGATGACCCGGTCGGCGGCCGGGTCTCGGACGACGGCGCCGAGGATGCCCGCGGCGACGTCCCCCGGCCGCAGCACGCCGTCGCCGAAGTGGGCGGCCAGGGCGAGGCCGTTGGTGACGACGGAGATCGCCTCGGCCGTCGAGAGCGTGCCGCTCGGCGACTTCAGCTTCGTCCGGCCGTCGGCCGTGACCCCGTCGCGCAGCTCACGGAACACGGTGACCACCCGGCGGATCTCGTCGATGCCGTCGGGCGACGCCGGCAGATCGAGGGAGCGTCCGATCTGGTCGACGCGGCGGGACACGATGTCCACCTCCGCGTCGGCGCTCTCCGGCAGCGGCAGCACGACCGTGTTGAAACGGCGGCGCAGCGCGCTCGACAGGTCGTTGACCCCGCGGTCCCGGTCGTTGGCGGTGGCGATCAGGTTGAACCCGCGGACGGCCTGCACCTCCTGCCCCAGCTCCGGTATGGGCAGGGTCTTCTCGGACAGGATCGTGATCAGCGTGTCCTGCACGTCCGCCGGGATACGGGTCAGCTCCTCGACCCGCGCCGTCATCCCCTCCGCCATGGCCCGCATCACCGGGCTGGGCACCAGCGCGTCCCGGCTGGGGCCGTGCGCGAGCAGCCGCGCGTAGTTCCAGCCGTAGCGGATGGCCTCTTCCGGGGTGCCGGCCGTGCCCTGGACCAGCAGCGTCGAGTCACCGCTGACCGCGGCGGCCAGATGCTCGGAGACCCAGGTCTTCGCGGTGCCGGGCACGCCGAGCAGGAGCAGGGCGCGGTCCGTGGCGAGCGTCGTGACGGCGACCTCGACGATGCGGCGCGGGCCCACGTACTTCGGGGTGATCACCGTGCCGTCCGGGAGAGTGCCGCCGAGAAGATAGGTGGCCACGGACCACGGCGACAGCTTCCAGCGGGCCGGGCGCGGACGGTCGTCCTGCGCGGCCAGCGCGGCCAGTTCGTGGGCGAAGGCGTCCTCGGCGTGCGGTCGCAACGCCTGGGCCTCCTCCGTCGCCCCCGTGTCGACGGACGTCGGCTCAACGGACACAGTCATGGCAAAGTCCCCCTCCAGCTCAGCCGGTTCGGATCTGGGTCCCACCCTGCACCACCGCACTGACAACGCGTCCTGACCTGCGAGAACGCGGTCACGGGCCGTCGGGCCGGACCGATTGTCAGTGGCGGGATCTACGGTCGGAGACATGACTCAGCAGGGGGTGCGCTGGACCGCGGACCAGGTGCTGGCACTGGCACCTGACGCCGCATCACGCAAAGCGGGAAGCAAACTCGGGGCGGCGGGGCCGTGGTCCGAGGCGGGGAATTCCGACGAGGGGACGGTGTGGGGACTGTGCAAGGGCAGTGGCAGCAAGCCGTATCAGACGGTGATCGACCTCGCGGACGCGTCCGGGCCCGCGTACAAGTGCAGTTGTCCCAGCCGTAAGTTCCCGTGCAAGCACGCGCTCGGGCTGCTGCTGCTCTGGGCGGGCGGGGACGGGGTCGTGCCGGAGGGGCAGGCGCCGGACTGGGCGGAGCAGTGGCTGGCGGGCCGGCGGCAGCGCGCCCAGGAGAAGCGGGCGGCGGGCCCGGCCGGCTCGTCCGGGGCCGCCGCCGATCCCGAGGCGGCGCGGCGCCGGGCCGAGCGCCGGGCGCTGCGGGTCACCGCGGGGGCGACGGAGCTGGAGCAGCGGCTCGCCGACCTGCTGCGCGGCGGCCTCGCGGGCGCGGAGCAGGCGGGGTACGGGCTGTGGGAGGAGACGGCGGCCCGGATGGTCGACGCCCAGGCGCCGGGGCTGGCCGCGCGGGTGCGGGAGCTGGGTGCGATACCGGCATCGGGCCCCGGCTGGCCGGTGCGGTTGCTGGAGGAGTGCGCGCTGGTGCACCTTCTCGACCAGGGCTGGCTGGGCCGTGAGCGCCTGCCCGGCGAGCTGGCGGAGACGGTCCGCTCCCGGATCGGCCTGCCGTCCTCGGCGGACGGTCCGCCGGTGCGCGACCGCTGGCTGGTGCTCGCCCAGTACGACACGGCGGACGTGAAACTGACGACGCGCCGGATCTGGCTGCACGGCGCCGACTCGGGCCGTACGGCCCTCCTCCTCTCCTACGGTGCGGCGGGCCGCGCCCCGGAGCTGTCGCTGCCGGTGGGGCTCGCGCTCGACGCGGAGGTGGCGGCGTACGGGGGTGCCGGGCAGGTGCGGGCGGCCCTGGGCGAGCAGTTCGCGCCGCCGGCGCCCACGGAGGTCCGGCCGCCCGGGGTGACGACGGCGGAGGCGGCCGCCCGGTACGGCGAGGCGCTGCGCCACGATCCGTGGCTGGACTCGGTGCCGGTGACCCTGGACCGGGTGGTGCCCGTCCCGGACGGCGACGGGTGGCAACTGGCGGACGCCGACGCGGACTCGGCGCTGCCGCTCACCGCGGCCGCCCGCTCCCGGCCCGGGCTGTGGCGGCTGGTCGCGCTGTCGGGGGGCGCACCGGTCACCGTGTTCGGCGAGTGCGGCCACCGCGGTTTCACACCGCTCACCGCCTGGGCGGAAGGGACGGGAGAGGCGGTGCGCCTGTGGTGACGGCCCGTCGGCGCCGGTCCCGCGACGCGCGCCCATCACGCCCCGCCGGCCCCCGGCACGACGGCCCCGGCATCGGCATCGGCATCGGCATCGGCAGAGAGGGTCGAACGACATGAACAGCCCTTCCCTTCCCGTGGACTCCCCGGCGCCGGACGCCTGGGAGGAGCTCGTCACGGCGGCGCTGCTCGGCACGGACCGGCGCACCCCGCCGGATGGCCCGCCCGGCCAGGAGGCCCCGGTCGCGCTGCTGGACCGGGCGGCCGTGGAGACCGTCCGCAGACGGGCCGGGCTGCGTCCCGCGCGCGCGGCGGACCGTCCGGGGCCCGCGCCCGAGGATCCGCGTCCGGCGCTTCCTCCGGCGGCGGCCCGCCGGCTGGCGCTGTTGCTGGCGGACCGTCCGGGTGCGGGCGGTGGCCGCCGGGGTTCGGCGCCGGATCTCATGGAGCTGCTGCCGCAGTGGCTGGCCGCGGCGAACGAGCGGGGCTTCGCCCCTCCCGCGCAGGCGCTGCCCGCCCTGCTGGACGCCGCGCGGGGACGCACGGATCTCCGGCCGGCCGCGCTGACCTTCGCGGGCCCGCGCGCGGTGTGGCTGGCCCGGCTGAACCCGGACTGGCGGTTCGCGCTGCGCACGGCACCCGGCGGGGGCACCGCGCTCCCGTCACTGGAGGACCCG
Source organism: Streptomyces sp. SS1-1 (assembly GCF_008973465.1). NCBI lineage: Bacteria > Bacillati > Actinomycetota > Actinomycetes > Kitasatosporales > Streptomycetaceae > Streptomyces > Streptomyces sp. SS1-1. The sequence continues at coordinate 4,367,671 of NZ_WBXN01000004.1, read as the reverse complement.
GCGCAGGTGGAGCAGTTGTGGCAGGAGGGGCTGTTCGCGGAGCGCGTCGCCCTGCTCGCCGCGATCCGCGCACGGGAGCCGTCGGCCGCGCGCGAGCTGCTGACCACGACGTGGGCGACGGAGCGGGCCGAGGACCGGCTGATGTTCCTGGACTCGCTGCGAGCCGGGCTGGGTCCGGGGGACGAGCCGTTCCTGGAGCAGGCGCTCGGCGACCGCAGCCGCAACGTCCGTTCCACGGCGGCCGAGTTGCTGTCCGCCCTGCCGGGCTCGGCGCTCGCGGCCAGGATGGCGGTCCGGGCCGGGGCGTGCGTCGCCGTGGACCACACCGGGGACGCGCCGACGCTCACCGTGGAGGCACCGCACGAGTGCGACGCGGCCATGGAACGCGACGGCGTCGTGGCCAAGGCACCGGCGGGCCGGGGTGAACGGTCGTGGTGGTTCGGTCAGTTGGTGGAGGCGGCCCCGCTGGACACCTGGACGGGACGGCTCGGCGGGCGGACGCCGGAGGAGATCGTCGCCCTGCCGGTGGCGGACGACTGGCAGGGCGAGCTGCACGCGGCCTGGTGCCGGGCGGCGGTACGGCAGCGGGACGCCACGTGGGCGCGGGCGCTGCTGGGCTCACCGGCGGCACCGGAGGCGGGCGGTCCGGGCGCGGTGTCCCTGGCGGAGCGCGCGAAGCTCCTGGCCACACTGGACGGGGGCGAACGGTCCGCATGGGTGGCCGGCTTTATCGCGACGCACGGTCTGTCGGAGGCGTTCCAGCTGCTGGGCGTGTGCGCGGTGCCGTGGAGCGGGCCGCTCGGACGCGCGGTGGTCGACGCGCTCAACATCGCGCGGGACGCGGGGAGTTACCCGTGGTCGTTCAGCGGGGTGATGGGCCTGGCCGAGCGCTGCCTCGACCCGTCGGAGGCGACCCGCCTCGACGGCCTGCTCGCCATACCGGACGAACCGGAGGACGCCTCCCCCGGAGCGACGGGCTACTGGGCGGAGTCCTTCCAGCGCCTGGTGACGACGCTGCGACTACGCGCCACGATGATCGCCGAACTGGACGGCGGGGAGGCGGCCCAGGGCTGAGGGCACGGGGGTGCGGGCGGCCCGGCCCGCACCCGGCCCGGCCCGATGGGACGCGAGCCCGGGGAGGCGGTTCCGAAACGACTGCCCGTAGGCAACAAGCCCCAGCAGCGGGCCGGGGTCGGCCTGCCCGGGGCCCGGCCCCGGCCCGGTTGGACCCGGGCCCGGCCCCGCCTCAGGGGCCCGGCCCCGCCTCAGGGCCTCAGGGCCTCAGAGCCTCAGAGCCTCAGGGCCTCAGGGCCTCAGGGCGCTGTCACCCACCGGCAGCGGCCGCAGGGCACCGCCACCCCGGCAACGGCCACCCCCAGCCGGCGGCGCCAGCCAGGCAGCCGCGCTCCAGACCGCCGCCCTCCAGACCGCCGCCCACCAGGCCACCACCCACCCACCAGACCGCCGCCCACCAGGCCACCACCCACCCAGGCATCCGCCCACCAGGCAGCCGCCCACCAGGCCACCACCCAGCAAGCCAACTCACCCCAGGCCGGCGCCGGCGATCACGCCCCCGCGGGCTGCCGTACGTTCTCGCGGACCCAGTCCACGATCGACTGCGTCGTGGCGCCCGGGGTGAAGATCTCCGCGACGCCCTTCTCCTTCAGCGGGGCGATGTCGGCCTCCGGGATGATGCCGCCGCCGAAGACGAGGATGTCCTCCGCCTCGCGCTCCTTGAGCAGGTCGATCACCGCGGCGAACAGGGTGTTGTGGGCGCCGGAGAGGATGGACAGGCCGATCGCGTCGGCGTCCTCCTGGATCGCCGTGTCGACGATCTGCTCCGGGGTCTGGTGGAGACCGGTGTAGATGACCTCCATACCGGCGTCGCGCAGCGCCCGCGCGATCACCTTCGCCCCGCGATCGTGGCCGTCGAGCCCCGGCTTGGCGACGACCACGCGGATCGGACCGGCTGCCACACCCATCACTGCCTCCATGAAGCGACTACATCCATCCGTACCGACACGTACCGCTCATCCATGAGGTATGCCGTGCTCGGCCTACATGTCATGCATGGCGCACGTATCGCACTGTCCGTCACCCGCTCCGGCCCGTACCGCGCCGGACGTGCGACGAACGAACGGACGCCCGGGCCACGCTGCCCGGAAGTGAACGCACGTTATCTCCAGCATCCCGCAACCGGCAGTTTCGCGGTGCTGACCGAGGGGGAAATCACACGTGGGACACGTTCGCCGCGCAGGTTCCACGCATCGCGGCACACGCGCCGCGTCGATGACCGGTGCGCGCGTCGCGGACGGGACCCCGCGCACAAGGAGCCGCAACGAGGTCGTCGCACCACCGCGCCACCGGACGGCGCGCCGTGGTGATGCGACACGCCGGCGGTGGCACGAAGGGCACACAGGGCAGGTAAGGCACGACAGCGGGAGTTCGTCGCCCCACCGGCAGCAAGCCCCCGGAACGTCGATCGGCGCCGCACGGCCGCCCGGGCCGGCGCACCTCTCACGCCTCGCTCACCCCCGCTCCCCTTCCGCTGCCCACCCGCCGGCCGCCTCCGCCGCGACTTCCCACGAGGGCACACGGGGGCCGGAGCCGTTTCCTGCGTGCCACAAGGAGGTCGGCCATGAAGGTCACCGGGGCACTCCCCCTTCTCCCGCTCTGCCGACGCCTGCTCCCCAGCGGGCTCGCCGGCCTCTCCCTCACCCTGCTGAAGGCGACCGCCCTGGAGATCGCGATCCTGGCCGGCCACGTCCTGCTGTATCCATCCGGCATCGCCCAGGAGCGCCGCTCACCCGGCACGCTCCCCGCGCGGGACACCGCCCGGCTGCCGGCCGAGAAGGCACCGCCCGTCGTCCTGCTGCACGGCTTCATCGACAACCGCTCGGTGTTCCTCCTGCTGCGCCGCAGTCTCGCCCAGCACGGCAGGCACCAGGTCGAGTCGCTCAACTACTCCCCGCTGACCTGCGACATCCGCACCGCCGCCGAGCTGCTCGGCCGGCATGTCGAGGGCATCTGCGAGCGCACCGGCAGCAGCCGGGTCGACATCGTGGGGCACAGCCTCGGCGGGCTGATCGCGCGCTACTACGTGCAGCGGCTCGGCGGCGACCTCCGGGTGCGCACACTGGTCACGCTCGGCACACCGCACTCCGGCACCAGCGTGGCCCCGCTGGCCAACGCGCACCCGATCGTGCGTCAGATGCGCCCCGGCTCGGCCCTGCTCGAGGAGCTGGCCCGGCCCGCGCCCGGCTGCCGTACGCACTTCGTGAGCTTCTGGAGCGACCTGGACCATCTGATGGTCCCGCTGGAGACGGCCTGTATCGACCACCCCGACCTGCTGGCGCAGAACGTGCGCGTCACGGGCATCGGCCATCTCGCACTGCCGGTCCACCCGGCCGTGGCGACGGGCATACGGGAGGCCCTCGACACCGCCCACACGGACGCGGGGACGCCCCGGGAGGCCGGCGGTCTGACGGTGGCGTGAGCGGTCGGGCGCCGGCCGATCACGCTGCGTGGAGCGCCAGGCCCCGCCCCATCCGCCTCAGGACCGCCCAACGACCCCCAGGAACACCCACTCGGCCTCGAACAGCCTTCGAACACAAGGCCAAAGTCGCGCCCACTGACCGCCAAAACACGGCCGAATGCCCGTTTCCTGCGCGCCCAAAACCTGGCGAAGATTGTCGCGCCCACGTACCGCCGGGTACAGTCGCCGCACTGCTCTGGCAGCCCCTGTTGTCGAGGCGAGAGAGAAGTTGGTGAACGATCGTCACCCGTCGGGGACCATGACCTCCCCGGTCTCGGCCTCCGATGCCGCCTCGGCGCACTACGCGTCGTACGGCACTCAGGAAGCGCCCTACGGTGACGCGAGCGCGTACGGCACCTACGACGCCACCGGCTATGCCGCCGGCCACGCGACCACGACGTTCGACGCTGATCCCCTCTTCGGCAGCCTCCCCGGTGACGGCACGGGCGCCTACGACGCCACGCAGTGGTCCACCGGTACCCACTCCACGCAGTACGACACCTACGCGGGCGATCAGCAGCACACCGCGTACGGCACCGGCGCGTACGACACCGGCGCCTGGACCGGCGAGCACGAGCGTCTCGACTTCGTCCCGCAGCAGGCCAACGGCCATGACGTGTCCGGGCAGTGGGACGCGCAGGCCTGGCTCCAGCCCGACCCGACCGGCGCCGCCCCGGCCGACCCCACCCAGCAGTGGGAGTGGGGCACGCAGACCTATGACACCGGCGCGTACGACGCCACGCAGTGGAACTCCGACGGCGGCGGCGCCGCTCCGGCCGCCGACGAGTACGAGTCGGCAGCAGAATCCTTCGACCAGCAGACGCCCGCGCACTTCGAGCAGGTCGAGCACGCGCCCTACGACCCGGCCGCCTACGACGAGCAGGCCGCGTACCAGGACCCGGCGGCGTACGAGGACGAGTCCGGCTACGACGAGCAGGGTCAGGACGCCTCCGACCCGGCCTCGACGGGCCGGCTCCCCGTCGTCGAACCGCTCCTGGACGACCAGGAGGAGATCGCTCCGGCCCCCGCGCCGCGTGCCGCCTCCCGCGGCGGGGCGCGCTCCCGCCGCCGTACGCCTCCCAAGCGCTCCGCGCTGCTGACGATCGCCGTGCCGTCGGCGTGTGTGATGGGGGTGGCGGGCATCGCCGCCGCGTCCGTCGGTGACTTCTCCGACGAGAAGGAACCCACCACGCTGGCCGCCGAGGGCGACGCGGTGAAGCCGTCCGCGGCGAACAACAAGCTGGACAACCAGCTCGAGAGCCTGTCCGCCGGCGCCGACGACTTCGCCGACCGCGCCAGCCGGACGCAGGAGCGCATCGACCTCAAGGCCCAGCAGGCGGCCGAGAAGCGGAAGGCCGCCGAGGAGGCGGCCCGCAAGGAGCGGCTGCGCCCGAAGTTCGCGATCCCGGTCGCGCAGCACGGCCTCAGCGCCTACTTCGGCCAGGCCGGCATCAACTGGATGTCCGTCCACTCCGGCATCGACTTCCCGGTCTCGTACGGCACCACGGTGCTGGCCGCGACCGACGGCACCGTCCGCACGCAGTGGAACAGCGCCTACGGCAACATGATGATCGTGACCGCGAAGGACGGCACGGAGACGTGGTACTGCCACCTCTCCACCTACCGCGTCGCCTCCGGTACGACCGTCAAGGCCGGCGACCCGATCGCGTACTCCGGCAACTCGGGCAACTCGACGGGCCCGCACCTGCACTTCGAGGTCCGGCCCGGCGGAGGTTCGGCGATAGACCCCCTGCCGTGGCTGCGCAGCCACGGCCTGGACCCCTCGTAGGACACCCGCCCGGCGAAGCCGGCACCTGAACGAAATGCGGCCCCCGCGCCTTCCGGCGACGGGGGCCGACTCGCGTCCGGCGACGTGCGCTACAGCTTCTCGACCGGCGCGTACCGCAGCAGCAGCCGCTTCGGCTTGGTGTCGCCGAAGTCGATCGTCGCCTCGGCGTTCGCGCCCGTGCCCTTCACGGCCATCACGGTGCCGAGGCCGAACTGGTCGTGCGTGACCCGGTCACCCACCGCCAGCTGCGGGATCGGCTTCTCCGAAGTGCGCCGCGTCGCGAAGCCGGACGCGCCCGACGCCGAGGAGCGTGAGCGGGACGAGGACAGCGACGCCGCCACACCGGAGGCGGGACCGGACGACAGGGGCGAACTCCCGCCCTTGCGCTTCCAGTCCACGTGCGCGGGCGGGATCTCCTCAAGGAACCGGGAGGGCGGGTTGTACGACGGCTGGCCCCAGGCGCTGCGCATCGCCGAGCGCGTCAGGTACAGCCGCTCCCGCGCGCGCGTGATGCCGACGTACGCGAGCCGCCGCTCCTCCTCCAGCTCCTTGGTCTGGCCGAGGGCGCGCATGTGCGGGAAGACGCCGTCCTCCATGCCGGTGAGGAAGACGACCGGGAACTCCAGGCCCTTGGCGGTGTGGAGGGTCATCAGGGTGATGACCCCGGAGCCGTCCTCCTCCTCGTCCGGGATCTGGTCGGAGTCGGCGACGAGCGCGACCCGCTCCAGGAAGGCGGCGAGCCCGCCGGACTCCTCGCCCTCGGCCGCCTCCTGCTCGAACTCCAGGGCGACGGCCGCGAGTTCCTGGAGGTTCTCGATGCGGGTCTCGTCCTGCGGGTCGGTGGAGGACTGCAACTCGGCCAGATAGCCGGTCCGTTCCAGCACGGCCTCCAGGACCGTCGCCGGGCCCGCGCCGGACTCGACGATCGTGCGGAGCTCCTCCATCAGCGCGTTGAACCGCTTGACGGCGTTCGTCGACCGGGCGGCCATGCCGTACGCCTCGTCGACGCGGCGCAGGGCCTGCGGGAAGCTGATCTTCTCGCGCTGCGACAGGGCGTCGATCATGGCCTCGGCGCGCTCGCCGATGCCGCGCTTGGGGACGTTCAGGATGCGGCGCAGCGGGACGGAGTCCTCGGGGTTGGCCAGGACGCGCAGGTAGGCCAGGACGTCCCGGACCTCCTTGCGCTCGTAGAAGCGCACACCGCCGACGACCTTGTACGGCAGTCCGACGCGGATGAAGACTTCCTCGAAGACACGGGACTGGGCGTTCGTCCGGTAGAAGACGGCGACGTCGCCGGCCTTCGCCTCCCCGGCGTCGGTCAGACGGTCTATCTCGTCGGCGACGAACTGCGCCTCGTCGTGCTCGGTGTCGGCGACGTAGCCGGTGATGCGCGCGCCGGCGCCCGCGTTGGTCCACAGGTTCTTGGGCCGGCGGGACTCGTTGCGCTCGATGACGGCGTTGGCGGCGCTGAGGATGGTCTGCGTGGAGCGGTAGTTCTGCTCCAGCAGGATCGTCGTCGCGTCCGGGTAGTCCTCCTCGAACTGGAGGATGTTGCGGATGGTGGCGCCGCGGAAGGCGTAGATCGACTGGTCGGCGTCGCCCACCACGCACAGCTCGGCGGGCGGGACCTCGGCCTCGGGCGGTACGTCGACGGGGTGCTCGGAGGTGCCGACCAGCTCGCGGACCAGGGCGTACTGCGCGTGGTTGGTGTCCTGGTACTCGTCCACCAGCACATGCCGGAACCGGCGGCGGTAGTGCTCGGCGACGTCGGGGAAGGCGCGCAGCAGGTTGACCGTCGTCATGATCAGGTCGTCGAAGTCGAGGGCGTTGGCCTCCCGCAGCCGCGACTGGTAGAGCGCGTACGCCTGGGCGAGGGTCTTCTCGAAGCCGTCGGTGGCCTGGGCGGCGAAGTCCTCCTCGTCGATCAGCTCGTTCTTCAGGTTGCTGATCTTGGCGCTGAACGACTTGGGCGGGAACCGCTTCGGGTCGAGGTCGAGGTCCCGGCAGACGAGCGCCATCAGCCGCTTGCTGTCGGCGGCGTCGTAGATCGAGAACGACGAGGTGAACCCGAGCTTCTTGCTCTCGCGGCGCAGGATGCGGACGCAGGCGCTGTGGAAGGTCATCACCCACATCGCGTTGGCGCGCGGTCCGACGAGCTGCTCGACGCGCTCCTTCATCTCGCCGGCGGCCTTGTTGGTGAAGGTGATCGCCAGGATCTGGCCGGGGTGCACGTTCCGCTCGCCGAGCAGGTACGCGATGCGGTGCGTGAGCACACGCGTCTTGCCGGACCCGGCTCCGGCCACGATGAGCAGCGGGGTGCCGGAGTGGACGACGGCCGCGCGCTGGTTCTCGTTGAGGCCTTCCAGCAGCGCGGCGGCGTCGAGGGCGGGGCGCGGGGCGCCGTCGCGGTAGTACGCGTCGCGGTCCGGCGGCACGTCGAACTTCCCGCCGAACAGATCGTCCGGAAGCGACTCCGGAGTGTGATCGACCTCGGGCGGTGGCGGGGGCTCTTCCCCGTGGGCCCGTGGGGCCTGGAGGTCCGCCAGGAAGCTGTCGTCAAAGAGGCTGCTCATCGCTCTCCGAGTCTAGGCGGCCCCACCGACAACCGGCCGCCACCTCGAGAACATCACACCGTCCGGTCCGGCGTCCCGGCCGCCCGGTCACGGTACGAAGTCATCCCATCACGCCACACATCGCTCGGGGAGATCATGCGATGCCGCCACATCCCGCGCATACGGGACTGACCGCATCAGGACGGCACCAGCCACCCGCCCGATCCCCCTCCACCCCCTCCCCTGACCGAAGGTCACGAAAATGTATCGGGCATATCGCACATCAACCTTCACAGCGGCCACACCGGTTGGCTACCGTGCCGGGCAGGCCGTACGACCCCCACCGGCGAACGACGCCGGGCCGCACGGCCTCCGCCGAGTCCGGAGCGTCCGGAGCCGGGGACCCACCGAACTTGGGGTGAATCGGCCCGACCTCCCCTCCGGGGAGCGGCCGTAGGGCAACCCTTCCGAACCACCCGCCCGAACCCGACAGCTAACTCGGCAGGCGGAGCATGGAAGGAGTCGCCTCCCTTGGCGTCGCACCGCAAGTCGCGTCCCTCCAGCACGCGCGTGGCAGGCATACGGACCCCCGCGCTGGCCACCGCGGCCCTCACCTCCGTGGCCCTGCTGTCCCAGACGGCCCAGGCGAGCCCGTCCGCCGACGACCGGCCGAGCCTCGAAGAGGTCGAGAAGAAGGTCGACGACCTCTACCGCCAGGCGGAGTCGGCCACCGAGAAGTACAACGCGGCCAAGGAGAAGACGACCAAGCAGCGCAAGCGCGTCGACACCCTCCTCGACGACGTCGCCCGGCGCACGCAGAAGCTCAACGACGCGCGCGAGGAGCTGGGGCGCAACGCCGCCGCCCAGTACCGCACCGGTGCCGCCGCCCCGGACACCGCGACGTTCCTGCTCGCGGACACGCCCCAGGACTACTTCGACCAGTCCCAGCTGATGAACCGTATGACGGGACGTCAGAAGCAGTCGGTCGACGAGTACTTCACCGAGCAGTCCGCGACGATGAAGAAGCGGCAGGAGGCCACGCGGAGCCTCGAGACGCTCACCGAGTCGCAGAACGACCTGCGGACCGCCAAGTCGACCGTCCAGAAGAAGCTCGCGGACGCGCGCCGGCTGCTGTCCGAGCTGACCGCGCAGGAGAAAGCCCGCCTCGCCGCGATCGAGAAGCGCAAGCAGGCGGAGGCCGCCCGCAAGGCCGAGGAGCTGGCCCGGCAGCAGCAGGCGGAGGCCGAGCGCGAACGCGAGGAGGCCGCGCAGCAGCAGGAGCAGGGCGGGCAGGAACAGGGCGCCACCGCCCCGGACGGGTCGTACGCCACGAAGGCCGAGAAGGCGTTGTCCTTCGCCCGCACCCAGATCGGCAAGCCGTACGTCTGGGGCGCCACCGGCCCCGACTCCTACGACTGCTCCGGGCTCACCCAGGCCGCCTGGAAGGCCGCCGGCGTCGACATCCCGCGCGTCACCTACGACCAGGTCAACGCGGGCACGACGGTCCCCGTGTCCAGCGCCCAGCCCGGTGACCTGGTCTTCTTCTACGACGACGTCACGCACGTGGGCCTCTACATCGGCAACGGCATGATGATCCACGCCCCGAAGCCCGGCGCGTACGTCCGCGAGGAGTCGATCTACTATGACGGCGAGTCGGCGATCCACAGCGTGGTCCGTCCGGCGTGACGGGCGGGCGGGAGCCGGGCGGAGGAGAGGGACACGTGTCCATGACGGGGGTCGTGACGGCGGTCAGCAGGAACGAGGCGTACTCGTTCACGAAGCCGAACCGGGAGAGCGTCACGCTGCTGACCGGCCTGGGGGTGGACGGCGACGTCCACGCGGGGGTCACGGTGAAGCACCGCTCGCGGGTCGCCCAGGACCCCACGCAGCCGAACCTGCGCCAGGTGCACCTCATCCACGAGGAGCTCTTCGCCGAGCTCGCCGGGGCCGGCTTCCGGGTGGCGCCCGGCGAGCTCGGCGAGAACGTCACCACGCGCGGCCTGGACCTGCTCGGTCTTCCGGTGGGCACGCTGCTGCGCATCGGCGCCGAGGCCGTGGTCGAGGTCACCGGGCTGCGGAACCCGTGCCTGCAGATCGACCGCTTCCAGGACGGGCTGCTCAAGCAGGTCGTGAGCCGTGACGAGGCCGGCCGCCTCGTGCGCAGGGCCGGGATCATGGGTGTCGTCGCGGAGGGCGGGGTGGTCCGCCCCGGCGACACGATCGAGGTGGAGCTGCCGGACGGACCGCACCGGCCGCTGGACCGCGTCTGAGGGACGGCCCCGGGGGGCGTCGGCGCGTCCGGCTCCCCGGGCCGCACGGGCCGCCGATTCACCCACCCCCCGCGCGCGCCCCCACCCGCACGCCGGTGCCGTGCTCCTTAGCATCGGCCCATGCCCGCCGCCACACCCGCGTCCGCGTCCCCCCTGCCCGCCTGGTGGGCGCGACGTCCCCCCGCCGCCGGCGCCTCGGTCATGGCCACCGGCATCCTCTCGGTGGCCCTGCACCAGTCGGGCCACGCGATCCTGTCCCGGATCGCCCTCGCCCTGGCGTGCGTCGCCTGGCTCGCGCTCGCCTGCGACTTCGTCGCCCGGCTCCTGTGGCACCGCTCCGCGTGGGTGAGGGCGGCGGCCGGCCCGGCCTCGCTCTGCGCCGTCGCCGCGACCGCGATCCTGGGCACCCGCTTCGCCGTGGGAGGCCGGCAGACCCTCGCCGAGGCCCTGCTGGCCCTCGCCTTCGCGCTCTGGCCGGGCCTGCTGTACGTCGTCCTGCGGCACTGGCGGCACGGGATGCCGGGGCCCGTCTTCCTCGGCTGCGTCGCCACGCAGGGGCTCGCCGTGCTCGCGGCCACGCTGGCCGCCACGGCGGGGGCGGCCTGGCTCGCGCACGCGGCCCTGGTGCTGTTCTGGCTCGGTCTGCTCCTGTACGCCGTGGCCCTGACCCGCTTCGACCGGCGGGAGGTCGTCCGGGGCGCGGGCGACCACTGGGTGGCGGGCGGCGCGCTCGCGATCTCGGCGCTGGCCGGCGCCCGGCTCCTCGCGGCCGACGGGCCCGTCCCGTTCCTGTGGAACGACGACGACTCCCAGGCGCTGCGCACGGTGACCTACGCGCTCGTCGCCCTGGACATGGCCTGGTACGTCGTCCTGCTGGTCGCCGAGATCGCCCGGCCGAGGACGCGCTACGACGTGCGCCGCTGGTCGACCGTCTTCCCGATGGGCATGTCGGCGGCGGCGATGCTGTCGGTCTCCGCCACCCTGGACGTCCCGTGGCTGGAGGTCCCCGGCGAGGTCCTGCTGTGGATCGCGGTGGCGGTGTGGCCGGCGGTCGCCATCGGCGCCGTGCGCCGGCACCTCGCGGCCGGCGGCCGGGCCGTTGTCACGTCCAGAGCACGGCGATGAAGATGTTGGCCAGGGTCAGCAGACCCACCAGGCCGAACAGCTTCGCGTCCACCTTCTCCTCGTCCCGCTTCACATAGACGAGTCCGAGGATCACGACGAGCAGCGCCAGCTTCACGCCGATCTTGACGTTGTTCACCGACTGGTCGTCCGCCTGGTTCAGGCCGACCAGGATCACCCCGGTGACCAGCATGGTCAGCGCGCCGTGCAGCATCCCCGGCACGAACCGGGCGGTGCCCTGGCCCATCGCCTTCATCTGGGTGAGGAATCCGCCGAGCAGCGCGGCGATCCCGACGATGTGCAGGCCCACGAAGAGGTGGATGAGTACGTCCATGGGGCCGGAGCCTAACGACCGGCCCGCCCGGCGCCGTCACCGGGTGTGCGACCGGCCCGGCCCGGGCGCCGGTGCATATATGCGTCGCATAGCACCCCGTCCCTCCCCTCGCTCCCCGAACCCGCACATCGGTCACCACAGAGCGTGAACAAGACGCCGCTTCCCCGACGTTCCGCTCACTTACGGTCACGCCCGGTCCTCTCCCGGCACTTCCGCACAACGCGTTACCGACTCGACACACAGCGGCTTAGCGTCCTCCCCCAGGTGACCGGCTCCCCACCGCCGCCCGGGCCAGGGGCGGCCGTCGGTCACCACCGCCGAGAAAAGGTCCGGCGGCGGTCCGCTCCCCCTGTGCGGGTCGCCGCCGGACGCGCGAGTCCCCCCGTACGGAAGGACGTGCAGTCCACGTGGCAGCGCACCGGAAACCCCGCTCGAGAACGACCGCAGGCGGCGCGACCCGCACGGCGCGGACGGCCTGGACGATCGCGCTGGCGGGCGCGGCGACGGCGACGGGGTTCGACGGGACCGGGCACGCGGAGCCGCAGCTGACCCCGGCGCAGGTCAAGGCGAAGGTGGACAAGCTGTACCAGGAGGCGGAGGTCGCCACCGAGAAGTACAACGGGGCGCGGGAGAAGGCCGAGGCGGCCCGCAAGCGCATCCGCACGCTGCAGGACGAGGCCGCGCGCAAGACGCAGAAGCTCAACGCGGCCCGGGACGCCCTGGGTTCGATGGCGGCGGCCCAGTACCGGGACGGCGGCATGGACCCGGCGTTCCAGCTCGCGCTCTCCTCCGACCCGGACCGCTATCTGGACGGCGCGGAGTTCGCCGAGCGGGCCGGCCACCGGCAGGCGGCGTCCGTCGCCGAGGTCCGCCGGGAGCTGCGCGAGATCGAGCAACTGCGCGGCGCCGCACGCGTCGAGCTGAAGTCGCTGACGTCACGCCGGGCGGAACTGCGGCGGCACAAGAAGACGATCACCGGCAAGCTGGACGAGGCCCGCGCGCAGCTGGCGCGGCTGACCGGCGGTGAGCCCTCCCCGGGCGACCGCGCCGACCGCTCCGCCTCGGGTGACCGCACCGCCCTCGCCGCACCCGGGTCGGCGGCGGCGCAGGCCCCGAACGCACGGGCCGCGGCCGCCGTCTCGTACGCCTACAGCAAACTCGGCAGCCCCTACGTCTGGGGGGCGACCGGCCCGAACGCCTTCGACTGCTCGGGCCTGACGCAGGCCGCCTACCGCGCGGCCGGGGTCTCGCTGCCCCGGACGACCTACAGCCAGATCGGCGCGGGCCGCAGGGTCTCCCGCTCCGAACTGCTCCCCGGGGACCTGGTGTTCTTCTACTCCGGCATCAGCCACGTCGGCCTGTACATCGGCAACGGGCAGATGATCCACGCCCCCAACCCGTCGGCGCCGGTGCGGGTGGCCCCGCTCGACGAGATGCCGTTCGCGGGGGCCACCCGCGTGGCGTGACGGCCGGGGCCGGGGTCAGACCAGTCGCCGGGCCGTCGCCCACCGGGTCAGCTCGTGCCGGTTGGACAGCTGGAGCTTGCGCAGCACCGCCGAGACATGCGACTCGACGGTCTTGACGGAGATGAAGAGCTGCTTGGCGATCTCCTTGTACGCGTAGCCGCGCGCGATGAGGCGCAGCACCTCGCGCTCGCGCTGCGTGAGCCGGTCCAGGTCCTCGTCGACGGGCGGCGCGTCCGTCGACGCGAAGGCGTCCAGGACGAACCCGGCGAGCCGCGGCGAGAACACCGCGTCGCCGTCCTGGACGCGGAAGACCGAGTCGACCAGGTCGGTGCCGGTGATCGTCTTGGTGACGTAGCCGCGCGCGCCGCCCCGGATCACGCCGATGACGTCCTCGGCGGCGTCCGAGACGGACAGCGCGAGGAAGCGGACGGGCCGCTCGGCGTCCGCCATCAACGGGGCGCAGCGCCGCAGCACTTCGACACCGCCTCCGCCGGGCAGGTGCACGTCCAGGAGGACGACCTCGGGGCGGGTCGCGGTGATGACCGTGACCGCCTGGTCGACGTCGGCGGCCTCGCCGACGACCTCGACGCCGGTCTCCTCGGTCCGGCCGATCTCGGCCTGGACGCCGGTACGGAACATGCGGTGGTCGTCGACGAGGACCACGCGCACCCGCCGCTCCCCCGCGCTCCCCCCGGTGGACTCCACGGGCTCGCTCGCCTCGGTCGGGTCGCTCATGACGTCTTCTCCGCCCTCTCCATCTCCAGCTCGACCTCCGTGCCGCCGTCGGGCACCGCCCGCAGCCGGGCCGTGCCGCCGTTGCGCTCCATGCGGCCGATGATCGATTCTCTGACGCCCATGCGGTCGGCGGGTATCGCGTCCAGGTCGAAGCCCGGGCCGCGGTCCCGGACGGAGACGAAGACGGTCCTCCCCTCCACCTCCGCGTAGACCTGCACGGCGCCGCCCTCGCCACCGTACTTGGCGGCGTTCACCATCGCCTCGCGCGCGGCCTGCATCTGTGCGGCGGTCTTCTCGTCGAGGGGGCAGTCGCCGACGACGACGACCTCGATGGGGACGCCGTGCTTGTCCTCGACCTCCGCCGCGTTGCGCCGGACGGCGTCGGCGAGGTGCGTCGGTTCGTCCGCCTCGTCCTTGCCGGTGCCCTCGGGTTTGTACAGCCAGGTGCGCAGGTCGCGCTCCTGGGCGCGGGCGAGGCGGCGGACCTCGTTCGCGTTCTCCGCGTTGCGCTGGATCAGGGTCAGGGTGTGCAGCACCGAGTCGTGGACGTGGGCGGCGACCTCGGCGCGCTCCTGGGCGCGGATGCGCATCAGCCGCTCCTCGGAGAGGTCCTGGGTCATCCGCACCAGGTACGGGCCGGCGAGGAGCGTTATCCCGACCAGGACAGCGAGCGCGGCCTGGAGGATCGAGCCGAGGTGGGCGGCGGAGCCCTGGAGCACGAAGATGCCGGAGACGCCGGTCGTGACGAGGACGACGCCGGCGGCGGCGCGCAGCAGGGTCAGGGTGCGCCGGCGGCGGCCGACCTCCATCCAGCGGGCCCGGCGCGCGTTGTCCGCCTGGCGCCACACGAGGGCGACGCCCGCGCCGACGAGCACGGCGGGCAGGAGGTACGCCTTGGCGCCGTTGCCGACGTCCACGCTGCCGACGAAGACCACGGCCACCACGACCATGAGGAGCAGCGCGACGATCTGCCCCTTGTCCGGTTTGCGGGCGACGAGTCTGCGGCGGCCGTCGGCCGCGGTCTCCGTGGTGAACGCGGACGTGCGCTGCGCGCCGACGCCGCCGACGCCGAGCGGGACGAAGAACCAGAACGCGGCGTACAGCAGGGCGCCGAGGCCGTCCGCCATGAACAGGCCGACGAAGACGAGCCGCACCCAGATGACGGGCAGCCCGAGGTGCCCGGCGAGCCCCCGCGCCACGCCCCCGAGCCAGCGTCCGTCACTGCTGCGGTAGAGCTTGCGCGGAGGCCGCGGGTCGGCGAGTGGCGCTGCTGCGGCTTCCGGCATGCCATCGATGGTCACACGGGCGGCCCATCAGGGCATCAGGGTCGGCCCCCTAGACTCCCCTGATCTTCGGTCCGGGCCGGCTCGAACGCTTCCCCCGGCACCGCCTCGGGGCGATATCAGGGTCCGACCAGGGTCGTCCCGACTCCCGCCACGCGGACCCGCCCGTCACCATGGACCCATGACAGATCACCAGCACGCCGCGGACTCCGGGCCCGAGCCGGACGCCGTGCCCCCCGCGGGCACCGCGTCCGGCCGGGCGTCCACGGGTGCCGCGGGTGCCGCGCGTGAGGAACCGCGCGCCCGCACGGGCACGCGGGAGGCGGGGGGCGAGGCGGCGGACGCGGCCGCGGCGCCCGGGCCGCCGCACCGGTTCCGGCGGGACCGGCCGCACAAGATGCTGGCCGGGGTGTGCGCGGGTCTGGGACGGCAGTGCGACATGGACCCGGTGATCTTCCGGATCACCCTCGCCGTGCTCTCCGCGACCGGCGGCATCGGCCTGATCTTCTACGGCTTCGCCTGGCTCCTCGTCCCGTACGAGGACGAGGACGAGAACGAGGTGCGCAAGCTGCTCACCGGCCGCGTCGACGGGCACGCGCTGACGGCCGTGCTGTTCGCGCTGGTGGGCTGCGGTGTGTTCCTGACGATGCTGAAGAACGGCGGTGTGCTGGCCTTCGCCGTCGTCCTGTCGTTCCTCCTGGCGGGCGCCGGCTACTGGTCGCGGCATCGCGGCGCCCCCGACCCGGACCCGCTCGCCGCGCAGGCGGTGGCGGACGCCCCGCCGGAGGCGCAGGCGCCGCCGGTCCCGGCCGCCTACCCGTCCTGGTGGCGGGACCCGATCGTGAAGGACGGCACCCACGAGGGCGGCACCGGCTATCTGTGGGGTCCGCAGGACGCCCATGACCGGGACCTGGCGGCGGCCGCGAGCGGCGGCACCTGGAGCAGCCGGGAGCAGATACGGGCGCGCCGCCCGGCCCCGCCCCGGCCGCGCGGTCCCCGCCGGATCGGCGGCTGGGTGTTCCTGCTGGCCCTGGGCGCGGGGGCGGCGGGGACGGGCGGCACCTGGCACGACCAGCCGCTCGGCACCAGTCTGCAGACCGGACTGGCCTGTGCCCTGGCCGTGTTCGGCCTGGGCATCGCGCTCAGCGCGTTCCTGGGCCGTACGGGAGCGGGCACCGTCTTCCTCGCGGTCGTGACGGCGGGTCTGCTGGCCGCGTCGGCGGCCCTGCCGAAGGACATCGGCACCCGCTGGGTCGAGACGACGTGGCGTCCGGCGACGGTGGCGGACGTACGGCCCGAGTACGACCTGGGCACCGGTGTCGGCACCCTCGATCTGAGCGGGGTGGCGTTCGAGCCGGACGGCACGGTCGGCACGCGGGCCGACGTGGGCGTGGGCCGGCTGAAGGTGATCGTCCCGAAGGGGGTCACGGTGGAGCTGAGCGTGGACGTCGGCGTGGGCGACATCCAGTTGCCGGGCGACGACAGCCGGGACGTGGACGTGGCGCCGGGCAAGCACAAGGAGCTGACGCTGGAACCGGCGAAGGGCGTCAAGAACGCGGGCACGCTGGACCTCGACCTGAGCGTCGGGATCGGGCAGGCGGAGGTGAGCCGTGCTGCGTCATGAGTTCCAGCCGGGCCGGCTGGTCGCCGGTGGCTTCCTGACCGCCGCGGGCGCGGTCTTCGCGGGGGACGCGGCCGACGCCTGGGAGACGCCGTGGTTCGCGGTGATCCCGCTGGTGGTCGGGGGGCTGTTCCTGGCGGGCGCGGTCGGGCTGGTGGCCCGGGCCGCCCGTCGTCACCGCACCCCGCCGGGCCAGGCGTCCCGCCCCTGACCCGGGCGGGAGGTCACCGCAGTGCCAAGCGCTCCCGCCGGCGTGCGCGGAGGAGGGCGTCGAGGGAGAACACCGGCGCGCCCGCCAGCACGAGCGGCAGCCAGGCCATCAGATAGACCAGGTCGTTGCCGTAGTAGTAGGGGTCGGAGGCCCAGCTGACCGTGAGCCAGAGGCTCAGCGAGATCAGCGCGCCGCCCAGGGCCGCCAGCCGGGAGAGGAGTCCGACGAGGATGCCGAGCCCGACGGCCAGTTCACCGAAGGCGATGGCGTAGCCGAAGGCCACGGGGGCGTCGAGGGCCATGTCCACCATGGCCGGGATCGCCGCCGAGTCCCGCACGGCGCGCATCATGTCCCCGATGGACCCGGCCCCGGAGTCCTTGAGGAAGGCGCTGTCCGTCAGCTTGTCCAGTCCGGCGTAGACGAACGTGACGCCGAGGAAGACGCGGAGCGGAAGCAGTGCGTAGCGGGTGGCCGTCTCCCGCCATCCGCCGGAGGTACCCGTGTGCGTTCCGTACGTCATCGCCCGTCGCCGCCTCTCGCCCGCCGTGATCCCCCGCCCGACCATACGGAGGGAACTGCCGCAGCGCTCAGCCGCGCGGCACCCCGGCATTCTCCGCCGCATCCTGTCCAAACTTCAATCACTGGACACGGTCAAGTGGCCGGACGGCACCGGTCAGTCGGTGACGTCGATGGCGTAGCGGTTGGTCTCCACGCCGGCCGCGGTCACCACCTGCACCTCGGCCCGGCCCGGCTCCACGTCGGCGGGCACCGGGACCGTGAGCACGGTGTCGGTCGGGTTGCTGAACCCACCGCTCACCGGGACCAGCGGCACATGCACGTGCACCGCCCCGATGCGGACGACCATCCGCGCCAGCCGGTCGGCCCGCTGCGCGCCCGGCGGCACGAACCCGGCACCCCGGATCTCGATGTCGTCGCCGGTGCGGATCGGGGCGTCGAGGTCCCCGGCCTCCCGCGCCCGCACCACGGAGAGGATCACCGGGCGGCCGCCCTCCGCGTACTTCCCGGCCAGATAGGTCGCCGCCGAGATCAGCACGACGACCGCGAGACCCCAGGGCAGGTCGGGCAGCTGGTCGGGCCGCCGCCCCAGCCGGACCGCGGCGAACAGCAGGGCCACGGCACCGATCACCATGTACTGGATGTCGGCGAACGTCCCCCGCCCCGAGTCGTCCGTCAGCAGGTCGGCGGCCCGGGGCCGGTCCGCGGGCACCTTCTGCAGCCGCTGCCCGAGGACCCGGACCCCGACGACCCGCCGCACCAGCACCGCGATCCCGCACACCACGGCGAGCACGGTCACCACCCCGGCGCCGCGCCGCAGTTCGAGCCCCTCGATCAGCGCGTCGCGCTCCGCGTGGCCCGACGCGGCGGCGAGCCGCCCGGCCAGGACGAGCACGGCGTACGCCACGAAGAGGACCCAGGCCCCGGCGACGGCACGCGAGGTGGACAGCCGGTTGTCCTCGCCGATGACCGGCGCCAGGGCGCCGCCACGCGCCCGGTGGAACCAGGACGCCGCCGTGAGCGCCGCCGCCGTCACGACCGCCGCGAGCAGCCCGGCCGTACGGGCCGCCGTCCAGCCCGCGCCGATCGCCGTGAGCGCCTGCGCCAGGAGCAGCGCCACGACCAGTCCCCAGACGGTGCAGGCGGTACGCCACCACAGGCGCCCCAGCCAGGCCTCGCCCTCGGCCCGGCCGCGTTCGGCGACCTGTTCCGCGGACTGCGTCAGCTCCTCGGACACCCACTGGCGGGACGCCGAGGCCGAGTGGGCCACGGCCGCCGGGAGCCCCTGCCCGGCGGCGAACTCGTCCCGCTTCACCAGGAATTCGGCCACCGCCCGCCGGTGTCCCGCACGCGCCCCGTGCGGGCAGTCCCCGCACGTGCAGCCACCCCCGTGCGGGCGCTCCACCGCGCCGCTCCGCCCAGCCTCCTGCACCGCCACGCCCGACGCCCGCCTTCCCGACGACCTGATGCCCCGCCCGCCCTGCGGCGCCACGGGTGTTCCCGGGAGACCCGAGCCGCCGCGCCCGGCCCGCAACTCCCGTCCGATGACGACGAATTGTGCCGTACTCCCCCCGCCACCCACCCACCGCCCACCCGACGGGCCCGGTCGGGACGGGTGAGCGCGGTCCCGGTGTGTTGACCCGGCTGCGAGAATTCCCATATGGCCGAGATCAGCCAGCGTGACGGGACCTGGGCCTTCGACGGCACCACCGTCCGGATCACGCCGGGCCTCCACCGTTCCGTGCCGCTGTTCCGGCGGACGTACGGCGAGATCGCCGTGCCCCTGGAGGCGGTCGCGGGCGTCGCGTTCGAACCGGACCGCAGGCGGGGCCGGCTGCGGATGCGGCTGCGCGAGGGGGCCGATCCGCTGCTGCAGGCGACCGGGGGCCGGCTGCCGGACGCCTCGGACCCGTACCGGCTGGCGGTGGACACCGACCGGACGGGGACGGCCGCGTATCTCGCCGAGGAGATCCGCGGCGCGCTGCTGCTGGACCGGGTGCCGAAGGAGCCGGTCGCGGCCTATCTGCTGCCGGGCCCCGCGGTGCCGGTCTCCGTGCGCTCGTCGGACGGCACGGTCTCCTTCGACGGCGGCCGGGTGCGCATCGACTGGTCGGACGCCTCGGAGCGGGTCAAACGGGCGGCGGGCCCGCGCGTCATCGACGTCGACGACCTGGTGCGGGTCGAGTGGGTGCCCAACTCCGGCTCCGGGGACGGCTGTCTGCGCTTCGTGACCCGTCAGACGGTGTTCTCCGCCCTGCCGCCGGATAAGGACCCGTACGCCCTCGATCTGTGGGGCAGCGCGCGCCGCGATCTGCTCACCGCGCTGGTGGCCACGGCGGTCACGGCACGCCTGCCGCATCCGTCCACGCGGCCGGGCACGGCTCCCCCGGCCGGCGGAACGCTGCCCGCGGTCCCGGCGCCGCCCGGCCATCACGACGTCCTGCTGCGCCGGCTGCGCGAGTTGGGCGACCTGCACCGCGAGGGCGTGCTCACGGACGAGGAGTTCGCGCGGACGAAGGCGGCGGTGCTGCGCGGGTTCTGACCGCCGGGCCCTCGTCAGCTCAGCAGATCGGGTTCGCCCCGGGTGATGTCCTGCCACATCGGCTGGTAGTTGATCCAGGCCACCAGGTCGCCGCCCAGCTGTTCGCGGGTGGCGACGGCCATCCGGTGGTCGATCAGGACCGGCCGGCCCGCGGCCCGGGCCGTCAGCTGCACCTGGCAGGAGCGCTCCATGGACAGGAACCACCAGGCGGCCGCGTCCACCGAGTCGCCGACGGTGAGCAGGCCGTGGTTGCGCAGCACGAGGGCCTTGTGGGAGCCGAGGGCGGCGGCGATCCGGCGCCCCTCGGCCGCGTCGACGGCGACGCCGCTGTAGGCGTCGTAGAGCGCGTGGTCCTCGTAGAAGGCGCAGCTCTCCTGGGTGATCGGGTCGAGCAGCTCGCCCAGCGCCGCGAGGGCCCGGCCGTGCACGGAGTGGCAGTGGGCGACGGCGACGACGTCCGGGCGGGCGGCGTGGACCTGGGAGTGCACCGTGAACGCGGCCTGGTTGACGTGGTAGCGGCCCTCGACGACCTGGCCGTCGGAGTTGGCGAGGACGAGGTCGCTCACGGTGACATGGCCGAAGGGCAGCCCGAACGGGTTGACCCAGAAGCAGTCGGTGAACTCGGGGTCGCGTGCGGTGATGTGTCCGGAGACACCGTCCTCGAAGCCCATCCTGCCGAAGATCCGCAGCGCCCCGGCGAGCCGTTCCTTGCGGTGCCGGCGCTCGTCCTCGACGGACTCGTGCATCGGCGGCATGGCGAACCGCAACTGATCGGTGGGCAGCGGCGGGGGCGGAGTGGGCCCGGCGGGCGTCCCGTGCATGAGTCCTCCGGCACTGTGGGGTCGTACGGGGCGGAAGGTACCTCCGGTCGGCGTGGGGACAACAGGGCCGCGAGGTAACGATGCCGTGCACAACCCTTTCGTGACACCGGTGGTCTGTGCTCCGGAACGACCCACCCACCGATCGATTTCAGTCACACCGGAGTCCCCGTTGAGCGCTGCCGAACGTCATCTCAAGTACCTCATGCGCCTGATCTCGAACCAGGACGACGTCGAACTGGTCACGCCCGCCTCGGACCGCAAGAGCGCCGGCGCGCTGGTGTACGTGGCCGAGTGCTTCGGCTTCCGGTACAGCGGGGTCCGGCTCGTGGGCCGGTACAAGAACCTGCACGTACGGCTCGTGCGCTCCACGGACCCGGCGGACCGGCAGCGCGCGGCGGCCAACCTCGCCGCGTTCCCCGGCGTCGGCCAGGGCGGGAACGTGCCGGGCATGTACCAGGCGTCGCTCACCCCGGTCCCCGAGGCGCAGGCGGACGTGGCCCTGCTCAACGAGCTGATCATGTACGACGCGCTGGTGCAGGCCGGCAACCGCAGGCAGTTGCTGGGGATGGCCTGGGCCTCGGGCGGTGTCCTCCTGCTGCTCGCGCTGGTGACCGCCGCGTACGCCGTGCTGCTGCCGCTGGCCATGCTGATGCCGGCCATGCTGGTCGGGGCGCTGCGGATCAACGCCGCCCGCCGGGCGAAGATCGCCGAGCGGCTGACGGCGGCGGGCTGCGCCAGGGTCCAGGACGACGCGGGCCGGGACCGCTACGTACGCCCGGTCCCCCAGACCGGCTGACCGCACCCGGCGGCCGGGCTCCGCGAACCGGATGACATCCCCCGCCCATCCGGCGAAACCGGACAGAGGATGTCGGGTATGGCCGTCAGACTCGGCGGCATGACAGCGAACTGGTCCGCCTTCGCCGCCGCCGATCCCGGCTTCGCCCGGCTCGTCGAGGAGCGCTTCGGCGCGTTCACGCACCACGTCCTGGCCACCCTGCGCCGGGACGGCTCCCCGCGCACCTCCGGCCTGGAGGTCCGCTTCCTGGACGGCGAGCTGTGGCTCGGCATGATGCCGGACTCGCTCAAGGCCCTCGATCTGCGCCGCGACCCGCGCTTCGCGCTCCAGGCGAACCCCGGGGAGGGGCAGTCCATGGGCGGCGGCGACGTACGGATCGCGGGGCGCGCCATCGAGGTGGCGGACCCGGCGCGCAAGGCCGCGTACGCGGAAGAGGTGGAACCGCCGGAGCCGTTCCACCTCTTCCGCACCGAGCTGACGGAGGTCGTGCGGACCTCCGTGGAGGACGAGAAGTACCTCGTCGTCCGGATCTGGAAGCCCGGTCAGCCGGTGCGCACGATCAAGCGCACCTAGGGCGCGGGGAGCGTAGCGTCACTCCCACTCGATGGTGCCCGGCGGCTTCGAGGTGACGTCGAGGACGACGCGGTTGACGTCCTTGACCTCGTTGGTGATGCGCGTGGAGATCTTCGCGAGGACGTCGTACGGCAGCCGCGACCAGTCGGCGGTCATGGCGTCCTCGGAGGACACCGGGCGCAGCACGATCGGGTGGCCGTAGGTGCGGCCGTCGCCCTGGACGCCGACGCTGCGGACGTCCGCGAGCAGGACGACCGGGCACTGCCAGATGTCGCGGTCGAGGCCGGCCGCGGTCAGCTCCTCGCGGGCGATGGCGTCGGCCTCGCGCAGCAGGTCCAGGCGCTCCTTGGTGACCTCGCCGACGATGCGGATGCCGAGGCCGGGGCCCGGGAAGGGCTGGCGCTGGACGATCTCCTCCGGCAGGCCGAGTTCCTGGCCGACCATGCGGACCTCGTCCTTGAACAGCTGGCGCAGCGGCTCGACCAGTTCGAACTCGATGTCGTCCGGGAGCCCGCCCACGTTGTGGTGGGACTTGATGTTGGCCGTGCCCGTGCCGCCACCGGACTCGACGATGTCCGGGTAGAGCGTGCCCTGCACGAGGAACGCGACCTCGGGGCCGTCCTCCTGCATGATCTCCAGCTGCGCCTGCTCGAAGACGCGGATGAACTCGCGGCCGATGATCTTGCGCTTCTCCTCGGGGTCGGAGACCCCGGCGAGCGCCTTCAGGAACCGCTCCTCGGCGTCGACGACCTTCAGCTGCACGCCGGTCGCGGCGACGAAGTCCTTCTCGACCTGCTCGGTCTCGCCCTTGCGCATCAGGCCGTGGTCGACGTAGACACAGGTCAGCTGGGAGCCGATGGCCTTCTGGACCAGCGCCGCCGCCACGGCGGAGTCGACGCCGCCGGACAGGCCGCAGATGGCGCGCTTGTCGCCGACCTGCTCACGGATCGCGGCGACCTGCTCGTCGATGACGTTGCCGGTGGTCCAGTCGGGCTTCAGGCCGGCGCCCCGGTACAGGAAGTGCTCCAGCACCTGCTGGCCGTGCGTGGAGTGCATGACCTCGGGGTGGTACTGGACGCCGTAGAGCTTCTTGTCGTCGTTCTCGAAGGCGGCGACCGGGACGACACCGGTGGAGGCCGTCACCACGAAGCCCTCGGGGGCGGCGGAGCAGGCGTCGCCGTGGGACATCCACACGTGCTGCTCGGCCGGGGTGCCCTCGAAGAGGGTGGAGGACGGCTTGGAGACCCGCAGGTCGGTACGGCCGTACTCGCGGGCGCCGGTGTTGTCCACGGTGCCGCCGAGGACCTGCGCCATCAGCTGGAAGCCGTAGCACATGCCGAAGACCGGGACACCGGCCTCGAACAGCTCACGGTCGAGGCGGGGGGCGCCCTCCGCGTACACGGACGAGGGGCCGCCGGAGAGGATGATCGCCGCCGGGTTCTTGGCGAGCATCTCGGCGACCGGCATGGTGCTCGGCACGATCTCGCTGTAGACCCGGGCCTCGCGGACACGACGGGCGATGAGCTGGGCGTACTGCGCACCGAAGTCGACGACCAGGACGGTGTCGGGGGCGGCGGCGGGGTTCGCTGATGACACGGGTTGCCTTCCGGCGGTGAGCGAGGTGTGTGTGCGCCCGAGTCTACCGGGCGTCGCGCGGCCGCCCCGGGGCCGAAGCCCGTCTCACGATGCGAACCGGCTTGGACACCCTCGGCGAGCGCGGCATACTGGCGGCATGCTCACGCACCCGACCTTCCTGTTTACCTATGGCATCCGGCCCGCCGGCTGCCATGGTCGTGCTGCTTGAGCAACTGACAAGCGACTTCCCAGGCGCCCCGGGCCGACAAGGCCCGGGGCGTCTGCCGTCTCCGGGTCCTGCCGCTCCGGGGCACCTCCCACCGACGAGGAGCCCCCGATGACCGCCACGCACGTGACCCCCACCGAGGTGACCGGCGCCCGCACCCCCGAGGCCGCGGACGTGATCACCGGTGCCCGTGAACGCATCGACGCCCTGGACGACCGGATCATCGGGCTGATCCAGGAACGCATGGCCGTGTCGGCCGTCATCCAGGAGGCCCGGATCACCTCCGGCGGCCGGCGGGTGAACCTGTCCCGCGAGATGGAGATCCTCGGCCACTACAGCGAGGCGCTGGGCAAGCCGGGGACGGCCCTCGCGATGACGCTGCTCGAACTGTGTCGCGGTCGCATCTGAGTTCGGCACCCCTCTCACCCGGTCGGAGCGTGACGCCGCCCGGACCGCTTCGTTGGTACCGGTGTCCGTGCCAGCCAGGGGCGGGCCCGAATGAACCACGCGTGGCTCGCCGGAGCGTTGTGGTGTACGGATCGCCGTACGCCGTGGGACCTCGCTCCGGGTGAGTGACCGGACGGCAGGGGACAGCAGCCCGGTCACCCAAGAGAACGGCCGGCTCCGGGGACGCCCGGGGCCGGCCGGCGGAAACACCGACGGAGTACGGGGCGGGCCCCAGCGGTTGCCGCGCCCCGGCCCGTCCCGCACGATGCGAGAGACCCTTTCGGCGGCGCACTCCCCCGGCGCCGCTCCCCCAGGCACCGGCGCGCCCTGACGCTGGTGCTGACCACAGAAGGGCCCCGCGGCCCCGCACCGCGGGGCCCTTCTCATGCCCCGGGCCGCTCTCGTGCCCGCGGCCGCTCTCATGCCCGCGGCCACGAGGGCGTCAGGTGCGGCTGACGACCCGGCACTCCTCGTGCCGGTCCTCGGTGATCTTCTTGCTGCGGTCGTACGGGTCCGTCGTCGGGCCGGTGGGGGCCTCGCCGACGGGCGGTCCCGAGTCGAACTGCGGGTGCAGATAGCCGTCGTAGGAGTCGCAGGCCGAGTTGCCGATCTCCTGGTCGTAGCGCACGACGGCGATCTTCCCCGGGGTGACCCGGTACCGGGCGGGATCGGAGACCTCGACCTCGAGGGCGCGCCGGACGATGGTGCGGGCCACCTCGTCGGAGCCCTCGCGGACCAGCGGGTAGACGAAGGTGTAGTCGGCGTGCACGACGACGGAGGCGTGCTCGCCCTTCTCGAAGGTCATGCGCCCGCGCGTCTTCACGACGTCCCCGGCGAGCTTCACCTCGTGCGGGTCGAAGCGGCTGAACATCCAGAGCGGGTCGTGCTTCTCGTCCGGCTTGCGCAGCGCGGTGGTCAGCAGGTCGAGCAGGTCCTTCTGGCGCGGCTCGATGACGCCGAGCGCGGTCTCGGGGCGCTCGCCGCGCAGGGTGGCCGGGTCGAGGTTGGCGTCGACGAGGAGCTTGCGGGTCTGGCGCAGTGCCTGTTCCACCTGGGCCTTCGACAGGCTGCCGACGGGGGTGGCCTGCGGCGTGGTGATGCCGGCCTCGCCGTCCGCCCAGCGCGCCGCGGGCGATCCGGCGAAGGGCCGGGCCAGGGTCGGGGTGTCCGGGTCGGCCGAGGCGGGCGGGGCCGTGGGCGCGGCGGTCTCGGCGGGCAGCGGCGAGGGGGTGGCGGTCTCCCGGACCGGGGAGGCGGCGGTGCCGAAGGGGTCGCCGGGGATCAGGGAGGGCCGTACGGCGACGACGGCCACGGCGACGGCGAGCGGCACCCCGAGGATCGCCCACAGCCGGCGGCGCCGGGTGGCGGTCCCGTTCATCTCCTGCCAGGCGGGACCGGTGCGCCACCCGGGAGGCAGCTCACCGCGGGCGTCCTGCCGGCGCAGCCGCTCGGTGACCATCCGGGCCCGCGCGGACGGCTCCTTCGGGGCGGAGGAGCGGTCGCGTCCGGCGTCCTGGAGGAACTTCTGCAGCTCCTCGTCGGAGAAGGACGGCGTGGAGGGCTGTGCCTCGTCGTCGGATGCGGAGGGGGTCCCGTCGGACGGTCTGCCGGCCATGGCGATGTGAACGCTTTCTCTCGAACTCCGGTACGGGCGCCGAGAGTACGGCAGGGAGACGGTCCATGATCCAGCGGATGTGACCCAAGCCACATAAATATTCTGTCAGGTCACGCACAACCTTTCCCGGCCCTCGGTGATCAAAGTCTGCGAACCAAGGGCCACACCCGCGCCCCACACGCGGAGGCCTCCCGATACCTGTGCCGCGTCCGGCGGCACAACGGACTTTCGAGGTCTTCATGAAGCTTCGCCGTGCCCTGGCCGCCGCAGCGACGACGGCGGTCATAGCACCGATCGCCCTGCTGTCCGCGCCGGCCGCGTTCGCCACGGACGAGACCACCGCCCCGGCCACCTCGGAGACCACGCCGGCCGCCGGCGACACGACGCCTCCGGCCGACGAGGAGACGACGACTCCGGCGGACGAGGAGACGACGGCCCCGGCCGACGACGAGACGACCGCTCCCGACGACGAGACGACGGCTCCCGACGACAGCACCACCGCTCCGGCGCCGAGCACCTCGGCCACCGACTCCGCGAGCCCGTCGCCGAGCACCTCCAGCCCCGAGGAGACGGAGGAGCCCGACCCCGAGGAGTCCGTCTGTGAGGACACCAAGGTCGACGTCAGCATCTCGGGTCTGCCGGGCAAGATCAGCGCGGGCAGCGGCTGGCACAAGTTCTCGCTGAGCGTGCTCAACACCTCGGACTCCACGCTCGAGGACCTCGACTTCTTCGCCGGGGCGTCGTCCGACGCGGACGGCATGGACCTGTTCAAGAGCAAGCAGGTCGAGATCCAGGCCTGGGACCCCGAGGACGAGGTCTGGGTGACCCTCGACGAGGACGGCTACGCCGTCGGCTACGTCGGTTACACGGACGAGCTCAAGCCCGACTACGTGGTCGACATCCCGATGCGGGTCAACGTGAAGTCCAGCGCCCCCGCGGGTGCCGGCTTCACGCTCGGCGCCACCATCTACGGCGACACCGACGGCGACTGCGTCGGCTTCGGCGACGTCGCGTACAAGTACCAGATCGTGGCCGCCGGCACGGACACGGACGGCACGAAGCCGCAGGAAGGCGGCAAGGCCCCCGTCACGGACGAGAAGCCGGGCAGCGACACCCCGCAGGTCACCGGCAGCCTCGCCGAGACCGGGTCCAGCTCTCAGCTGCCCGTCATCGGCACGGTCGGCGGTGTCGCGATCCTCGCCGGTGCCGGCGTGATGTTCGCGATGAAGCGTCGTCGGAGCGGTGCCGAGGCCTGAGCCTTTGCCGCCTGACGCACCACACGGAAGGACCTGCGCTCGGAGGGGGGCGCAGGTCCTTCCGTGTTTTCCGTGTCCGCGACGTGTCCGCTACTTCTTCGGCGGCACCGCCGGCATCCCCAGGAACGGCAGCTTCAGCGCGCCGAACGCCTCCGCCGGCACCACCGGCGCCTGCGGCTCGACCGGCTTCAGCCGCTCGTAGGCCGCGCCCTGCGCCGGACGCGGGTCCGCCTCGCCCTTGTTGGGCCAGAAGGACATGGCCCGCTCGGCCTGCGCGGTGATCGTCAGCGACGGGTTCACGCCCAGGTTGGCGGAGACCGCCGCCCCGTCGACGACCGAGATCCCGGGGTGCCCGTACAGCCGGTGGTACGGGTCGATCACACCGGTCTCCGGGGAGTCCCCGATCGGGCAGCCGCCGAGGAAGTGCGCGGTGAGCGGGGTGCCCATCAGCTCGCCGACATTGGAGCCGGGGAAGCCGTTGATGTCGGCGGCGATGACGGAGGCGGCCTCCGAAGCGGCCTTGATCTGCTTGGGGTTGGGGGCGCCATGGCCCTGCCGCGCGGTCAGCAGCCCCTTGCCCACGCCGTCCGGCTTCAGATACGTCGTCAGCGAGTTGTCCAGCGACTGCATCACGAGCCCGATGATGGTCCGCTCCGACCAGCGCCGGTTGGACAGCGAGCGCAGCACCAGCAGCGGGTGCCGGGCCGCGTTGGCCAGCCAGGCGCCGACGCGGGACCTGCCCTCGGCGTAGGGGACCTGGAGGATGGACAGGCCGCCCATCGAGTTGGAGCCCTTGCCGTAGCGGACCGGTTCGATGTGGGTGTTCTCGTCCGGGTGGATGGACGAGGTGATGGCGACACCCCGGGTGAAGTCGACCTTGGGGGCGCCGGTCAGCTTGCGGTAGCGCCGGCTGTCGGTCTGCGCGCCCACCAGCGCCTCGGAGTTGGTGCGGGTCAGCTCGCCGAGCTTGGCGGAGAGGTGCGGCAGCTGGCCGCCGGCCTTCATGCGGTGCAGCAGGGTCTGTGTGCCGTAGGTGCCGGCCGCGATGACGACCCGGCGGGCCTTGAACAGCCGCCCCTCGCCCTTCTTCCGCCGGTCGGTCGGCACGGTGGCGATCGCGTAGCCGCCCTGGGAGTCGTCGGTGACCGAGACGACCGTGGTCAGCGGGTGCACGACCGCGCCCGCCTTCTCGGCCAGGTACAGGTAGTTCTCGTTGAGGGTGTTCTTCGCGCCGTGCCGGCAGCCCGTCATGCACTCGCCGCACTCCGTGCAGGCCCGCCGGGACGGTCCCGTGCCGCCGAAGTACGGGTCGGCGACCTCCTCGCCGGGGCGTGCCTTCGCCGTGCCCTCGGCGTCCTTGCCGTCGCCGAAGAACACGCCGACCGGCGCCATGTGGAAGGTGTCGCCGACGCCCATCTTCTCGGCGGCCGCCTTGAGGTGCACGTCGGAGGGGGTCATCGTCGGGTTCAGCCGGACGCCGAGCATGCGCTGGGCCTGGTCGTAGTACGGCTTCAGCTCCTGCTCCCAGTCCGTGATGTCACGCCACTGGGGGTCCTCGAAGAACGGCTTCGGCGGGATGTACAGCGTGTTGGCGTAGTTGAGGGAGCCGCCGCCGACGCCCGCGCCCGCCAGCACCATCACGTTGCCGAGCAGATGGATGCGCTGGATGCCGTACATGCCGAGCTTGGGGGCCCAGAGGTAGTTCTTCAGGTCCCAGGAGTTCTTGGGCAGGGTCTGACGGGTCCAGCGGCGGCCGGCCTCCAGGACGCCGACGCGGTAGCCCTTCTCGGTCAGGCGCAGCGCCGTGACCGAGCCGCCGAACCCGGACCCGACGACGATGACGTCGTAGTCGTACCCGGAACCGTCGTCCTGCGCGGGGGCGGAGTTCTCCTGTGACACGTGCTCTCCTCGTCGAAAGCGGTGGTGCGGTGGCCTCGGAACGGGGCCCGGTACCTAGCGGAAACGGAACGCCTTCATCACCCGCAGGCTCCGGCTCATGAACCGCGCGTACGTCTCGTCGTCCATGCCCAGCGAGGGCGCCATCGGCAGCAGCCGCTGGTGGGCGACCGTCTGGGCCTCCGTGTACTTGAGGATGCCCTCGGAGCCGTGGCGGCGGCCGAGGCCGGAGTCCTTCATGCCGCCCATCGGCGACTGGACGCTGCCGTAGGCGGGGGCGTAGCCCTCGTTGACGTTCACGGTGCCGGTGCGCAGCCGGGCCGCGACCGCCCGGCCCCGGCGCCCGTCCTTCGTCCACACCGAGGCGTTGAGCCCGTACGGCGTGGAGTTGGCCCGCTCGATGGCCTCGTCGTCGCTGGAGAAGCGGTAGAGGGAGACGACCGGGCCGAACGTCTCCTCGGTGCAGACGGCCATGGGGGCCTCGACGCCGTCGAGGATGGTCGGCTCGAAGAAGTACGGGCCGATGTCGGGGCGGGCCACCCCGCCGGCGACGACCTTCGCGCCCTTGGCGACGGCCTCCTCCACATGCCGGGTGACCGTCTCCAGTTGGCGCTCGCCGACCAGGGAGCCCATGTCGGCGCCGTAGGCGAGGGACCGGCCGAGCCGCATCGCCTTGGTGCGGGCGGTGAAGCGCTCCAGGAAGGCGTCGGCGACGGACTCGTGGACGAACAGCCGCTCGATGGAGATGCAGAGCTGGCCGGCGGAGGAGAAGCAGGCGCGGACGGCGCCCGCGGCGGCCTTCTCGATGTCGGCGTCGTCCAGGACCAGCATGGCGTTCTTGCCGCCGAGTTCGAGCGAGACGCCGACCAGGCGGGCGGCGGCGCTCTGCGCGACCTCGCGGCCGGTGCGGGTGGAGCCGGTGAAGGAGACGTAGTCGGCGTGCTTGACGACCTCGGGGCCGACGACGGGGCCCTCGCCGAGCACGACCTGGAAGACGTCGGCGGGCAGGCCGGCCTCGATCAGCAGGTCCCGTGCCCACAGCGCGGTCAGGCAGGTCTCGGTGTCCGGCTTCATGACGACCGCGTTGCCCGCCACGAACGCGGGGAGCGCGTCGCCGACGGACAGCTCCAGCGGATAGTTCCAGGGGGCGATCTGGCCCACGACCCCGCGCGCGTGGCGCAGTTCGGTGACGCGGGTGAGCGTGGGGATGGCACCGGTGTGCCGCTTGGGCTTGAGGTAGGCGGGGGCCTTGCGGCCGTAGTGGCGGGCCGCGACGGCGACGGCCTGCACCTCCTCGTGCGCGTGCAGCCGGGCCTTGCCGGTCTCCAGCTGGATGAGGTCCAGCACCTCCGCCTGCCGTTCCAGCACCAGGTCGTGGAAGCGCAGCAGCACGTCGGCTCGCCGGCGCACGGGGACCTGCTCCCAGACGGCCTGGGCCGCGCGGGCCGCCTCGAACGCCTCGCGGACGTCGTCGGGCGTCGACTCGGGCAGGTCGGCCAGCTTCTCGCCGGTGAACGGCGTGTGGTTGGCGGTACGGCCGGACCCGGCCACGCCCTTGGTGAGCTGGGCGACCAGCTCGGGCGTGACCACGTCGGCCGCGGTACGGGCGCCCTCCGGGGCGGGGGCGAGGGGGTTCGTGCCGGTCTGGGCCGGGGCCTGCGCGTCCGTCATGAGGCGCAGGGTATGCCGCGCCGGGGCCTTTGTGTACCCGTCGGTAACGGGGATTCACCGACTGCTCACACACTGCCAGTGGACACTGGCAACGAATGCGCTGATCAGGGCGTTGCCGTGAACCAGCCGGGCGCCCGGTCTCGAGTCGGTCACGGGCGCCGGCGCTTAGAGCTTGTCGATCTCCAGGTGGTCGATCGCGGTCTGCGCCACCTCGCGTCCACGCTGCGTGAAGTCGCCCTTGCCGGGGTAGGCGACGGACAGCTTGTACATGTCGCCGGCCGACGTCCGGTAGTAGAAGAGGCGCAGTTCGCGCGGCCTGGGGTTCTGACTGTCGGTGGTGTCGTAGGTGAGCGTGTTCTCGGCGGACCGCTCTCCCTGGTACGTGGTCTCCCTGGGCTTCGTCTTCGGGTTCTGCGGCATGCTGATCCGGTAGTCGCCGCTCTGCCGGTAGTCGCCGTCCTCGTCATACATCTGGGCGGCGGCGGACCCCTTGATGTCGTTGCCGGTGTCCTCGGCCTTCTTCTCCAGCTCCAGGCTGATCCAGACGGCACCGCTGAGGTCGGTGTACGTGACCCAGTGGCCGTCGTCCGTCTTCTCGGGGCCGGTCCGCTTGTACGCGTCCGGCACGAGCAGCGTCGCGCCGAGGGCCTTCTCCTCGCGCGTCTTCCAGCCCTCCGGCACCGACCCGGCGAACGGGTCGGCGATCACCAGGTACGCCGTCACCGCGGCCGCGACGGCCGCCGCCGCGATCCCGAGCAGCGTCTTCGGCCCGAGCACGATCCCCCGCCGTACGCTCTGCGGGAGCCGTACGGGCTGGGTGGGGGCCGGCTGCGGCGGGTCGGCCGCCTTCTCCAGCAGGGCGCGGGTCCGCGCGGCGTCCGGGCGGCGCGAAGGGTCCTTCTGGAGCAGGCCGTTGATGGCCTCGGCGAGCGGGCCGCGCGCGGCGGCGGGCGCCGCGGGCTCCGCGTTGAGGACGGACTGGAGTGTCGCCGGGGTGTTGCTGCGGCGGAACGGCGAGACGCCCTCCGTCGCCGCGTACAGGACGACCCCGAGCGACCACAGGTCGCTGGCGGGTCCCGGGCGCTGGCCGAGGACCCGCTCGGGCGCGATGTACTCCGGCGAGCCGACGAAGCCGCCGGTGTCGGTCAGATTGGTCTCGCCCTCGATCTGGGCGATCCCGAAGTCGGTGAGCACGACCCGGTCGTGGCGCCCGAGCATGACGTTGTCCGGCTTGACGTCCCGGTGCAGGATGCCCGCCGCGTGCGCGGCCTCCAGGGCGCCCAGCACCTCCAGCCCGATCCGCGCCGCGTCCCGGGCGCCGAGGGTGCCCTCCTGCAACACGGCGCCGAGCGAGCGGCCCTGCACCAGTTCCATGACGATCCAGGGCCGGCCGTCCACGACGGCGACGTCGTGCACGTTCACGACGGCGGGGTGGTCGAGCCGGGCGGCGGCGCGGGCCTCGCGGCGCATCCGCTCGTAGGCGTTGGCGCGTTCCCGCTCGGGAAGGTGGTCCGGGACGCGGGGTTCCTTCACGGCGACCTCGCGGTCCACCGTCTCGTCCTTGGCGCGCCAGACGGTGCCCATGCCGCCGTGCCCCAGCTTGGCGAGCAGCCGGTAGCGGCCCGCGATGAGCCGGCCGGTGCCGGGGTCCGGCGGGGACGCGGCGGGCCCGGCGGAGGGCGCGGGTCCGCCGGGCGGGCCGGCCTGGGTGGCCGGGGCCGGTGCCGGTGCCGGCTGCTGCGGCACGGGCGCGGCGGGCGTCGCGTACGGGTTGTCCGGGTGCGGCACATGGGCGAGCGGCGCCGGCTGCGGAGGCCGCAGTTCAAAACTCGTCGGCTCGTCGGGCCGTTCTGGGAATCCCCCGTTGTTGCTCATGGATCCATCCATATCGCGCCGGACGGCCGGGGATCCAGGGGCGGTGCCCTCGGTCACACAGCCGTGACGCGGGGTGCTCCTTATCTCCGGTTCGTCCCGGACGGGGACGGGTCGGCCGACGGGGACCCGGGCGAGGGGGAGCCGTCGGACGCGGTGGACCCGCCGGGCGGCGCCACCGTGCCGGCCGTCTCCGCGGGCGGGCTCGCCGAGCTGGTCGGCACGTCGTGTCCGCCGCCGCCCCCGTCGGCCAGCAGCACCGCCGCCGACGCCCCGGCCACCGCCGCCACGGCGGCCAGCACCACGGCCGCCGCCACCTTGTGGGTCGTCCACGGCCGCTCCGCCCGCCTGCTGAACCGTTTCGGCACCAGATCCTCGCCGGTCACCAGGAACTCCCGCAGCATCCGCTCCGCCTCCGCCGCGTCCAGCCGGGCGGCCGGGTCCCGCTCCAGCAGGCCCTGGACGACGGGCAGGATCGGCGCCGCCCGCTCGGGCGGCCGTACCTCCTCGGAGACCACGGCCAGCACGGTGCCGCTCAGCGAGTCCCGCCGGAACGGCGACTCACCGCTCAGCAGCGCGCACAGCAGCGCCCCCACCGACCACAGGTCGGAGGCCGGACCGGTCCGCGCCCCCGACATCCGCTCGGGCGCGGTGTACTCGGGCGACCCCACGAACGACCCCGACTCGGTGAGCGTGCCGGTGCCGGGCACCCGGGCGATGCCGAAGTCGGTGAGGACGACCCGCTCGGTGCCGCGCTCCACGAGCACGTTGGCCGGGGTGATGTCCCGGTGCACCACCCCGGCGGCGTGCGCGGCGCGCAGCGCGTCCAGCAGGTCGGCGCCCACCCGGGCGGTCTCCCGGGCGTCCAGCGGGCCGTGCTCGGCGAGCCGGTCGGCGAGCGACTCCCCGTCGATCAGCTCCATGACGATGTACGGGCGCTCGTGCTCCTCGATCACGTCGTGGACGACGATCACGTGCGGGTGCCGCAGCTGCGCCACCGCCTGCGCCTCGCGCAGCCACAGCGCACGCTGCCGCCGTGCCTCGGACGCGGTGAGCGTCTCGTCGACCGGGATCTCCTTCACGGCGACCCGTCGCCCGAGCAACTGGTCGGTCGCCTGCCAGACGACGCCCATGCCACCCCGCCCGACCTTCGCCTCGAGACGGTAACGCCCCGCGATCACACGGAAGTTGGCCCCCTCGGTCCCCATGCGACTCATCATGCCCCACCGGACGCCCGGGCTCCGGACAGCGATCGGCCAACTGTGCACAGCAGCAAAGCACGTCAAAAGCCGCCGACCGTACGGGAGTTCCGGCGGGTCAGCCGGTGCGCCAGCCCCGCAGCACCGCCGAGAACTGCGCGCGCGCCTCGGCCCAGTCCTTCTGCGGCGCGGACATGTAGATCGCGTACTCGGTGCCGTCCCGGTCGATGTACCCCTGGTCGATGGCGCGGCGCGGCCCGGGGAAGGGCGTGTCCTTGGGCTGCGCGTCCCAGGTGTACTCCCACACGGAGCCCGCGCGGTCGCGGTACTGGTTCTCCTTGAGCGACAGGAACCTGTAGCCGATGAGCCGCCCCTTGACCTGCTCCTCCAGGTCGACGAAATGGTCGTGGGCGGTCGCGAAGTCGGGGGAGACGTCGACGGAGATCCGCACGAAGTGCTCGCCGCCGTCCGGCGAGTAGTCGACCTGCTGGAGTCCGTCGACCTCCTCGCCGACCACCTTGCGCTTCCAGCCCTCGGGCAGATACAGGCTGAAGCCCAGGGGGTCGTCGACGCGGTTCCAGGAGGACGGCACACCGCTGACGTCCGCCTCCGCCTCCTCGGTGGCCGATTCCTTCGTGGCGGGCGTGGACGGGGGCGTGGAAGAGACGGACGAACCGCCGCCGCCGGGGCCCCACTTCTGCAGGGCCACGGCCGTCCCCCCGCCGATGAGGGCGGCCAGGGCCACGACCAGGGCGACCGAGCGCAGCCGGCGCCGCCGGGGCGCGGGGGCGGGCGGCACGGTTCCGACGGGGTGCCCGACGGGCGGGCCGAACGCCGTCGGCCCGGTCGTCGGGGGGTACGGCGTGGCGCTGTGGACGCCGGCCTGGCCGGGGGCGGAGCGCGCCTCCGGCTCGTACCGGTTCAGCTGGGTGGGCACATAGGCCTGCGCCCCGCTGGGCCTGCGGCCCTCGGCCGCCTCGGCCAGCAGCTGCTCCGCCTCGGCGGCGTCGGGCCGGGTGTCCGGGTCCTTGCGCAGCAGGGCGGCGATCACGGGGCCCAGCGGCCCGGCGTGCCGCGGCTCCCCCGCGTCCTCCTCGACGACCGCCTGCATCGTGCTCAGCGGAGAGGTGCGGCGGAAGGGCGAGCGGCCCTCGACCGCCGTGAAGAGCGTGGCCCCGAGCGCCCACAGGTCGGACGCGGGACCCGGGTCGTGCCCGCGGATGCGCTCGGGGGCCAGATAGTCGACGGAGCCGACGACCTCCCCGGTGCGGGTGATCGTCGTGTCGCCCTCGATCTGGGCGATGCCGAAGTCGGTGAGCAGGACCCGGCCGTCCTCGGCGAGCAGGACGTTGCCGGGCTTGATGTCGCGGTGCAGTACGCCGGCGGTGTGCGCGGCCCGCAGCGCCCGCAGCACCCACAGGCCGACCCGGGCGGCCTCGGCGGGCTCGACGCGCCCCTCCTCCTTGACCGCGTCGGCCAGGGATCGGCCCTCGATCAGCTCCATCACGATCCAGGGGCGCCCGTCGTGCTCCAGGACGTCGTGCACGGTGACCACGGCGGAGTGGTTGATGCGCGCGGCGGCCCGCGCCTCGGCCCGTGTCCGGGCGAGGAGACGCTCCTGGTCGCTCTCGGAGACGTAGAGCGCGGCGGTGAGTTCCTTGATCGCCACGGCCCGGTGGAGCACTTCATCGTGCGCACGCCAGACGCGGCCCATACCGCCGCTGCCGATGGCCTCGGTGAGCCGGTAGCGGCCCGAGACGAGCTGGCCCTGCATCTTATTCACGTTGCCCCGCAATGTTCTTGACACCGTCAGGTTAGGGACCGGGGTATGCGACCGGAACCGCGGGGGTGCCAAGGAGACCGCACTGTGACAGTTCTCGCCTTCCGTTCGTCGAAGCAACCCCAACGCCGTTGTCACACACGGTTTTCGGGCCGCCTCACCTGGTGATGCGGTACGTCGCCGACGCCTGCTCGAACAGGCGCGTGACCTCGTCCCGCTCGGCGTCCGGACCCCGTACCTGGACCACGTGGTACCGCCCGTCGGCGAGGATCGCCAGATTCCGTACGAACAGCTCGCGTCCCTGGGCGTCGGTCCAGGTGAACTGCCCCTCGGCCATCTTGCGTTCGCCGACCTGAATGGTCTTCAGGCCGCCCGAGGACGCCCAGCTGGAGTCCCGGTACGGCTGCAACTCCCTCTCGTGCTCCCGCTGGTAGACCATCGGGTCGCCGCCGTACTGCTGCGCGGTGTCCCGGCCGGGCACGACGATCAGGTCGAAGCCGCCGTGCGCGTAGACGACCTGGCCGCGTCCGCTGCCACCGCTGCGGCTCCAGCCGTTGGCCACGGCGACCTCGAAGCCGGCCGGGTCCTTGCGGACGGTGAAGCCGTCGGGGACGTCGGGCCCGGTGGTCTGCGTCTCCTCGGAGCCGGCCGAGTCCGGGGAGCCGTCGCCGGGGGACGGGGAGGTCTGCTCGGGGCGCGGCTCGCTGCTGGCGTCGGCGGACCGCTCGGGCGGCGCCTGGCCCGCGGCGGGGGTGCGCCCGGCGTTCGCGCCGGTGCCGGTGTCCCGGTCGTCCCTGGGCATGAACAGCATGGCGTACGCGATCGCCGCGGCCATGCCGAGCAGGACGAGGAGCAGCAGGGTGCGGCCGAGCCGGCGCGGTGAGCGCGTCTCCTGCCGGGCGCGCTTGTGCCGGCCCTGGTGGGCGGGCAGCCGGGCGCCCCGCCGTCTGCGCACCAGCTCGCCGCGCCGCCGCACGATGGGCAGGCGGTTCGCGTCGACGGGCGGGGCGGCGACGACGTGCGCGCCGGCCTCCGGTTCGGGCGCCGACCGCACCAGGGAGCGCAGCCAGCCGCGCAGCTCCTCGAAGTCGGGCCGCTCGGTGGGGTCCTGACGCAGCAGCGACTCCACGACGGGCCGCAGCGGGCCGCACTCCTCGGCGAACGCGGGCGGTTCCGCGCACACCATTTGCACCAGCTCGGCCGTCGACTCCTCCGGATAGGGCGCGTGCCCCTGCACGGCCCGGAAGAGCAGCGCGCCGAGCGCCCACAGGTCGGTCGCGGGCCCGATCGGCGCGGCGAGCTGCCAGTTCTCGTGCACGGGCCCGGCCTGTTCCGGGGCCCACCGCTCGGTGACGGGTCCGACGACGGCCATCCGGGCCTGCCGGGCCCGCTCGGCGGCCAGCGCGGTGCTGGGCCCCTTGCGGGCGGCGGAACCGGACACCAGTTCGTTCCAACGGGTCCCCGTACGTGCCGAGGGCACCGCGGCCGGGCCGCCCGCGACGGACGCGCCGTCGTCCCGGGGGGCGAAGCCCGGCTGGGAGCCTGCGGGCGGGAGCGCGGCACGGGCGCTGTCGGTGCCGGTGGAGGCGTCGGCCGAGGCGTCGGTGGGGGCGCGCCCGGTGCCGGGCCGGGGGACCGCGCCCTGCCAGGACGCGGCCCGCACCCCGTACGGGTCGGCGATCTGCCCCGGCGGTGTGCCGCCCGCGCCGCCGGACAGATACGGCTGGGGCTCCCGGCCCTCCGGGGCGCTGCGGGCGCCGGGCAGGGCGGCGCGTTCGCTCTGCTGGGCCTCCTGCACCCGGGCCGCGGCACGGGCGCCCGCCCGGTAGGCGGCGATCGCCCCGGCCCGGGCGGCCCGGATGTCGGCGCCGGTCTCCAGGGCGCCGCCCGGCGCGGTGCCGGGGCCGTCGGTGCCGGGGACCGGCCGGGTCCCGTTCGAGCGGGCCTCTATGGCGGCCCGCCGGGCCGCCTCGGGGTCGGCGCCGGGACGGGGAAGGGTGCCCGGGGGGCCGTTGCCCGCGGAGGGTGCCGGGCCCGGGTCGTCACCGTCCTCGGCGGGCACGGGGTCGTAGCCGCACAGCGCCTCCTCGGCGGCGCCGACCGCGAGCCCGGTGAGCATCACCCGGCCGTCGTCGCAGACCAGGACCGTACGGGCGGTGATGTTGCGGTGCACCCAGCCGTGGGCGTGCAGGACGCGCAGCGCCATGAGGACGTCGGAGGCCACCTCGGCCGCCCGGTACGGCGACAGCGGCTGCTCGGCGAGCAGCGCGGCGAGCGGCCGGGCCGCCACCAGCTCGCTGACTATCCACAGCGAACCGCCCTCGGCGAACACGTCGAAGACCTGGTCGAGCCGGGGGTGGTCGGGTATGCGGGCCGCGGCCTGGGCGGCCTCGACCGCCCGGCGCACAGCGGGGTCGGCGGGCCGGCGGCCGGTGTCGCGGGCCCGTGCGTCCCGGGCGGTGAACCCGTCGGGCAGCCCCTCGGCGTCCAGCACCTCGGCCTCGACGACCTCGGGCAACGGCACCTGCCGGACCAGGACTTCCTGCCCGCTGTAGGTGTCGAAGGCGCGGCTCTCGGTGAGTTCGTACGCGTCGGAGGGCGGCAGCGGCAGGCGGTAGCGGTCGGCGAGCACCCGGCCCGCGTAGTCGTCCACGTTGCCTCCCCCGGCCGCCCGGTCGGTCAATTCCGTTCGCCTCGTGTCGCGTTCCGGACGTCTGAGTGGATGCGTACGGTCCGCGGGCTTTCACGATACGTGCCGGAGGCAATTCGCAAAGAGAGGTTGCCGTATCTCACGGGGCAATCCCCGTGGGCTCCCCCCGGAGGGGAAGCCCCCGCTTCACGCCTTCGGCTCGAACGTGCCCGTGAGCGCCTTCCATGTGCCCTTGCGCAGATCGCTGTCCCAGTCCGCGGCCTTCGCGGTGTACATCAGGGCGTACCCGGAATGGCCGTTCACGACGAACCCGCGGTCGATCGTGCGGTACTCGGTGCCGCCCTCGACGTAGGTGAACTCCCAGTCGGCGGTGTTCCAGCCCCGGTAGTCCACCTGCTCTATGCGGATCTTCTTGTACTGGGAGCGCACCATGTAGCGCTCCTGGCTCTTCCAGTCCGCGACCGGGTCGCCCTTGGGCGTCGACGTCCAGGCCACGAGCAGCTTCTGCCCCTTCGGCCCGGTGAACCGGTCGCCGGCCGAGCCCGTGGACTGGAACTTCCAGCCCTTCGGCAGCCCGATCGAGTACCCCTGGGCGCCCTTGTGGGTGGAGTCCACCCCGGCGCCGCCGGAGCCCTGTCCGTCACCGCCGCCGCCACCGGCGCTCTCGCTGGAACCGGCGCTGGGCTCGGTCCCGCCGCCCTTGCCGGAGCCGGAGCCGGAGCCCGCGGTGGACGTGGAGTCGTCGTCCCCGCCCTTGGTGCCGCCGTCGTCGTCGCGCTTGGTGTCCGGGGTCTCCTTCGACGCGGCCGAGGAGCCGGCGCCGCCGCCGTTCCCCGAGGCCTCGGAGCCGCCGTCGTCGCCCAGCGTCAGCGCCAGCACCACACCGAGGACGGCGACCAGGACGACGACCGCGATGATCAGCAGCGTGCGCTTCGGGACGACGTCGGTGAGCGGGGCGCGCGGGACGGGCCGCGCGGGCAGGTCCGGCGGCGTCATGACGGGCCAGCCGGAGCTGGGGCCCGAACCGGCGTCGCCCACCGTCTTGGCGTCCTTCTCGGCGGCGTCCGCGCCGGACGCGGACGTTCCGCTCGCCGCGTCGGCCCCGGCCTTCCCGTCGCCGGACGCGGTGCGCGCCGCACCGGCCGCACCGGCCGCACCCGCCCCGACCGCGGCCTTGCGCACCGAGCGCAGCGCCCCGCGCAGCCGCTCGCCGGCCTCCTCGGCCTTCTTGCCCGCGGCACCGGCGCCCGAACGCCCCTTGCGCGAGGCCGCGTCGGACTGCGACGGCAGCGGTACGACCTTGGTGGCGTCCGGCGCCTCGGCGGCCGTCTCGGTCCGCGGCGCGTGGAGGACGGCGTTGAGCATCCTGCGCGCACCGGCGTCGTCGAGCCGCTTCTCGGGGTCCTTGGTGAGCAGGCCGTAGATGACGTCCCGCAGCGGGCCGGCGTTCTTCGGCTCCTCCAGCGGCTCGGTCATCACGGCCGTGAGCGTCGCGATCGCGGAACCCTTGTCGTACGGCGGCACGCCCTCGACGGACGCGTACAGCAGACCGCCGAGGGACCACAGGTCGGCGGCGGGGCCGGGCTTGTGGCCGCGCGCCCGCTCCGGGGAGATGTACGAGGGGGCGCCGACGAGCATGCCGGTCGAGGTGATGGACGGGTCGCCCTCGACCTGGGCGATCCCGAAGTCGGTGAGCACGACCCGGTCGGTGTCGGACTCCAGCAGCACGTTGGACGGCTTCACGTCCCGGTGCAGGATGCCCTCGCGGTGCGCGGAGCGCAGGACGTCGAGCACGGCGAGGCCGACCTGGGCGGCCCGCTCGGGCTCCAGCAGGCCGTCCTCCCGGATGACCTCGGCGAGCGACTTGCCCTCGACGAGCTCCATGACGATCCAGGGCCGGTCGTCCTCGTCGACGACGTCGTACACCGTGACCGCGCTGTTGTTGCGGATCCGGGCGATCGCCTTGGCCTCGCGCAGGGTGCGGGTGATGAGCCGCCGCTTCTCCTCCTCGTCGATGTTCGACGGGAAGCGCAGCTCCTTGACGGCGACGGTCCGCCCGAGCGTCTCGTCGACGGCACGCCAGACCGTGCCCATGCCGCCCCTGCCGAGGACGCCTCCCAACCGGTACCGCCCCGCGAGGAGACGCTCGTGGTCGTCCTGACGAGTCTCCTGACGAGATGTGCCCGCCCGCTCCGCCTCCGACATGCGTCCCCTCATGCAACCCGCCCTGACAGAGCCTCCATTGTCCCCTACGCGACAACCGCCCGACGCCCAGGGGGCCCCTCGTGGCGCAACATGTTCGATTCCACCTGGGGGCCGGGAGCCGAGGGCTCCGGGGCGCCGCGCGGCAGGGGTTCACCCCGCACGGCGGGGCGGCGCCGGCCGGGATGGCCGGGCCGCCCAAGACAGGGAGCGACAGGGGGACTTGGGGCCCGGGGCCCCCTCCCCCGCCGCTACCGCGGCACGATGTCCGGCGCGCCCAGCCGGGCCGCGTCGGCGGTCAGGTCGTCGGGCTGGCGCTGGGACTCGCGTTCGGCCTCCACCCGCTTCTGGTAGTGCTCGACCTCGCGCTCGACCTGCTCCTTGTCCCAGCCCAGCACCGGTGCCATCAACTCGGCGGCCTCACGGGCGGATCGGGTGCCCCGGTCGAAGGTCTCGATGGAGATGCGGGTGCGCCGGGTCAGCACGTCGTCCAGATGCCGCGCGCCCTCGTGGGAGGCGGCGTAGACGACCTCGGCCCGCAGGTAGTCGTCGGCGGACTGGAGCGGTTCGCCGAGGCTCGGATCGGCGGCGATGAGCTCCAGGACCTCCTCGGTGAGCGCCCCGTACCGGTTCAACAGGTGCTCGACGCGCACCACGTGAAGGCCCGTCCGCTCCGCGATGCGCGCTCGCGCGTTCCACAGGGCGCGGTATCCCTCGGCGCCCACCAGCGGAATGTCCTCCGTGACACAGTCGGCGACCCGCATGTCGAGGCCGTGCACCGCCGCGTCCACGGCGTCCTTGGCCATCACGCGGTACGTCGTGTACTTGCCGCCGGCCACGACGACGAGGCCGGGAACGGGGTGGGCGACGGTGTGCTCGCGGGAGAGCTTGCTGGTGGCGTCCGACTCACCGGCGAGCAGCGGGCGCAGTCCCGCGTACACGCCTTCGACGTCGTCCCTGGTCAGGGGGACCGCCAGCACCGAGTTCACATGGTCGAGGACGTAGTCGATGTCGGCGCTGGACGCCGCCGGGTGGGCCTTGTCGAGGTCCCAGTCGGTGTCGGTGGTGCCGACGATCCAGTGCCGCCCCCAGGGGATGACGAACAGCACGGACTTCTCGGTGCGCAGGATCAGGCCGGTGGTGGAGTGGATGCGGTCCTTGGGCACGACGAGGTGGACGCCCTTGGACGCGCGGACGTGGAACTGACCGCGCTCCCCGACCATCGACTGGGTGTCGTCGGTCCACACGCCGGTGGCGTTGACGACCTGCTTGGCGCGGATCTCGTACTCGCCGCCGCCCTCGGCGTCCTGGACGCGGGCCCCGACGACCCGCTCGCCCTCCCGCAGGAACGAGGTGACCCGCGCGCGGTTGGCGACCTTCGCGCCGTAGGCCGCCGCGGTGCGCACGAGGGTGGCGACATAGCGGGCGTCGTCCATCTGGGCGTCGTAGTACTGGAGGGCGCCGACCAGCGCGTCCTTCCGCAGGGCGGGGGCCACGCGCAGGGCTTGACGGCGGGTCAGGTGCCGGTGCAGGGGCAGGCCCCTGCCATGGCCGCGGGCCATCGACATCACGTCGTAGAGGGCGACGCCCGAGCCGGCGTACAGGCGCTCCCAGCCCTTGTGCTGCAGCGGGTACAGGAACGGCACCGGCTTCACCAGGTGCGGGGCCAGCCGCTCCAGGAGCAGCCCGCGCTCCTTGAGGGCCTCGCGCACGAGCGCGAAGTCCAGCATCTCCAGATAGCGCAGCCCGCCGTGGATGAGCTTGCTGGACCGGCTGGAGGTCCCGGACGCCCAGTCGCGGGCCTCGACCAGCCCGGTGGACAGTCCGCGGGTCACCGCGTCGAGTGCCGTTCCGGCGCCGACCACTCCTGCGCCCACGACCAGCACGTCCAGCTCGCGCTCCGCCATGGCCGCCAGGGACGCGGCCCGCTCCTCCGGCCCCAGTGTCGCTGTCCTCACCGCTGCCTCCCGATGATCGGTCGGTAAGCCGCACCCGTCGGGCGAAGCCCGTCTCGTACCCCCCTGCTCAGAATTCTGACCGGGTTGCCCGAGTTCAGCCACCACGTACCCCCAGCCTGTGGACAACACTCCTGGAAACGCGATCATTCAATGCGGCAAATCGGTCATATTTACTCCTAGTCTGACATTGCGCTCCCTCGTCCTGTCCACCGGGGTTGCGCACCAGCCCCACGTCGGTTACTGGGAAGGACGGCCCACGTATGCCCGCAGATCTCGCCGTCATCGGACTAGGCCCGTACGGCCTGCCCCTGGCCAAGGCCGCCGTCGCCGCCGGCATCCCCACACTCGGTTACCGCACCGGTCCGGAGGCCGCCTCTCTCAGTCCCGCCGAACTGCGCCGGATGCTCTCGGGGGGCTTCCGGCACGCCACCGGCCCCGCCGAACTCGGCCGGGTCCGCACCGCCGTCATCTGCTCGCCGACGCCGCTCGGGGCGGACGGGACGCTCGACCTGAGCGAGATGGAAGCCGCCGCGCGCGACCTCGCGGCCCGGCTGCGGCCGCACTCCACGGTCATCCTGGAGTCGCCGGTCCCGCCCGGCACCACGGAGAACGTGCTGCGGCCCCTGCTGGAGGAGGGCTCGGGGATGCGCGCCGGGCGCGACTTCCATCTGGCCTACTCGCCCAGCCGCGTCGACCCCGGCAACCGCGACTTCCACCCCGCCAACACCCCCAAGGTGATCGGCGGGCTCACCCCCGCCTGCACCGAGTCGGCGGCCGCCTTCTACGGCCGCCTCACCGACAAGGTGGTCCGCGCGCGGGGCCTGCGCGAGGCGGAGACCGTACAGGTGCTGGAGACCAACTTCCGGCACGTGAACATCGCGCTCGTCAACGAGATGGCCGTGCTCTGCCACGACCTGGGCGTCGACCTGTGGGACGTCGTGCGCTGCGCCGAGACCAAGCCGTTCGGCTTCCAGGCGTTCCGCCCCGGCCCCGGCGTCGGCGGCCACGCCGTCCCGCAGGGCCTGACCGCCCCCACGGGCCGCTCCCTGCGCATGGTCGAACTGGCTCAGCAGGTCAACAGCCAGATGCCCCGTTACGTCGTCCAGCGCGCCGCCACCCTGCTCAACGAGCACGGCAAGTCCGCGCGCGGCGCCCGCATCCTCCTCCTCGGCGTCACCTACAAGCCGGACCTCGCCGACCAGCAGTCCACCCCCGCCCAGGAGGTCGCCGTCCGCCTGCTGGAACTGGGCGCCTCCATCAGCTACCACGACCCGTACGTGCCGTCCTGGAGCGTCCTCGACCGCCCGGTCCCCCGCGCCGACTCCCTCTACGAGGCCGCCGCCGACGCCGACCTGACGATCCTCCTCCAGCAACACCGCACCTACGACCTCCAGGGCCTCTCGGTCAAGGCCCAACTCCTCCTCGACACCCGGGGCGCGGCCCCTACGGGGGCGGCGCATCGGTTGTGAAGGGGGGCGCACGGACGGACGCCGCCTCACGGCTGGTGGCATGCGGCCGACGGCCCGGGTACCTTACGAAAACAGGTGGAGCCCACCGCAGGGGGCACTGCGGCAGGCTCCAGGATGGATCACGGAGTGTCCGCCCCTAGTTGCCTTGGGGGCGGCC
This sequence comes from Streptomyces sp. SS1-1, assembly GCF_008973465.1. Classification (NCBI taxonomy): domain Bacteria; kingdom Bacillati; phylum Actinomycetota; class Actinomycetes; order Kitasatosporales; family Streptomycetaceae; genus Streptomyces; species Streptomyces sp. SS1-1. The sequence continues at coordinate 4,323,532 of NZ_WBXN01000004.1, read as the reverse complement.
GCTCACCATCCGAAAAGGCGCAAGATCCACCTCCTGCGGCACTTCACCGTCCACAGACGGATCCGGTCCCAGCGGGTGGGCTTGCGATGGCGACCCATCGGCGCCCCCTTCCACGACACCGCCCAGTAGCCCGGTGGACGGTCCGTCGGAATCGGGCCGGGCCCCGAGGGTGGGGGTCCGGAACGGCTCCTTGGAAGGGGGCGCCGGCGCGCAGTTGCGTTCACGTCAGATTCGGCCTGGTCAGGTCGTTTCAGGGCATGCGAAAGGGGCCGGTCCGAGGACCGGCCCCTTTCGTGCGGCTGGGTGTCAGCGCTGGTGCTGGGAGTCCGCCACCGTGACCTCGACGCGCTGGAACTCCTTGAGCTCGCTGTAGCCGGTCGTGGCCATGGCGCGGCGCAGGGCGCCGAAGAAGTTCATGGAGCCGTCGGGGGTGTGCGAGGGGCCCGTCAGGACCTCCTCGATCGTGCCGACCGTGCCCAGGTCGACCTTCTGCCCGCGCGGCAGCTCCGTGTTCACGGCCTCCATGCCCCAGTGGCAGCCGCGGCCCGGCGCGTCCGTGGCACGCGCCAGCGGGGAGCCCATCATCACGGCGTCGGCACCGCAGGCGATCGCCTTGGGCAGGTCGCCGGACCAGCCGACCCCGCCGTCCGCGATGACGTGGACGTACCGGCCGCCGGACTCGTCCATGTAGTCCCGGCGGGCCGCCGCCACGTCCGCGACCGCCGTGGCCATCGGGACGCGGATGCCGAGGACGTTGCGCGTGGTGTGCGCGGCGCCGCCGCCGAAGCCGACCAGGACGCCCGCCGCGCCGGTGCGCATCAGGTGCAGGGCCGCGGTGTACGTCGCGCAGCCGCCGACGATCACCGGGACGTCGAGCTCGTAGATGAACTGCTTCAGGTTCAGCGGCTCGTGCGAGGACGACACGTGCTCCGCGGAGACCGTCGTGCCGCGGATGACGAAGATGTCGACGCCCGCGTCGACGACCGCCTTGGAGAACTGGGCGGTGCGCTGCGGGGAGAGCGCGGCGGCCGTGACCACGCCGGAGTCCCGCACCTCCTTGATGCGCTGCCCGATCAGCTCCTCCTTGATCGGAGCGGCGTACACCTCCTGCAGGCGGCGCGTGGCGGCCTCCGTGGGCAGCTCCGCGATCTCGTCGAGCAGCGGCTGCGGGTCCTCGTACCGGGTCCACAGGCCCTCGAGGTTCAGCACGCCGAGGCCGCCGAGCTCGCCGATGCGGATGGCGGTGGCCGGGGAGACGACCGAGTCCATGGGGGCGGCCAGGAACGGCAGCTCGAACCGGTAGGCGTCGATCTGCCAGGCGATCGAGACCTCCTTCGGGTCCCGCGTACGGCGGCTGGGGACGACGGCGATGTCGTCGAAGGCGTACGCCCGGCGGCCGCGCTTGCCGCGCCCGATCTCGATCTCAGTCACGTCTGTGGCCTTTCCCTGATGCGTTGCAGCGTCTACCAGTATCGCCGACGGGCACGACGAGGGCGGCCCCGGATACGCCCGGGGCCGCCCTGTCGCGGGAGCCGACGGCTACTTGTTGCTGTAGTTCGGCGCCTCGACCGTCATCTGGATGTCGTGCGGGTGGCTCTCCTTCAGGCCCGCCGAGGTGATGCGGACGAAGCGGCCCTTGGACTCCATCTCGTCGATGGTGGCCGCGCCGACGTAGCCCATGGTCTGGCGCAGGCCGCCGACGAGCTGGTGCAGCACGTTGGCCAGCGGGCCGCGGTAGGGCACCTGGCCCTCGACGCCCTCGGGCACCAGCTTGTCGTCGGAGGAGACCTCCGCCTGGAAGTAGCGGTCCTTCGAGTACGACTTGCCCTGGCCACGGGACTGCATGGCGCCGAGCGAGCCCATGCCGCGGTAGGACTTGAACTGCTTGCCGTTGATGAAGAGCAGCTCGCCCGGGGACTCCTCGCAGCCCGCGAGCAGCGAGCCCAGCATCACGGTGTCGGCACCGGCGGCGAGCGCCTTGCCGATGTCACCGGAGTACTGCAGGCCGCCGTCGCCGATCAGCGGGATGCCGGCGGGCCGGGCGGCGAGGGACGCCTCGTAGATGGCGGTGACCTGCGGGACGCCGATACCGGCGACGACACGGGTCGTACAGATGGAACCGGGGCCCACACCGACCTTGATGCCGTCGACACCGGCGTCGATCAGGGCCTGCGCGCCGTCACGGGTGGCGACGTTGCCGCCGATCACGTCGACCGGCACGGCGGACTTGATCTTCGCCATCCAGCTGAGGGCGTTGCTGTTGTGCCCGTGGGAGGTGTCCACGACGAGGAAGTCCACCCCGGCCTCGGCGAGCGCCTGCGCCCGCTCCAGCGCCTCGGGGCTGGCGCCGACGGCGGCACCGACGAGGAGGCGGCCCTCGGCGTCCTTCGCGGCGTTCGGGTACTTCTCGGCCTTGACGAAGTCCTTGACCGTGATCAGGCCCTTGAGCGTGCCCTCGTCGTCGACGAGCGGCAGCTTCTCGATCTTGTGCTTGCGCAGCAGCTCCATGGCGTCCACGCCGGAGATGCCGACCTTGCCCGTGACCAGCGGCATCGGCGTCATGACCTCGCGCACCTGGCGGGAGCGGTCCGACTCGAAGGCCATGTCGCGGTTGGTGACGATGCCGAGCAGCTTGCCGGCCGGGTCGGTGACCGGGACACCGCTGATGCGGAACTTGGCGCACAGCGCGTCCGCCTCGCCGAGCGTCGCCTCCGGGTGCACCGTGATCGGGTCGGTGACCATGCCGGACTCGGACCGCTTCACCAGGTCGACCTGGTTCACCTGGTCCTCGACGGACAGGTTGCGGTGCAGTACGCCGACGCCGCCCAGACGGGCCATCGCGATCGCCATACGGGACTCGGTGACCTTGTCCATGGCGGCGGAGAGCAGGGGGATGTTGACCCGAACGTTCCGGGAGATGCGGGACGAGGTGTCGACCGCGTTGGGCAGGACCTCGGAGGCGCCCGGCAGCAGCAGCACATCGTCGTAGGTAAGCCCGAGTGTCGCGAATTTGGCGGGCACTCCGTCGACGTTGGCAGTCATGACACCTTCCCCAAATGGCCTTGATCGGTGCGGATGTCCATGCTAACGGGAAGCCGGGGTGTCACATTCCACGGTTCCGGGCGGCCGCCGGCTTCGTATGTTCGTACGGGAGCGGGGCAACCCCCGTTCACCCGCTGGGACTACTGCTCGGCGAGTGCCCGCAGTCTGCTCAGGGCCCGGTGCTGGGCGACCCGGACGGCCCCGGGTGACATTCCCAACATCTGGCCGGTCTCCTCGGCGGTCAGCCCCACCGCGATCCGCAGCAGCAGCAGCTCCCGCTGGTTCTCGGGCAGGTTGGCCAGGAGTTTCTTGGCCCACTCGGCGTCGCTGCTCAGCAGCGCGCGCTCCTCGGGGCCGAGCGAGTCGTCCGGCCGCTCGGGCATCTCGTCCGAGGGGACGGCCGTGGAGCCGGGGTGCCGCATCGCCGCCCGCTGCAGGTCGGCGACCTTGTGCGCGGCGATGGCGAAGACGAACGCCTCGAAGGGGCGGCCGGTGTCCTTGTAGCGCGGCAGCGCCAGCAGGACGGCGACGCAGACCTCCTGGGCGAGGTCCTCGACGAAGTGCCGGGCGTCCCCCGGCAGACGCGACAGCCGGGTGCGGCAGTACCGCAGGGCCAGCGGGTGGACATGCGCGAGAAGGTCGTGGGTGGCCTGCTCGTCCCCGTCCACCGCGCGATGGACGAGTGCACCGATCGCCCCTGCGGCGTGGGCCGCCTCGTCGTCGCGCATCGGTCCATGGTGCCCTGCGGCCGCGGCGCGCGCGTCATCGCCGCCGTCGTTGTGCACCGAAGCGTTATGAGCAGGTGCGCCGGAACTCATCTCCTGCGCCCTCCCCTTCCGCTCGACCGACTCGTCCCCGAGAGACTCCACACCTCAAGGATGCGGCATCCGCGGCGAAACGAGCACCGGGCACCGATCGGACCCGTTGCCCGGCCCCGAAGCCGCGCCCCTGTGGGGGCGCGGGCCGAGACATGGTGCGGCCGGGCCGCGCGCACGCGACCAGCCACGACGAACCCGGGGCGACCGGCCGGCACGGCGCGGGCCCCACGGCGGGGACGCTCAGCGCACCAGGCCCCAACGGAACCCGAGCGCCACCGCGTGGGCCCGGTCCGAGGCGCCGAGCTTCTTGAACAGCCGGCGGGCGTGCGTCTTGACCGTGTCCTCGGAGAGGAACAGCTCGCGGCCGATCTCCGCGTTGGAGCGGCCGTGGCTCATGCCCTCCAGCACCTGGATCTCCCGCGCGGTCAGCGTCGGCGCGGCGCCCATCTCGGCGGAGCGCAGCCGGCGCGGGGCGAGCCGCCAGGTCGGGTCGGCGAGCGCCTGCGTGACCGTGGCCCGCAACTCGGCGCGCGAGGCGTCCTTGTGCAGATAGCCGCGGGCACCGGCGGCGACCGCGAGGGCCACGCCGTCCAGGTCCTCGGCGACGGTGAGCATGATGATGCGCGCGCCGGGGTCGGCGGACAGCAGCCGCCGTACGGTCTCCACGCCGCCCAGACCGGGCATGCGCACGTCCATCAGGATCAGGTCCGAGCGGTCGGCGCCCCAGCGGCGGAGGACTTCCTCGCCGTTGGCCGCCGTCGTCACGCGCTCGACGCCGGGCACGGTCGCGACCGCGCGGCGGAGCGCCTCTCGGGCAAGCGGGGAGTCGTCGCAGACGAGGACGGATGTCATGGCCGCCCTCCGCAGCTGATGCACGTCACCTTGAGCCTCCAGGCTGGTACGAAATGTCACCTGTGCGGTCGACCGTCTCGGACGCCTGCCCGAGCGCTTCTTCTTTCAACCGCCTCCGCCCTCTCAACGACGGTCACTCGAAAGAGTTACGGGGGCATGTGCCGTCTTCGGCACTCTACGTGAGGGGACGGACACGGGGCAGACATGAGGGGCGGACCCTCCCCGTTTCATCACAAGCCGTGCCCCATTTAGCCCTTTTTCTTCCTGTTTCACGGCGTTTGGGGCTAGATTCGCAATGAGTCATATTTTCATCTTCTTAGATCGTAGATGTACGGTCGTAGACACCGTATCCGCCCAGAACGGCTACAAGGGGTCACGCAATGGCAGATTTCTCCCGCCTTCCCGGACCGAACGCGGACCTGTGGGACTGGCAGCTGCTGGCTGCATGTCGCGGGGTGGACAGCTCGCTCTTCTTCCATCCGGAGGGCGAGCGCGGGGCGGCCCGGAGCGCTCGAGAGAACTCGGCCAAGGAGGTCTGCATGAGGTGCCCCGTGCGCGCGCAGTGCGCGGCGCACGCGCTGGCGGTACGCGAACCGTACGGCGTATGGGGCGGCTTGACCGAGGACGAGCGCGAGGAGCTCATGGGGCGGGCACGCAACCGGCTGGTGTCGGCGTCGACCACCGGCGGGGACGCGGGTCCCGACCGCTGAAGGAACGTTTCTCCAATCAGGGCACGCAAGGCGTGCCCTTCCTCATGCGGCGGCGCGGGCGAGCTGGTCCAGGGTCGCGGCCACGGCCGGCACCTGGGCGAGGTCGGGCAGCGTGAGGGCGACGATCTCGCGGCGGACCGCCGGTTCCAGCGCGACCATGCGCACCCCGCGCGGCCGTACGGACTCCACGGCCAGCTGCGGCAGGACGGCCACGCCGAGACCGGCGCCGACCAGGCCGACCACCGCCGGGTAGTCGTCGGTGGCGAAGTCGATGCGCGGGGTGAAGCCGGCGCTCGCGCACACCTCCACCAGTTGCCCGCGGCAGCGCGGGCACCCGGCGATCCACGGCTCGGCCGCCAGATCGCCGATGGCGACCGACGCCGGTGACCCCGCGCGGGCGAGCCGGTGCCGCTCCGGGACCAGGCCGACCAGGCGGTCGGTGAGCAGCGGGCGGACCACGAGGTCCTCCCACTCCTCGGCGCCGGCGGCGCTCTCGTACCGGAAGGCCAGGGCCACGTCGCACTCGCCCTCGCGCAGCATCTCCACCGACCTCGGCGGCTCGGCCTCCTCCAGGGAGACGCGGGTGCCGGGGTGGGCGGCGCGCAGGGCGGCGAGGGCGGTCGGGACGAGGGTGGAGCTGCCGCTGGGGAAGGAGACGAGCCGGACCCGTCCGGCGCGCAGGCCGGCGATGGCGGCGACCTCCTCCTCGGCGGCGGTGAGCCCGGCCAGGATGCCGGTGGCGTGCCGCACGAGCGCCTCACCGGCCTGGGTCAGCCGCATCACGCGCCCGGTGCGGATCAGCAGCGGGGTGCCGACGGCCGTCTCCAGCGCCTTCATCTGCTGGCTCACGGCGGGCTGGGTGCAGCCCAGCTCGCGGGCGGCCGCCGAGAAGGAGCCGGTGGTGGCGACGGCGCGCAGGACACGGAGATGACGGGCTTCGAGCACGTCATCGAGCATAAGGCGCGCTTGGGGAGCACGCTGAATATCGCGTCGACACTTTGACCGGCGGTCGCCTACCGTGCCGCCATGAAGCTTCTGTCAGTGAATCTCGGCCGCGCCGAGGCGGTGCCGTACACGGACCACCCCGAGGGGGTGACCGGCATCGACAAGCGTCCCGTCGAGGGCCCGGTGCGGGTGACGGCACCCGGCCCGAAGGGCGTCGGCGGGAGCGGTCTCGCCGGGGACGCGGTGTGCTCGAAGCAGCATCACGGGGGCGACGACCAGGCCGTGTACGCGGTGGCGCGGGAGGACCTCGACGCCTGGGAGCGCGAGCTGGGGCGCCCGCTGCGCGACGGAGTGTTCGGCGAGAACCTCACGACGTCCGGGGTGGACGTGTCCGGGGCGCTGATCGGCGAGCGCTGGCGGGTGGGGCCCGATCTGCTGCTGGAGGTCACGAGCGGCCGTATCCCCTGCCGCACCTTCCAGGGCCATCTGGGTGAACGGCAGTGGGTCAGGCGGTTCACCGCGCAGGCCGCGCCGGGGGCGTATCTGCGGGTGATCGAGCCGGGCGAGATCCGGGCGGGCGACGCCATCGAGGTCGTCCGGCGGCCGGACCACGAGGTGACGGTGGCGTTCCAGTTCCGGGCGGTCACGACCGAGCGGTCGCTGCTGCCGCGGCTTCTGGCGGCGGCCGAGTGGCTGCACCCGGAGGCGGTGGAGACGGCGGAGAAGTACGTGGCGAAGTACGGCTCCTGACGCGAGGCCGAAGAGCGCGGGGCGTGGGCGCGTTGCCGTCGGGGGCGGCCGGAGCGGGTGTCCACTGGCCGGCCGCGGAGCGGAACGGGGCGCTCCGGACCCCTAACCTTGCGCCATGACAACGGCATTGATCACAGGATCGACCGCGGGCCTGGGCGCCGCGTTCGCGCGACGGCTGGCCGCCGACGGACATGACCTCGTCCTGGTGGCCCGGAACACCGAGCGGCTGCGCGAGCAGGCCACCGAACTGCACGACCGGCACGGCGTCGAGGCGGAGGTGCTGACGGCGGACCTCGCCGAGGACGCCGGCATCGAGGCGGTCGCCGCCCGCCTCGGCGACCGCCGCAACCCGGTCGACCTGCTGATCAACAACGCGGGGTTCGGCAACAAGGGCCGCTACCTCGACGTGTCCATGGCCGACGAGCTGCGGATGCTGAAGGTGCACTGCGAGGCGGTGCTGCGGCTGACGTCGGCGGCGGCCGGGGCGATGCGCGAGCGGGGCCGGGGCGGGGTCGTGAACGTCGCCTCGGTGGCGGCGTTCGTGCCGCGCGGGACGTACGGCGCGTCCAAGGCGTGGGTCGTGCAGTTCACCCAGGGCGCGGCGCGGGACCTGGCCGGGAGCGGGGTGCGGCTGATGGCGCTGTGCCCGGGGTTCGTACGGACCGAGTTCCACGAGCGGGCCGGCATGGGCACGGACAACATCCCCGGGTGGATGTGGCTGGACGCCGACAAGGTGGCGGCCGCCGCGCTGGAGGACCTGGCGCGGGGGCGCGCGCTGTCCATCCCGGACCCCCGGTACAAGGTGCTGCTGGGCGCGGCGAAGCTGGTGCCGCGGGGCATGCTCGGCACGATCTCGTCCCGGACGGGCCGCAAGTACGGCCCGCGGTAGAGGGCGGTCCGGACGCGGAGGAGAATGAGCGTGTCCAGCCGCACCCAGGGGGGCCGGGAGGCGCCGGCGCCATGACCTTCGTACAGCTCATCGACTGCAGGACGGACCGGTTCGACGAGATGAACCGGCTGATGGACAGGTGGGTCGAGCAGACCAAGGGGAAGCGGACGGCCACGCACGACCTCATCGGCCGGGACCGGTCCGACGGCTCGCACTTCGTGGAGATCGTGGAGTTCCCGTCGTACGACGAGGCGATGCGCAACTCGCACCTCCCCGAGACCGGCCGGATCTACGAGGAGATGGTGGCCCTGTGCGACGGGCCGCCGGTCTTCACCGATCTGGACGTGGTGCGGGACGAGCAGCTGAACCTCCTCGCCGCGCGGGCCTTCTTCACCGAGCTGGGCCGCAGGCCTCCGGAACGCATCCTCGAGCACGTCACGGACGACTACGTGGACCACGACCCGTCCTATCCGCGCCCCGTCCAGGGCCGGGACGAGATGCGCGCGGTGCTGGAGGGCTGGTACGGCGCCTTCGACCTCACGTTCCGCGTCGACGACCAGATGGCCGAGGACGACCGGGTCTGCACCCGCTGGACCGTGACCGGCCACCACAAGGGCGACTTCCTGGGCATCCCGCCGACCGGCCAGGACGTGAGCATGCAGGGCATGACCTGGCAGCGCTTCCGCGACGGCCGCGTCTGTGAGGGCCACTGGATCTACGACCGGGCGGGTCTGATGGAGCAGTTGGGGGTACTCGCCGAATGACCGCGAAGGGGAAGGCCCCGCTCCCGTCCAGCCGAGGGAGCGGGGCCTTTGTCCGTCCCGGTGCCGCAGCCGGGTCGGTCGTCCAGGTCGGCCTGGCGGCAGCCGAGCGGGTCAGGGCCGACGGCTTCCCGGCCGAGGTGACGTATGCGACGGACCCGGTGTGCGGGGCGCGCCGGCATGTCTGGGACAGGACGTCACCGTCGCGCGGGCGGGCCCGGCCGTATGTGGAGGGCACGGGATGAGTGCGCGGGTGGCGCCGTCAGTCGCCCCCGCCTCCCCCGTCCCCTCCGCCGTCTCCCCCGTCTCCGCCGCCGCCGTCTCCGCCGTCTCCGCCGTCGCTGCCCCAGCCGTCCGCGGCGCCCGAGTCGTTGTCGTCGTGGCCGGTGCCGAGGTTGCTGAACCAGGGCAGTTCCCAGGTGGTGTCGGTGTCGTCGCCGGGGCGGGCGCGGAAGCGGGCCGAGCCCGTGGTGTCGCCGAGGCCGAAGGACGCCGCGACCGCGTGGGCCATGACGGCGTCCAGCGGGTCGGGGCTCTCGTGGCGCACGGCCGGCAGGGGCGCCAGGACCGTGCCGGGGGCGAGGTCGGGGCGGCGGGGCGGGCGGGTCAGGAGGGCGACCCGGGCGTCGTCGCGCAGCAGCCAGGAGCTGGTCGCGTCGGCGCGGCGTAGCGTCCACCGGCGGCCGGGGAGTTGGATCTCCACGCCGCGCTTGGACTTGCGGAGCGTCCTGCGCAGGGACAGCCGCGCGTACTGGTCGCCGACGGTCAGCACCAGGCCGGCGCCCGGCGAGGAGGAGTCGCCGGTATAGCCGTGGGGTGCGCGCAGCCGTACGGCCGGGGCGTGCGGGCCCCAGACGTCGACGCGGACCAGGCGCCGGTCCACGGCGACGGCCACCGGTCCGGCCGGGCCCGGCGCGTACCGGCGCGCCATCCACAGCGGGACGTCCTCCGCGCGGGCCCGTTCGGCGAGGGCGGCCACGGCGGCCGGTCCGCCGCACACGCGCACGGACAGTTCGCCGAGGGCCCGCGCGAACTCGGCGGCCCGGCGGACCTTCAGCGGGGTGCTGGTGCCGGTGACCCGGGTGACGGGGACGGTCCCGGCGTCCTGCGGCAGCCGCCCGAGCGGGCGTTCGGTGCCACCGCCGCCGAGCCACTGGCCCCGCAGGAACGCCTCCGCCATGGCGCCGAGGTTCAGCTCGGCGAGCGGTGTCGTACGGCCGCCTCTGCGCAGTCCGTCCCCGGTCAGTTCCACGGTCCGCGCGAACGGGTTCCGGGACCGTTCGCCGTAGAGCACCTGGCTCATCTCGCACCCCCTGTTGTCCGGACGTCGCCCTGAGGGTACGGCGAGGGCCCGGCACCCCCGTGACGGGGATGCCGGGCCCTCGGCGTCTTACGGGGAACCGCTCACTCAGTGGGCGTGGCCGTGCCCGTGGCCACCGGCGGCGGCCGGCTCCTCCTCTTCCTTCTTCTCGACGACCAGGGTCTCGGTCGTGAGCAGGAGGGAGGCGATGGACGCGGCGTTCTCCAGGGCGGAGCGCGTCACCTTGACCGGGTCGATGACGCCGGCCTTGACCAGGTCGCCGTACTCGCCGGTGGCGGCGTTGAAGCCCTGGCCCTTGTCGAGCTCGGCGACCTTGGAGGTGATGACGTAACCCTCCAGGCCGGCGTTCTCGGCGATCCAGCGCAGCGGCTCGACGGCGGCCTTGCGGACGACGGCGACACCGGTGGCCTCGTCGCCGGTCTTGCCGAGGTTGCCCTCGAGGACCTTCACGGCGTGGACGAGCGCGGAGCCACCACCGGAGACGATGCCCTCCTCGACCGCGGCGCGGGTCGCGGAGATGGCGTCCTCCAGACGGTGCTTCTTCTCCTTCAGCTCCACCTCGGTGGCGGCGCCGACCTTGATCACGCACACGCCGCCGGCCAGCTTCGCGAGGCGCTCCTGGAGCTTCTCGCGGTCCCAGTCGGAGTCGGTGTTCTCGATCTCGGACTTGATCTGGGCGACGCGGCCCTGGACGTCCTCGGACTTGCCGGCGCCGTCGACGATCGTGGTGTCGTCCTTGGTGACGGTGACGCGGCGGGCGGAGCCGAGCACGTCGATGCCGACCTGGTCGAGCTTGAGGCCGACCTCCTCGGAGATGACCGTGGCGCCGGTGAGGGTCGCCATGTCCTGCAGCATCGCCTTGCGGCGGTCACCGAAGCCGGGGGCCTTGACCGCGACCGCGTTGAAGGTGCCGCGGATCTTGTTGACGACCAGCGTCGACAGGGCCTCGCCCTCGACGTCCTCGGCGATGATCAGCAGCGGCTTGGAGGCGTTGGTCTGGATGACCTTCTCCAGCAGCGGCAGCAGGTCGGCGATGGAGGAGATCTTGCCCTGGTTGATGAGGATGTACGGGTCCTCCAGGACGGCCTCCATGCGCTCCTGGTCCGTCACGAAGTACGGCGACAGGTAGCCCTTGTCGAAGGCCATGCCCTCGGTGAAGTCCAGCTCCAGACCGAAGGTGTTGGACTCCTCGACGGTGATGACACCGTCCTTGCCGACCTTGTCCATCGCCTCGGCGATGAGCTCGCCGACCTGCTGGTCCTGGGCGGACAGCGCGGCGACGGCGGCGATGTCGGACTTCTCGTCGATCGGGCGCGCGGTCGCGAGGAGGTCCTCGGACACGGCGGCGACGGCGGCGTCGATGCCCTTCTTCAGCAGCGCCGGGGAGGCACCGGCGGCGACGTTCTTCAGGCCCTCGCGCACGAGCGCCTGGGCGAGCACGGTGGCGGTGGTGGTGCCGTCACCCGCGATGTCGTTGGTCTTGGTCGCCACCTCCTTCACCAGCTGGGCGCCGAGGTTCTCGTACGGGTCCTCGACCTCGACCTCACGGGCGATGGTGACGCCGTCGTTGGTGATGGTGGGGGCGCCGAACTTCTTGTCGATGACGACGTTGCGGCCCTTGGGGCCGATCGTCACCTTCACCGTGTCGGCAAGCTTGTTGACGCCGCGCTCGAGGGCGCGACGGGCGTCCTCGTCGAACTTCAGGATCTTCGCCATGACAGCGGGAGCCCTCTCGGATTCTGTGGGTTCTCAAAAAAGACACTGCGCCCCGGGCGCCCGGTTCTCATGTGGTCGCGGGGGCCAGGGGCGCAGCTGAAGACAAGAGCTTCGAGGCGTCTACTTCTCGATGACCGCGAGCACGTCGCGGGACGAGAGGACGAGGTACTCCTCGCCGTTGTACTTCACCTCGGTGCCGCCGTACTTGCTGTACAGCACGATGTCGCCGACCTTCACATCGAGCGGAAGGCGCTCGCCGTTCTCGAAGCGGCCCGGACCGACGGCGAGGATGACGCCCTCCTGGGGCTTCTCCTTCGCGGTGTCCGGGATGACCAGGCCAGAGGCGGTGGTCTGCTCGGCGTCGAGCGGCTGGACCACGATGCGGTCCTCGAGCGGCTTGATGGCAACCTTGGAGCTGGTGGTCGTCACGATCCGACCTCCCCCTTCGGAGATCTCACGGGGTTAACTGTCTGAGGTGGCGACCAGGTCGATCCGTCGTCGCGGGTGCCGGACCTGCCCGTCGCGTGGTTGGCACTCTCCAGTGGGGAGTGCCAGAGCCGAGACTATGACCGCGATTAGCACTCGGTCAAGCGGAGTGCCAATTCGCCGTGGCGCGGCGCGCCGCGGACGGCCCCTCGGAACACCCGAAGCCGCCCACGGGACGTCTCAGACGTAGTCCTCCAGGCGGCCCACGGTCAGCCCCCGCTCCTGGACCGCGCGCAGCAGCAGGGTGGTGCGCTCCCGCAGCGACAGCCCGCCCGGCTCGGCGGACGGCACGGAGACGACGTCGCCGGGACGCAGGCGCGCGGGCCCCTTCGCGTACGTCAGCCGGCCGTCGCCCGTCATCGTCGCGCGCCACAGCACGACGGCGCCGATCCCGCAGTCGTCGGCGGCGCGCAGCGTGGTGCCGTCGTAGGTGCCGTAGGGCGGCCGGAAGAGCCGGGGGCGGACGCCGAAGCGGGCGTGCAGCTTGTGCTGCTGGCCGCAGATCTCGGCGCGCTGGCCGGCGTAGGGCAGTCCGCGCAGGGCGGCGTGGTCGAGGGTGTGGTTCTGCAGGGACGCGCCGACCGCGCGCAGCCGCGCGAAGTGCGCGTAGCCGGGGCCGACCACGCTGTCCGTGAGGAACATGCTGACGGGCAGCCGCAGTTCACGGACCATGCCGACGAAGCGGGGGTCCTTCTCGGCGCCGTCGTCGTAGGTGAGGAAGACGACCCGGTCGCGGGTGGGGACGCGGCGCAGGACGGGCGGCGGTCCACCGGGGGGCCGGGCGACCCGCCGGGCGGGCGGCGGGGGCGGCGCGGGCAGCGGGTCGCTCAGGCCCCAGCGGCGGTACGGCTGCGCGGTGTGCGTGGCGTTCTTCGCCGCGCGCGTCGCCTCGTGGCCGGTCCCGGCGCGGGGGCCGGTGGCGGCGGTCCCGGCGCATCCGGCGAGCAGGACGGTCGCCAGGGCCACGGCGACGGACGCGCGTGACCCCGGCGGCGGCGTCACAGGTAGTCCTCCAGCCGGGCGACCGCGAAGCCCTCGGCCGTGACCTTGTCCAGGAACCGGCGGATCATGTCGGGCATTGTGCCCTTCCACTCGTCCCGGCCCCGGAAGTGACTGAGCACGATGTCACCCGGACGGATCCGCCGGTCCTCCTCCCGGTAGTCCCAGCGGTCGACGAAGACCTCCTCGTTCCACAGGGCGACGTACCGCACGCCGCAGGACCGGGCCGCGCGCAGGGTGTCCCGGTTGTAGTTGCCGAAGGGCGGCCGGAACAGCACGGGCCGCTCGCCGAAGCGCTCCTCCATGACGTCCTGCATGCCGCAGATCTCGTACTGCTGGCCCCGGTAGGACAGGCCGGGCAGATAGCGGTGGTGGAGGGTGTGGTTGTTCAGCCCGGCCCCCGCCCGCTGGAGCTGCCGGAAGTAGCCGTAGTCGTCCTTGATGACGTAGTCGCTGAGAAAGGCGGAGTACGGCACCTTCAGGTCGCTCATCATGCGCAGGAACGCCGGGTCCTTCTCGGCGCCGTCGTCGATGGTCAGGAAGACGACCTTCTGGTTCGTGGGGACGGTCGTGAAGACCGGGGGGAGGCCCGGTTCGTCGGGCCCGTCGACCTCGAAGCCCTTGCGGGTGGTGATCCGGGGCTTGACCTCGGGCGGCGGCGGGGGCACCAGGGGGACGCGGGCGAGCCGCCAGCGCCGGGCCGCGGCGACCCGGGCCGCGTGGGCCTCCTGGGCGGACGGGGGCTTCCTGCCGTCCGGGGCACGGGTGCCGCCCGGGGTCCGCGTGCCGTCCGGAGGTGACGCCGGCGCGGCCGAGCGGCTCGGCACGGGACCGGCGGCCGGGGAGGAGCCGCCCGCCGGACCGGATACGGCACCCTGCGCGCAGCCCGAGGCGACGGCGGCGACCGCGAGCCCGGCGACGGCTCCCCGCAGCCGCGCACGCCGGACCGCACGGACGACGGGACGGCCCCAGGACACGATCCCGGCGATCCCGGTGCTCCCCGCGATCCCGGCGATCCCCAGAGGCCCCTTTTTGTCATTTTGTCCTACAAGTCGCATGGGGCCGGATCCTGGCAGGCACCCCCGCCCGGAACGGGCCGACAGCGCCGCCGTGGAGCGGACCATCCTCCGACTGGCCGACAATGACCCGGTGAACGACCACCTCGACGCCTTCACCGCCCTGCTCGCCCCCGAGGGCCGCGCCCTCCTCGACGCCGTGCGCGACACCGACCCCGCCGACGAACTCGCCGTCGCCACCCGGCTGCGCCGCGAGCACCCGGCCGGACTGGTGTCCGCGGCCCTCGGGCAGGCCCGGCTGCGGCAGCGGGCGGCGGCGAAGTTCGGCGCCGGGGACGCGGGGCGCATGTACTTCACGCCGAACGGGGTCGAGCAGTCGACGCGGGCGAGCGTGGCGGCGTACCGGGCGGCCCGGATGCGGGAGCTGGGCATCGGCTCGGTGGCCGACCTGTGCTGCGGCATCGGCGGCGACGCGATCGCGCTCGCGCGGGCCGGCATCCGGGTGCTGGCCGTCGACCGGGACCCGGTGACGGTCGCGGCGGCCCGGGCCAACATGGCGGCGCTCGGGCTGGCTGACCTGGTCGAGGTGCGCGAGGCGGACGTCACCGAGGTCGCGACCGGCGGATTCGACGCCGTGTTCGTCGACCCGGCCCGGCGCGGCGGCCGCGGCCGCGTCTTCGACCCGGAGGCGTACTCGCCGCCCCTGTCCTGGGCCGTCGAGGCGGCCCGCACCGCGCCCCACGCCGCCCTGAAGGTCGCGCCCGGCATCCCGCACGAGGCGGTCCCCGGCGACGCGGAGGCCGAGTGGATCTCGGACGGCGGGGACGTCAAGGAGGCGGTGCTCTGGTTCGGGACGGCCCCCGGGGCGGTCCGCGCCACCCTGCTGCCGGGCCCGCGCCCGCTGCTCGGCCGCGGCCTGCCCGACCCGGCGGTGCGTCCCGTCGGACGCTATCTGTACGAGCCGGACGGCGCCGTCATCCGGGCCCATCTGGTCGCCGAGGTCGCCGAGTCGCTGGACGGCGGGCTCGTCGACGCGACCATCGCGTACATCACCGCGGACGAGCTGCGCCCCACGCCGTTCGCCGCCGCGTACGAGATCACCGACCGGTTGCCGTTCAACGTGAAGCGGCTGAAGGCGCTGCTGCGGGAGCGCGGGGTGGGCACGCTGACCGTGAAGAAGCGCGGCTCGGCGGTCGAACCGGAGGAACTGCGCCGCAAGGTCAAACCGCAAGGGCCGAACGCGGCCACCGTGTTCCTGACCCGGGTGGCGGGGGCCCCGACGATGCTGGTGGGACACCCCGCCTAGTGCCGTGCCGGGCGCCGCGAGCCGGTGAACTTTTCCGGTCACAGCACTAGCCGAACCGGATGTCCGCCGCGCGTCTGCGCAGCATCTCCCGCTCCGGCCCGTTGCGCGTCAGCGCCGCCGCTCGCTCGAACTCCGCCCGCGCCTCCGCCGTACGGCCGAGGCGCAGCAGCAGGTCGCCGCGCACGCTCGGCAGCAGGTGGTAGTCCCGCAGCGCCGGTTCTCCCGCGAGGGCGTCGACGATCTCCAGGGCGGGCCCGGGGCCCTCGGCCATCGAGACGGCGACCGCCCGGTTCAGCTCCACGACCGGCGACGGCGACCGGGCGGCGAGCAGCCGGTACAGCGTGGCGATGGTCCCCCAGTCGGTGTCCTCGTAGCGGTACGCGTGCGCGTGGCAGGCGGCGATGGCGGCCTGGAGGGCGTACGGGCCGGGGGCGCCCGTGGCCGTCGCGCCCGCCCGGTCCAGGGCGGTGATGCCCCGGGCGATCAGCATGCGGTTCCAGCGGCGCCGGCTCTGATCGCGCAGCAGGACGGGCGTGCCGTCGGGGGCGGTGCGGGCGGCCGTACGGGACGCCTGGAACTCCAGGAGTGAGGCCAGGGCGTGCACCTCGGGTTCCTTCGGCATCAGCGCGGCGAGCTGCCGGGCCAGCCGCAGCGCGTCCTCGCACAGCGCGGGGCGCAGCCAGTCGTCGCCCGCGGTCGCCGCGTACCCCTCGTTGAAGATCAGGTAGATGACGTCGAGGACGGAGCCGAGCCGAGCCTCCCGGTCGGGCCCGTACGGCACCTCGAAGGCGACGTTCCGGGTGGCGAGGGTGCGCTTGGCGCGGACCACGCGCTGGGCGACCGTGGCCTCGGGCACCAGGTAGGCGCGGGCGATCTCGGCGGTGGTCAGACCGCCGACGAGGCGCAGGGTGAGGGCCGTGCGGGCCTCCGGGGACAGCACGGGATGGCAGGTGGTGAAGACGAGCCGGAGCAGGTCGTCGTCGATGGCGTCGGGGTCGGCGGGCTCCGGCGGCGGCACGTCCTCCAGGGTCCGGCCGATCTCCCGGAGCTTGCGGGCGTAGTTCTCCCGGCGCCGGACCAGGTCGACGGCGCGGTGCCGGGCGGCGGCGGTGAGCCAGGCGCCCGGCCGGTCGGGCACGCCGTCGCGCGGCCACTGCTCCAACGCGGCGACCAGGGCGTCCTGGGCCAGCTCCTCGGCGATGCCGACGTCCCGGACGATCCGGGTGACGGCGGCGACGACACGGGGGAACTCGAGGCGGAACACGGTGTCGAGGGCGGACCGGGTGTCGATGCTGCGCGGTGTCTCCACAGCCCACCATCGAACACCCTGCCCGTCCGGCGGCCCAGCGGGCGCGGTCACCCCTCGGCGATCTCCCGCACCTCGCAGGTGACGGTCCAGAACTCCTCGTGGACCTTCAGGAACCGGGTGGTCCACTCGATGGCCTCGGCCTTGTCCTTGCACTGCATGATCGCGTACCCGCCGACGACCTCCTTGGCCTCGGTGAAGGGCCCGTCGGTGACGGAGATCCGGCCGCCCTCC
Source organism: Streptomyces sp. SS1-1 (assembly GCF_008973465.1). Lineage (NCBI taxonomy): Bacteria > Bacillati > Actinomycetota > Actinomycetes > Kitasatosporales > Streptomycetaceae > Streptomyces > Streptomyces sp. SS1-1. The sequence continues at coordinate 4,306,381 of NZ_WBXN01000004.1, read as the reverse complement.
CAGTGCACGCGGGTGCCCTGCGCGGACGGCAGCAGCCCGGCCGTGTCGAGCATGACGCCGGCCTTGGTGACCTCCTCGATCAGCTCGCCCATGCGCCGCATCAGTTCGGGGCTCGGGCCCTCGGCGGGGGCGGACGCCTCGTCGATCTTCACGAGCGACAGGTATCGGGGCATGGTGACTCCTCGTGCTGCGGTGGCCGGGCCCTTCCCGGCCTCTCACCCCTGCGTCGAACGGCCGGGCGCCGGATCGACACGTCCTCGAGGATTTCCCGGAAAAGCTTCTTTCAGCGCAGCGACTTCCACAGTTCGCTCGCCTCCGGCTCGTCCGCGACCACCCGGTTGTGGTTGGACGGCGCGGGCACGACCGGCATGGTCAGGGTCTTCACGCCGTCCGACGCCAGCCCCCGCAGGCTCTGCCCGAGGCCGGTCAGCTCGCTCAGCGAGTCCAGCCCCGTGTCCGTGGTCAGGGCGCCGGTGACCGCGTCGGCGACGCGGTAGAGCCGCGCGGGGTCGGTGAGCAGGTCGGTGGCGGAGATCTGGTCGAGCAGCGCCTTCACCAGCTTCTGCTGGAGCTCGATACGGCCCAGGTCGCTTCCGTTGCCGATGCCGTGCCGGGTGCGGGCCAGCGCCAGCGCCTGCTTGCCGTCGAGGTGGTGGGTGCCGGCCGCGAGGTCCAGGTGGCTGTCGTCGTCGTGGATGTCCTCGTCCGTGGTGACGGTGACCCCGCCGAGGGCGTCCACCAGCTTCGCGAACCCGGAGAAGTCGAGCTCGACGTAGTGGTCCATCCGCACACCGGTCAGCGACTCGGCCGTCTTGACCGCGCAGACCGGACCGCCCAGCGCGTAGGCGCTGTTGAACATGGCCTGGTACGCCTTCCGGGTCGAGCCGCCCGACGGCAGCGGGCAGGACGGCCGGGTGACCAGGGTGTCGCGCGGGATGCTCACGACCGTGGCCGTGGTGCGGCCGGCGTCGATGTGGAACACCATCGCCGTGTCCGAGCGGGCGCCCCCGCTGTCACCGCCGCCGAGCTTCTTGTTGGCCGCGCCGCTGCGCGAGTCCGAGCCGAGGACCAGGATGTTCAGCGCCTCCGTCGGCAGCGGTGACGCCGACGGCGACGGGGTCGTCATGACCCGGGGCGGACGGTCGTCGCCCAGCGCCTGGTCGATGTCGACACCGGTGATGTTGTCGTCGAGATGCCGGTAGGCCCAGGCCGCCGCCCCGACCGCCAGGGCCAGTAAGGCCGCGAGGGCGATCCCCGCCCTGCGCCACACGGTCGCCCGCCGGCGTCCGCGTCCCCCGTCGTCCCCACCCGATCCCCGCCCGCTTCCCCTCATGGACAGGAACGTACGTCCGAATTATTACGGCCAGACAGCCCAGGGCGGCTTTTCTCGCGAAATTCTCAGACTTCTCTCAGGGGGCAGCCGAATGTTTCGCGCCGGGTGTCACCGCTGGGGTGCCGGGGCCGTGCTGCTGCGCACCACCAGGCTCGTCGCCAGGTCCACCCTGGTCGCCGTGGGCTGCTCCCTGGCCAGGTCCAGCACCAGCTTGGCCGCCGCCTCCGCCATCTCCGTCAGCGGCTGCCGCACGGTGGTCAGCGGCGGCCCGACCCAGCGCGCGACCGGCAGGTCGTCGAACCCGACGACGCTGAGGTCCTCCGGCACCCGCAGCCCGAGCTCCCGCGCGGCCTCGTACAGACCGAGCGCCTGCAGGTCGTTGCCGGCGAAGACCGCGGTGGGCCGGTCCGGGCGGCGCAGCAGGTCCAGGCCCTCCCGGTAGCCGGTCTCGTGGTGGAAGTCGCCGGTCCTGATCAGGTCCTGGTCGACCGTCAGCCCGGCGGTCTCCAGGGCGGCGCGGTAACCGTCGAGGCGGGCGCGGCTGCACATCATCCGGGACGGCCCGGTGATCGCGCCGATCCGCCGGTGCCCGAGCTCGATGAGATGGCGGGTGGCGGCGAGGCCGCCCTGCCAGTTGGTCGCGCCGATGGACGGCACGTCGGCGCCCGGGTCGCCCGCCGGGTCCATCACCACGAACGGGATGGAACGACTGGTCAGCAGCGCCCGCTGGGGCTCGTCGAGGCCGGACAGCACGAGGATCACCCCGTGCGGGCGGCGCGCGGCGACCTGGTCGGCCCAGGTCCGGCCCGGGGTGTGGCGCCCCGCGCTCTCGCTGAGCACGACGCTCAGCCCCGCGTCCCGGGCCACGTTCTCGACGCCCCGGATGACCTCCATCGCCCAGGCGCTCTCCAGTTCGTGGAAGACCAGGTCGATCAGGGGCGAGCGGCCGGTCTCGGCCCGGCGGCGGCGGTAGCCGTGGGTGCGCAGCAGCTCCTCGACGCGGCTGCGGGTGCCCGGGGCGACGTCCGCGCGTCCGTTGAGGACCTTCGAAACAGTCGGGGCCGAGACGCCGGCCTCGCGGGCGATCTCGGCGAGCGTGGCCGTCCGCCCGGACCGGCCGGTCGTCGGGGCCGTCGGCGGTGCCGGCCGGTTGTCCGGCTCGGCCGTCCGGGATGCGGCGGTCTCACGGGCTGTCATGGCGGCGATCGTAACCCCGCCCGGCCCGAGGACGAACCCCCTCCGGCCCACTCCCTTCACCGGAACATTCGAAACCGGGAACGAAACCTTCGATCCGGGATGGTCGCGGGGGCGGCCCCCTCAGTCGCCGGACCGGCCGGAACCCTCCGTGCCGAGCGACTCGAACCGCCACCGGTGCACGGCCCGGGTGACCAGCTCGCCGTCGGGTTCCGGCAGTTCCGGGACGTCGGCGTCGGCGGCCGCGTCCCACCACGTGACGACCAGGACCCGGTCCTGCGCGGCCCGGAAGGTCTCCCGGCGCAGCGGCGGCCGGGGCAGCTCCTGCGCCCGCGCCCAGGCGAGCAGGTCCTCGCCCCGCCCGGGCACCGCCCGCGCCTCCCACATCAGGGCGACGGTCACGAGTACAGGTTCTCCTTGCTCACCTCGTGCACATGGTCGTGCCCGGTGCCCGGCACATGCGGGTCCGTGACCGGCAGCGAGGAGTCCGCCGACAGGTCCCAGTCGGACGCCGCCCGGTTGCGCGCGACCATCTCGGCGCCGAGCGCGGCGACCATCGCGCCGTTGTCCGTGCACAGCTTCGGCCGGGGCACCCGCAGCCGGATGCCGGCCGCCTCGCAGCGCTCCTGGGCCAGCGCCCGCAGCCGGGAGTTGGCGGCCACGCCACCGCCGATCATCAGATGGTCGACGCCCTCGTCCTTGCAGGCCCGTACGGCCTTGCGGGTCAGCACGTCGACGACCGCCTCCTGGAAGGACGCCGCGACGTCCCGCACCGGCACCTCCTCGCCGACGGCCCGCTTCGCCTCGATCCAGCGGGCGACGGCGGTCTTCAGGCCGGAGAAGGAGAAGTCGTACGCCGGGTCGCGCGGGCCGGTCAGACCGCGCGGGAAGGCGATCGCCTCCGGGTCGCCCTCGCGGGCGTAGCGGTCGATGACGGGGCCGCCGGGGAAGCCGAGGTTCAGCACGCGGGCGATCTTGTCGAACGCCTCGCCCGCCGCGTCGTCGATGGTCGCGCCCATCGGGCGCACGTCGGAGGTGATGTCGGAGGACAGCAGCAGCGAGGAGTGCCCGCCGGACACCAGCAGCGCCATCGTCGGCTCCGGGAGCGGCCCGTGCTCCAGCTGGTCCACGCAGATGTGCGAGGCGAGGTGGTTGACGCCGTACAGCGGCTTGCCGAGGGCGTAGGCGTACGCCTTGGCCGCCGACACGCCGACCAGCAGCGCGCCCGCGAGGCCGGGACCGGCCGTGACGGCGACACCGTCGAGGTCGCGGGCGCTGACGCCCGCCTCCTTCAGCGCCCGGTCGATGGTCGGGACCATGGCCTCCAGATGGGCCCGGGAGGCGACCTCGGGCACGACACCGCCGAAGCGGGCGTGCTCGTCGACGCTGGAGGCCACGGCGTCGGCGAGCAGGGTGGTGCCGCGGACGATGCCGACGCCGGTCTCGTCGCACGAGGTCTCGATGCCCAGAACGAGGGGTTCGTCCCGCGAGTCAGCCATTGATCTCAGTTCCTTGTACGGAGTCGTCACCCGCGGCGCTGCCGCTGTCGGGCGCTGTGGTCAGTCGCATCACCAGGGCGTCCACGTTCCCCGGCTGGTAGTAGCCGCGCCGGAAGCCGATGGCCTCGAAGCCGAAGCGCTCGTAGAGCTTCTGCGCGCGGACGTTGTCCACCCGGCACTCCAGCATCACCTCGGCGCACTCGAACTCGGTGGCCGCGCGGAGCAGTTCGGCCAGCAGCCGGCCACCGAGTCCGGTCCCCCAGTGGTCGCGGGCGACGGCGATGGTCTGGACGTCGGCCAGGTCGCCGGCGGAGGCGAGCCCGGCGTAGCCGACGAGGCGCCCGTCCCGCTCGGCGACGACGTAGCGGCGGGTGGCCTCGGGCCCGCGGGAGTGGGCGAGTTCGGACCAGAACATGCCCCGGGACCAGGCGTCCTCCGGGAAGAGTTCCTTCTCCAGCTCCAGCACGGGGTCGATGTCCCACCAGCGCATCTCGCGCAGGGTGGGGCCCTCGGCTCCGCCGGTGGCGGTCTCGGGTCCGGTCACTTGGGGGTGACCACCTTGTAGTTCTTGGGGACCTGGGCGTCGGGGCGGCGCAGGTACAGCGGCCGGGGCGCGGGCAGCTCCTCCCCCGCGGCCAGCCGTTCGGCGGCCAGCGCGGCCAGGGCGGCCGCCGACACGTGCTCGGGCTCGTGGGCGCGCGGGAACGTGTCGGGGTAGAGCAGGGCGCCGGCGCCGACGGCGGGCAGTCCGGCCACCTCGGCGGCGATGTCGGCGGGCCGGTCGACGGCCGGGTCGGTCAGCCGGGTGCGGGAGTCGGCGTACCGGGCCCAGTAGACCTCCTTGCGCCGGGCGTCGGTCGCCACGACGAAGGGGCCCTTCTCGATGTCGGCGGCGTAGGCGAGGCCGTCCAGCGTGCACACGCCGTGCACGGGGACGCCGAGGACGAGCCCGAAGGTGTCGGCGGTCATCAGGCCGACCCGCAGTCCGGTGTAGGGGCCGGGGCCGATGCCCACGACGACGCCGGTGACGGCGTCCAGCTGCACACCGGCCTCGGCGAGGACCCGGTCGACGGCCGGCAGCAGCAGCTCGCCGTGCCGGCGCGCGTCCACCTGGCTCGAGGAGGCGATGACGTCCGTGCCGTCGTGCAGCGCGACGGTGACGGCGGGGGTGGCGGTATCCAGAGCGAGCAAGAGCACGCGAACAGCCTACGGCGCCCGGGCCTCCGGAAGTGCCGCCCCGGTCGGGCGGACGGTGACTGCTACGGTCGGCTTGATCACGTGGCGCGAGCGAACGCTGAGGTGGTGACGGTGGCGGGCAGCAGTTCCGGATTCGTCGTGGGCCTGACCGCGGCCGCCCTCGTGGCGGTCGGCCTCCTCACCTTCCAGGCCGCCGCGAACATGCCGCCCGACCTGGGCGAGCGCCCCGGCGGCTCGCTTCGCGCCGTCACCTCCGAGGCCGCCCGGGACGACCGAGACCCCGAGGCGCTGCCCGCCCTGTCCGGCACCGGCGAGCGGGTCGTGTACGCCCTGGGCGACGACCGGGTGTGGCTGGTCGGGGACGGCGACAAGGTCAAGCGGACGTTCCGGGTGACCCCCGGATCGGTCGACCCCGCGCCGGGCACCTACACGGTCGGGTCGCGCTCCAGTTCGGTCACCGGGACCGACGGGCTGCCCGTGGAGCACGTGGTGCGGTTCGCGACGGTGGACGACGTGACGATCGGCTTCAGCGCGGCCGTGCCGGGCGGCACCCCGCAGCCGGACCCCACGGCACGGACGGGCGGCATCCGCGAGTCGCGCGGCGACGGCACCGCGATGTGGGAGTTCGCGACGATCGGCCGCACGGTGGTCGTGGTCCCCTGACCGCCCGGGCCGGGCCCTCGGGTCAGGCGGCCTCGGGCCGCGGCTCGGCGGCCGGACGGGGCTCGGGTGCGCGCGGGGGTGTCGAGACGATCCACGCGGCGGCGTTGGCCGCCAGCAGGTCGCGCACGGACAGCGGGACGCCATGGGCCGGCGGGTGGGGCCGCGCCTCACCGTGGGCCGTGTGCTCCGGTGCCGGCATGGACGCCTCCTGAGGTCGGGGGCGGGCGTGGTTAGGCACGCCTAACCACGGACTGGCTACCATGTGACCACGCCCACGACCACGAACGCAACGTTTTCCCGACACGTTGTCGGAACGAGGCGCGGCCGGCCCCGGCCCGCGGGACGTCAGGCGGACAGCACGCTGAGGTCCGCGGCCGCCCAGCGCGCGCCGAGCCCGGTCACCGTCACCTGCCGCACCTCGTCGGTGGTGTCGCCGACGGCCCGGTGGATCACGACCTGGAGCCGCTCCTCGGTCAGCTCCTCGACCTTGCCCTCGCCCCACTCCACGACGACGACCGACTCGGGCAGCGAGACGTCCAGGTCGAGGTCCTCCATCTCGTCCAGGCCGCCGGACAGCCGGTAGGCGTCGACGTGGACGAGCGGCGGGCCGTCGCCGAGCGACGGGTGGACCCGGGCGATCACGAAGGTCGGGGACGTCACCGCGCCCCGGACCCCCAGGCCCTCGCCGAGCCCCCGGGTCAGCGTCGTCTTGCCCGCGCCGAGCTCCCCGCTGAGCATCAGGAGGTCGCCGGCGCGCAGCAGCTTGGCGAGTCGCCGGCCGAGTTCCCGCATCTGCTCGGGGGAGGTGACGGTCAGCTGAAGGTCACCCGCGTTGTGCGGTGCTGCTGGTGCTTCCATAGCCACTAACCGTAGCCCCTGCGGGCACCGCGCCCGCGCGGGTGAGCAGGTCCGCGAGGCGGTCGGTGACCACCTCCGGGTGCTCCAGCATGACCAGGTGCCCGGCGTCCGGCACCAGCACCAGTTCGGCCTCCGGCAGCAGGTCGGCGATGGCCTCGCTGTGCTCGCTCGGGGTGACCAGGTCGCCCACGCCGGCCAGCACGAGGACCGGCATCCCGGTGAACAGGGCGAGCGCCTCGGTCTTGTCGTGGTCGGCGAAGGCCGGGTAGAACTCCGCGACCACGTCGATCGGCGTCCCCTCGATCATCCGCTCGGCGAACCGGGCGATGGCCGGGTCCACGTCCCGCGACGAGAACGAGTACCGCTTGATGATCCCCGCGAACAGGTCGGCGGTGGCCCGCCGCCCCTTCTCCACCAGCTCGGCACGCTGCCCCAGCGCCTTGAGGACGCCCGGCAGCACACGGCGCACGGCGTTCACCCCCGCGACGGGCAACCCGAAGTTGACCTCGCCGAGCCGCCCGGACGACGTACCGACGAGAGCGGTGGCGACGACGCGCTCGCGGATCAGCTCGGGGTACTGGTCGGCGAGCGCCATCACGGTCATCCCGCCCATGGAGTGCCCGACCAGCACGAGCGGTCCCTCGGGCGCCGCCGCGTCGATGACGGCCTTCAGGTCCCGGCCGAGCTGCTCGATGTCGACGTGCCGGTCCTCCTGCGTCTGGGCGACCCCGCGCCCGGACCGCCCGTGGCTGCGCTGGTCCCAGTGCACGGTGCGCACGACGCCCCGCAGCGCGGCCCGCTGGAAGTGCCAGGAGTCCTGGCTGAGGCAGTAGCCGTGGCTGAAGACGACGGTGACGGGGGTCGGCGCCTTGCGCCCGAACAGCCGGCGACGGCGGGGGCTGAGCGCGGGCGCGGCCTCGGGGTCGACGTCGTCGACCTCGTAGTACAGCTCGGTGCCGTCGTCGGCGTACGCCTTGCCGGGGGTGCCGCGCAGCGAGCCGTAGGGTCCCGCCGAGTCGAGGGCGAGGCGTGCCTTCTGGCGCATGCCCCGGCCCACGGTCATCCGCTCTATGGCGACACCGGCGGCCGCGCCGGCCGCGATCACGCCTATCGCGGCGCCGGCGAGACCGGTCGCCCTGCGCCAGCTCGCGGCCGCCCCCGAGGCGGAGGCGACGGCCGCGACGGCGGCCTCCGCGCTGCTCTCGCTCACGTACCGCTCCTCTTCGCTGGGTCCGGTGCCGGTGTGACGACGGTGGTGGACGGTGCCCGTGGTGCGAGCGGGGTCCCGCTACGGGTTACCCCTCTCGTTCCTCTTTCACATGAATGTACTCACTGGTAGCAACCGCGTGGCGGCACACACCGCGGTTCGCCCCGGAACCGGCGGCCCCGGCTACCGGCTCTCGTCCACATAGACGCGGGGAACGCGTCCGGAGATGCGCGTGACGACCTCGTACGCGATGGTCCCCGCGGCCTGCGCCCAGTCCTCGGCCGTGGGCTCCCCGCCGTCGCCGGGGCCGAACAGCACGGCCCTCGCGCCCGCCTCGGGCTCGTCCCCGCCGAGGTCGACGACGAACTGGTCCATGGCGACCCGCCCGGCGACCGTCCGCCACTTGCCGCCGACCAGGACCGGCCCGGCGCCGGAGGCGTGCCGCGGGATGCCGTCGGCGTACCCGAGCGGGACGAGACCGAGGGTGGTCTCGCCCGGGGTGACGTAGTGGTGCCCGTAGCTGACGCCGTGCCCGCCGGGCACCTGCTTGACCAGGGCCAGGGACGCCGAGAGCGTCATCACCGGACGCAGCCCCAGGTCGGCGGCGCTGCCCAGCTCGGGGCTGGGCGAGATGCCGTAGACGGCGATGCCGGTGCGGACCAGGTCGAAGTGGCTCTCGGGCAGCGTGAGGGTGGCCGGGGAGTTCGCGATGTGCCGCACCTCGGGGCGCGCGCCCCGCTCCTCGGCGTACGCGGTCATCTCTCGGAAGCGGTCGAGCTGGGCGGCGATGGAGGGGTGGCCCGGCTCGTCGGCGCAGGCGAAGTGGGACCACAGCCCGGTGATCCGGATCAGGCCGTCGGCCTCGGCGCGCAGCGCCTCACGGACCAGCTCGGCCCAGTCGTCGCCGGGCTGGCAGCCGCCCCGCCCGAGACCGGTGTCGGCCTTGAGCTGCACCCGCGCGGGCGTCCCGGCCCGCCGGGCGGCCCCGGTGACCTCGCGCAGCGCCCACATCGCGCTGACGGAGACGTCGAGGTCGGCCTCGATCGCCTCCTGCCAGGGCCCGCCGGGCGTCCACAGCCAGCACATCATCCGTACGCCCTGGATCCCGGCGGCCCGCAGCGCGAGGGCCTCCTCGGGAGTCGCCGTGCCCAGCCAGGTCGCCCCGGCCTCCAGCGCGGCGCGGGCACAGGGAAGCGCCCCGTGGCCGTACGCGTCCGCCTTGACGACGGCCATCAGGGCGGCGCCGGGGGCGCGGCCGCGCAGGGTCCGCACGTTGGCCCGCAGGGCGGCCAGGTCGATCTCGGCGCGGGCACGCGCGGGCGCGGTCCGCTGTGGTGCTGTCTCTCTCATCGCGCCCCCAGTGTCTCAGAGGGGCCCGGCGACGCCGTCGCGCCGGACCCCTCACGCACCGCTCAGCCCTCCGTGCGGTGGCCCCACACATAGACGCGGTCGCCGTTCCTCAGCAGCTTCCACAGCGCGCGGGCGTCGTCCAGGCGCATGTTGACGCAGCCCATGGAGCCGACCTCGGTGAAGATGCCGCCGTAGACGCCGTGGAAGGCCTGGCCGCCGTCGAAGAACTGCGCGTACGGCATGGGGCTGTTGTAGAGCGTCGAGACGTGGTTCTTGTGCCGCCAGTAGATCCGGTGCCATCCGGTGCGGGTGCCGTAGCCCTTGCGTCCGCTGCGCACGGACACCGGCTGGAAGACGACCTCGCGGCCCGTCTGCACCCAGGCGATCTGCCGGTCGAGGTCGACGCAGGCGACCCGGTACGCCCGTACGGGGCACTTCCCGGCGGCGTTGGGGTTCTCGCGGGCCGACTCCAGCCGCATGGTGGCCCAGGTGACGGGACCCGCGAAGCCGATCGCGGGCTTGATCTTGTGCTTGACCTGGAAGCCGCGGATGGCACGGCAGTCGGCGGGCGACTGCTCGCCGTCGGCCTTCCGCCCCAGCCACCGCTCGACCTCGCGCTGGTACGGCCCGTCCTCGTCGCTGCACTTCACGCCGCCGAGGGCGCCCATCGGGGTGACGTACTCGACGAGGTCGTGCGTGGGGTCGGGGGCGGCCTTCGGCTCGACGGCGTCCTCCTCGGCGCTGGGCTCGTACACCTTCGGCGGCAGGGCCTGGTCCGCGGTGTCGGCCGGGGCGGGCTGGAGCATGTCGAGGGGGACACCCGGTACGAGGCCGGCACCGGGTCCGGTGGCCGGGGGCCCGGGGTCCGCCGAGGCGCTGCCGACGGGCAGCAGGGAGGCCGCCGCGAGCATCACGGCGATGCTCCGGCAGGCGATACGTCCGCTGATCATGCGCACAGGGAAGCGTGCCCGCCGGGCCCGGTGGGAGGCGCCGCGCGGCGGGGTCACCCGAAGGAGGAACCGTAAGGTGCTGGGCATGAGCATCATCGGGGTCGGCATCGACGTGGCCGAGATCGACCGGTTCGACGCGGCGCTGCGCCGCACGCCCGGCCTGGCCGAACGGCTGTTCCTGGAGAGTGAGTTGCTGCTGCCGGGCGGTGACCGCCGGGGCATCGCCTCGCTCGCCGCGCGCTTCGCTGCCAAGGAGGCCCTCGCGAAGGCGCTCGGCGCCCCGGCGGGCCTGCTGTGGACCGACGCCGAGGTCTACGTCGAGGACAGCGGGCGGCCCCGGCTGCGGGTGCGCGGCACGGTGGCGGCCCGCGCGGCCGAACTGGGCGTGCGGTCCTGGCACGTGTCCCTCAGCCATGACGCCGGGGTCGCCTCGGCGGTGGTGATCGCCGAGGGCTGATTCGATGGGCCGGGCGCGGCCCGGTGCGTCAGACTCGGTCGTATGCGGACTGCTTACGGCGTGGAGACGGTGAGGGCGGCCGAACGGGAGCTGATGGCACGGCTCCCCGAGGGCGCGCTGATGCAGCGGGCGGCGGCCGGACTCGCCGCGGCCTGCGCGGACCTGCTGGGCCGGGTGTACGGCCGCCGGATCGTGCTGCTGGTCGGCAGCGGCGACAACGGCGGTGACGCCCTGTACGCCGGGGCCCGCCTCGCCCGGCGAGGGGCGGGTGTCACGGCGGTGCTGCTCTCCCCGGACCGGGCGCACCCGGGCGGCCTGGCCGCGCTCCGCAAGGCGGGCGGCCGCAGCGCGACGGCCGACGCGGGCGGGGAGTTGATCGGGCGCGCCGACCTCGTCGTGGACGGCATCGTCGGGATCGGCGGCAAGGGCGGGCTGCGCCCGGAGGCGGCGGCGCTCGCGCATGCCGCGGAGCGGGCCCGGGTGCCGGTGGTCGCGGTGGACCTGCCGAGCGGTGTGGACGCCGACACCGGCGAGGTGCGTGGGACGGCGATGCGGGCGGACCTCACCGTCACGTTCGGCACGCACAAGCCGGGGCTGCTGATCGACCCGGCCCGTGAACACGCCGGTGTGGTGCGGCTCGTCGACATCGGGCTGGCGCTGCCGCACGACGCGGTGGAGCTGGAGGCGCTGCAACACGCGGACGTGGCGCGGCTGTTGCCGGTGCCGGCGGCGGAGTCCGACAAGTACCGCCGGGGCGTGGTCGGCATCGCGGCCGGTTCGGCGCGCTATCCGGGGGCCGCCGTGCTCGCGGTGTCGGGGGCGCTGCGCGGCGGGGCCGGGGCGGTGCGGTACGTGGGCCCGGCAGGGGACGCGGTGATCACCCGGTTCCCGGAGACGCTGGTGTCGGACCGGGGGCCGCGCAAGGCCGGGCGGGTCCAGGCGTGGGTGGTCGGGCCGGGCGCCGGTGACGACGCGGCGACGGTCGCGGAGGTCCTGTCGACGGACGTGCCGGTGCTGATCGACGCCGACGGGTTGCGGCTCGCGGACCCGGAGGCGGTACGGGCGCGGACGGCGCCGACGCTGATGACCCCGCACGCCGGGGAGGCGGCGGCGCTGCTCGGCGTCACCCGTGAGGAGGTCGAGGCGGCCCGGCTGACGTCGGTGCGCGAGCTGGCGGCGCGCTACACGGCGACCGTGCTGCTGAAGGGCTCCACGACCCTGGTGGCCGGCGCCGGGGGCACGGGCCCGGTCCGGGTGAACCCCACGGGCACCTCCTGGCTGGCCACGGCCGGGAGCGGTGACGTCCTGTCGGGCCTCGCGGGCTCCCTGCTGGCGGCGGGCCTCGCCCCGCTGGACGCGGCGAGCGCCGGGGCGTATCTGCACGGGCTGTCGGCCCGGTTCGCGGCGGACGGCGCCCCGCTGGCCGCCCACGACGTGGCGGAGGGCGTCCCGGAGGCGTGGCGGGACGTGACGGGCTGACGGGACGGCGGGGTGAGCGGGCGGCGGGTCAGCGCAGGGCGATCAGCCCCGCGTCCGTCGGCCTGAACTCGCACGCCTCGAAGTAGAAGGGGCGCAGCCGTTCCTCGAAGTCGACGTGCAGCCAGTGGCAGCCCGCCGAGCGCGCCTCCTCGGCGGCGACGGCCACGAGTTCGGTCCCGACGCCCCTCCCTCGCGCGTCCGAGGCGACCATCGTGTCGAGGAGGAAGGCGTGCGCACCGCCGTCCCAGACGACGTTGACGAACCCAACGAGCCGCCCGTCCCGGTGTGCGCAGACCCAGCCGAGGCTGTGCCCGCGCACCCGCGCGCCCCACTCGGTGCCCGTCGGAGCGTGCCCGAACGCCTCGCCGTGCAGGGCGTCGACGGCCGCGTCCTCGAAGTCGCCCCGCCACGCGTACGTGATCGTCATGCCGGGGAGCGTAGGCGGCGGGCGGCTCCGCGCGCCGGGGTTTTGCCGCCGCCTACTCCACCGTCACGGACTTCGCGAGGTTGCGCGGCTGGTCCACCTCGTTGCCGCGGGCCGTGGCCAGTTCGCAGGCGAAGACCTGGAGGGGGACGGTCGCCACCAGCGGCTGGAGCAGGGTCGGGGTGGCCGGGATGCGGATGAGGTGGTCGGCGTACGGCACGACCGTCTCGTCGCCCTCCTCCGCGATGACGATGGTGCGCGCCCCCCGCGCCCGGATCTCCTGGATGTTGGAGACGATCTTGTCGTGCAGGACCGACCGGCCGCGCGGCGACGGCACGACCACGACGACGGGCAGGTCGTCCTCGATCAGGGCGATCGGACCGTGCTTCAGCTCGCCCGCCGCGAAGCCCTCGGCGTGCATGTAGGCGAGTTCCTTCAGCTTCAGGGCGCCTTCGAGGGCGACCGGGTAGCCGACGTGCCGGCCGAGGAACAGCACCGTGTTCTTCGCGGCGAGGCTCCGCGCCAGCTCCCGCACGGGTTCCATGGTCTCCAGCACCCGGTCGACCGCGCCGGCGATCTGTGAGAGGTCCCGGATGACCGCCCGGATCTCGTCGCCCCACTTGGTGCCCCGCACCTGCCCCAGGTACAGCGCCACCAGATAGCAGGCGACCAGCTGTGTCAGGAACGCCTTCGTCGAGGCGACCGCGACCTCCGGCCCGGCGTGCGTGTACAGCACGGCGTCGGACTCGCGCGGGATCGTCGACCCGTTGGTGTTGCAGATCGCCAGCACCCTGGCGCCCTGCTCACGGGCGTGCCGCAGCGCCATGAGGGTGTCCATGGTCTCCCCGGACTGCGAGATGGCGACGACCAGGGTCTGCTGGTCCATGATCGGGTCCCGGTACCGGAACTCGCTCGCCAGCTCCACCTCGCAGGGGATGCGCGTCCAGTGCTCGATGGCGTACTTGGCGATGAGCCCGGCGTGGAAGGCCGTCCCGCAGGCGACGATGACGACCTTGTCGACCTCGCGCAGCTCGGACGCGCTGATCCGCACCTCGTCGAGCCGGAGCGAGCCGGCCGCGTCGATGCGCCCGAGCAGGGTGTCGGCGACCGCCTTGGGCTGCTCGGCGATCTCCTTGAGCATGAAGTAGTCGTAGCCGCCCTTCTCGGCGGCGGCGGCGTCCCAGTCGACCTCGTAGGAACGCACGTCGGCGGGCCGCCCGTCGAACCCGGTGACCCGCACCCCGTCCCGGCGCAGTTCCACGACCTGGTCCTGGCCCAGCTCGATCGCCGAGCGGGTGTGGGCGATGAACGCGGCGACGTCCGACGCGAGGAACGCCTCGCCCTCGCCGACGCCCACCACGAGCGGCGAGTTGCGCCGGGCGCCCACCACGACGTCCGGCTCGTCGGCGTGCACGGCGACCAGCGTGAAGGCGCCCTCCAGCCGGCGGCACACCAGCCGCATGGCCTCGGCGAGGTCGGCCGTCGCCGAGAACTCCTCGGCGAGCAGATGGGCGACGACCTCGGTGTCGGTCTCGGAGGCCAGGTCATGGCCGCGTTCGGCCAGCTCGGCGCGCAGGCCGGCGAAGTTCTCGATGATGCCGTTGTGGACGACGGCGACCCGTCCGGCGTTGTCGAGGTGCGGGTGGGCGTTGGCGTCCGTGGGGCCGCCGTGGGTGGCCCAGCGGGTGTGCCCGATGCCGGTGGTGCCGGTCGGCAGCGGCCGCTCGGTCAGCTCCTTCTCGAGGTTGACGAGCTTCCCGGCCTTCTTCCCGGCCGCCAGCCCGCCGTCCGCGAGCACCGCGACCCCGGCCGAGTCGTACCCCTGGTATTCGAGCCGCTTCAGTCCGGCCATCACGATGTCGAGCGCCGGCTGCGACCCCACGTATCCCACGATTCCGCACATGCGCGGCAGCCTACGGGCGGAGCCGGAGCGCGAAGGGCCGAATCGTGCCCGATTTCGGAAATTCCTACGGTGGTACGAACGCTTCCGGCGGCCGGAGGCAGCCGGATGGGCGCCGAGTGACGGATCCCACCCTGCCGTCCGTTCGTACTGCCGTAACAATGGACTGTGATCTCTCCGGTCTCCTCGATCCCCCGGAGCGCCCACCGGCAGCGGCCGGAGGCGACTCCCTACGTGGACCTCACCCGCTCGGAGTGGAGCGCGCTGCGCGACAAGACCCCGCTGCCGCTCACGGCGGAGGAGGTCGAGAAGCTGCGCGGTCTCGGTGACGTCATCGACCTCGACGAGGTGCGGGACATCTACCTCCCGCTCTCCCGCCTGCTCAATCTCTACGTCGGTGCCACCGACGGCCTGCGCGGCGCGCTGAACACCTTCCTCGGCGAGCAGGGCTCCCAGTCCGGCACACCCTTCGTCATAGGGGTCGCCGGCTCGGTCGCGGTGGGCAAGTCGACGGTGGCCCGTCTGCTGCAGGCGCTGCTGTCGCGCTGGCCCGAGCACCCGCGCGTCGAGCTGGTCACCACCGACGGCTTCCTGCTGCCCACCCGGGAGCTGCAGAAGCGCGGCCTGATGTCCCGCAAGGGGTTCCCGGAGTCGTACGACCGGCGGGCGCTCACCCGGTTCGTCGCCGACATCAAGGCGGGCAAGGACGAGGTCACCGCCCCCGTCTACTCGCACCTGATCTACGACATCGTCCCGGACAAGCGGCTCACCGTGCGCCGGCCCGACATCCTGATCGTCGAGGGCCTGAACGTGCTCCAGCCCGCCCTGCCGGGCAAGGACGGCCGCACCCGCGTCGGACTCGCCGACTACTTCGACTTCAGCGTGTACGTCGACGCCCGCGCCGAGGACATCGAGAGCTGGTACCTGCACCGCTTCAAGCGGCTGCGCGAGACGGCGTTCCAGAACCCGTCCTCGTACTTCCGCAAGTACACCCAGGTCTCCGAGGAGGAGGCCCTGGACTACGCCCGCACGATGTGGCGGACCATCAACAAGCCGAACCTGGTGGAGAACATCGCCCCCACCCGCGGCCGCGCCACCCTCGTCGTCCGCAAGGGCCCGGACCACAAGGTGCAGCGCCTGAGCCTGCGCAAGCTGTGACGGCTACGCTGCCCCCATGCTCCACCTCCGGCTGATCTCGCCTACCGACCGGACCGAGGACGTGGTCCGGCTGATCGAGCGGACGGTGGGGACGGCCCATCTCGTCGTCCTGTCCGGCGCCGCCCGCGACCCCGCCGGGGACCTCGTCCTGTGCGACGTGGCGCGGGAGTCGGGCGACGCGCTCCTCACCGGGCTCCAGCGACTGGGCATCGAGGACGACGGGGCCATCGCCGTCGAGAACGTCGACCTGTCGCTGTCCCGGCGGGCCGAACAGGCGGAGAGGGACGCGCCCGGCGAAGCCGCGGACGCGGTGCTGTGGGACCACCTGACGGAGGCCACGCACGAGGAGTCGACGCTCTCCGCGACCTATCTGGCGTTCATCACCCTGGCCACCATGATCGCCGCGTGCGGTGTGGTGCTGGACAACGCGGTGCTGATCGTCGGGGCGATGGCGGTCGGCCCGGAGTTCGGGCCGCTGGCCGGGATCTCCACGGCGATGGTGCGGCGCCGGCCCCGGCTGGCCCTGCGCTCGGTGATCGCGCTGATCTCGGGGTTCGCCGTCGCGATGGCGGTGACCGTGGGCTTCAGTTGGTTCATGGACGCGCTGGGGCTGTTCTCCGAACGGCAGTTGGAGGGCGACCGGCCCAACACGGCCTTCGTCTACGCCCCCGACTGGTTCTCGTTCATCGTGGCCGTCCTCGCGGGCACAGCCGGAACCCTGTCGCTGACCTCGGCCAAGTCCGGTGCCCTGGTGGGCGTCGCCATCTCCGTGACGACGGTGCCGGCCGCCGCCAACGCGGCCGTCGCCCTCAGCTACGGCGACACCCGGCAGACCTGGGGCTCCTCGGAACAGCTCCTGCTGAACCTGCTGGGCATCGTCCTGGCGGGCACGTTCACGCTGCTGCTCCAGAGGTGGTTCTGGTCCCGGCAGCCGCGCAAGGTCAACGCCGTCTGACACGGCGGGAACCGCACGGCGCGTCACGCCGCGCGGTCCCCGCCCCCCTGACGGAGTGTCAGCCGAGCGCGGACTTCACCACGTCGGCCAGGCGGCCGGCCACGGACCGGGCCTGCTCGATGTCGGCCGCCTCGACCATCACGCGGACCAGCGGCTCGGTGCCCGAGGGGCGCAGCAGCACCCGTCCGGTGGCGCCGAGTTCGCGCTCGGCGTCGGTGACGGCCGCCGCGAGCTCCGCCGACGTCCTCACCCGCGACCTGTCCACGTCGGGGACGTTGATCAGGACCTGCGGCAGCCGGTCCATGACGCCGGCCAGCTCCCGCAGCGAGCGCCCGGTCTGCGCGACGCGGGCCGCGAGCAGCAGTCCGGTCAGCGTGCCGTCGCCGGTGGTGGCGTGGTCGAGGATGATGACGTGCCCGGACTGCTCGCCGCCGAGGGCGTAGCCGTGCTCCTTCATCTCCTCCAGCACGTACCGGTCGCCGACGGACGTCTGCACCAGCTTCAGGCCCTCGCGCTCCAGCGCCAGTTTGAAGCCCAGGTTGGACATCACGGTCGCCACCACGGTGTCGGACCGCAGCACGGACCGCTCCCGCATGGCGAGGGCCAGCACGGCGAGGATCTGGTCGCCGTCCACTTCGTCACCGGTGTGGTCCACGGCCAGGCAGCGGTCGGCGTCGCCGTCGTGCGCGACACCGAGGTCGGCGCCGTGCTCGAGGACGGCGGCCTTCAGCTTCTCCAGGTGGGTGGAGCCGCAGCCGTCGTTGATGTTGAGCCCGTCCGGCTCGGCCCCGATGGTGACGACCTCGGCGCCGGCCCGCCGGAACGCCTCCGGCGACACCCCGGCGGCGGCGCCGTGCGCCTCGTCCAGGACGATCTTCAGGCCCTCCAGGCGGTTGGGCAGCACGCCGAGGAGGTGCCCGACGTAGTCGTCGAAGCCCTCCTCGTAGTCGCGTACCCGGCCGACGCCCGCGCCCGTCGGCCGCTCCCACGGCTCGCCGTGCCGGTGGGAGTCGTACACCGACTCGATCCTGTCCTCCAGTTCGTCGGCGAGCTTGTGGCCGCCGCGGGCGAAGAACTTGATCCCGTTGTCGGGCATGGCGTTGTGGCTGGCGGAGAGCATGACACCGAGGTCGGCGCCGAGCGAGCCCGTGAGATACGCCACCGCGGGCGTCGGCAGCACACCGACGCGCAGGACGTCCACACCGGCGCTCGCGAGACCGGCGACCACGGCGGCCTCCAGGAACTCCCCGGACGCGCGCGGGTCCCTCCCGACCACCGCGGTCGGCCGGTGGCCTTCAAAGGTGCCCGCCTCGGCCAGTACGTGCGCCGCCGCCACGGAGAGACCGAGAGCCATCTCGGCCGTCAGATCCGCGTTGGCGACACCCCGCACGCCGTCCGTGCCGAAGAGTCGTCCCACTTGTCCTCCTGAGGAAACTTCACTGCCGGGAAGCGGAGCCGGCGCCCGCCCTGCCGCCTGCCGCCGGTGGCTCCCGCTTTCCGGCATTCCATGCCGGGGCAGCGGATCACACAAGCCTTTGAACGTCTTGTGCCGTTATACGCCCGCGCCCGGTGATAAGACGAACGCCCCGGTGGCACAGTGGCGTGCCGCCGGGGCGTTCGGAGTACCGGAGTACGTGCAGAGGCAGCTGGCGCTTAGCGCTTGCTGTACTGCGGGGCCTTGCGGGCCTTCTTGAGACCGGCCTTCTTGCGCTCGACCGCACGGTCGTCGCGCTTGAGGAAGCCGGCCTTCTTCAGCGGGCCGCGGTTGTTGTCGACGTCGGCCTCGTTCAGCGCGCGGGCGACACCGAGACGGAGCGCGCCGGCCTGACCGGAGACACCGCCACCCGAGATACGGGCGACGACGTCGTAACGACCTTCAAGCTCGAGGACCTTGAAGGGCTCGTTGACTTCCTGCTGGTGCACCTTGTTCGGGAAGTAGTCCTCGAGGGTGCGACCGTTGATCTTCCACTTGCCGGTGCCCGGAACGATCCGGACGCGGGCGATGGCGTTCTTGCGACGGCCCAGGCCGGCGGCCGGCTGGGGCTCACCGAAGCGCGAGGCGAGGGACTCGGAGGTGTACTCGCCCTCCACCGGAACCTCGGACTCGGTGGTGTAGCTGTCGATGTCAAGCTCTTCGAGCGGCTGCTCGGCAGTGGTCTCGGCCACGATTCTCCTCAGATTCTCTTCAGTCTTAGGGGGTGGCCGGACTTACTGCGCGACCTGGGTGATCTCGTACGGCTGCGGCTGCTGCGCGCCGTGCGGGTGCTGGTCACCCTTGTAGACCTTCAGCTTCGAGAGCATCTGACGGCCCAGCGTGTTCTTGGGGAGCATGCCCTTGACGGCCTTTTCGATGGCCTTCTCGGGGTTCTTGTCGAGGAGCTCGTCGTAACGGACGGAGCGCAGACCACCCGGGTAGCCGGAGTGGCGGTACGCCATCTTCTGGGTCCGCTTGTTGCCGGAGAGGTGCACCTTGTCGGCGTTGATGATGATGACGAAGTCACCAGCGTCGACGTGCGGCGCGTAGATCGGCTTGTGCTTGCCCCGGAGGAGCGTCGCGGCAGTGGTGGCGAGACGACCCAGGACGACGTCCTGAGCGTCGATGACGTGCCACTGGCGCGTCACATCGCCGGGCTTGGGGCTGTACGTACGCACGGTTCGTAGCCTTCGCTTCGAGTGAATGGTCCTGAACAGGTCACCGAAACGATCACGACAGCCTGAGCCACTGCGGCGACGCATACCGCGTACGTGGGGTTGCTGGTCATCGGCCCGGTGGACCGGTGTAAGGGCCCGTCCCGTGAGAATGAGCAAGCCAATACACAACGAACATGCAGGATACCTGCGGGGCCCCAGCCGGGTCAAAACGGGTTGCCCACGGCCGGCGTCGCTGTTCCAGGTCCAGGGTAGTCGACCGCCGGGGCCCACCCGTCACACGCCGGACGCGCTGCTCGGCGCCGCCGCCCCCCGCGAGGGCGGGACGGGCACGGCCGGCGCCGTCTCCCGGCCCGACCGCCGCCAGGAGTGCAGGCCCACCGTCACCGCGAGGGCGCACAGCGTCACGGCGTCCCGGAAGGCCCGCCGCTCCCCCGCCTCCAGATAGGGCCAGGTCACCCCGGGCAGCTGCGGCACCAGGGCCATCCAGAACCAGACCGAGCGGGTCACCGACGCCGCGTACGGCAGCCCCGCCAGCAGCAGCGGCACCGGGACCAGCAGATAGTGGTCGTACGACGGCCGGGAGACCAGGAACGCCGAGAGCATCAGCAGCGCCCCGGTCTCCGCGTACCGCAGCGGGCCCCCGTCGCCGCGCCAGCGCCGGTGGGCGCACACCAGCCCCGCCGCGGCCAGCGCGAACGCCAGCGCCCCGGCCAGGGCTCCCGGCACCCCCAGCCGGGGCAGCACGGCCGCCGGGGACGCCTCGTAGAGCCGGACGAACCGGTCGTCGCCGCTGAGCAGGAACGGCACGGTCCGCGTGAAGAACCCGGCGGGGTCCGGCAGCAGCAGGGCCGCGCCGGCCGAGGCCGCCACCGGCACCGCGACCAGCACGCCCAGCGCGCGCCACCGCCGGGCGAACACGAACAGCAGGGCCATCGGCGCGAGCAGCGGCTTCAGCGCCACCGCCGCCCCGAGCACCGCCGCCGCGGCCACCCACCGCCCGCGCCCCGCGAGCAGCAGCGCCAGGGGCAGGGCCAGGGCGGCGGTCGCCGTCCAGTTGCCCAGCCAGACGAGATGGGCGAAGGGGGCGAAGCCCGCCGCGAGCGCGAGCAGGCCGAGGGCCGCGAAGCGGCTGCGCAGGGGGACGCCGTGCAGCCGCAGCGCGCAGACCCAGCCGCCCACCAGGCATCCGGTCACCACGAGGGGCGCCAGCACGCACAGCACGTCCCGGTCCACGAAGACCTGCGGGGCGGCGGCCAGCACCGCGCTCGGCAGATAGAGGAAGTGGGGGTCGTCATACGGCGAGCCGCCGTCCAGCCACGCCTTCGCCGCCCGGACGACGATGGCGTTGTCCATCCCTCCGCGCGAGGTCAGCCGGGCCGTGCGCGCCACGAGGGCCCCCAGCACGGCGACCAGCGCGACCCACAGCGGCCAGGACGCCCGTCGTACCAACCACCCGGACATGTCGCTTTTGCGCTCGCTCATCCCCTGAACGCTAGGTGGCGAAGGGCCCTTTGGGGCGGACCGGCACACCCGAGGTCCGTCTAAGATGCGCCCCATGAGCTACGGGCAGCAGGGGGGACCCCCGTCCCAGTGGGATCCCTGGAAACCGCATTCCCAGCAGCCGTGGACCGGCGGCACCGACCAGACCCCGGACTGGGCGGCGCTGGCCGAGGCGTCGGAGACCCGCAACAAGCGGCGCCGGCTGCTGTTCATCGGCGGTGGCGCACTGGCCACCGTCGCCATCGGCGCGGCCGTGGCGGTGGCGGTGGTGTCGGCGAACGGGGACAACTCCGCGTCCGGCAAACCGGCTTCCGGCCTGCCCTCGACGACTGACCTGCCGGGCGAGTCGGCGGCCGTCCCGTCGTTCGCGCCCACCAGCGCGCCGCCGCCGCTGGACCCGAAGGACTTCGTGGCCAGCAAGAACAAGGACACGGCCCCGCTCGGCGCCCAGATCCTCTTCCCCGGCACCCAGCTGACCATGGGGGAGACGGTCTACAAGAAGGGCGCGACGGACGACACGAAGAACTGTTCCGCCGCCACCAAGGGCGGGCTGCCGAAGCTCCTCGCCGAGGGCGGCTGCACCCGCTTCATGCGGGTCTCCTACGTCAAGGACGGCATCGCGGTGACCGTCGGCGTGGCCGTCTTCGACACCGAGGCGAAGGCGCAGAAGGTCAAGAGCAAGGTCGACACCAAGAAGGACATCGTCCGTTCGCTGTCCGGAAAGGGCGTCAAGGACTTCTGCACGGCGGCGGTCTGCCGCTCGACCTCCAACTCCTACGGCCGGTACGCCTACTTCACCATCACGGGCTTCACCAACGGCCGGAACATGACGGACAAGGACACCGCCGCCTTCAAGGCCGGTGACGACCTCGCCGAGTTCACGTTCCGTCAGATCCGCCGGCGCGGCGAGGCGCAGGCGTCCGCGGCGGCCGGCGAGTGACCGGCCGCCCGTAGGGCGCGGGCTCCACCGGGCCGGGGACCCCGGCCCGGCCCGGGACGGCCCGGGACACTCCTAGAGCCGCTTGGCGCTGCGCAGCGTCTTGGCGTAGTAGCCGTTGCCGTCGAGCCGGGAGACACCGCCGACGTCGCCGATGGTGGGCCCGTTGACCACCGGGACTGAGCGCCGCGGCTCAGCAGCAGCCGGCGCCCGGCAGCGTCCGCTTGTTCCGCGCCTCCTTGTTCCGCGCGGCGAGCAGCTCGTCCGCCGGGTAGCCGACCTCTTCGAGGGTCAGCCCGTGCGGCCGTACGACGTGTACGGCGGAGTCCCGGACACCGGCGGCGAGCACCTTCCCGGGCCAGTCCGGGGGCCGGTGCCCGTCCCCCACGAACAGCAGCGCCCCGATGAGGGAGCGCACCATGTTGTGGCAGAAGGCGTCCGCCCGCACGGTCGCGGTGATGATCCCGTCGTCCCCGCGCACCAGGCTCAGCTCCTGGAGGGTGCGGATGGTCGTGGCGCCCTCCCGCTTCTTGCAGTAGGCCGCGAAGTCGTGCTCCCCGAGGAGCGCCCGGGCCGCCTCGTTCATGGCGTCCACGTCGAGCGGCCAGTCGTGCCACAGGACGTGGTTGCGCAGCAGCGGATCGACGCCCCCGGGGTTGTCGGTCACGCGGTAGGCGTACCGCCGCCACACCGCGGAGAACCGGGCGTTGAACCCGGCGGGTGCCTCGCGCAGCGCCCAGACACGCACGTCCCTGGGCAGCCGTCCGGCGAGCCGCTTGAGCAGCTTCTCGCTGTGCTCGGCCCACACCGAGCGCGGCAGATCCACGTGCGCGACCTGCCCGCGCGCGTGCACCCCTGCGTCCGTCCGCCCCGCGACGGTCAGCTCGTACGTGGTGTCCCCGGACCGGGTGACGGTCCGCAACGCGTCCTCGATCTCCCCCTGCACGGTCCGCCGCCCGCCGGCCTGCTTGGCCCACCCGGAGAACTCGGTGCCGTCGTACGACAGGTCGAGGCGCAGCCGTACGTATCCGGGTTCCACTTCGTCACTCACCCGTAGATCCTCTCAGCGACACGAAAGCGGGCCCGCCCCCGGAAGGGACGGACCCGCGATCGAACAGCCCTGGACTAGGCGTCCTTCGACTCCTCGGCGGGAGCCTCGTCGGCCTTGGTCGTGTCGACCGTGGTCTCGGCGGCCTCGGCGTCCTTGGCGGCACGCTTGGTGGCGGCCTCGGCCTCACCCGTGGCCTCCTGGGCGACCGTCAGCGCCTCGACCAGCTCGATGACAGCCATGGGCGCGTTGTCGCCACGGCGGTTACCGATCTTGGTGATCCGGGTGTAGCCACCCGGGCGGTTCTCGTACCGCGGGCCGATCTCGGTGAAGAGCGTGTGGACGATGCCCTTGTCCGTGATGACCTGGAGCACCTGACGGCGGTTGTGAAGGTCGCCCTTCTTCGCCTTGGTGATCAGACGCTCGGCGTACGGCCGCAGACGGCGGGCCTTCGCCTCGGTGGTGGTGATGCGGCCGTGCTCGAAGAGGCTCTTCGCCAGGTTCGCGAGGAGGAGCTTCTCGTGCGCGGCGCTGCCGCCCAGACGGGCACCCTTGGTGGGCTTCGGCATGTTCTTTCTCCTGTGTGTCTGCCCCGGCCGTATCAGGTACCGGAGTCAGTATCCGAGCAGGCGGTCGCCTGTCGGAGATCCGGGCACAGGCCCCGCGAGGGGCCGTGCCCGGAAGGGGCGCGGGGAACTGCGCGAGAAACCACAGCGCACCCGCACCCAAGTACGGACCGGATGGCCCGAGCTCTTAGTACTGCTCGGTCTCCACGAAGCCCGCGTCCGCGTCGTCGTCCGCCCCGAAGGCGTCCGCGGCGGCGGTCGGGTCGAACCCGGGAGGCGAGTCCTTGAGCGCCAGGCCCATACCCGCGAGCTTCGCCTTGACCTCGTCGATCGACTTGGCGCCGAAGTTGCGGATGTCGAGCAGGTCGGCCTCGGAACGCGCCACGAGCTCACCCACGGAGTGGATGCCCTCGCGCTTGAGGCAGTTGTACGACCGAACGGTGAGCTCCAGCTCCTCGATCGGCAGCGCCAGGTCGGCGGCGAGCGCGGCGTCCGTCGGGGACGGACCCATGTCGATGCCCTCGGCGTCGATGTTCAGCTCGCGGGCGAGACCGAACAGCTCGACCAGGGTCTTGCCGGCGGAGGCCATGGCGTCACGGGGACGCATCGCCTGCTTGGTCTCGACGTCGACGATCAGCTTGTCGAAGTCGGTGCGCTGCTCGACACGCGTGGCCTCGACCTTGTACGTGACCTTCAGCACCGGCGAGTAGATGGAGTCGACCGGGATACGGCCGATCTCCTGGCCCACCTGCTTGTTCTGCACGGCGGAGACGTAACCGCGGCCACGCTCGACCGTCAGCTCCATCTCCAGCTTGCCCTTGCCGTTGAGCGTGGCGAGGACGAGGTCGGGGTTGTGCACCTCGACACCGGCCGGGGGCGCGATGTCGGCGGCGGTGACCAGACCCGGGCCCTGCTTGCGCAGGTACATCACGACGGGCTCGTCGTGCTCCGAGGAGACGACCAGCTGCTTGATGTTGAGGATCAGGTCGGTGACGTCCTCCTTGACACCCGGCACGGTGGTGAACTCGTGCAGGACACCGTCGATGCGGATGCTGGTGACAGCGGCTCCGGGGATCGACGACAGGAGGGTGCGGCGCAGGGAGTTGCCGAGGGTGTAGCCGAAGCCCGGCTCCAGCGGCTCGATCACGAACCGGGAGCGGAATTCGTCGACGACCTCTTCGGTCAACGAGGGACGCTGAGCGATCAGCATGTGTGGATCAGATCCTTCATTCGTGGACGCCCGCTATTTGACGCCCGACGGAAACCGCCCCCGGCAAGAGGGACGGGTACTGCAAGGGTACGGGCGATACGGCCCTTGCAGAGCCGTACCGCCCGAAACCAAGCCTGCGTGAAGCAGCCGTACGTCAGACGCGGCGGCGCTTCGGCGGACGGCAGCCGTTGTGCGGGGTCGGGGTGACGTCCTGGATGGAGCCGACCTCGAGGCCCGTGGCCTGCAGGGAGCGGATCGCGGTCTCACGGCCGGAACCCGGGCCCTTGACGAACACGTCGACCTTGCGCATGCCGTGCTCCTGGGCGCGGCGGGCAGCCGACTCGGCGGCCATCTGCGCGGCGAACGGCGTGGACTTCCGGGAGCCCTTGAAGCCGACGTGGCCGGCGGAGGCCCAGGAGATCACGTTGCCCGACGGGTCCGTGATGGAGACGATCGTGTTGTTGAACGTGCTCTTGATGTGCGCGTGGCCGTGAGCGACGTTCTTCTTTTCCTTGCGGCGCACCTTCTTGGCAGCGCCCTGACGACCCTTGGGGGGCATCTATTACTCCTACGGGAGGTGGTCGGTCCTACAGCGAAGACCGCTGGACGGTGTCCGCTGCGGACTACTTCTTGCCCGGCTTCTTCTTGCCGGCGATGGCGCGACGCGGGCCCTTGCGGGTACGCGCGTTGGTGCTGGTGCGCTGACCGCGGACGGGCAGACCGCGACGGTGACGCAGACCCTGGTAGGTACCGATCTCGACCTTGCGGCGGATGTCGGCCTGGATCTCGCGACGGAGGTCACCCTCGGTCTTGATGTTGTTGTCGACGTACTCGCGGATCGCGACGAGCTGCTCCTCGGAGAGGTCGCGAACGCGGGTGTTCGGGTCGACGCCGGTGGCGGCCAGCGTCTGCTGCGAAAGGGTCCGGCCGATGCCGAACACGTAGGTGAGGGCGATCTCCACGCGCTTTTCGCGCGGGATGTCAACACCGGAAACGCGTGCCATTCAATGGCTCCTGGTGGTTGTCGGAGGTCTTCCGCAGAACCGGTTCCCAGCCGCCGTACCAGGTACGAACTGGGTCCCCGGCCTCCGAACCGGGGGTGTCCGGCGATGACTTCGCCGGGGCTCTGCGTATGAACAATTCAGCTCGCGTCGCGCGAATCTCTGCGATAGCGGTGCAGAGGGGTGTGGTCGTGCTTCAGCCCTGGCGCTGCTTGTGGCGCGGGTTGTCGCAGATGACCATGACCCGACCGTGACGGCGGATCACCCTGCACTTGTCGCAGATCTTCTTGACGCTCGGCTTGACCTTCATGGGGTGAGGTTCTCCGGGTCAGTGCCAACGCCCCGGAGGAACCGGGGCCCGGGCAAGATCTACTTGTAGCGGTAGACGATCCGGCCACGCGTCAGGTCGTACGGAGACAGCTCCACCACGACCCGGTCGTCAGGGAGGATGCGGATGTAGTGCATACGCATCTTGCCGCTGATGTGTGCCAGGACCTGGTGGCCGTTCTGGAGCTCGACCTTGAACATGGCGTTCGGAAGAGACTCGACGACAGTGCCCTCGATCTCGATGGCACCTTGCTTCTTGGCCACGCTTCGCCCTTCGAATCGACTACCTTGATCGACTTTTGCGAGCGCATGCGGACATGCGGGTACACAAGAGCCGACGAGTCAGTCTACGTCAGGGCACCCGGAAACACGAATCGGGGAAGTCTGCCCCACAAGGGAGATCCTTACGCAAGCGGATCGGGAGCCGCCGTGACGCCCAGCTCCGCCAGCTTGGCCCTGCCGCCGTCGGGGGCCGTGAGGACCAGCGGCCCCTGTTCGGTCAGGGCGACCGAGTGCTCCCAGTGGGAGGACCAGGTGCCGTCCGTCGTGATGACGGTCCAGTCGTCCTCGAGGACCTCGGTCTTCGGGGTGCCCAGGGAGACCATCGGCTCGATGGCCAGGCAGAAGCCGGGGACCAGCTTGGGGCCCTTGCCGCGCCGGCGCTCCACGTAGTTCAGCAGGTGCGGGTCCATGTGCATCTCGGTGCCGATGCCGTGACCGCCGTAGTCCTCGATGATCCCGTAGCGGCCGCCGCCCGGCTTGGGCTGGCGACGGATGTACGTCTCGATGGCACGGGAGATGTCCACGAGGCGGTTGCCCTGCTTCATCGCCGCGATGCCGGCCCACATCGACTCCTCGGTCACCCGGGACAGCTCCACCAGCTCGGGGGCGTGCCCGGAACCGACGAACGCCGTGTAGGCGGCGTCACCGTGCCAGCCGTCGATGATGGCGCCGCAGTCGATGGAGATGATGTCGCCGTCCTTGAGGACGACGTTCTCCGAGGGGATGCCGTGGACGACGACGTCGTTCACGGACGTGCAGATCGTCGCCGGGAAGCCGCCGTAGCCCAGGAAGTTCGACTTGGCGCCGTGCTCGGCGAGCACCTTGCGCGCGACCTCGTCCAGATCCTTGGTGCTGGCCCCGGGCACCGCGGCCTCCCGGGTGGCCGCGTGGATGGCGGCGACGACCAGCCCCGCCTCGCGCATCTTGGCGATCTGCTCGGGGTTCTTGATCTGCACCATGGCGGCGGGGCCTTTCTCGGACCGGACTGTGGGACTTTTCTCAACCATAAGGGCGGAGCCACACCCCGCCCCACGCAGCAGCCGCGGCCCCCTGAGCGGGAACCGCGGCTTCGCCGTACGAGCTGGTGACTGCTACCGGGCGTCCACGTCACGCTTCAGCGCCTGCATGGCGCGAGCCGTGACGTCCTCGACCTTGCCGAGGGCGGAGATGGTCACGACCAGCCCCTGCGCCTTGTAGTAGTCGATGATCGGCTCGGTCTGCGTGTGGTAGACCTCGAGCCGCTTGCGGACGGTCTCCTCGGAGTCGTCGTCGCGCTGGTACAGCTCGCCGCCGCAGACGTCGCAGACGCCTTCCTTCTTCGGCGGGCTGTACGTGACGTGGAAGACGTGGCTGGAGTCCTTGCGGCAGATCCGCCGCCCGGCGATCCGCTTGACGACCTCGTCCTCGGGGACCTCGAGATCCAGCACCGCGTCGAGCTTCATGCCCTCGGAGCGGAGCATCTCATCGAGCGCCTCGGCCTGCGACACGTTGCGCGGGAAGCCGTCGAGCAGGAAGCCGTTCTCGGCGTCCGGCTGCTCCATGCGGGCCTTGGCCATCCCGATGGTGACCTCGTCCGGCACCAGTTCGCCCGCGTCCATGTAGGACTTCGCGAGCTTGCCGAGGTCCGTCTGCTGGCTGATGTTGGCGCGGAACAGGTCGCCCGTGGAGATGTGCGGGATCGACAGGTTCTTGGCCAGGAACGCGGCCTGCGTTCCCTTCCCGGCGCCCGGCGGCCCGACGAGGACGATTCGCATCAGCGGAGGAACCCTTCGTAATTGCGCTGCTGGAGCTGGCTCTCGATCTGCTTCACCGTCTCGAGACCGACACCCACGATGATCAGGATGCTGGTCCCGCCGAACGGGAAGTTCTGGTTTGCCCCAAAACCTGCCAACGCCAGTGTCGGCACGAGAGCGATCAGACCCAAGTACAGCGAGCCCGGCCACGTGATCCGGTTGAGTACGTACGACAGGTACTCAGCGGTCGGTCGGCCAGCCCGGATGCCCGGGATGAAGCCACCATACTTCTTCATGTTGTCCGCGACTTCCTCGGGGTTGAACGAGATGGCCACGTAGAAGAACGCGAAGAAGACGATCAGCAGGAAGTACAGCGCGACGTGGATCGGGGCCGAGGTCGAGGCCAGGTTCTGCTGGATCCAGGCGGCCCATCCGGCGGTCGAACCGGAGAACTGCACGATCAGGGCCGGGATGTAGAGCAGCGACGACGCGAAGATGACGGGGATCACGCCCGCCTGGTTCACCTTGAGCGGGATGTACGTCGAGGTGCCGCCGTAGGAACGGCGGCCGATCATGCGCTTGGCGTACTGCACGGGCACCCGGCGCTGGGCCTGCTCGACGAAGACCACCAGGCCGACCATGACGAGGCCGACGAGGATCACCGTGCCGAACTCGATCCAGCCGTCCGCCAGGTCGCCCTGCTGCTTGATGGCCCACAGCGCGGCCGGGAAGGTCGCGGCGATCGAGATGAACATCAGGATCGACATGCCGTTGCCGATGCCGCGGTCGGTGATGAGCTCACCGAGCCACATGACGACGGCCGTACCGGCGGTCATGGTGATGACCATCGTGATGGTCGTGAAGATGGAGCGGTCCGGGACGATCTGGCCGGCGACGGCGCACTGCGGGAACAGCGAGCCGCTGCGGGCCGTGGCGACCAGGCCGGTGCCCTGGAGGATGGCGAGCGCGACCGTCAGGTAACGGGTGTACTGCGTGATCTTCGCGGTACCCGACTGGCCCTCCTTCTTCAGGGCCTCGAGACGCGGGATCACGACGGTCAGCAGCTGCAGGATGATGCTCGCCGTGATGTACGGCATGATGCCGAGCGCGAAGATCGTGATCTGCAGCAGCGCGCCACCGCTGAACATGTTGACCAGGCCGAAGATGCCCTGGTTCGTGCTCGCCTGGTCGATACAGACCTGAACGGCCCGGTAGTCGACGCCGGGGATCGGGATGTGGGTACCGATCCGGTAGATCACGATGATGCCGAGCGTGAAGAACAGCTTCTTGCGCAGGTCGGGCGTCTTGAACGCCCGGGCGAACGCGGTGAGCACGGTGCCTCCTGCGACCCCCGCGCAACTGCGTCAAGGGTGACGGTCTGAGGTTCGACTGATAGGGAACGACTTAGCTAACGGCCAACTGCCGCTCAGAGTGCCCCATGGGAGCACTCGGGGAAAGTGGGCAGTGCAGGCCACCTTACCGGCGAGACCGCCCCCCTAGGAACGACCAACCGGGGATACCCCATTTGTGGGGTATCCCCGGTCGGGATCGCTCAAGTCATCGAGACGCCTGATGTACTCAGACGAGCTCGGTGACGCTGCCGCCGGCGGCGGTGATCTTCTCCTTGGCGGAGCCGGAGACGGCGTCGACCGTCACCTGCAGCGCCACGGAGATCTCGCCCTGGCCGAGGACCTTGACGAGGCTGTTCTTGCGAACAGCGCCCTTCTCGACCAGATCGGCGACCGTGACCTCGCCGCCCTCGGGGTAGAGGGAGGCGAGCTTGTCCAGGTTGACGACCTGGTACTCGGTCTTGAACGGGTTCTTGAAGCCCTTCAGCTTCGGGAGACGCATGTGGAGGGGCATCTGGCCACCCTCGAAGCGCTCCGGAACCTGGTAACGGGCCTTCGTGCCCTTGGTACCACGACCGGCCGTCTTACCCTTCGACGCCTCACCACGACCGACACGGGTCTTCGCGGTCTTGGCGCCCGGGGCGGGACGGAGGTTGTGGATCTTGAGCGGGTTCTGCTCCGCCATGATCAGTCGACCTCCTCGACCGTCACGAGGTGGCGGACGGTGTGCACCATGCCGCGGAACTCGGGACGATCCTCCTTGACGACCTGCGTGTTGATGCCCTTGAGACCAAGGGAGCGCAGGGTGTCACGGTGGTTCTGCTTGCTGCCGATGTAGGACTTGACCTGCGTAATCTTCAGCTGCGCCATGATTACGCACCCGCCCCGGCACGCGCACGGAGAAGAGCCGCGGGGGCGACGTCCTCGAGCGGCAGACCACGGCGGGCCGCGATCTCCTCGGGACGCTGCAGGCCCTTCAGGGCCTCCACGGTCGCGTGCACGATGTTGATGGCGTTGTCGGAGCCGAGCGACTTCGACAGCACGTCGTGGATACCGGCGCACTCGAGCACGGCACGCACCGGACCACCGGCGATAACACCGGTACCGGGCGACGCGGGCTTGAGCAGCACGACGCCGGCAGCCTTCTCACCCTGGATGGGGTGCGGGATGGTGCCCTGGATACGGGGGACCTTGAAGAAGTGCTTCTTGGCCTCCTCAACACCCTTGGCGATGGCGGCCGGCACCTCCTTGGCCTTGCCGTAACCGACACCCACGGTGCCGTCACCGTCGCCCACCACGACCAGCGCGGTGAAGCTGAAGCGACGACCACCCTTCACAACCTTGGCGACGCGGTTGATCGCGACGACGCGCTCAACGTACGCGGTCTTCTCGGCGGCAGCTGCGCCGCCGTCACGGCCCTTCCGGTCCCGCCGCTCGCCGCCACCGGCACCGCCACCGCGGCGCTGGGGTCCAGCCATTGGATTTACCTCTCTCTGTTTCCGCTAGCTACGGCAGGCTCAGAACTTGAGCCCGGCTTCGCGGGCGGCGTCCGCCAGGGCGGCGATGCGCCCGGCGTACTGGTTGCCACCACGGTCGAACACGACAGCCTCGACACCGGCGGCCTTGGCACGCTCGGCGACCAGGGCGCCGACCTGCTTGGCCTGCGCGGACTTGTCGCCCTCGCCACCGCGGATCGAGGTGTCCAGGGTGGACGCGGACGCCAGGGTGTGACCCTTGATGTCGTCGATCACCTGGGCCACGATGTGGCGGTTCGAGCGGGTAACGACCAGACGCGGACGCTCCGCCGTTCCGTTGATGTGCTTACGGATCCGGATGTGGCGGCGCTTGATCGCGGCGCGCTTGTAGGCGTCGCCCTTGAGGATCTTCTGTCCGTATGCCATGGCTTACTTACCCGCCTTTCCGACCTTGCGGCGGATGACTTCGCCCTCGTACTTGACGCCCTTGGCCTTGTACGGGTCGGGCTTGCGCAGCTTGCGGATGTTGGCCGCGACCTCGCCGACCTTCTGCTTGTCGATGCCCTCGACCGAGAAACGCGTGGGCGCCTCGACCTTGAAGGTGATGCCTTCGGGGGCCTCGACAGTGATCGGGTGGCTGTAACCGAGGGCGAACTCGAGGTTCGAACCCTTGGCGGTCACGCGGTAACCGACACCGCTGATCTCGAGCTTCTTCACGTAACCCTGGGTCACGCCGGTGATCATGTTCGCCACCAGCGTGCGGGACAGGCCGTGGAGGGCCTTGTTCTGACGCTCGTCGTTCGGGCGGGTCACCGACAGGGTGCCGTCTTCGCCCTTGGCGACCTCGATCGGCGCCGAGACGGTGTGGGTCAGCTCGCCCTTGGGGCCCTTGACCTTGACCGTACGGCCGTCGATGGTGACGTCCACGCCGGCGGGAACCGCGATGGGGAGCTTGCCGATGCGCGACATAGCTGTTTCCTCCGTTCCCTTCTGCTACCAGACGTAGGCGAGGACTTCCCCACCCACGCCCTTCTTGCCGGCCTGCTTGTCGGTGAGGAGACCGTGGGACGTGGAGATGATGGCCACGCCCAGGCCGCCGAGCACCTTCGGCAGGTTGGTGGACTTCGCGTACACCCGGAGACCGGGCTTGGAGATCCGCTTGATGCCCGCGATGGAGCGCTCACGGTTCGGGCCGAACTTCAGCTCGAGAACGAGGCTCTTGCCGACCTCGGCGTCCTCGACCTTCCAGCCCGTGATGAAGCCCTCCTGCTGGAGGATCTCCGCGATGTGCGACTTGATCTTCGAGTGCGGCATCGCCACGGTGTCGTGGTACGCCGAGTTCGCGTTCCGCAGACGCGTAAGCATGTCTGCGATCGGATCAGTCATGGTCATGAATTGGCCTTCGGCCTCTCTCGCCGGGGTTTCCTGGTGCGCCATCCCTCTCCCCGATCCGAGACGGGACGGGTGCGGCGCGGTGGACCTACGGCGTAGTAAGTCGTAAGGGCGGCAGCAGGCGCCCAACCCCACAAGCCTAAGGCATGCGGGCTGGGCGTCCTGCCGCCCTGTCTGCTTACCGAGAGCCTTGGTTATCCCTGAAAGCGGGGATTACCAGGAGCTCTTGGTCACGCCCGGCAGCTCGCCACGGTGAGCCATCTCACGAAGGCACACGCGGCACAGGCCGAACTTGCGGTACACGGAGTGCGGACGGCCGCAGCGCTGGCAGCGGGTGTAGCCACGCACACCGAACTTGGGCTTGCGAGCAGCCTTAGCGATCAGAGCCTTCTTCGCCATCTCGCTCACGCCTCCTTGAAGGGGAAGCCGAGGTGACGAAGGAGCGCGCGGCCCTCAGCGTCGTTGGTCGCCGTGGTGACCACGGTGATGTCCATACCCCGGACGCGGTCGATCTTGTCCTGGTCGATCTCGTGGAACATGACCTGCTCCGTGAGACCGAAGGTGTAGTTGCCACGGCCGTCGAACTGCTTGGGGGACAGGCCGCGGAAGTCGCGGATGCGCGGGAGCGCGAGCGACAGGGTGCGGTCCAGGAACTCCCACATGCGGTCGCCACGGAGCGTGACGTGGGCACCGATCGGCTGGCCCTCACGCAGCTTGAACTGCGCGATGGACTTGCGGGCCTTGGTGACGGCCGGCTTCTGACCGGTGATGGTGGTCAGGTCGCGGATCGCGCCCTCGATCAGCTTCGAGTCACGGGCGGCGTCACCGACACCCATGTTGACCACGATCTTCACGAGGCCGGGGACCTGCATGACGTTCTCGTACTTGAACTCGTCACGCAGCTTGCCCGCGATCTCCTCGCGGTACTTCGTCTTGAGACGCGGGGTCGTGGTGGTAGCCATCAGATGTCCTCACCCGTCCGCTTGGCAACGCGGATCTTGTTGCCCTCGTCGTCGAAGCGGTAACCGACACGCGTGACGACCTTCTTGCCGTCCTTCTCCACGACCAGCTGGACGTTGGAGACGTGGATCGGGGCCTCGGTGGTCACGATGCCGCCGGCCTGGGAACCGCTGGCGGTCGGGCCGGCCTTGGTGTGCTTCTTGACCCGGTTGACACCCTCGACCAGGACGCGGTCCTCGCGGGGGAAGGCCGCGATGACCTTGCCCTGCTTGCCCTTGTCCTTACCGGTGATGACCTGGACCAGGTCGCCCTTCTTGATCTTCATGCTTACAGCACCTCCGGCGCGAGCGAGATGATCTTCATGAACTTCTTCTCGCGCAGCTCACGGCCGACGGGGCCGAAGATACGGGTGCCGCGAGGGTCGCCGTCGTTCTTCAGAATGACGGCGGCGTTCTCGTCGAAGCGGATGTACGAGCCGTCCGGACGGCGGCGCTCCTTGACGGTGCGAACGATGACCGCCTTGACGACGTCACCCTTCTTCACGTTGCCACCGGGGATCGCGTCCTTGACGGTGGCGACGATGACGTCACCGATGCCCGCGTAGCGGCGACCGGAGCCACCGAGCACACGGATGCAAAGGATCTCCTTCGCACCAGTGTTGTCGGCGACACGCAGTCGCGACTCCTGCTGGATCACGTCTATCTCCTGTTTGTCTGCCGGTTCCCCGGGGGCCGTTCAGGAACGGCCCCCGGAGCCTGGCGGAACTGTCCTGCGAGGAATGCCCCGCAGGAGATTTACTTGGCCTTCTCGAGGATCTCGACGACGCGCCAGCGCTTCGTCGCGGACAGCGGCCGGGTCTCCATGAGGAGGACGCGGTCGCCGACACCCGCGGCGTTCTGCTCGTCGTGCGCCTTGAGCTTGTTGGTACGGCGGATGACCTTGCCGTACAGCGCGTGCTTGACGCGGTCCTCGACGGCGACGACGACGGTCTTGTCCATCTTGTCGCTGACGACCAGACCCTCACGGGTCTTGCGGAAACCGCGAGCTTCCTTGTTCTCAGTCACGTTGCTCTCGCTCATGCGTTCTCCACCGTTTCGATGCCCAGCTCACGCTCGCGCATCAGGGTGTAGATCCGCGCGATGTCCTTGCGGACGGCCTTCAGCCGACCGTGGTTCTCGAGCTGACCCGTGGCCGCCTGGAAGCGGAGGTTGAACAGCTCTTCCTTGGCCTCGCGGAGCTTCGCCAGAAGCTCCTCGTTGCCCAGCTCGCGCAGCTCGGACGCCTTGGTACCGGCCGACATCACGCTTCACCTGCCTCGCGCTTGACGATCCGGCACTTCATCGGCAGCTTGTGGGCTGCGCGAGTCAGGGCCTCACGGGCGATCTTCTCGTTGGGGTACGACAGCTCGAACATGACGCGTCCGGGCTTGACGTTGGCGATCCACCACTCCGGCGAACCCTTACCGGAACCCATGCGGGTCTCGGCCGGCTTCTTGGTGAGGGGACGGTCCGGGTAGATGTTGATCCAGACCTTGCCGCCACGCTTGATGTGGCGGGTCATCGCGATACGGGCCGCCTCGATCTGGCGGTTCGTCACGTAGGCCGGGGTCAGCGCCTGGATGCCGTACTCGCCGAACGCAACCTGCGTTCCACCCTTGGACATACCGTTGCGCTTCGGGTGGTGCTGCTTGCGGTGCTTGACCCTACGGGGGATCAGCATGACGGTCAGGCCTCCGTTCCGGTGCTCTCAGCCGGAGCAGCGGCGGGAGCCTCGGCCTTGGGGGCCTCGGAACCGGCAGCCTGCTGCGGCTTACGACCGCGCCGCTCGCCACCGCGGCCACCACGGGCCGGGCGGTCGGCACCGCCGCGCGCCGGGCGGTTACCCGCACGGGCAGCGGCGTTCTCGGCGCGGACCTCGGCGATGTTCTTGACGTCGCCCTTGTAGATCCAGACCTTCACGCCGATGCGGCCGAAGGTCGTCTTGGCCTCGAAGAAGCCGTAGTCCACGTTCGCGCGGAGCGTGTGCAGGGGCACGCGGCCCTCGCGGTAGAACTCCGAGCGGGACATCTCGGCGCCACCGAGGCGGCCACCGCACTGGATCTTGATGCCCTTGGCGCCCGCCTTCATCGCCGACTGCATGCTCTTGCGCATGGCACGGCGGAAGGAGACGCGGGAGGAGAGCTGCTCGGCGACGGCCTGGGCCACCAGCTGAGCGTCCGTCTCCGGGTTCTTGACCTCGAGGATGTTCAGCTGGACCTGCTTGCCGGTCAGCTTCTCCAGGTCACCGCGGATACGGTCCGCCTCGGCGCCGCGGCGGCCGATGACGATGCCCGGGCGAGCGGTGTGGATGTCCACACGGACGCGGTCACGGGTGCGCTCGATCTCCACCTTCGAGATGCCGGCGCGCTCCATGCCGGACGTCATCATCCGACGGATGGCGACGTCTTCCTTGACGTAGTCCTTGTACAGCTTGTCGGCGTACCACCGGGACTTGAAGTCCGTGGTGACACCGAGCCGGAACCCATGCGGGTTAACCTTCTGGCCCATTACCGGGTTCCTTCCTTGCTGGCGACGACCACGGTGATGTGGCTGGTCCGCTTGCGGATCCGGTAGGCACGGCCCTGGGCGCGCGGCCGGAACCGCTTCAGGGTCGGGCCCTCGTCGACGTACGCCTCGCTGATGAACAGCGAGGAGGCGTCCGTGTGGTCGTAGTTGTGCGCGGCGTTGGCGATGGCGCTGTCGAGCACCTTGCCGACCGGCACGGAGGCTGCCTGCGGAGCGAATCGCAGAACAGCCTGGGCCTCCGTGGCGTCCATGCCACGGATGAGGTCCACCACGCGGCGGGCCTTCATGGGCGTGACGCGGATGTACCGCGCCTGGGCCCTGGCTTCCATGGTTGTCCCTTCAGTTTCTTACGTGTCTGAATGCGATCCGCTACTAGCGGCGCTTCGACTTCCGGTCGTCCTTGACGTGGCCCCGGAAGGTGCGCGTCGGCGAGAACTCGCCGAGCTTGTGGCCGACCATCGACTCGGTGACGAACACCGGGATGTGGGTCTTGCCGTTGTGCACCGCGAGCGTGTGGCCGAGCATGGCCGGCACGATCATGGAGCGACGGGACCAGGTCTTGATGACGTTCTTGGTGCCGGCTTCGTTCTGGGCTTCCACCTTCTTGATCAGGTGGTCGTCGACGAAGGGCCCCTTCTTGAGACTGCGCGGCATCTAAACCCGCTCCTAGCGCTTCTTGTTCGTCTTGCGGCGGCGGACGATGTACTTGTTGCTCGCCTTCTTGGGAGCACGAGTACGACCTTCCTTCTGACCCCACGGGGAGACCGGGTGGCGACCACCGGAGGTCTTGCCCTCACCACCACCGTGCGGGTGGTCAACCGGGTTCATCGCCACACCGCGGACGGTCGGGCGGACGCCCAGCCAGCGCTTGCGGCCGGCCTTGCCCCAGTTGATGTTGCTCTGCTCGGCGTTGCCGACCTCGCCGACGGTGGCGCGGCAGCGCACGTCGACCAGGCGGATCTCACCGGACGGCATGCGGAGGTGGGCCATCTGGCCCTCCTTCGCGAGCAGCTGCACGGAGGCACCGGCGGAGCGGGCGAACTTGGCGCCGCCACCGGGACGGAGCTCGATCGCGTGGATCGTGGTACCGACCGGGATGTTGCGGAGCGCCAGGTTGTTGCCCGGCTTGATGTCGGCCCCGGGACCGTTCTCGACGCGGTCACCCTGCTGCAGGTTGCGCGGGGCGAGGATGTAGCGCTTCTCGCCGTCGGCGTAGTGCAGCAGCGCGATGCGCGCGGTGCGGTTGGGGTCGTACTCGATGTGCGCGACCTTCGCCGGCACGCCGTCCTTGTCGTGACGACGGAAGTCGATCACGCGGTAGGCGCGCTTGTGTCCGCCACCCTGGTGGCGAACGGTCACACGACCGGCGTTGTTACGGCCGCCCTTGCTGTGCAGGGGGCGGACCAGCGACTTCTCCGGCGTGGACCGCGTGACCTCGACGAAGTCGGCGACGCTGGAGCCACGACGGCCCGGCGTAGTCGGCTTGTACTTGCGGATTCCCATTTCTCAGTCCTCGTCCGATATCGGACGATCCGACCCGCTTACGCGGTCGGACCGCCGAAGATGTCGATACGGTCGCCCTCGGCGAGGGTCACGATCGCGCGCTTGGTGGCGGCACGCTGGCCGAACCCGGTGCGGGTCCGCTTGCGCTTGCCGGCGCGGTTGATCGTGTTGACCCCAGTGACCTTGACGTCGAAGACCGCCTGGACGGCCTGCTTGATCTGGGTCTTGTTGGCGTTCGGGTCGACGATGAACGTGTACTTGTTCTCGTCGAGGAGCGCGTAGCTCTTCTCCGACACGACCGGCTTCAGCAGCACGTCACGGGGGTCCGTGTACGCCTTGCTGACCGGGGTGACGACGGTGTTCTTGCCCTCGGCGGCGTGGCGGCGCGCCTTGGCGACGCGAGCGGCCTTGGCCTTCTTCGCGGCCTTGGAGGCAATAGCGGGGTGACGGATAGCCATCAGGCCTCGCTCCCTTCGGTGTCATCGGCCTTCGGGCCCGACACGAAGGACTCGAACGCGGCCTGGGTGAAGACCACGTCGTCCGAGACGAGAACGTCGTACGTGTTCAGCTGGCCCGGCTCCAGGATGTGGACCTGGGGCAGGTTGCGGGCGGAGAGCCACGCGGCCTCGTCGGCGCGCTCGACGACCAGGAGCAGGTTCTTGCGCTCCGAGATCTTGCCGAACAGGCTCTTCGCGGCCTTCGTGGACGGGTTGTCGCCCTCGATCACGCCGGAGACGACGTGGATGCGGTTGTTGCGGGCCCGGTCGGTGAGGGCGTGGCGCAGGGCCGCGGCCTTCATCTTCTTCGGGGTCCGCTGCGAGTAGTCACGCGGCACGGGACCGTGCACGACGCCACCACCGGCGAACTGCGGCGCGCGGGTCGAACCCTGACGGGCGCGACCGGTGCCCTTCTGGCGGTACGGCTTCTTGCCGCCACCACGGACCTCGCCACGGGTCTTGGTCTTGTGCGTGCCCTGACGGGCAGCGGCCAGCTGGGCGACGACGACCTGGTGGAGCAGCGGAACGCTGATCTTCTCTACGCCGAAGATCTCCGCGGGGAGCTCGACGGAACCGGCCTTGTCGCCAGCAGGCGAAAGGATGTCAACAGTGCTCATCGGTTACCTCAGGCCCCCTTGGCCGCGGTGCGGACCAGGACGAGGCCGCCGTTCGGACCGGGAACCGCGCCCTTGATGAGCAGCAGACCCTTCTCCGCGTCAACGGCGTGGACGGTCAGGTTCTGGGTGGTGACCCGCTCGTTGCCCATGCGACCCGCCATGCGGAGGCCCTTGAACACACGGCCCGGGGTGGCGCAGCCACCGATGGAACCGGGCGAGCGGTGCTTGCGCTGGGTGCCGTGACCGGCGCCGAGGCCCTTGAAGTTGTGACGCTTCATGACACCGGCGAAGCCCTTGCCCTTGCTCTTGCCGGTGACGTCGACCTTCACGCCGGCCTCGAAGACCTCGGCCGTGACTTCCTGGCCGAGCGTGTACTCGGAGGCGTCAGCGGTGCGGATCTCGACGAGGTGGCGACGGGGAGTGACGTCGGCCTTGGCGAAGTGGCCCTTGAGGGGCTTGTTCACCTTGCGCGGGTCGATCTCGCCGAAGGCGATCTGGACCGACTCGTAGCCGTCGACGTCGTTCGTACGGACCTGGGTGACGACGTTGGGGCCCGCCTTGACGACGGTGACCGGGACGACGCGGTTGTTCGCGTCCCACACCTGCGTCATGCCGAGCTTCTCGCCCAGGATGCCCTTGATCTGCTTAGCCATCGTTCAGATCACCGGCCTCAGAGCTTGATCTCGATGTCGACACCGGCCGGGAGGTCGAGTCGCATCAGAGAGTCAACGGTCTTGGGGGTCGGGTCGAGGATGTCGATCAGGCGCTTGTGCGTGCGCATCTCGAAGTGCTCGCGCGAGTCCTTGTACTTGTGCGGCGACTTGATGACGCAGTACACGTTCTTCTCAGTGGGCAGCGGCACCGGGCCCGCGACCGACGCACCAGTGCGAGTCACCGTCTCGACGATCTTCTTCGCCGAAGAGTCGATGACCTCGTGGTCGTAGGCCTTGAGCCGGATGCGGATCTTCTGTCCCGCCATGGCTACTCAGTAGTCCTGTCTCTCATACGCTCTGGAACCCGGTGTTCCCTTGACCTCCTCCGACCCACGCGGTCGGGCGTGTCGCGCTCCCGCTGACACAGATGTCCCTTGTTCGAACATCCCTGCGTGGGGAACACGGCCCTTCCGGAACCGCAAGCCGGGAGCTAGGAGGCCCACCGGGTGCCTGGTCGGTGCCGCGCCGACACTTCCCGGAAGATTCCCGTACGTCCGCCCCAGCGCTGCCTTTCGGCAGTTAGGGCGACGAGTACTGTGGGACTCGCTTCCGGTCCTCCCGGCGGGAGGCGCGCAGCATCAACACTCGACCGAGCAACCCCGCTAGTCTGCCATACGGGGCAGGGGCCTGGCCAATCGAGCCGGAGAGAATACCCCGAGCGTGACGCAGGTCAAACCCTGGGCCGCCGTGCGCGCGCCTCCCCCGGTACGTCAGATGACGCCCTGGGCCAGCATCGCGTCCGCCACCCGCTCGAAGCCGGCGATGTTGGCGCCGGTCACGTAGTCGCCCGGGGCGCCGTAGCGCTCGGCCGTCTCGGCGCAGGTGGTGTGGATGTCGCTCATGATGCGGGCCAGCTCGCGCTCGACCTGGTCGGCCTTCCACGAGGTGCGCGAGGCGTTCTGCGTCATCTCCAGCGCGCTGACCGCGACCCCGCCGGCGTTGGCCGCCTTGCCGGGCCCGAAGGCGACCCCGGCCCGCTGGAACAGCTGCACGGCCTCGGGCGTGGTGGGCATGTTCGCGCCCTCGGAGACCGCCTTGACGCCGTTGCGGATCAGGGCGTCGGCGTCCACGGCGTTCAGCTCGTTCTGCGTGGCCGACGGCAGGGCGACGTCCGCCGGGACGTCCCAGACCCGGCCGTCCGGCACGAACCGCGCGGAGGCGCCCCGGCGTTCGGCGTACGCGCTCACCCGGCCCCGCTCGACCTCCTTGATCTGGCGCAGCAACTCCAGGTCGATGCCCTTCTCGTCGACGACGTAGCCGCTGGAGTCGGAGCAGGTGACCGGGTTGGCGCCGAGGGCGGTCAGCTTCTGGATGGTGTAGATGGCCACGTTGCCGGAGCCGGAGACGACCGCGGTCTGCCCCTCCAGGTCCTCGCCGCGGGAGCGCAGCATGGCCTCGGTGAAGAGCACGTTGCCGTACCCGGTGGCCTCCGGGCGGATCAGCGAGCCGCCCCAGCCGGCGCTCTTGCCGGTGAGGACGCCGCCCTCCCAGCGGTTGGTGATGCGCCGGTACTGGCCGAACAGGTAGCCGATCTCCCGGCCGCCGACGCCGATGTCACCGGCGGGGATGTCGGTGTACTCGCCGATGTGCCGGTACAGCTCGCTCATGAAGGACTGGCAGAAGCGCATGACCTCGGCGTCGCTGCGGCCCTGCGGGTCGAAGTCGCTGCCGCCCTTGCCGCCGCCGATGCCGAGCCCGGTGAGCGCGTTCTTGAAGATCTGCTCGAAGCCCAGGAACTTGATGATGCCGAGGTTCACCGAGGGGTGGAAGCGCAGACCGCCCTTGTACGGGCCGAGGGCGCTGTTGAACTCGACGCGGAAGCCGCGGTTCACGTGGACGCGGCCCTGGTCGTCCTGCCACGGGACCCGGAACATGATCTGCCGCTCCGGCTCGACGAGCCGCTCCACGAGCCCCGGCTCGGCGTACTCGGGCCGCGCGGCGAGC
Source organism: Streptomyces sp. SS1-1 (assembly GCF_008973465.1). NCBI lineage: Bacteria > Bacillati > Actinomycetota > Actinomycetes > Kitasatosporales > Streptomycetaceae > Streptomyces > Streptomyces sp. SS1-1. The sequence continues at coordinate 4,265,487 of NZ_WBXN01000004.1, read as the reverse complement.
ACGGGGGCGAGCGTCTCCAGGACCTCTCGGGCGGCCTGGTGGAACTCGGGCTCCGCGGGGTTGCGGCGCTCCACCTCGGCGCGCAGACGGTCGAGGGAGGTCTTGGGGTCGGGTCGGGAGGACACGGGGGTCACGGGGCAGGTCCCTTTCTGGCACGGCTTCACCGGTACGGCACCGGTGGGGGCGCTCGGCGCCGTTGCCGCGCGCGGGACGTCGGCGGCCGCGTTCGTACGCCGGTTTCGTATACGAAGGGTCGCGCAACCCTTCCAGTGTTACTCCTGCGTTACGCGGATACCAAGGGGCGGGCCCGAATGTCCGCTATCTGGACAACGTGTACGGACTGTGGACATGGAACCGCCCCGGGCCGGTGTCGGACGACCGGGCCGGGGCGGTGGTTCGGGGACGCCTCAGTGCGTCGGGGGCCTGGGCCCCTTCGGGCCGCCCTTCCCGCAGTCGTGCTCGCGGGCGTCCTTCAGCGTGTCGCGCAGCGCGTAGTACGCCGGCTTGCGGCCGAAGCCGTCCGTCATGACGGTCGCGAAGCCCTCGCCCTGGAAGAACACCGGGACCCACGAGTACTTGTCGGTGAAGCCCCAGATGGTGAACGAGTTGCAGCCGTCGACCTCCAGGCACGCCTGAAGCATCCGCTGGTAGTACTCCGCCTGCCGCTTCTCCTGGGCCGCGGTCGGGCGCGAGCCCTCCGGGACGTCCATGCGGACGTCCAGCTCGGTGACCGCCGTCTCCAGGCCGAGCGCGTCGAAGCGGCGCAGGTTGTCGGCGAGGTCGCCGGGGAAGCCGTAGCGCGTGCTCAGGTGGCCCTGCACGGAGAAGCCGTGCACCGGCACCCGCTGGGCGCGCAGATCCTTCACCAGCGCGTAGTACGCGTCGCTCTTCGCGTTGACGCTCTCGACGTTGTAGTCGTTGAGGAACAGCTTCGCCTTCGGGTCGGCCTGGTGCGCCCAGCGGAACGCGTCCGCGACGATTCCCGGACCGAGCTCACGGATCCAGATGTTCTCCTGCGTCCGCAGGTTGCCCTGGTCGTCGAAGATCTCGTTCGCCACGTCCCACTGCTGGATCCTCCCCTTGTACCGGCCGACCACCTTGGTGATGTGCTCGTGCAGGAGGGAGCGCAGCTCCGCCTTGGTGAAGTCGCCGTTCTCCAGCCACGCGGGGTTCTGGCTGTGCCACAACAGCGTGTGGCCGCGCACCACTTGGTGGTTCTTGCGGGCGAACTCGACGATCGCGTCCGCCTGCCCGAAGTCGTAGCGGTCGCGCTCGGGGTGGATGTAGTCCCACTTCATCTGGTTCTCGGGCGAGACGGAGCTGAACTCCCGCCCCAGGACCTTCCGGTACTCCTTGTCGTACGTGAAGGGGTCCGGGTAGTCCTGCTCCAGATGGTGACCGCCGCCGGCCACGGCCGAGCCGATCACGAAACCTTCGGGGGCGGCCGCGCGCAGCCGGTCGGGCGCCGCGTGGGCGTGCGGCGGCGCCTTGGGGCCGGCCTTGGGGGCGGCGGACGCCGAACCGCCCAGGAGCGGCAGGGCCAGTGCCGCGGTGGTGAGGGCCACGGTGGCGAAACGAAGGGGTCTCATGGGGCTTCCATTCCCGTCCTCGTTCTCGAATGTTTCGAAAACGCATCCGAAACATTAGGGGGTGGGGCGGACGGTATGGTCTGGCCGAGCGGCGCGTCAATACCCGTGCACGCGCCGGGTTTTCAGGCCCCTGTCATCCCGCCGACGGACGGATCACCTCCTCCGCCACCCACCGGGCGATGCCCGCGGGGAACGGCGCCGGCAGCCCGAGCACGACGTGCCGGAACCCCGCCTCCAGCGCCTCCCCCACGGCGTCCCGCACGGCGCCGGGCCGGCCGGTGTCGACCGGCAGGTGGATCGACCGGACGATCGACGCCGGGTCGCGGCCGATGTCGGCGCAGTACCGGTCCAGCAGGGCGCTGCGCCGCACCACGTCGTCGATGTCGCCGCCCGGCACGTTCCACACGTCGGCGTGGACCGCGGCCACCCGCAGCGTCGCCGACGACCGGCCGCCGACGAGGATCGGCGGATGCGGGCGCTGCACGGGCCTGGGGCGGGCGAAGGCCCCGGTCAGCCGGTGATGGGTGCCGTGGAAGTCGAACGGCTCGTCCGCGGTCCACAGCCGGCGGATCACCGTGCACGCCTCGGCGAGGCTCTCGACCGCCCGGGCCGGCTCCAGGAAGGGCAGACCGTGGGCCGGGTACTCGCGCCGGGCCTCCGGCGGGTGGGGCCGTGAGCCGACCCCGATGCCGAAGTCCAGCCGCCCGCCGGAGACGACGTCCACCGTCGTCGCGATCTTGGCGAGATGCGCGGGCGCCCGGAACCGGTTGCTGGTCACCATCACGCCGAGCCGGAGCCGCCGGGTCTGCGCCGCGAGGGCGGCGAGCAGCGTCCAGCCCTCGAAGACCGGACCCTGGGGGTCGCCGAAGATGGGCATGAGGTGGTCGAACAGCCAGGCGTGCTCGATCTCGGGGACCTCGTCCGCCTCGCGCCAGACGCGGACGAGGTCGTCGTAGCCGACCTGCGAGGGCGCGGTCATGATCCCGAAGCTGGGCCGGGGGATGCCGGACATCAGGTGCCGTCCGTCCCGGTCAGCGGCGGCGCAGGGACACGTCGAGCAGCGCGGGCGGCGTGTCGAACTTCTCCTGCGGGGCCAGGTCGGTGCCGGGGGCGACGATCTCGTCGATCGCGTCGAGGACGTCGGCGGAGAGCACGGTGTCGGCGGCGGCGAGCTGGGAGTGCAGATGCTCCAGCGTGCGGGGGCCGATGAGCGCGGCGGTCACGGCGGGGTGCGCGTTGACGAATCCCAGGGCCAGCTGGATCAGGGTGAGCCCGGCCTCGTCGGCGACCACGGCCAGCCGCTCGACGGCCTCGCTGCGGGCCTGGTTGGAGGGGATCGAGAGGTCGAAGCGCTCGGGCAGCACCTTCGAGCGGCTCGTGGTCACCTCCTGGCCCTTGCGGACCGCGCCGGACAGCCAGCCCGAGGCGAGCGGGCTCCACACCAGCACGCCGAGGCCGTACTCCTGGGTCACCGGGAGGACGTGCGACTCGATGCCGCGCTGGAGGATCGAGTAGCTGGGCTGCTCGGTGACGTACCGGCCCAGACGCAGCTCGCGGGCGGCCCACTGCGCCTGCACGATGCGGTAGGCGGGGAAGGTGGAGGAGCCGAAGTAGCGGATCTTCCCGGCGCGCTGGAGGTCGGTCAGGGCCGACAGGGTCTCCTCGTCGGTCGTCGTGGGGTCCCAGCGGTGGATCTGGAACAGGTCGACGTGGTCGACGCCGAGGCGGCGCAGGCTGTCGTCGAGGGCCTTGTAGAGCCAGCGGCGGGAGCTGCCACGGTGGTTGCGCTCCTCCCCGATCGGCATGGTGGCCTTGGTGGCCAGGACCAGGTCGTCGCGGCGACCCGCGATGGCCTTGCCGACCATCTCCTCGGACTCGCCCTCGCCGTAGAAGTCGGCGGTGTCGATGAGGTTGACGCCGGCCTCCAGGGCCGCGTCGACGATGGCGGTGGCCTCGTCCTGGGTGGTGCGCCCGATGGCGCCGAAGTTCATGGCGCCGAGCGCGAGCGTGCTGACCTGGACGCCGGTGCGGCCGAGCGTGCGGTACTGCATGGAAGTCTCCTACACTGGAAGCGGAACAACGTTCCGGTACGCCTCCCACGATACGGAACGTTGTTCCGCTTCCGCAAGCGCAGACGTACGACGGCTCCGTTCCGCCTGCGTGAGACCATGCGGGGACCCGGCGAGAGAGCGAGGAGCGACGCGGTGAGCGAGAGCGACCAGCGCGGCACGAGCGCGGCACCGTCCCGGCGGAAGGACGCCCGGCGCAACAAGGAGACGCTGCTCGACGCGGCCGCCGCGGTCTTCGTCACCGCGGGCGTGGACGCCCCGGTGCGGGACATCGCCGCCCGGGCCGGCGTCGGCACGGGCACCCTCTACCGGCACTTCCCGACCCGCGCGGACCTGATCATCGCCGTCTACCGGCACCAGGTGGACGCCTGCGCCGAGGCCGGCCCGGCCCTGCTCGCCGAGGGCCCGACCCCGCACGCGGCCCTGCGCCGCTGGATCGACCTGTTCGTGGACTTCCTGGTCACCAAGCACGGCCTCGCCGCCGTGCTGCGCTCCGACCAGTCCGGGTTCGCCGCCCTGCACGACTACTTCCTGGACCGTCTGGTGCCCGTCTGCGCCGACCTGCTGTCCGCCTCGGCCGCCGCCGGCGAGATCCGCGACGACATCACGGCGCTCACCCTGCTGCGCGGCGTCGGCAACCTGTGCATCGGCGCCGAGAACGACCCCGACTACGACGCCCGCGGGCTCGCCGCCGTCCTGGTCGACGGCCTGCGCCGCACCCCCTGACGAACCGCGCCCGGACGTGTCTCCGGGCATGCGAAAGGGCCCGCACGACCGAAGTCGTGCGGGCCCCTTCAGGTGCTCGCGCTGGAGCTACCAGGTCAGACCGACAAGATTACTTGTTGATCTTGGTGACCTGGCCGGCGCCGACCGTCCGGCCACCCTCACGGATGGCGAACTTCAGGCCCTCTTCCATGGCGACGGGCTGGATGAGCTCCACCTTCATCTCGGTGTTGTCACCCGGCATGACCATCTCGGTGCCCTCGGGGAGGGTCACGACGCCGGTCACGTCCGTCGTACGGAAGTAGAACTGCGGACGGTAGTTGTTGAAGAACGGCGTGTGGCGGCCACCCTCGTCCTTGGACAGGATGTAGGCCTGGGCCTCGAACTCGGTGTGCGGGGTGACCGAACCGGGCTTGATGATGACCTGGCCGCGCTCGACGTCCTCGCGCTTGATGCCGCGGAGCAGCAGACCGACGTTCTCACCGGCCTGGCCCTCGTCGAGCAGCTTGCGGAACATCTCGATGCCGGTGACCGTGGTGGTGGTCTTCTCCGGCTTGATGCCGATGATGTCGACGGTCTCGTTGACCTTGAGGACACCACGCTCGATACGGCCGGTGACGACCGTACCGCGACCGGTGATGGTGAAGACGTCCTCGATCGGCATCAGGAACGGCTTGTCGACGTCACGCTCGGGCTGCGGGATCGCCTCGTCGACGGCGGCCATCAGGTCTAGGACCGACTGGCCCCACTCCTTGTCGCCCTCGAGCGCCTTGAGCGCCGAGACCTTGACGACGGGAACGTCGTCGCCCGGGAACTCGTACTCGGAGAGGAGCTCACGCACCTCGAGCTCGACGAGCTCCAGGATCTCCTCGTCGTCCACCATGTCGGCCTTGTTCAGGGCGACGACGATGTACGGAACGCCGACCTGGCGGGCCAGGAGCACGTGCTCCTTGGTCTGCGGCATCGGGCCGTCGGTGGCGGCGACCACGAGGATGGCGCCGTCCATCTGCGCCGCACCCGTGATCATGTTCTTGATGTAGTCCGCGTGACCGGGGCAGTCGACGTGGGCGTAGTGACGGGTCTCCGTCTGGTACTCGACGTGCGCGATGGAGATGGTGATACCGCGCTGGCGCTCCTCGGGAGCCTTGTCGATCTGGTCGAAGGCCGAGGCCTCGTTCAGGTCCGGGTACGCGTCGTGCAGCACCTTGGTAATGGCGGCCGTGAGGGTCGTCTTACCGTGGTCGATGTGACCGATGGTGCCGATGTTGACGTGGGGCTTAGTCCGCTCGAACTTCGCCTTCGCCACGGGGTCCTCCTGTGGAGTGGTTCTGAACGCCTTGCTTCATCGGCGCCAGGTGATCTTTGCTGGAAAGCCCGGGCCCCGGGGCATTCCGCCCGCTGTTGCGGTGGAATGCCCCCTGAGGCTCCGGAGTCAAGCCTAAAGCGTGTGAACGCGGTGCGTTACTCGCCCTTGGCCTTCGCGATGATCTCCTCGGCGACGTTCCGCGGAACCTCGGCGTAGGAGTCGAACTGCATGGAGTAGCTGGCCCGGCCGGACGTCTTGCTGCGCAGGTCGCCGACGTAACCGAACATCTCCGAGAGGGGCACGAGGCCCTTCACGACGCGAGCACCCGCCCGCTCCTCCATGGCCTGGATCTGGCCACGGCGGGAGTTGATGTCACCGATGACCTCGCCCATGTAGTCCTCGGGCGTGGTGACCTCGACGGCCATCATCGGCTCGAGCAGCACGGGGCTGGCCTTGCGCGCGGCCTCCTTGAAGGCCTGCGAGCCGGCGATCTTGAACGCGAGCTCGGAGGAGTCGACCTCGTGGTAGCCACCGTCGATCAGCGTGACGCGCACGCCGGTCATCTCGTAGCCCGCGAGGATGCCGAACTGCATGGCCTCCTGCGCACCGGCGTCCACCGAAGGGATGTACTCCTTCGGGATACGGCCACCGGTGACCTTGTTCACGAACTCGTACGAGGCGTCGCCGCCCTCGATCGGCTCGATCGCGATCTGCACCTTCGCGAACTGGCCGGTACCACCAGTCTGCTTCTTGTGCGTGTAGTCGACGCGCTCGACGGCCTTGCGGATCGTCTCGCGGTAGGCGACCTGCGGCTTGCCGACGTTGGCCTCGACCTTGAACTCACGGCGCATACGGTCGACCAGCACCTCGAGGTGCAGCTCGCCCATACCGCCGATGATGGTCTGACCGGTCTCCTCGTCCGAGTGGACCTGGAAGGAGGGGTCCTCCTCCGCGAGACGCTGGATGGCGACACCCAGCTTCTCCTGGTCGCCCTTGGACTTGGGCTCGATCGCGACCTGGATGACCGGCGCCGGGAAGTCCATGGACTCCAGGATCACCGGCTGCTTGTCGTCGGACAGCGTCTCACCGGTGGTGGTCTGCTTCAGGCCCATGACGGCGACGATGTCGCCGGCGCCCACCGACTCGATCTCCTCACGCTTGTTCGCGTGCATGCGGTAGATCTTGCCGATGCGCTCCTTCTTGCCCTTGACGGAGTTCAGCACGGCGGTGCCGGACTCCAGGCGGCCCGAGTAGACCCGGACGAAGGTGAGCTTGCCGAGGTGCGGGTCGCTCATGATCTTGAACGCCAGCGCGGACAGCGGCTCGTCGTCGGACGGCTTGCGCTTGACGACCAGCTCGGGGTCCTTCACGTCGTGGCCCTCGATGGCCTCGACGTCGAGCGGGGTCGGCAGGTAGCGCACGACCGCGTCGAGCAGGGGCTGGACGCCCTTGTTCTTGAACGCGGTGCCACAGAACACCGGGGTGACCGTGGTGTCGCTGGACTTGCCGGACGCGATGGTGATGCGACGGATCGCGGCGTACAGCTGCTCCTCGGTGGGCTCCTGGCCCTCGAGGTACAGCTCCATGATCTCTTCGTCGTTCTCCGCGACGGCCTCGACCAGCTTGCCGCGCCACTCCTCGGCGGCCTCGGTGTGCGTGGCCGGGATGTCGACGACGTCGTACATCTCGCCCTTGGCGGCCTCGGCGGACCACACGAGCGCCTTCATGCGGACCAGGTCCACGACGCCCTTGAAGTCGGCCTCGGCGCCGATCGGGAGCTGCATGACGAGCGGCTGGGCGCCCAGGCGGTCCGAGATCATGTCCACGCAGCGGTGGAACTCGGCGCCGGTACGGTCCAGCTTGTTGACGAAGCAGATGCGCGGGACGCCGTAACGGTCGGCCTGACGCCACACCGTCTCGGACTGGGGCTCGACACCGGCGACACCGTCGAACACCGTCACGGCACCATCGAGCACACGCAGGGACCGCTCCACCTCGACGGTGAAGTCGACGTGCCCGGGGGTGTCGATGATGTTGATGGTGTAGTCGTTGTCTTCGAGCGGCCAGTGACAGGTGGTGGCAGCAGACGTGATCGTGATGCCACGCTCCTGCTCCTGCTCCATCCAGTCCATGGTGGCAGCGCCGTCGTGGACCTCACCGATCTTGTAGGACACACCGGTGTAGAACAGAATCCGCTCGGTGGTGGTCGTCTTGCCCGCGTCGATGTGGGCCATGATCCCGATGTTTCGGACCCTGGCCAGGTCAAGTGAAGTGGTAGCCATAAGGCTTCAGTCTTCTCTCGGTCTCGATGTGGGGAGCGACTACCAGCGGTAGTGCGCGAAGGCCTTGTTGGACTCGGCCATCTTGTGCGTGTCCTCGCGCTTCTTCACAGCGGCACCCAGGCCGTTGGAGGCGTCGAGGAGCTCGTTGAGCAGACGCTCGGTCATGGTCTTCTCGCGACGGGCGCGGGAGTAACCGACCAGCCAGCGCAGCGCGAGCGTGTTGGCGCGACCGGGCTTGACCTCGATCGGGACCTGGTACGTCGCACCACCGACACGGCGGGACTTGACCTCGAGGGTCGGCTTGATGTTCTCAAGAGCGCGCTTCAGCGTGATGATCGGGTCGTTGCCCGTCTTCTCACGCAGGCCCTCCATGGCGCCGTAGACGATGCGCTCGGCGGTGGAGCGCTTGCCGTTCAGCAGCACCTTGTTGATCAGGGAGGTCACCAGAGGAGAGCCGTAGACCGGGTCGATGATGACCGGGCGCTTCGGGGCGGGGCCCTTACGAGGCATTCTTACTTCTCCTTCTTGGCGCCGTAGCGGCTGCGGGCCTGCTTGCGGTTCTTGACACCCTGGGTGTCGAGGGAGCCGCGGATGATCTTGTAGCGAACACCCGGCAGGTCCTTCACACGGCCGCCGCGCACGAGCACGATGGAGTGCTCCTGCAGGTTGTGTCCCTCACCCGGAATGTAAGCGGTGACCTCGATCCCGCTGGTCAGACGCACACGCGCGACCTTACGCAGGGCCGAGTTCGGCTTCTTCGGGGTGGTCGTGAACACACGCGTGCAGACGCCACGACGCTGAGGGGAACCCTCGAGTGCGGGCGTCTTGTTCTTCTCGACCTTGTCCTGCCGGCCCTTGCGGACCAGCTGCTGGATCGTAGGCACTACTTCTCCGGTTTCTGTGTGCCGAATGGTGAAGCTAACCTGGAACGTCACCGACCCACGCGGTCGGGTGTGTCGAATCCGGCGGACTCCCGCCGCGAGGCGAAAAGAGCACAGATCACGGTGGCCGCTCACAGCTCGCTGTACGGTCTGAAGGCACGCACAAGAGCCAGGGCACACCCCAGGCACAAGGTCTGAGCGTACCTATCGCATTCGCTGCGGTCAAAACAAATGGGTCTCGCCCGCATCGCCATGCGGCCGATGTCAAGACCACACGGCGACAACGATCTTCGTCCGGTCGATCCGGCCACGTCACAGACCTCTCACCGCGCGCCCGCCACCGTCACGCGGACACGGCCGCGGCCACGATCATCAGCGTCAGCAGCGCCGCCCACGCCGCGTTCGACAGCCAGCCGAGGACGAGCCCCGTCAGCGCGAGCCCGTCACCGCTCTCGCCCGTGCGCCGTATCTCGGCGCGGGCCGAGTGCCCCAGCACGACGGCCGGTATGCCGGCCAGGCCGAAACTCATCAGGCAGAGCACCCCGCACACGGCCGAACCGACCGCCTTGCCGTTGGTCCGCGGCCGGTCGTATGGCAGGAAGGTCCGCGGCACGGGCGTGACGGGCGCCGGCAGCGGCAGGGGGCCCTGGGGCAGGTCGGCCACCAGCAGGGCCAGCTCCCCCACCGTACGGGCCGCGTAGGCCCGCGCCACCCGCTGGTCGAACTCGGGCTTCTCCAGGCGCCCCTCCCCGAACCCTGCCCTGAGCACGTCCACGGCGCGCTCCCGGTCGGCGTGCGAGGCGAGCATCGCGGGGGCGGCGGCCGGTGCCCAGGGCCGCGGCGCACCACCTCCACCCCTCGGCCACGGCTGCGGCCCGGGCCCCTGCCAGGGCCGCCACGGCGGCCACGACGGCTGAGTCATGGAGCACCTCCCCCGTAACGGTCGGAGTCCCTCCATCATGCGCCGAACCGGCCGTCAGGGCATCGGGGTCGGACCCTGAGGGATCCCGGAGCCGGCCCCGGACACGCCGAAGGGCGGCCACCCCGAGGGGTGACCGCCCTTCACACGATCGCTCGCTTACTGGTTGTACGGACCGTAGTCGTAGTCCTCCAGCGGAACGGCCTGGCCGGAGCCCGTGCCGAACGGCGAGTAGTCGATGTCGTCGTAGCCGACGGCCGAGTACATCGCGGCCTTGGCCTCCTCGGTCGGCTCGACCCGGATGTTGCGGTAGCGGGACAGACCCGTACCGGCCGGGATGAGCTTACCGATGATGACGTTCTCCTTGAGGCCGATGAGCGAGTCGGACTTGGCGTTGATCGCCGCGTCCGTGAGGACTCGCGTCGTCTCCTGGAAGGACGCCGCCGACAGCCAGGACTCCGTGGCCAGCGAGGCCTTGGTGATACCCATGAGCTGCGGCCGGCCGGAGGCCGGGTGACCGCCCTCCTGGACCACACGACGGTTCTCGGTCTCGAACTTCGAGCGCTCGACCAGCTCGCCGGGCAGCAGCTCGGCGTCGCCGGACTCGATGATCGTCACGCGGCGGAGCATCTGCCGGATGATGATCTCGATGTGCTTGTCGTGGATCGACACACCCTGCGAGTTGTAGACCTTCTGGACCTCGCCGACCAGGTGGACCTGGACGGCACGCTGACCCAGGATGCGCAGCACGTCGTGCGGGTTGGTGGCACCCACGGTGAGCTTCTGGCCCACCTCGACGTGCTCGCCCTCGCTGACCAGGAGACGGGCGCGCTTCGAGATCGGGTACGCCGTCTCGTCGCTGCCGTCGTCCGGGGTGACGACGATCTTCTTGGTCTTCTCGGTCTCCTCGATCCGCACGCGGCCGGTGGCCTCGGAGATCGGGGCGACACCCTTCGGGGTACGGGCCTCGAAGAGCTCGACGACACGCGGCAGACCCTGGGTGATGTCGTCACCGGCCACACCACCGGTGTGGAAGGTACGCATCGTCAGCTGGGTGCCGGGCTCACCGATGGACTGGGCGGCGATGATGCCGACCGCCTCACCGATGTCGACCAGCTTGCCGGTGGCCAGCGAACGGCCGTAGCACATCGCGCAGGTGCCGACCTGGGACTCGCAGGTCAGGATCGAACGGGTCTTGACCTCCTCGACACCGTGGTGCACCAGCTGGTCGATGAGCACGTCGCCCAGGTCCACGTTGGCCGGCGCGATCACCTTGCCGTCGATGACGACGTCCTCGGCGAGCATGCGGGCGTAGACGCTGGTCTCGACGTCGTCCGCCTTGCGCAGCACGCCGTCGGCGCCGCGGTGGGCGATCCGCAGCTTCAGACCGCGCTCGGTGCCGCAGTCCTCCTCGCGGATGATGACGTCCTGCGAGACGTCCACCAGACGACGGGTGAGGTAACCCGAGTCGGCGGTACGCAGGGCGGTGTCCGCCAGACCCTTACGGGCACCGTGCGTGGAGATGAAGTACTCCAGCACGGACAGGCCCTCACGGAACGACGCCTTGATCGGACGCGGGATCGTCTCGTTCTTCGCGTTCGACACCAGACCACGCATACCGGCGATCTGACGCATCTGCATCATGTTGCCTCGTGCACCCGAGTTCACCATCATGAAGATCGGGTTGGTCTTCGGGAAGTTGTCGTTCATCGCCTCGGCGACCTCGTTGGTCGCCTTGGTCCAGATCGCGATGAGCTCCTGCGTGCGCTCGTCCTTGGTGATCAGACCGCGCTCGTACTGCTTCTGGACCTTCTCGTCCTGCGCCTCGTAGCCCTTGACGATCTCCTTCTTCGCCTCGGGAACGACGACGTCGGAGATGGCCACGGTGACACCGGAACGGGTCGCCCAGTAGAAGCCGGACGCCTTCAGGTTGTCGAGCGTCGCCGCCACGATGACCTTCGGGTACCGCTCGGCGAGGTCGTTGACGATCTCGGAGAGCTGCTTCTTGCCGACCTCGTAGTCGACGAACGGGTAGTCCTCGGGCAGCAGCTCGTTGAAGAGCGCGCGGCCCAGGGTCGTCCGCAGACGGAACGAGTCACCCTGCTGCCACTCCGGCTCGCCCTCCTCCTGCGCCGGCGGGGTCCAGCCGCGCGGCGGGATGGTGCCGACCGGGAAGCGGATGTCGATCTTCGACTGGAGCGAGAGCTCGCCGGCGTCGAAGGCCATGATCGCCTCGGCCACGGAGGAGAAGGAGCGGTCCTCGCCCTTCACGTCCCGCATCTCGCCGTCGGTGGTGAGGAAGAACAGACCGAGGACCATGTCCTGGGTCGGCATCGTCACCGGACGGCCGTCGGCGGGCTTGAGGATGTTGTTCGAGGACAGCATCAGGATGCGGGCCTCGGCCTGCGCCTCCGCGGACAGCGGCAGGTGCACGGCCATCTGGTCACCGTCGAAGTCCGCGTTGAACGCGGTGCAGACGAGCGGGTGGATCTGGATGGCCTTGCCCTCGACCAGCTGCGGCTCGAAGGCCTGGATGCCGAGGCGGTGCAGGGTGGGAGCACGGTTCAGCAGAACCGGGTGCTCGGCGATGACCTCTTCGAGGACGTCGTACACGACCGTGCGGCCGCGCTCCACCATGCGCTTGGCGCTCTTGATGTTCTGCGCGTGGTTCAGGTCGACCAGGCGCTTCATCACGAACGGCTTGAAGAGCTCCAGCGCCATGGCCTTGGGCAGACCGCACTGGTGCAGCTTCAGCTGCGGGCCGACGACGATGACGGAACGCGCCGAGTAGTCGACTCGCTTGCCGAGCAGGTTCTGACGGAAGCGGCCCTGCTTGCCCTTGAGCATGTCGGACAGCGACTTCAGCGGACGGTTGCCCGGGCCGGTGACCGGCCGGCCACGACGGCCGTTGTCGAACAGCGCGTCCACGGCCTCCTGGAGCATGCGCTTCTCGTTGTTCACGATGATCTCGGGCGCGCCGAGGTCGAGAAGCCGCTTCAGGCGGTTGTTGCGGTTGATGACACGGCGGTACAGGTCGTTCAGGTCGGAGGTCGCGAAGCGGCCACCGTCCAGCTGCACCATCGGACGCAGGTCCGGCGGGATGACCGGCACGCAGTCGAGCACCATGCCCTTGGGGCTGTTGCTGGTCTGCAGGAACGCGGAGACGACCTTCAGGCGCTTGAGCGCACGGGTCTTCTTCTGGCCCTTGCCGGTGCGGATGATCTCGCGGAGCTTCTCGGCCTCCTCCTCCAGGTCGAAGGACTCCAGGCGCTTCTGCAGCGCCGCGGCACCCATCGAGCCGTCGAAGTACGTGCCGAAGCGGTCACGCAGCTCGCGGTAGAGCAGCTCGTCGCCCTCGAGGTCCTGGACCTTGAGGTTCTTGAACCGGGTCCAGACCTCGTCGAGACGGTCGATCTCGCGCTGCGCACGGTCGCGCAGCTGCTTCATCTCGCGCTCGGCACCCTCGCGCACCTTGCGGCGCACGTCGGCCTTGGCACCCTCGGCCTCGAGCTCGGCCAGGTCGGTCTCGAGCTTCTTGGCGCGGGCCTCCAGGTCGGCGTCCCGGCGGTTCTCGATCTGCTGGCGCTCGACCGAGACGTGCGCCTCCAGGGAGGGCAGGTCGCGGGTACGGCGCTCCTCGTCGACGTACGTGATCATGTACGCCGCGAAGTAGATGACCTTCTCGAGGTCCTTGGGCGCCAGGTCCAGCAGGTAGCCGAGGCGCGACGGGACACCCTTGAAGTACCAGATGTGCGTGACGGGGGCGGCCAGCTCGATGTGGCCCATCCGCTCACGGCGCACCTTGGCGCGGGTCACCTCGACGCCGCAGCGCTCACAGATGATGCCCTTGAAGCGGACACGCTTGTACTTGCCGCAGTAGCACTCCCAGTCCCGGGTGGGGCCGAAGATCTTCTCGCAGAAGAGGCCGTCCTTCTCGGGCTTGAGGGTGCGGTAGTTGATGGTCTCGGGCTTCTTGACCTCGCCGTGGCTCCACTGACGGATGTCGTCAGCGGTGGCCAGACCGATCCGGAGCTCATCGAAGAAGTTGACGTCGAGCACTATGCGTCAATCCCTCTCAGGGTTGTAAGTCTGTGGTCTGAAACGGGGGCCTGGGGGTCGGCGGGGCCCTGTGGGTGAGGGCCCCGCCGGACTCCCGTCAGACCTCTTCGACGCTGCTCGGCTCGCGCCGGGACAGGTCGATGCCGAGCTCCTCCGCAGCGCGGAAGACGTCCTCGTCGGTGTCACGCATCTCGATGGACATACCGTCGCTGGACAGCACCTCCACGTTCAGGCAGAGCGACTGCATCTCCTTGATGAGCACCTTGAAGGACTCGGGGATGCCGGGCTCGGGGATGTTCTCGCCCTTGACGATGGCCTCGTAGACCTTCACGCGGCCGGTGACGTCGTCGGACTTGATGGTCAGCAGCTCCTGGAGGGCGTAGGCGGCGCCGTACGCCTCCAGCGCCCACACCTCCATCTCGCCGAACCGCTGGCCACCGAACTGGGCCTTACCACCCAGCGGCTGCTGGGTGATCATCGAGTACGGGCCGGTCGAACGGGCGTGCAGCTTGTCGTCGACCAGGTGGTGCAGCTTCAGGATGTACATGTACCCGATGGAGATCGGGTCCGGGAACGGCTCACCGGAGCGGCCGTCGAACAGCCGCGCCTTACCGGTCGGCTGCACCATGCGCTCGCCGTCCCGGTTCGGGATGGTGTGCTGCAGCAGACCCGCCAGCTCGTCCTCCCGGGCACCGTCGAAGACCGGGGTCGCGACGTTGGTGCCGGGGGCGACCTGGTCGGCGCCGATGGCCTGGAGGCGCTGCGCCCACTCCTCGCCGAGGCCGGAGACGTCCCAGCCGCGGCTGGCGAGCCAGCCGAGGTGGATCTCCAGGACCTGTCCCGGGTTCATTCGGGACGGGACACCCAGCGGGTTGAGGATGATGTCGACCGGGGTGCCGTCCTCCAGGAACGGCATGTCCTCGATCGGCAGGATCTTGGAGATGACGCCCTTGTTGCCGTGACGGCCGGCGAGCTTGTCACCGTCGGTGATCTTGCGCTTCTGCGCGACGTACACGCGCACCAGCTGGTTCACACCGGGGGGAAGCTCGTCGCCCTCCTCGCGGTCGAAGACGCGGACGCCGATGACCTTGCCGATCTCGCCGTGCGGCACCTTCAGCGAGGTGTCACGGACCTCACGGGCCTTCTCACCGAAGATGGCGCGCAGCAGGCGCTCCTCCGGGGTCAGCTCGGTCTCGCCCTTGGGCGTGACCTTGCCGACCAGGATGTCGCCGGCGACGACCTCGGCACCGATGCGGATGATGCCGCGCTCGTCGAGGTCGGCGAGGACCTCCTCGGAGACGTTCGGGATGTCCCGGGTGATCTCCTCGGGGCCGAGCTTGGTGTCACGGGCGTCGACCTCGTGCTCCTCGATGTGGATCGAGGAGAGGACGTCGTCCTGCACGAGGCGCTGCGACAGGATGATCGCGTCCTCGTAGTTGTGACCCTCCCACGGCATGAACGCCACGAGCAGGTTCTTGCCGAGGGCCATCTCGCCGTTCTCGGTGGCCGGACCGTCGGCCAGGACCTGGCCCTCGATGATCCGGTCGCCCTCGTGGACGATGACCTTCTGGTTGACCGAGGTGCCCTGGTTGGAGCGGGCGAACTTGGCCAGGCGGTACGTGATGTACGTGCCGTCGTCGTTGGCGGTGGTGATGTAGTCCGCGGAGACCTCCTGGACCACACCGGCCTTCTCGGCCTTGACGACGTCGCCGGCGTCGACGGCGGAGCGGTACTCCATGCCGGTGCCGACGAGCGGGGCCTCCGCCTTGATGAGCGGAACGGCCTGGCGCATCATGTTCGCGCCCATGAGGGCACGGTTGGCGTCGTCGTGCTCGAGGAACGGGATCATGGCCGTCGCGACCGACACCATCTGGCGCGGGGAGACGTCCATGTAGTCGACGTCCTCGCCGCCGACGTAGTCGACCTCGCCGCCACGGCGGCGGACGAGGACGCGGGCCTCCTCGAAGCGGAGGTCGTCCGTCAGCGGCGCGTTGGCCTGCGCGATGACGAAGCGGTCCTCCTCGTCGGCGGTCAGGTAGTCCACCTCGTCGGTGACCTGGCCGTCGATGACCTTCCGGTACGGGGTCTCGACGAAACCGAACGCGTTGACGCGGCCGTACGAGGCGAGCGAGCCGATCAGACCGATGTTCGGGCCTTCGGGCGTCTCGATCGGGCACATGCGGCCGTAGTGCGACGGGTGGACGTCACGGACCTCGAAGCCGGCCCGCTCACGGGACAGACCACCCGGGCCGAGCGCGGACAGACGACGCTTGTGCGTCAGCCCGGACAGCGGGTTGTTCTGGTCCATGAACTGCGACAGCTGGCTGGTGCCGAAGAACTCCTTGATGGAGGCGACGACCGGCCGGATGTTGATCAGGGTCTGCGGCGTGATCGCCTCGACGTCCTGGGTGGTCATGCGCTCGCGCACGACGCGCTCCATACGAGCCAGACCCGTACGGACCTGGTTCTGGATGAGCTCGCCGACGCTGCGCAGACGACGGTTGCCGAAGTGGTCGATGTCGTCGGTCTCGACGACGATGCCCTGACCGCTGTCGCCGACCGTCTCGGTCTCGCCCGCGTGCAGCTTCACCAGGTACTTGATCGTCGAGATGATGTCCTCGACGGTCAGGATGCCCGCGTCCAGCGGAGCGTCCGCACCCAGCTTCTTGTTGACCTTGTAGCGGCCGACCTTGGCGAGGTCGTATCGCTTGGGGTTGAAGTAGAGGTTCTCGAGCAGCGTCTGCGCGGCCTCACGGGTCGGCGGCTCGCCCGGACGCAGCTTGCGGTAGATGTCGAGCAGCGCGTCGTCCTGGCCCTGGGTGTGGTCCTTCTCCAGGGTGGCGCGCATCGACTCGTACTCGCCGAACTCCTCGAGGATCTGCTCGGTGGTCCAGCCGAGAGCCTTCAGGAGGACGGTGACGGACTGCTTGCGCTTACGGTCGATGCGCACACCGACCATGTCGCGCTTGTCGATCTCCATCTCCAGCCAGGCACCCCGGGACGGGATGATCTTGGCGGAGAAGATGTCCTTGTCGGACGTCTTGTCGATGGAGGAGTCGAAGTAGACGCCCGGCGAGCGGACGAGCTGCGACACCACGACACGCTCGGTGCCGTTGATGACGAAGGTGCCCTTGTTGGTCATGAGCGGGAAGTCGCCCATGAAGACCGTCTGGGACTTGATCTCGCCGGTCTCGTTGTTGGTGAACTCGGCGGTGACGAAGAGCGGGGCCGCGTACGTGAAGTCGCGCTCCTTGCACTCGTCGATGCTGTTCTTCGGGGGCTCGAAACGGTGGTCGCGGAACGTCAGCGACATCGACCCGGAGAAGTCCTCGATCGGGGAGATCTCCTCGAAGATCTCCTCGAGGCCGGACTTGGTGGGGACGTCCTGACCGGACTCCAGAGCCGCCTCGACCCGACTCTGCCAGGCGGTGTTGCCGAGCAGCCAGTCGAAGCTCTCGGTCTGCAGCGCGAGCAGGTTCGGAACCTCGAGGGGCTCCTTGATCTTTGCAAAAGAGATGCGCAGCGGGGCGGTGCTGGCGCCGTTGTTCGTATTCGCGGTCGAGGCGTTGCGCGAGGCGGCCAAGAGGGGGTCCTTCCGAGGGCTCGGACTCACTACGCGCGTACCGGCCCCTCACTCCCACATCGGGACAGACGTCGTCCGATCCGGCTCTTGGGCCAGGTCGGAGATGTCCGGTCGGCGATACTGAGGCGAGGGCAGACCCCTGGTGACGGGCAGGGGACAGCTAACAGGCAGCGCAAAGGGTCAGTGTAGCCACAAGGCACACTGATGTCCAGTCCCGGTTTTCAGAGACCCTCATTGTTCTCAACGCCTGCGCCATGCCTGCCTTCAACGCACGTTGATACTGCCCTCTTCGCCGCCGATCCATGCCTCGGATTCGGATCCTTGTGACGACGCGTCCTGAGAATTGCGCGCTGCGTGCGGTTCGTCAAGGCCCTCATACCCGAACCCCGGGCCGACCAGGGACACGACGAAGATCACCATACCCCCCGACGAACGCGGCGCAAGGCAACCGCGGCCACACCCCGGGAACGCCGAAGAGCGACCACCCGAATGGATGATCGCTCCTCGGTACGTCCGCGTTACAGCCCTAGCGGGCCGCTGCGTTCGTGAAGGTCTTACTTGACCTCGACGGAGGCGCCGGCGCCCTCGAGGGACTCCTTGGCCTTGTCCGCGGCCTCCTTGTTGACCTTCTCCAGAACCGGCTTCGGCGCACCGTCGACCAGGTCCTTGGCCTCCTTCAGGCCGAGGGAGGTCAGCTCACGCACGACCTTGATGACCTGGATCTTCTTGTCGCCGGCGCCGGTGAGGATGACGTCGAACTCGTCCTTCTCCTCGACGGCCTCGCCACCACCGGCGGCACCGCCGGCGGCCGGGGCGGCGACGACGGCCGCAGCGGCGGCGGTGACGTCGAACTTCTCCTCGAACGCCTTCACGAACTCGGAGAGCTGGATCAGGGTCATGTTCTCGAACTCGGCGAGCAGTTCGTCCTGGGTGAGAGCCACGATGGCTTTCCTTCCACTAATTCGGCAGGTGCCGGATGTACATGTGCTGGCGGGCGTACGTTGGCCCGCTACGACCTCCGCCTCAGGCGGCGGCGGTCATCGTGCGAGCCGAATTACTCGGCACCGCCCTGCTCGTCCTGCTTGGCACGAAGCGCGTCCACGGTGCGGACGAGCTTCGACGGGAGCGCCTGGAAGACCTGAGCAGCCTGCGTCTGCTTGCCCTTCAGAGCGCCCGCCAGCTTGGCGAGCAGAACCTCGCGGGACTCGAGGTCCGCAAGCTTCTTGATCTCGTCGGCGGACAGCGCCTTGCCGTCAAGGACACCGCCCTTGATGACGAGATTCGGGTTGTCCTTGGCGAAGTCGCGCAGACCCTTAGCCGACTCCACCGGGTCACCGGTGACGAAGGCGACAGCCGTCGGACCGTTGAACAGGTCGTCCAGCGTCGAGATCCCGGCCTCGTTGGCCGCAATCTTGGTCAGCGTGTTCTTCACCACGGCGTACTGGGCGTTCTCACCGAGCGAACGACGCAGCGTCTTGAGCTGCGCCACGGTGAGACCGCGGTACTCGGTCAGCACGGCAGCGCTGGAGTTGCGGAACTGCTCCGTCAACTCGGCCACTGCGGCAGCCTTGTCGGGCCTCGCCATAGAGTCTCGGCCTCCTTCCGGGTGATTCTGACCGCGCGGACCCGAAGGAGGACTGGGGAAAACGAAACGCCCCGGCGCAGGCGCACGGGGCGGACTCGACCGGCCTTGCACACAGGCTGTGCGCACTCCGGGAGTTCTTCCACTGACACCTGCGCGGGTCGTCCGCTATTCAGCGGATCCTTCGGCCACCGCACCCTCATCCGAGCGCACGGCAACGACCAGCGGTCTTTGGCTTCTGTAGGAGAGTACGGGACGCCATCGCCGTCAGGCAAATCGCCCCTTACGGCATCAGTTCCCGACCTCGCTCCCCAGCAGTTCCTCCAGGTCCGCGGTGTCCCCGGCCGGCGGCCTGCCGACCTTCACCGCGACGCCGTAGTCGCGGTAGAAGGCGGTCTGGGTCAGCGCCCCCGTGGCCGTACGGCCCTTCTCGACCTTCTTGACCAGCAGGTGCCGTTCGTCGACCCAGATCTCGACGGTCTGCGCGTCCGCGCCCTCCCCCGGCACCGTGCCGGAGTAGTGCGTGGTCCGCGTCCCCCGCACGGTCTCCTCGCCGACCCTGCGGACGTCCGAGGACGCGAGGAGCCGCTTCACCGAGGTGTGCGGCGCGGTGTCGCGCATCCGGTCGGCGAGGTCCGCCCCGGAGCTGCCCGCGAGGCGCTCCAGGTCGTCGTAGGCGTATCTGATCCAGTGCCTGCCGTCGGTCCTGCCGGCGAACGCCTCGCCCATCCGCGCGTAGTACGCGTCCGGCAGATAGCGGGCCTCCATCGACGTCGTGCCCAGGCGGCGCATCGTGTCGGCCGTGCTGCCGCCCGTGTAGCGGATGCGCAGGGTGCCGGTGAGGGGGCCGCGCCAGGCGAGGGTGCCGTGGGCCGTCATGGAGAGCGAGGAGCCCAGGGTGGTCGTGGACTCCACGTACGAGGACGCGGCGCGGTCGGTGGACCGCTCGGCCTGGCGCAGGGCGGCCGTCACGGCCGGGGCGGGCGCGGTGCGCTCGGGGCCCGCGGAGCCGTCGGGGGCGGTGCAGGCGGCCAGGGCGGTCAGCGCGGCCGGCAGGGCGGTCCACAGCGCCGGCCGGTGCGCCCTCGTGCTGGTCATACGTCCCCCCTGCGGTTCCCGTGAAGGCACGTTAACCCAGGGCACGGACACGGCGGGCGGGGACAGGGAACGGGCCCCGCACCGGGAAGGTGCGGGGCCCGTGTCCGACTTCGGTGAGCGGGAAGGCTCAGACCGCGGCCGGGTCCTCCTCGACGAGGAGGTTGCGGGTGCGGTTGGCGTCCAGCGGAATGCCGGGGCCCATCGTGGTGCTGATGGCGGCCTTCTTGATGTAGCGACCCTTGGCGGCGGACGGCTTCAGACGGAGGATCTCCTCCAGGGCCGCGCCGTAGTTCTCCACCAGCTTGGTGTCGTCGAACGACGTCTTGCCGATGATGAAGTGCAGGTTCGAGTGCTTGTCGACGCGGAACTCGATCTTGCCGCCCTTGATGTCGTTGACAGCCTTGGCGACGTCCGGCGTGACGGTGCCGGTCTTCGGGTTCGGCATCAGACCACGGGGGCCGAGGACGCGGCCGAGGCGGCCGACCTTGCCCATGAGGTCCGGGGTGGCGACGACGGCGTCGAAGTCCAGGCGGCCCTTCGAGACCTCGTCGATCAGCTCGTCGGCGCCGACGATGTCGGCGCCCGCGGCACGCGCGGCCTCGGCACGGTCACCGGTCGCGAAGACCAGGACCCGGGCGGTCTTACCGGTGCCGTGCGGAAGGTTCACGGTGCCACGGACCATCTGGTCGGCCTTGCGCGGGTCGACACCCAGGCGGAAGGCGACCTCGACGGTGCCGTCGAACTTGGTCGTGGACGTCTCCTTGGCGAGACGGACGGCCTCGAGCGGGGCGTAGAGCTTGTCCCGGTCGATCTTGGCGTCCGCAGCGCGGAGAGACTTGCTGCGCTTGCTCACTACTGCTCCTGTGTGTTCTTAGGAGTCGTGGTCCGGGCCGAGCAGGCCCTCCCACGTTCTGCTTGTCGTACGGGGGGTGGAGGTCAGCCCTCGACCGTGACGCCCATGGAACGCGCGGTGCCGGCGATGATCTTCGACGCGGCGTCCAGGTCGTTGGCGTTGAGGTCGGGCAGCTTCGTCTGGGCGATCTCGCGGACCTGCGCCTCGGTGATCTTGGCGACCTTGGTCTTGTGCGGCTCGCCGGAGCCCTTCTCGATGCCCGCGGCCTTGAGGATCATCTTGGCGGCCGGAGGCGTCTTGGTGATGAAGGTGAAGGAGCGGTCCTCGTAGACCGTGATCTCCACCGGGATGACCCAGCCACGCTGCGACTCGGTCGCGGCGTTGTAGGCCTTGCAGAACTCCATGATGTTGACGCCGTGCTGACCCAGCGCGGGGCCGACCGGCGGGGCCGGGTTCGCGGCACCGGCCTGGATCTGGAGCTTGATGAGCCCCGTGACCTTCTTCTTCTTGGGAGGCATTGCTCTCCGGTTCCTCTCTTCGGGTCCTACCCGCCCCCAGATGGCGTTCCTGGACGCAGGCATACCGCACAACGATAACGGGTATAGATGCGCGGCCTGAAACCGAGCAGGTCAGACAGGCTGCGGGACAGCCGGTCTGACCTGTTCGGAAGCTCTGGCGAAGACGCCGGCTAGTTCTTCTGGATCTGGTCGAAGCTCAGCTCGACCGGCGTCTCACGGCCGAAGATCTCGACGAGACCCTTGACCTTCTTGGAGTCGGCGTTGATCTCGTTGATCGTGGCCTGCAGCGTGGCGAAGGGGCCGTCGGTGACGGTGACCGAGTCGCCGACCTCGAAGTCCAGCACCTGGACCTCGACCTTGCGCTGCGGCGCCGGCTTGCCCTCGGCCTCGGCTGCCTCGCGGGCGGCCTTCTCCTCGGCCTCCGGGGCGAGCATCTTGACGATCTCGTCCAGGGTCAGCGGGTACGGGTCGTAGGCGTTGCCCACGAAGCCGGTGACGCCGGGGGTGTTGCGGACGACGCCCCAGGACTCGTTCGTCAGGTCCATGCGGACGAGGACGTAGCCCGGCAGCTTGTTCTGCTTGATCGTCTTGCGGTCGCCGTTCTTGATCTGGACGACCTCTTCCTGCGGCACCTCGGCCTGGAAGATGTAGTCCTCGACGTTCAGCGAGACGGCGCGCTGCTCCAGGTTGGTCTTCACGCGGTTCTCGTAGCCGGCGTAGGTGTGGATCACGTACCACTCGCCGGGCAGGGTGCGGAGCTCCTCGCGGAGGGCGGCGACGGGGTCGACGGGGTCGGCCTCCTCCTCGGTCGCCTCGTCCGCCTCACCGGAGGCGTCCTCGGAGTCGTCCGCAGCGTCCTCGACGTGCAGCGCGGCCTTCTCGGCGGGCTCGCCCGCCTCGGCGTCGGCAGCCTCGAACTCGTCCAGGTCCTCGTCCGCGCCCTCGACGATGTCGAGCTCGTCGTCCACGGACTGGTCCGGCTCGACGGCGTCGTTCAGGTTCTGGTCAGACACGGTGGCTGCTTCTTCCTGGATACATAGGGGTGGAACATGCGAAAGGGGCGCCGGTGACCCGCGGCGCCCTTCGCTCTGTGCTCAGCCGAAGACGTACTTGGCTGCGTGGTCGAGCCCATAGTCAATCACGGTCACGAGACCGATCATGATGACGACGAAGATGATCACCACAGTGGTGTACGTCGTCAGCTGATTGCGCGTCGGCCAGACGACCTTCCGGAGCTCCGCGACGATCTGGCGGTAGAACAGCGCGAGCCGCTTCAGCGGGCCCTTCTTGCCGCGCTTGCCGCCCTTGCGCGTCTTCTTCTCCGGCGCCTCGTCCTGGGCATCAGGCATGTCGATGGAGCCCACGGCGTCCGTCACTCGTCCTCACCTGATTCCGGGTCGTGGCCGTGCCGCGCCCGGTCTGAGCCGCACGGCGGTGCATTGCTGTACGTACATGCGCACACATCCTGGCGAAGGTGTGTGTAGCAGGGCCGGAGGGACTTGAACCCCCAACCGCTGGTTTTGGAGACCAGTGCTCTACCAATTGAGCTACGACCCTTTGTGTGTCCCCCAACGTACCGCATCCGCGCGGATGCTCGGTGTGCACCGTGCGACGGCGGCTGCTGAAGGCCAACGAGGTGAGAGTGTACGTGGTCCCGGGCGCCCCGTCGAACAGAAAGTGGCCGATGAGGACGCGGCCGCCGGAGGATCGCCGGACGGGCACTGGTCCGCGGGCACAAGATCGCGCTGGCCGAGGGCGGGATCCGGACGGATGTTCAGGGGATGTTCAGTCCGTGAAACCCGTGTGCCGGGCGCGTTTCCTGTCTGAAACGATGGGGCCATGAGCGCTGCAACCCCTCCGACCGAGCGCCGGGTCTCCGCCCGAATCGGCGCGATCTCCGAGTCCGCCACCCTCGCCGTGGACGCCAAGGCCAAGGCCCTCAAGGCCGCCGGGCGTCCGGTGATCGGCTTCGGCGCCGGTGAGCCCGACTTTCCGACCCCCGACTACATCGTCGAGGCAGCCGTAGAGGCCTGCAAGAACCCGAAGTACCACCGCTACACCCCGGCGGGCGGTCTTCCCGAGCTGAAGGCCGCGATCGCCGCGAAGACGCTGCGCGACTCCGGCTACGAGCCGGACGTCTCGCAGATCCTCGTCACCAACGGCGGCAAGCAGGCCATCTACGAGGCCTTCGCCGCGATCCTCGACCCGGGCGACGAGGTCATCGTCCCGGCGCCGTACTGGACGACGTACCCGGAGTCGATCCGGCTCGCCGGCGGTGTCCCGGTGGAGGTCGTCGCCGACGAGACGACCGGCTACCGCGTCTCCGTGGAGCAGCTGGAGGCCGCGCGCACCGAGAAGACGAAGGTCGTCCTCTTCGTGTCGCCGTCCAACCCGACCGGCGCCGTCTACACCGAGGCCGAGACCGAGGCGATCGGCCGCTGGGCCCTCGAGCACGGCCTGTGGGTCCTCACGGACGAGATCTACGAGCACCTGGTGTATGGCGAGGCCGCCGCGGTCTCCCTGCCGGGCCTGTTCCCCGAGCTGCGCGACAAGTGCGTCGTCGTCAACGGCGTCGCCAAGACCTACGCCATGACGGGCTGGCGGGTCGGCTGGGTCATCGGCCCGAAGGACGTCGTCAAGGCCGCGACCAACCTCCAGTCGCACGCCACGTCCAACGTCTCCAACGTGGCACAGGCCGCGGCCATCGCCGCCGTCTCCGGCGACCTGGAGGCCGTCGCCAAGATGCGCGAGGCGTTCGACCGCCGGCGCCGGACGATCGTGCGGATGCTCAACGAGATCGACGGCGTGGTCTGCCCCGAGCCCGAGGGCGCCTTCTACGCCTACCCGTCGGTGAAGGCCCTGCTCGGCAAGGAGATCCGCGGCAAGCGCCCGCGGAGCAGCGTCGAGCTGGCCGAGCTGATCCTGGAGGAGGCCGAGGTCGCGGTCGTCCCGGGTGAGGCGTTCGGCACGCCGGGCTATCTGCGGCTGTCGTACGCGCTCGGCGACGAGGACCTCGTCGAGGGCGTGAGCCGTATCCAGAAGCTGCTGGCGGAGGCCCGGGACTGACGTCCCCCGTCCGCCCGAGGGCGCCTCCGGATCTCCGGAGGCGCCCTCATTTGTTTGTGCGAGCAAGACCACTAAAGGGGAAACCGCTACCGGGACCCCTCGGGCGTGCGGCAGGATCTGGGAATGGAGCGTGTACGTGATGTCTCTGATCTGCCGAAAGCCCATCTGCACCTGCACTTCACCGGCTCGATGCGGCCGACGACCCTGCTGGAGCTGGCCGACAAGTACGGGGTGCGTCTGCCCGAGGCCCTGACGGACGCGCTGACCAGAGGCGAGTCCCCCAAGCTGCGGGCCACGGACGAGCGGGGCTGGTTCCGCTTCCAGCGCCTGTACGACGCCGCCCGCTCGTGCCTGCGGCAGCCGGAGGACATCCAGCGCCTGGTCAGGGAGGCCGCCGAGGAGGACCTGCGGGACGGCTCCGGCTGGCTGGAGATCCAGGTCGACCCGACGTCGTACGCGCCCCGGCTGGGCGGGCTGATCGCGGCGCTGGAGATCATCCTCGACGCGGTCGACACGGCGGCGCGGGACACCGGGCTCGGCATGCGCGTCCTGGTCGCGGCGAACCGGATGAAGCACCCGCTGGACGCGCGCACCCTGGCCCGGCTGGCGGTCCGTTACGCGGACCGGGGCGTGGTGGGCTTCGGGCTCTCCAACGACGAGCGCCGGGGCATGGCCCGGGACTTCGACCGCGCCTTCCACATCGCGCGTGAGGGCGGCCTGCTGTCGGCGCCGCACGGCGGCGAGCTGACGGGGCCCGCCTCGGTCCGGGACTGCCTGGACGACCTGGAGGCGCACCGGATCGGCCACGGCGTGCGGGCGGCGGAGGACCCGCGCCTGCTGAAGCGCCTCGCCGACCGGGGCGTGACCTGCGAGGTGTGCCCGGCGTCGAACGTCGCCCTCGGGGTGTACGAGAAGCCGGAGGACGTCCCGCTGCGCACCCTGTTCGAGGCGGGGGTGCCGATGGCCCTGGGCGCCGACGACCCGCTGCTCTTCGGCTCACGGCTCGCCGCCCAGTACGAGATCGCCCGGCACGACCACGGTTTCAGCGACGCGGAGCTGGCGGAGCTGGCCCGTCAGTCCGTACGGGCCTCGGCCGCGCCCGAGGAGACGAAGAAGAAGCTGCTGGCGGACGTGGACGACTGGCTGGCCGGCCCGGTCGTCTGAAGTGGGTGTACGGCGGATACGGCTTGAAGCAGACCAGCACCTCGAAGGGGTGTCCGCCGCCGGGCGGCTGGGCCAGCGGCAGCCGCGTCATGAACGCGAGGTGCCCTTCGGCGACGCGCTTCTGACGCGGCCCGAAGCCGGCCGCGTGGGCGAGGTCCTCGGCGGACTCGGCGAACACCTCTCGGCCGCCGAACAGGAAGAGTGTGCGCGCGTGGGTGGTGTGCCGTAGGTCGTCGCGGTCCCGGCTCTCCTGCCAGGCGCGTGCGTCCCGTGCGGTGCGGGCCTCATCGGTGCGCACGGTCAGCGGGGTGCCCTGGCGCAGAGCGCGCCGCAGTCCCGGCCAGCGGCTGGGGCGCAGGCCGAGGGTGCGGTGGGCCAGGACGAGGTCGATCCGCTCTCCCCGGCCCTCGTCGGGCGGGACGCCGTCACGCAGGGGCACATGGACGATCGTGTGCGGGGAGCGGGAGGCGAAGGAGAACAGGGCGGCCAGCCGGCTCAGGCCGTCGTGGTCGCCGAGGAGCAGGCCGACGGGGTCGGGGGCGGTCAGCGCGGTGTGGCGCAGGGGTGTCCTCGGCCGGACGACCCGGTGGATGTGCGGCCCGGTCCGGGGCCGGAACTCGGTCAGCCTCAGCCGCATGTGCGCTGCCTCATGGGGTCAGGGTCACGGGCGGGCGGCGTCCCGCGCAACGGAGATTCCGTCCAGCAGGGTCCGGGCGAGCCGGGCGGCGAAGTCGGCCGCGGGCGGGCGGGCGTCCTCGGGCCCCGCGTCGTAGGCGAACGCGCGCTGGGCGCAGGCGCCGAGGAGCAGGGAGGCGGCCGCGAAGGTGTCGGCTCCGGGATGGACGCGGCCCACGGCCTGCTCGGCGCGCAGATAGGCGTCGAGGGCCTCGATCGGCACGTGCGGGCCGGCGCCGATCTTGCGCAGCGCCTCGTCGTGCCGCCGCTTGAGCTGGGGCTCGGCGTACAGGGACGCGGCGATCGGGAAGCTCTGTTCGTAGAACAGGGCGGCCTGCTCGGCGATGCGGGCCAGGTTGTCCTCCAGGGTGCCGGTGCCGGGCTCGGCCGTGAGGGTGCCGAGCAGCGGGGTGAGGCGGGTCAGCCGCTCGCCGAGAACCCTGACTCCAGAGGCGAGACACGGGTGAGTGAACACTTACCCACCAGTCGTTCCGAGATCGGGGAGAGCCATGAAGCTCACGGTGTTCGGTGCCACCGGAGGCATCGGTCAGGAGATCGTCCGCCAGGCGCTCGCCGCCGGGCACGAGGTGGCGGCGGTCGTACGGGATCCCGCGCGGCTGCCGGTGACGGGGGCGGGGCTGGAGATGTTCCGCGCGGATCTGACCGACCCGGAGGCCGTGCGTCCCGCGGTGGCCGGCCGGGACGCGGTCCTGTCGGGTCTCGGCGCCCGCACCCGCAAGGACGCCGGGATCACCGCGCGGCTGACCCGCACGGTGCTGCGGGCCATGGAGGCCGAGGGCACGCACCGGCTGCTGGTGGTGAGCGCGGCGCCGCTCGGGCCGGCCGCGCCGGAGGACGGCCCGCTGGACCGGACGACGCACGCCGTCGTCTCCAAGGTCCTCAAGAGCGTCTACGACGACCTGCGGGAGATGGAGGCGGACCTCGCCCGCAGCTCCCTGGAGTGGACGTCGGTCCGGCCGCCCCGGCTCCAGGACAAGCCGCTCGGCGGCGCGTACCGCACGGTGATCGGCGGGACCCCGGCCCGGGGCCGCTTCATCGGCCGCGCGGACGTGGCCCACGCGATGCTGGCGATGACCCAGGACGCGAGGACGGTGAAGCAGGGCGTGGGGGTGGCGTACTGACGCCTTTGCCTGCAGGGCCTCTAGAGGCTGACGCCGACCGTCACCGGCTCGTTGACCAGCGTGATTCCGAACGCCTCGCGGACCCCGGCGACGACCTCGCGGGCCAGCGCCAGCAGGTCCTCGGTGGTGGCCGCGCCCCGGTTGGTGAGGGCGAGGGTGTGCTTGGTGGAGATACGGGCGGGGCCGCTGCCGTAGCCCTTGGTGAAGCCGGCCTTGTCGATGAGCCAGGCCGCGGAGGTCTTCGTGTGCCCCTCCCCCGCCGGGTACGCGGGCGGCTCCACGCCCTCGCCGAGGCGCTCGGCCACGCGCGCGCGGAACGCCGCGAACTGCTCGTCGGTGAGGATCGGGTTGGTGAAGAACGACCCGGCCGACCAGGTGTCGTGGTCGTCGGCGTCGAGCACCATGCCCTTCCCGGCACGCAGCTTCAGGACGGTCTCCCGCGCGACGGCCAGCGGCACCCGGTCGCCGACCTCCACGCCGAGGGCGCGGGCCGTCTCGGCGTACCGCACCGGCGCGGAGAGCCCGCCCGCGTCCTCCAGCTCGAACCGGACGCGCAGGACGACATGACGCTCGGGGTCGGCCTTGAAGCGGCTGTGGCGGTACGAGAAGGCGCACTCCTCGTTCGTCAGCGTGACGGTCTCGCCGGCCCGGCGGTCGTAGGCGATGACCTCGGTGATGGTCGCGGAGACCTCCTGGCCGTACGCGCCGACGTTCTGGATCGGGGTGGCGCCCGCGCTGCCGGGGATGCCGGCGAGGCACTCGATGCCGGCGAGTCCGGCCTCGACGGTGCGGGCGACGGCGTCGGTCCACACCTCGCCCGCGGCCAGCTCCAGGGTAGTGCCGTCGAGCTCGACGCCCTTCGTGGCGATGACGAGGGCGGTGCCCTCGAAGCCCTTGTCGCCGATGACCAGGTTCGACCCGCCGCCGATGACCAGCAGCGGGGTCCCCGTGGCGTCCGCCTCGCGCACGACGTCGATCACCTCGGCGTCGGTGGTGGCGGTGACCAGGCGGGTGGCCGGGCCGCCCAGCCGGAAGGTGGTGAGGGGGGCGAGGGGCGCGTCGTGGAGTACCTGCACGCGCCCAAGACTACGAGACGGCGCCGACGGCCCCGGCACCCCTGTGGATACCGGGACCGTGACGGGCTCCACGCGCGCGTGCCGGTCAGGTGAGCCGGCGCCGCGCCTCGCTCCAGTCCAGCGGGAGCGCGTCGCCCGGCACCTCCCAGCGGGTGAACTTCGCGTCCCGCATCCGCCCGGACAGGCCCCGGGCGGTCGGGGCGTGCGGGCCGGAGCGGGCGAACTCCTTCAGCGCGGCCGGCGACTCCCAGGCGGACAGGGTCCAGAAGGTCTTCCGGAACACCTCGGCCTTCAGCGTGGCGCCGTACGCCCCGGGCGCCCGGCTCACCTGCCGCCACACGCCCGGCGTGCGCAGGAAGAAGGCGAACGCTCCCCAGAGGGTGCGGGTCTCGAAGCGGGAGGCGAAGACGTGCACGTCGGCGCCGGGTGGAACGGGGTTCGGCGTGGTCCAGGGAAGCGTGGGCACGGCTGTTCCTCTGTTCTCGGTGGACGGACGAGGGTGGGGCGAGGTCACCGGGAGGCCGGCTGGAGCTCGCGCTCTGGGAGGCTCCCCGCCTCGTCGGCGGCCTCGACGGCGTGCCGCCGGCCCGGGACGAACAGGGCGGCGGCACCGGCGAGCGCCACCACGGCGGCGCCGGTGACCAGGGCGGGCCGCAGCCCGTCGACGAAGGTCTGGCCGGTCTCGTAGCCGCCCTGGGCCGCGAAGATCGAGCCCATGATCGCGATGCCGAGCGCGCCGCCGACCTCGCGCAGGGCGTTGTTGGCGCCGGACGCGATGCCCTGTTCGGCGGGGCGGACGCTGGACATGACCAGGTGGGAGGCGGGCGCGAAGAACAGCGCCATCCCGACCCCGCTGATGATCAGACCGGGCAGCTGGCCGGCGTAGGAGACGTCGACGGTGACCACGGACGCCATGTAGGCGAGTCCGGCGGCCTGGAGGAACAGTCCCGTGGCGACCACGGGCCGGCCCCCGATCCGGTCGGCGAGGATGCCCGCGACCGGCGCGACCAGCATCGGCATACCGGTCCAGGGGAGCATCCGCAGGCCCGCCTCGGTCGGCGAGTAGCCGAGCACGCCCTGCATGTACTGGCTGAGCAGGAAGATCGACCCGAACATGCCGAGGAACATCAGCAGGCTCGCGGCGTTGATCCCGGCGAAGGCACGGGAGCGGAACAGCCGCATGGGCAGCATGGGGTTGCGGGCCCGGGTGCCGTAGAGGACGAACCCGGCGAGCAGCGCGCCGCCCGCGAACAGGCCGGTCAGGACCAGACGCCCGGTCCAGCCGTCTGCGGGGCCGCGCACCAGCCCGTACACGATCCCGAAGAGGCCGCCGCTGGCCAGCAGGGTGCCGGGGAGGTCGAGCGGGGCTCCGGTGCCGTGCGACTCGGCGAGGCGCAGCCGGGCGAGCGGCAGCAGGGCGACACCCAGCGGGACGTTCAGCCAGAAGATCCACTGCCAGGAGATGTGCTCGGTGAGGCTGCCCCCGATGAGCGGCCCGGACGCGACCGCGAGCCCGTTGACCGCCCCCCAGATGCCGAACGCCATCCCGCGCCGGGCCGCGGGCACCGCCGCCGTCAGCAGGGTGAGGGTGAGCGGCATCATGATCGC
Organism: Streptomyces sp. SS1-1; assembly: GCF_008973465.1. Classification (NCBI taxonomy): domain Bacteria; kingdom Bacillati; phylum Actinomycetota; class Actinomycetes; order Kitasatosporales; family Streptomycetaceae; genus Streptomyces; species Streptomyces sp. SS1-1. The sequence continues at coordinate 4,235,294 of NZ_WBXN01000004.1, read as the reverse complement.
GGCCCCGACGCCCTGCACCGCGCGGGCGGCGATCAGGGAGTCGATGCCGGGGGCGAGGGCCGCGCCGGCGGACGCGGCGGTGAAGATCGTGATGCCGACGAGGAAGAGCCTGCGGCGGCCGAAGCGGTCCCCGAGCGCCGCGCCGAACATCAGCAGGACGGCGAAGGTGAGCGTGTAGGCGCTGACCGTCCATTCCAGGTCGTGCAGTCCGCCGCCCAGGTCCTTCCGGATGGAGGGCAGCGCGGTGGTGACGACGAGGTTGTCGAGTGCCGCCATGAATCCGGCGACGCTCGTGATGACCAGGGCCCAGAGGGCCCCGCGCGGGTTCGTCTCCCCCGCGTTCCGATCGGTCCGGTGTGACATCGCTCCCCCAGGAGTGTGCGATTCCGCTTGGTAGTTATTGATCACTAACTTTCGCGGCCACAAAAGAGCGCGACGATCCCCGCCGCCCTCCCCTACGACCCGTTCCCGCTCTCGCCCTCATCGCGCTCGGCGGACTCCATGCCCGCCCAGACCCGGTGCTCGGGCGGGAAGCCCATGGCCACCAGGCAGTTGATGAGCATCCCGTACGCCATGAAGGTCGTCGTCTCCTGCACGTCCGCCCCCAGCGGCAGATGCACGGTGTCCCACAGGCGCATCCAGCCGGCCCGGACGGCCTCGCCGAACTCGCGGTCGCCCTCCTGCTCGGCGGCGGCCACGGCGAGGAACATCTGCATCTGCATCATCAGCCGCTCGGGCTGCTCGGAGACCATGCGGTGATAGGCCTCACCCATGGCGTGCAGGGCCTCCTCGCCCTCCACCCCTTCGGCGGCCTCGGCGAACACCCGGTGGATGTCCTCCACGCACTGCTCGGCGGCGGCCAGGAAGATCGCCCGCTTGCCCGGGAAGAGCCGGAAGAGATACGGCTGCGAGACGCCGACCCGCCTGGCGATCGACTCGGTGGACGTGCCGTAGTAGCCGCCCCGCGCGAACTCGGCCATGGCCGCCCGCACGACGCTCTCGCGCCTCTCCTCCGCACTCATCCTGACCATGTTTCGAAGTTAGTACGCAATCACTAACTAAGTCAAGGGCGGTTTTCGGGGATCGGCCCGGGTACGGACAAGGGGCGCCCCGCCAGGCGGGACGCCCCTCACGCGCGCGTGTGCGTCACGCCAGCTGGACGACCGCCCGGGACATGCCGAGCACCTTCAGCCCGGCGCTCATCACGGTCAGGTCCACACGGACCTTCTTGTCGTCGAGCTTGGCCGCTACCTTGCCGCTGACCTCGATCGTGGCGCCCTTGTCGTCGTTCGGGACGACGACGGGCTTGGTGAAGCGGACGCCGTACTCGACGACGGCCGCCGGGTCGCCGGTCCAGTCGGTGACCACCCGGATCGCCTCGGCCATGGTGAACATGCCGTGCGCGATGACGTCCGGCAGCCCGACCTCCTTGGCGAACTTCTCGTTCCAGTGGATCGGGTTGAAGTCACCCGAGGCACCCGCGTACCGCACCAGTGTGGCGCGTGTCACGGGGAAACGTTGGGCGGGCAGCTCGGTGCCGACCTCGACTTCGTCGTACGCGATCTTCGCCGTCATCGGTCTCAGCCCTGCCCTTCCTCGGCTCCGCGCGCCACGAGCTTCGTCCAGGCGGTCACGACGTGCTCGCCGGCCTCGTCGTGGACCTCGCCGCGGACGTCCAGGATGTCGTTGCCCGCCATGGTCTTGACGGCCTCGATCGTCGAGGTCACGGAGAGCCGGTCGCCGGCGCGCACCGGGCGCGTATAGGCGAACTTCTGATCGCCGTGCACCACCCGGCTGTAGTCCAGGCCCAGCTGCGGGTCGGCGACGACCTGCCCGGCGGCCGCGAAGGTGATGGCGAAGACGAAGGTCGGCGGGGCGATCACATCGGGGTGACCGAGCGCCTTGGCGGCCTCCGGGTCCGTGTAGACCGGGTTGGCGTCCCCCACCGCCACCGCGAACTCACGGATCTTCTCCCGCCCCACCTCGTAGGGCTCGGTGGGCGGGTAGCTCCGCCCCACGAAGGACTGGTCGAGCGCCATGGCCCGGCACCTCCTGCTGTCTGCTGCGAATGTCCTGACGCGGCTGCGCGCGCCCCGCTCCGATGTACCGGCCGGCCGGAACCGACCGGTAACCGGAGCGGAAACGACGCGAGGCCGCCCCCACGATCGGGGACGGCCTCGCGTACGAGCCTGATTTATCGCGTTTCGCGGTGCGCGGTGTGCGCGTTGCAACGCGGGCAGTGCTTCTTCATCTCCAGTCGGTCCGGGTTGTTACGCCGGTTCTTCTTGGTGATGTAGTTCCGCTCCTTGCACTCCACGCAGGCCAGCGTGATCTTCGGGCGGACGTCGGTGGCAGCCACGTGAGTGCTCCTAAGACGAACGGATGGACTGATTCAACGCAAGAAAGAGTAGCCGATCGAAGGACCGACCCCGCAATCGGCTACTGTCAGTAGCGGTGACCGGACTTGAACCGGTGACACAGCGATTATGAGCCGCTTGCTCTACCGACTGAGCTACACCGCTGTGATGCGACAGGCCCCGTCTTGCGACGGGAACCCTTCACACCAGAGCCCCAAAACGGAATCGAACCGTTGACCTTCTCCTTACCATGGAGACGCTCTGCCGACTGAGCTATTGGGGCGAGCGATGAAGACATTACACGGTCTGCCGCCGTTCGCCCAAATCCGTTTCCCGGCCCCCGTCCGCACCCGAACACCGGGCCGAACACCCGCCTCCAGGACCGTGCCACGCCCTCGCCGCACGACGGCCACGCCGGTACGACTATTGCGCTCCTGCGCGCCAGGACCGCACGGCCACCCTAGGCTCGACTCACTCTGCGTGATCTTGCATGCCCGGCGCAGTGCCCCGGCAGGGTCCCGCAGCACCGATGCGCAGCCCGAGCCCCTGGAGCGCGATGCCCGACAGCCACCCCCAGCCGCCCCCCTCGTCCTCCTCGTCGGGACCCGCCGACCCGGGCACCCTCCTGCTGTGCGGCGCACACCTCACCGACGGCCGGACCGTCGACGTACGGCTGAGCGGCGGGCGCATCGAGGCGGTGGGGACGGCCGGGAGCCTGACCGGGGACGGCACACGCGCGTGCGGGTCCCGTCTGGACCTGAACGGGTACCTGCTCCTGCCGGCCCCGGCCGAACCGCACGCCCACGCCGACACCGCCCTCTCCGCCGACGACCGGGACGGGCCGGTGTCCTACGCCGCCGAGGACGTGCAGCGCCGGGCCACCGAGGCCGCCCTGCTCCAGCTCGGCCACGGCGCGACCGCGCTGCGGGCCCATGTGCACGTGGGCGACGTCCAGGAACTGAACGCGCTCGCCGCCGTCCTCCAGGCACGGCGTTCGCTGCGCGGGCTCACGGAGTTGACGACGGTCGCCATGCCCAGGCTGCTGACCGGCGTGGCGGGGGCCGACGGGCTGGCCATACTGCGGGACGCGCTGAAGATGGGCGCCTCGGTCGTCGGCGGCTGCCCCGACCTGGACCCCGACCCGACCGGGTACGTCGAGGCCGTCCTGGAGGTCGCCTCCGAGCACGGCTGCCCCGTCGACCTGCACACCGACGCCACCGACCCGGCCCGGCTGTCCCGCCTCGCCGCGATGGCGGGCGGCCTGCGCCCCGGCGTCACGCTGAGCCCCTGCGGCGGCCTGGGCCGCCTGCCCGAGGACGTGGCCTCCCGCACCGCCGACCAGCTCGCCGCGGCCGGGGTCACCGTGGTGTGCCTCCCCCAGGGCGGCTGCGGGGGCGCGGAACGCCGTGGCACGGCGCCCGTACGGCTGCTGCGCGCCGCCGGGGTCCGGGTCGCCGCCGGCAGCGGAGCCCTGCAGGACGTCTCCAACCCGGTGGGCCGCGGCGACCCGTTCGAGGCCGCCTATCTGCTCGCCTCCCGCCACGGGCTGCGCCCCGAGGACGCGTACGACTGCGTGAGCGCGTCGGCGCGCGCGGCGCTGGGCCTGCCGGAGGTCCGCGTGGAGGCGGGCTTCCCGGCCGAACTGCTGGCGGTGCGCGGCGAACGCCTCGCGGCGGCGCTGTCCCTGGCCTACAGCCGGATCGTGGTGCACCGCGGCCGCGTGGTGGCCCGCACGAGCGCCGTACGGGAGTACTGCGACTCGACCGCGGCGGCGGAACTCGGGCTGCCGCGGCAGGGGCGCGGGGAGGTCTCGTAAGGGCGTTCCCCTGCCGTGTGCGCCGATATGTGCTGACGTGGGTGACCGGCGGGCGTCGTGCGGCGGATGAGGTCGGCCCGGCGTACGGTCGAAGGCATGCGCATTGTCATCGCTGGTGGTCATGGTCAGATCGCGCTGCGGCTGGAGCAGTTGCTCTCCGCGCGCGGTGATGCGGTCGCGGGAATCATCCGCAAGGCCGAACAGAGCGACGATCTGCGGGAGGCCGGTGCCGAACCCGTGGTCCTGGACCTGGAGTCGGCGTCGGTCGAGGAGGCCGCGGAGCGGCTCCGGGGCGCCGACGCGGCGGTGTTCGCGGCCGGCGCGGGCCCGGGCAGCGGAGCCGACCGCAAGGACACCGTGGACAAGGGCGCCGCGGTCCTCTTCGCGGACGCGGCCGTCCGGGCGGGCGTACGCCGCTTCCTGGTCGTCTCCTCGATGGGCGCCGACCCGGCGCACGAGGGCGACGAGATCTTCGACGTCTATCTGCGCGCCAAGGGCGCGGCCGACGAGTACGTCCGCTCGCAGAAGGCCCTCGACTGGACGATCCTGCGGCCCGGCGCGCTCACCAACGACGCCGGAACCGGCCTGGTCCGCCTGGAGGCCCACACGGGCCGCGGCTCGATCCCCCGGGACGATGTGGCCGCCGTCCTGGCGGAGTTGCTGGACACTCCGGCGACCGCGGGCCTGACGCTCGAACTGATCAGCGGCTCCACTCCCGTGTCGGTCGCCGTGCGGTCCGTGGCGGGCAACTGAGACACGTCCTGCGGTGCCGCTCAGAACAACGGCAACTGCCCGGGGAAGTCGGGCACGACGTACCCGTCCAAGGCGGGCTGAGCGGCACCGAGTTGCGTCTGCCGCCGGGACCCCGGGCAGGACACGAGTTCCCCGCTCTCCCGCGCGCCGGGAGGATCGTGCCGGGCGAACCGGCCGGCGACGACGGCGATCTCTCGACGGCATTCGGGACAGCGTCTGCGAGGCGTGGCCATGGGGCCAGTGTGCCCGGCGGGACCGGGCCCTGGGGGACGCGGGAACGCCGGAACGCGCAAACCCCTCCGCGCTACGTTTCCGTAGTACGGAGGGGTTTTCCTCAGCGTGGCGGCGCCAGGATTCGAACCTGGGAAGGCTGAGCCGGCAGATTTACAGACTCCGGTGAACGATCAGGCACACCGGACTATCTGTGCAGGTCAGCCGCCCTGGTCTTCAGCCTCCGGAGCAGCGCCCTTCTCTTCGTGCAACGTCCGTGCCACGTCGCGCTTGATCCTCTTGGCTTTCCTGGCACGAGCCCGCTTGGCCCTCTCGTGATCGGCATTGAGTTCCTTGGCGATCTCCGCATCCTGGCCGTCCCGAGAACGGGCGTAGTGCCGAGTCGTGACACTCGCATTCGCATGACCGAGTCGCTTGGCCGCAGCCATGACGCCATGCCGGTCGGCCACCTGGGAGGCGTGCGTTGCTCGAAGATCCTGCGGGGTGACGTCCTTGAGGCCGGCGCGCTCGACGGCCTTGTCGAAGTGCGTCCGACGCCATGAGTTGTACCGAAGAGGGCGCCCAGTACGACCGAGGAACAGCAGTGCTTCGGGGTCGTCGGCCACGCGCGCGGCAAGGTGCTCTTGGAGCTCCCGAACGAGATACGCGGGCAGTGCCAACGGTCGCTTCTGGTGTGACTTCGGGGTGTCGAAGAACAGTTGCCCGGCGTCCTCCGCCAGAGCTTCATCCACCCAGATCAGACCGTTGACCAGGTCCACATCCTTCCGCCGCAGGGCGAACCCCTCACCGATCCGCAGCCCGGCGTACGCGAGGAGTTTGACCAGGAGGTCATGCGGTCGGTTGAGGTTTGAGATCAAGCGTTCGACCTCACGATTGCTCAGGATGTGCGGCTCGGTCTCAGGCAGTCTCGGAAGTTTGATCCCCCGGCACGGCGTGACCGCAATCAGGTCGTTGTCGACCGCAGACGCGAAGATCTGGGACAGCACCCGGTAGGCGGTACGAGCACGCGAGGCACTCAGCCCGGCTTTCTGGAGTCCGGCCAGCCATTCCTTGATGTGGATCGGGCGGACCGCCGACAGTTCGTAGCCACCGACCCGAGGATTGATCCACAGACGGATCAGTCCGGCGTAGAGCGTCACCGTCCGTCGCTTCAGGTGGGGGGAAGCCGAGTCGAACCACCGCTTGCCCCACTCGGCAACGGTGATCTTTCCCGCGCTCGGGTCACGGAACGTGCCCTTGATGATCTCTGCCTCAGTGGTGGTGAGCCACAGATCGGCGTCCGTCTTCGTCTCGAAGGTGTGCGGCGCGGACCGCAGCAGGCCCGTCGCCGGATCACGGTACCGGGCCTGCCAGCGACCGGACCCCAGTTGGCGGACTGCGCCGAAGCGCCGACGCCGACCACGACTGTTGGGCATCAGGCCACCGTCCTCAACCGGCGGACGACGCGAGGCACCGTGTTCGCGGCGATGTACTCGTCTACCGCGCTCTGTGGGATGCGGACGTGCCGCCCCACCTTCACAAAGGTGATCCGGCGTTCCTCGATCAGGCGCCGAGCGAAGCGGACGCCCGTCCCCAGCGCTTCGGCCACTTCCTGAACGTCCAGGAGCCGATCCATGGTCACCACTCCCCCTCAGCCTCAACGGCCAACGCGTCGGCCAGCGCCTCACGGGCGGTCTCTCGGTTCAGTTGGATCTCCTTTGCGATCGATGCGGCCAACCAGGACTCTCCTGGTGTGTGTCCTTGTCCGGCGTAGGTCCAGTGGGCGAGCACGAGCGTGGAGCCCTCCGAGTCGTCGAGGTCCTCGGAGAGCCCGCGTTCGCGGCGTTCCTGGCGTGCGCGGTAGTCGGCGCGGACCTGGCGGAGGGCGCCGAGGGTGGTGGAGTACTGGCGGGACTTGGTCGAGAAGTGCCCGCGGAAGCCGAGCATGTGAGCCCAGCGAGCCAGCAGCCGATCCGGGTAGGCCGCGTCGAGCGTCCAGCACGCTTCGATCAGGCGCCGGGTGTGGTCGGGCAGCGGCAGCTTGTCGAGTTCGGAGAGCTCCCCAATCCGGCGGTCCACGGTGCCGGTCGTCTCGGCCGCTTTGGTGGCGTACTTGGCGACGTAGGAGGCGACGGCCTGCTCGGTCAGTTCCTCGTGTCCGAGGGCGCCGATGGGCTGCACGTCGACCTGAGATCCCCACCGCAGCTCGCGTCCGGCGAAAGCGCCGGCGGAAGGCACCGGCACCGCGACCCGAGCGGCAGCGGCACGGATCGCACCGTCGAGGAGAGCGACCGTGGCCCAGGCCGGGGGCGCGGTGTCGGGACCGTCCGGGCCGTCGAGGCGCACCACGGCGTGGAAGTGCACGCTGCCGCGCTTCTGGAACTCGGCGACCTTGCCGAAGGAGACCCGGCACACCTCCCGCATGGCCGACTGCGTCAGACCCGCACGGGCGGCGATCTCACGGCGCAGGTAGATGGTGAAGCGCCGCCACAGATCACCGGCGAAGTTGTTCCACAGCACCGCCCCGGCGTAGTCGTAGCGCTCCGGATCGAGCGCCGTACCGAGGGCGGAGTCGTCGTCGGCGTGCTGGGCACCGCAGCGGCAGCGCCCGGAGTCCGCCCGGTTGTGGACCGGGCCGAACGAGGGCGCGGTGAGGGTGGCGAAGACCCGAGGGTGATCCCGCACCGTCTCAGGCACGTCCTTGCGTTCATCGCCCGTGATCCCGGCACGGATCAGGTGGTAGGTGTCCCCGGCGTAGGTCCAGGCGCAGGCCGGGCAGCGGGAGGCCCGCCGGTTGCCGCAGGCCACGCGGAGCATGCCGCCCGGCTCCTGTTCGGTGCTGTAGGAGTACAGGACGTCACCGGTCTTGGCGTCCCGGGTGACCGTCTGGCCTGCGAGGCGGATCGGGTTGGCGCAGCCGCCGGTACGGCGGACCTGCTCCTGCCAGCGGTCGAAGCCGGGCGAGTTGGCCACCCGCAGCAGATCAGCCAGGGTCAGGGGATCAGTGCCCATGGAGGCCGCAGCACCGGCCACGGCCTCCGGGGCGACGGGGAACACCGTCACGCGGCACCGCCGTCCCGGCACACCCAGCACGGGGCGTAGCCCTCCTCGAACCAGCCGGAGACGTCATCGATGACCAAGTTCACCCAGAGCTTTCCGGTGCCGTCGCACTTTGGGCACGTGCCATCGATCGCGGCCGAGAGCTCCCGCGCCCCCGGGGCGACCGAGACCCAGAAGAGGGATGTGGACGCCATGGATTCGGCGACGTTCAGACGCCGAGCCGAGGGAAACCGCTGCTTGTGACGGCGGTTGATCTCCGGAGTTGTCAGGTCACGCAGCCACAGCCTCCGGTGGCCCAGGAGGAAGGACGCGCGCCGACGGACTTCTTCGCGGCCGAGGCGAGCAGCACCCTGACCGATCCAACCGATCAGGGTCGTGTCCACCGGCCCTTGGAGGCGGTAGCGATCCGGCATGTCCGAGGCGTACAGCGCCACGGCCCGCTCCATGTTCGACAGGTCTTCGACTAACACCGGGGTCGGGGCATGCGTGGCAACGAGCGTTGCGGGCATGATGAGAGCTCCCTTCATGGGGGCGGGAGCGGCGATCTGACTTGGCGGTTGGGCGCCGCTCCCTGCTGCAGAGAAGGGGGTTACACCCCTTGCTCAACTTGTAGGTACGAGTTTGGTGGCGTTACGCGACTGTCGTCAAGAGATTCGGCGCCACATGTACCAATAAGTTGAGCGTGTGCGTCATGATGGGAGGTATGAGCAAGCAGCCGAAGTACCAACAGGTGGCGGACGCCCTGCGCAGGGAGATCGACAGCGGGACGTACGGCCCCGGCTCGCGGCTCCCCTCTGAAAGCGAGCTGATGGTTCGCTTCAACGCCTCACGGAACACGGTCCGATCAGGACTCAACTTGTTGGTCAGTCAAGGGCTGATCTCCTCCAGCCAGGGGCTGGGTTACGAGGTCCGGAAGCACGAGGTGTTCGTACTCAATGCCTCGCGGTTCGAGAACCTGACCTTTCCGCAGAACGGTGACGCATACTCCACCGACGTGACGAACGCGGGGCGCCGGCCGCACCAGACGTTCCGCGTCGAACTGACCAACGCGCCCGAGTACATCGCAGAGCGACTCAAGGTCGATGTCGGGTCCAGGGCCGTCTTGCGGTTCTGCCATCGCTTCGTTGATGACGTGCCCTGGTCCACCCAGGCGACTCACTATCCGGAGTGGCTCATCGAGCAGGCCCCGCGGTTGACCGAGCCAGGCGACATAGCCGAAGGCACCACGCGTTACCTCGCAAGCTTGGGCATCGAGCAGATCGGATACGCAGACGAGATCTCCACTCGCATGCCGACGCCCGATGAAGCCCGCCTGTTGGAGATCGGAGCTGGGGTGCCAGTCCTGCTCTGGACCCGCACTGGCTACTCGAATGAGAAGCCCATCCGGTGCACGATCACCACGCTTCGAGGCGACTTGAACCGCATGAACTACGAGATCGGCGATCTCTCGGCCCGAGACGAGAACGAACCCCAGTGATACTCGCACCCGCCACGCCTGACGATCTCCCCCTTCTCTTGGCGTTCCGTGAACAGGCAGCGTCCTGGCTGAGCAAGCTCGGCACTGACCAGTGGAGCCGTCCCTACCCAGCAGATCGCCTTTTGGCCACGATCGAGGCCGGGACGGTCTTCATGGTGCGGGATGGGAAGGCCACGGCGGCGACCATCACCCTCACCTCGGACGCGGAGGAGGGGTTGTGGTCGGAGGAGGAGTTGAGGGAACCGTCCATGTTCGTCAACAAGCTCACGGTGTTCCGCGAGTACGCCGGGCAGAACCTGGGCGGGCGACTTCTCGATTGGGCGGGTGACCGAGCCTTCCGCTCATCTGCCAAATGGCTTCGCCTTGACGCCTGGACGACCAACGATGCCCTACAGCGCTACTACCTACGTCAGGGCTTCGAGCATGTTCGGACCGTCCGCGAAGGCAGCGCCATCAATGGTGGTCCACGTGTCTCCGGATGGCTTGCCCAGAGGGAGGCTCTGCCCGCTCAGCATGGCTTCGTAGACCGTGCCCCGACCCCAGCGCCGATCATCGGGTAGCGGGTTACAGGTTTCTCTACCTCATCAAGCCCCGGCTGCGCTCCGCTCCGCCGGGCGCGCTTCCCGGCTCCGCTCCGGGCGACGCTCCTGCCTCCGGCCCGCTCCGCCCGCGCTGCGCCGACGCGCGCCCACCGATGGGTTGGGCCGAAGGCCATGAGGCGAGCACCGCACAGAGCGGCCTACGGTCACAGACGATGCCTCCGGCGGGGGATCGGCCGGCACCGGGATGGAGGGGGCACCGTCGCCGACCGCGGGTCCGTATGTGGCGTGCGTGGGGAGCTCCCATCCCGTCCACCGTCGACCCAGGCAGAGCCGAGCAGACGCGGCCCAGGGCGTCCAGGTCGTTCGTACAGTGGCGCGCTCCACCTGGACGCCCTGAACCACGCCCGCTCCACGGTGTGTGGGTCGACGGCGGACGGGATGGGAGCTGGGGTGAGTGGTGGGTGATGGTGGGTGCCTGGCCGATAAGGTGCGAAGGGGGTGATCCAGTGCACGGAAGTCTGCCGGTTGAGAATGCGGGGAGCGTCCCGCTGTGCCTCTTCGTCGAGCCGTACGGTGAGGACTTCTGGCTTGAGCCGGGCGAGGCCGTCACCGTTTCGGCAGTCAGCGACGGCATCGACGTCCAGTTCGCGGTAACCGTGGCGGCAGGGCTGGTGAGCGTGTGGCTCTACGAGGACGGCGACCCGAACAGGGTCGTTTCGGAGTCCCGGGTGATCGATGCGTCTGGTACCCCGTTGCAGTGTGGACACCAGCGTCACGATCGGCGAATTCCCGGGCCGTTCTTGTAGCAGGGTGTCAAGCCCGATGCTTCTCCTGACACCAGCGACTGACACCAACAAGGGCGGACAGCGGCGGTTCGCGTCGAACCTCAGCGGACAGGCAGCCGAGGAACAGGACGGGTTGGAGCAGGATCCCGTCCCCGCGTGATCGACCTGATAGAGATGAGGCCGGATCTCAAACCCTTGGCCTAGTACGGGCGCCGTCCACACCACCGGCCGGCGCCCGTCACCTTGACTGGGCCATTGAGACTCCGCCGACCTATCGAAAGAGGCTCTCCAGAACGCTCGAAAGAACTGCCCCGACAGCAGCGAGAGTGCCGAGCACCGCTGGGAGAAACTCCCAGCGTGCCACTTGGACTGCGGAGGACGGCTCAGGAGACTCATTGATCACTTTTGTGTCAATGAAGTACTG